>CBDULZ010000001.1:0-166034 GCA_965368185.1 uncultured Kriegella sp.
GTAATCCACCGCTACATTTCACCCAACTCGAAGGCGATACGTTCGTGAACGATAAAAAAGGCCTTATTTTAAAAGTGCCCTCGGCCATTGTTCAAGGTGACTACAATTATTTAATAAATCCACAACATAAAGATTTTGGAAAAGTTAAAATAATCGAAAGTCGACCTTTTAATTTTGACAAACGATTGTTCGGGCCGATATAGAATTAATCGGGACCTGAACACAAAAGCGGCTCTGTTTAATTTTTACACTGTCCACCAAGCCGCACCGCAGACATGAATTAATAGATTCTAAAAAAGAGCAGGGTACCAAACTTTTTAAAGAACCAAAAAGACATACCAAGTATCTTAATTCTTATCCGTTAACAGCGGAACGAATCGAAAAGAGCCAAACTCCTTTTTTTCAAATTCCTTTTCAGAGTTTCGTATAAACAAAGTCATAATCTGCTCATCGACACCAACTGGAATCACTAATCGTCCGCCTACACTTAGTTGCGACAATAAAGCTTTTGGCACCTCAGGAGCACCGGCAGTCACAATAATACCGTCAAATGGAGCTTGTTCTGGCAGCCCTTTGTACCCATCTCCAAATATGGCTTTCTTAGGTCGATAGCCCATTTTATCAAAGAAAATTTTGGTCTTTTTAAAAAGTAGTAATTGACGTTCGATAGTATATACTTTTGCGCCCAACTTTAACAATACCGCAGTTTGGTAACCACTACCGGTACCAATTTCCAAAATTTTATGGCCGGGCTTCACTTCGAGCAGTTCAGTCTGAAAAGCAACGGTATACGGCTGCGAAATAGTTTGCTCGGCACCTATCGGAAATGCCTTATCTTGGTAGGCATGCCCTTCAAAACTGCTATCAATGAACAAATGTCTGGGGATACTGCGAACGGCATCGAGCACTTTTTTATCGGTGATGCCCTTTTTAATAAGTACATCGGCCAATTTATTCCGCATTCCCCGATGCTTTAAGGTATCTTTCAATGGTTTGGTTTTAATATGCAAAGGTATAAAAGTAAACAGGTAATGGTCAATTCAATTTTTAGAAAATAGCAAGAACTATTAACTGAACAACAATTGATAAATTCCGATTTAATCTCCTTATTTTTGATAAAAATCTAAATTATGCTTAAAGTCGGTGTTCTCGGAGCGGGACATTTAGGAAAAATCCATCTACGGTTACTCAATGAATCTGACAAATACGATTTAATTGGTTTCTTTGACCCCGATGCGATTAATGGTAAAAAAGTTTCCGAGGAATTTGGCTATCGGTATTTTGAAAATATTAATAGTTTAATAGACGCCGTAGATGTTGTAGATATTGTTACCCCTACCCTTTCCCATTTCGAGTGTGCCAAAAAATCGATGGAGCGAGGAAAACATGTATTTATCGAAAAACCTATTACGAATACACTTGAAGAAGCCGAAGCATTATTGATTCTTGAAGAAAAGTATAACGTCAAGGGCCAAGTCGGCCACGTTGAACGATTCAACCCTGCTTTTACAGCGGTCAAAAACAATATTAAAAACCCAATGTTCATTGAAACGCATCGCTTGGCGGAGTTCAATCCACGGGGTACCGATGTACCCGTCGTACTCGACTTAATGATACATGATATCGATGCTATTCTTAGTGTGGTCGATTCAGATGTGGCACACATCAATGCCAGTGGCGTTTCGGTCATCAGTAATTCTCCCGATATTGCCAATGCGCGTATCGAATTCGAAAATGGATGTGTAGCCAACCTGACGGCCAGTAGAATTTCGTTGAAAAACATGCGTAAATCGCGGTTCTTTCAGAAAGACGCCTATATCTCGGTAGATTTTTTGGATAAAAAGGTAGAAGTAGTAAAAATGAAGGATGCACCCGAAAAGGCCGGTGATTTCGATATGATACTACAAAATGCCGAAGGGGTAAAGAAACAAATATATTTCGAGAATCCGGATATAGCCACAAACAATGCCATTTTGGATGAATTGGAGACTTTTGCCGAGGCCATTGCCAATAACACTTCTCCGATTGTCACACTAAAGCAGGGCACCCAGGCACTAAAAGTCGCATTGCAGGTCATTTCCTCATTTTAAAAGTGCTGATGGTTTAAAATCACAATTTTAAAGTACAGAAGCAGTTTGAGACAAATGATAATTTTACACCCTTGGCAAAAGCATTGTTCCCCTGAATGCAATTGAGATAATACGTAATTATGAAAAAAATAGCAGTAGTAGGTGCTGGCACAATGGGCAATGGAATAGCCCATGTCTTCGCACAAAAAGGCTATAAGGTCAACTTAATCGATGTTTCACAAAAAGCCCTTGACAAGGGTCTAACAACAATTTCCAATAACCTTGACCGCATGTTGGTGAAAGAGAAAATTTCACAAAACGACAAAACCAGGACCTTAAGTGGTATTTCGACCTTTACCGAATTGATCAAAGGAATCGAAAAAGTCGATTTGGTAGTTGAGGCCGCAACGGAAAATGTTGATTTAAAGCTAAGAATTTTTAAAGAACTAGATACGCATTGCGATAATGCCACTATCTTGGCCACCAATACTTCATCAATATCGATTACCCAAATTGCCGCAGCGACACAGCGACCTGAAAAAGTCATTGGTATGCACTTTATGAACCCGGTGCCACTCATGCCATTGGTAGAAATTATTCGTGGGTACAGTACCTCGAATACGACCACTGATCAAATTATGCAACTCACTTATGGTTTGGGGAAAACACCGACAGTAGTTTCCGATTACCCTGGTTTCGTGGCAAATCGCATTTTAATGCCGATGATCAACGAGGCCATAGAGACCTTATATCATGGCGTGGCGGGTGTAGCTGAAATCGATGCAGTGATGAAACTAGGTATGGCACACCCTATGGGGCCTTTGCAACTTGCCGATTTTATTGGTCTCGACGTATGCCTCGCCATACTCAATGTGCTATATGAGGGGTTTAAAAATCCGAAGTACGCTCCCTGTCCACTACTAATAAACATGGTCATGGCCGGAAAGTTGGGAGTGAAATCGGGGGAAGGGTTTTATGACTATTCTATTTCGAAAAAAGCCGAGAAAGTGGCCAATCAGTTTATAGTTTAAAAGTGCTTCGCAATTACGATTTGAAGGAAGACTATAAACCGAAAAAACAGCAAACCAAATGTCAATTAAAGATAACCTATTAGATTTAAAAAAAAACCTACCGGAACGTGTAACCCTAGTTGCCGTTTCTAAAACAAAACCCACCGATATGATTCAGGAAGCATATGATGCCGGACATCGTATTTTTGGGGAAAATAAGGTTCAGGAGATGGTTATCAAATGGGAGCAATTGCCCAAAGACATCCAATGGCATATGATTGGCCATTTGCAGCGCAACAAAGTAAAATACATGGCGGAGTTCGTCTCTTTGGTCCATGGCGTCGACAGTCTTCGATTGCTAAAGGAAATCGATAAGCAGGCGAAAAAACATGACCGCATCATTTCGTGTCTATTACAGATACACATCGCAGAGGAGGATACCAAATTTGGTTTTGATGAAGGAGAGTTGAACCACCTAATTCAAAACCCTGAATTACACGAATTGGGAAACATTAGAATTAAGGGCCTGATGGGTATGGCCACCTTTACGAATGATAAAAATCAAATAAGGCGAGAATTCAAAACGCTAAAAAAGCTGTTCGAAACAGTGAAATTGCTAAATCCCGACGTTTCCATATTGTCCATGGGGATGAGCGGAGATTACCAAATCGCTATCGAAGAAGGCAGTACTATGGTACGAATCGGAAGTAGTATATTTGGGGAACGAAATACACATTAGATTAGACCTGACATGTCAACACACTTGTCAAATTAGAATTTAGAACTACATGTACTCAATTTTAGATATAGAAACAACGGGTGGCAAATATAATGAGGAAGGTATCACCGAAATCGCCATCCATAAATTTGACGGTCATGAGGTAGTTGATAAATTCATAAGCTTGGTGAATCCCGAAAAAGAAATACAACCCTTTGTTGTCAATCTAACCGGTATCAACAATAAAATGCTGCGAACGGCGCCCAAGTTTCACGAAATAGCGAAACGCATCGTCGAGGTTACCCAAGACACTATATTGGTAGCCCATAATGCCCAATTCGATTATCGGATATTGCGCACCGAGTTTCGAAGACTGGGGTATAATTTTGAACGTAAAACACTTTGTACGGTCGATCTTTCCAAAAAATTGATTCCAGAAGCCGAATCCCATAGCTTGGGCAAACTGGTTCGGTCACTGGGAATACCGGTTACTGACAGACATCGAGCCAATGGCGATGCACTCGCTACCCTAAAACTCTTTAAACTATTGCTTGCAAAGGATACCGACAAAGCAATAATCAAGGACATCGTTCGTAAGGAGGCCCATGGTGAGCTATCTCCACGACAACTGGATATTGTGCAACAAATGCCTTCTGAAACCGGAGTATTTTATATACATAATAAAGACGGAGATATCATTTTTTTGTCAAAAAGCCGCGATATCAAAAAACGGGTAAACCAGCATTTTACCAAGAACGGAGAGCGGGCCAGAAAGCTTCAGAAAGAAACCAAAAAAATCACTTTTGAAAAAACAGGCAGCGAACTGATCGCCCTATTAAAGGAAAATGAAGAGCTTTCCCGCAATAGGCCTAAATATGGGCGTCCGAAATCCCGAAAACTGTTTTCACATGCCGTTTTTTCCATGGTCAACGAATCGGGTTATCGAGCACTGCGCATAGAAAGGTCAAATTACAATTCTTCGGACATGATTACCACTTTTAATGGTCTTGAAAGCGCAAAGAATTTTATAAAAAAAGTGACGGAAGAATTTCAATTGTGCCAAAAAATAAATGGGATTCTTGATACTAAATCTGATACACCGCTATGTCCCGATGAAAAAGCAATTGTATATAATGAACGAGTTAAACAAGTAGTCGACAAATACGCTTTGAGTAAAAAAAATATCGTGATTGTGGACAAAGGGCGTGAGGTAGGCGAATACAGTGCTATTCTTATTAAAAACGGAGCTTTCCAAGGACTAGGATTTTACAATTTGAATCATCAAATCAATAATATTCATATCTTAGAATCAATTATTACACCGATGACGCCCAGTTCGAATGCCAAACATATAATCGAATCGTATCTGAGAAAACGTAGGGTTTTAAAAATATTGGAACTAGATATTTAAAATTTGAAAACGTACAAACCAAGCAAAGGGTGGCGCAGCACCTTGCATGAAATTATATACGGTACCCATACACCGGCTGGTAAGCTGTTCGATGTTGTCTTATTGGCACTCATTGTTTTTAGTGTAATTATTGTAATGCTCGAGAGCATACCACGTCTCGATGCAAAATATCATGCCTTTTTCAATACTACTGAATGGATTGTCACCATTCTTTTTTCGATTGAGTATATACTTCGCATTATTTGCATCAATAAACCCAAAAAATATATTTTTAGCTTCTTCGGCATAATAGACCTCCTTTCTACCATTCCGAAATATTTGTCTTTTTTCGTAGTTGGATCACAATATATTACGGCATTTCGGGCGCTCCGATTGCTACGAGTATTTAGAATCCTGAAACTGGTCCGTTTTGTAGGCGAATCTAACAATTTGATAAGGTCATTAAGAGCAAGCAGAACCAAAATTTTCGTTTTCGTTTTTTTCGTCCTCATCATTTCCGTATTGCTTGGCACCATCATGTATTTGGTCGAAGGGCCTGGACATGGTTTTAATAGTATTCCCCATAGCGTGTATTGGACCATTGTTACGCTAACCACCGTTGGCTATGGTGACATTTCGCCAGAGACCGCCTTAGGCCAATTTATAGCCACGCTCATTATGATTATCGGTTATGGGGTCATAGCTGTGCCAACAGGTATTGTTTCAGCCGAATACGCCTCTAAACTAGATAAGGACAAAACGCAAGGTGATGGACTTTCGTGTACAGACTGTGGTGCTGACATTATACGCGCAGATGCGAAATATTGCAGAAAATGCGGTCACAAATTAAGCGATGATTAATGGCCGACAAGCTCTTGATTTGTATTGTAGGCCCTACGGCCATAGGAAAGACGAGCATGGCAATAGCCTTGGCCAAATACTATAACACCGAAATAATATCAGCCGATTCGCGCCAGTTTTTTAAAGAAATGAGCATTGGAACCGCCGTTCCGTCGTCGGAGGAATTACATACCGTCAAGCATCATTTCATTCAGCACAAAAGTATATTTGACAATTACTCGGTAGGCGATTTTGAGAGAGACACCATGACGTTACTAGGTGAACTCTTTAAAAAAAAGGAAGTCGTTATCATGGTCGGTGGCAGCGGCCTATATGTAGATGCCGTAACAAAGGGTTTGGATAAATTCCCCACTATTTCCCCCGAGGTGCGCGAAGAACTCAATGTAAAGTTAGAAACCGAAGGCATAGAAAAGCTGCAAAAAATGCTTAAAGAATTAGACCCCGACTATAGTGTTCGGGTAGATTTAGAAAACCCACATCGCTTGATTCGCGCTTTGGAAATCTGTTTGGGCTCTGGTAAACCCTACTCATCATTTCTCAATCAAAATAAGCCCCCCAGACCATTTAAAAGTGTAACCTTAGGGCTTTTTGCCGATAGAAAAGTGATTTATAATCGTATTGAAAAAAGGGTAGATATGATGATGGAACAAGGGCTTTTGCAGGAAGCCCGGGAAGTTTACCCACATAGGGCTCAGAATGCCCTGCAAACAATCGGATACAGGGAACTATTCAATTATCTGGATGGGACATGGCATCTGGATTTTGCTATATCGGAAATCAAAAAAAATACTAGGCGATTTGCCAAAAGACAGCTAACTTGGTTCAGAAAAGATGAACAAATGTTACGCCTCGACAATCAAACCACTATTGAAGAAGTTGTTGTGGCGATCAATACTAAACTAAAGGAACTACCTCGTGGTTGAATCAAATATTTATTATGTAATGGGCGTTTCCGGTTCAGGAAAAACAACCGTTGGGGAGGCATTGGCAAAAGAACTATCCGTTCCCTTCTATGACGGCGACGATTATCACCCAAAAGAAAATGTAAAAAAAATGGCAGCCGGACACCCTTTAAACGATGAAGACAGAAAGAGTTGGCTGCTCCGTTTGAATGACCTATCACAAGAAAATAGGGAAAAAGGGGCAGTAATCGTCTGCTCGGCACTCAAACAATCATATCGTGAGATTCTAAAAAAAGATTTGGAAAACGAACCGGTGTTTATCTTTTTATCCGGCTCTTTTGATTTGATTTTAGAAAGGATGGAAAAAAGAAAAGGGCATTTTATGCCCCCTGACCTGCTCAAATCACAATTTGAAACCTTGGAAATACCAAAAGATGCCCTATCGGTCTCCATCGACCAGGCGCCTAAGGCGATTCTTTCCGAAATATTAAGGAAATTAAAAAATCACGCCTAAAAGAAAAAGCATCCATTTGCATAGATGCTTTGTATATCTTTCGCTACGGGAAAGTTTACTCGTCTTTCACTACCAATCGAAATCCCTCTCCATGAATGTTCAATATCTCAACAACGTCATCACGTTTTAAGTATTTTCTTAACTTGGCAATATATACATCCATACTACGGGAGGTAAAATAATTATCATCGCGCCAAATTTTGGTTAGTGCCAATTCCCTGGGCATAAGGTCGTTCTCGTGAAGGGCCAAAAGTCGCAACAACTCATTCTCTTTGGGAGATAATTTTATCGCTTCTTCTTCTTTATATTTCAAAAATCTCAATTTTGAGTTCAAATGGAAATTTCCAATTTTGAACTCAAACTTTTTACTATCCGCCAAAGTGTTCGATGCCTTTCTTTGTAGAATCGCTCTAAGTTTTACCAACAAAACCTCTGAATCAAAAGGTTTGTTCAAGTAGTCATCTGCCCCTGCTTTGTACCCCTTCAGAACATCTTCCTTCATGGTTTTTGCGGTAAGAAAAACTATAGGCACATTCTCATTTTTTTCACGTATTTCTTTAGCCAGGGTAAAGCCATCTTTATAAGGCATCATCACGTCTAAAATACAAACGTCATAATTATCCTTTTTAAATTTTTCAAATCCCTCCATCCCATTTTTTGCCAAGGTGACGTCAAAGTCGTTCATTGACAAATAATCTTTTAAGACAATTCCAAAATTCGGATCATCTTCCACCAAAAGTATTTTCTTATTTATTGTTTCCATATGTTATTATATTAAAGGCAGTTTTATATAGAAAGTACTTCCTTTACCTTTTTCACTTTCTGCATACACTTCTCCTTGGTGATCTTCTATGATTCGTTTTACATAGGCCAGACCCAACCCATGCCCTTTTACATTATGTACATCGCCCGTATGCTCGCGATAGAACTTTTCAAAAACTTTTTTTAAGACCGCTTTGCTCATTCCGGCACCCTGGTCTTCTATCTTGACTATTATAAAATTCTTGGCCACTTCGGTATACACATCAATCTTCGGAGCTTCGGGCGAATACTTGATCGCATTATCCAAAACATTGACGATAACATTTGTAAAATGCATCTCATTAGCCAAGACATCGGTTCTTTCTGCTTTGAGGTGTGTTTTTATATACCCTCCTCTATCTCCTACAATTAATTCAACATGCGCTATAGCATCTTGTATTATGTCGTGAACATCTACCCTATCCTTACTAATATCCAATTGGTTCTTTTCCAATTTCGATATGCGCAATACATTTTCAACTTGGGCATGCATTCGCTTATTTTCATCCCTTATCATCTGTAAATACCTTAGCGTTTTTTCTTGGTCCCCGATGATTTTAGGGTTCTTTATTGCTTCTACCGCCAAATTAATCGTTGCAATAGGTGTTTTAAACTCATGAGTCATGTTATTAATAAAATCAGACTTTATCTCAGAAATCTGCTTTTGCTTGATCAACTGATGAATGGCCCCCGCATATGCCACAACAATAATTAAGGTGAACATTAGCGACAAAATGGCCATATTCAATATGGAACGAATCAAAAACCTTTTCTTCTTCGGGAAAGAAATTAACAGGGAGAAATTCGAATTACCCTCACTGTCTTTAAACATGGGTGCCCGAAAAACAGTGGTTTCCCCAAGTTTGAATTTTCTTGACTTCACCCTAGTCGGCAGACCATTGCTATAGACTCCGTACTCGAAGTCGATATTCAGCGATCTATTTTTGAGCTCACGATCTAACAGCAATTCGATTTCCTGCTTAGAAACCCGTATATGAATTGGTTCCTTTTTTGCATACTCGCTAAATACATCTTCGAATACCGCCCTTTCAACAGACGACAATCCGCCTATTTTTTCGAGCTTTTGAACAGCATTCAGCCGATACCCCTTACCATCAAGTCCGAAATCTTCCTTATAAATGGTAGTGGTACGCTTACTCTTAAAATTTTTAATCGTTGTGGTATCGTCACCGCTACCATTGTCAAAGAACGTAGATGCTATATTGTAATCTTCCTCTAAAATACCGTGCTCATAAAGCCGGATTTCATTGGAATTCATATCTCTTTGAATAAAGGAAAAGTTCTTAAGGTGAGCGGCGCTGGGGGTTCCTACACTATCCCTAAGTTCAAAATATCGCTCTGAATAGTCCTTTATTTCCCTACTGGTTATTTTTTCGGTAACCTCATTCAGAACTTCGGTAACCGTGTTGGAAAACTGTTCCTCTTTATCATCTACCGATTGTTTGATCCAAAAACCCTGAACAAAGATGATTCCAATAAGTGAGAGGCTCATCAAGATTACCAAAAGAATAAACAACCTCTTATTCATCTACTCGTAAAATTAAAGATTTAACATTTAGCATTTCGTACGTTTAACCAAACCTTAACAAAAATGTTAAAATTTGAAATTAAGCGTTGAGGTTAAGTAGCAGGTTATGAATCGTTTGTACTTGTTTTTGGGTCCTTTTTAGGTCGTTATTTTCGATTACAAAATCGGATAGCGCGATTTTTTTTTGATCGGACCATTGATTGTCCATACGCGCCAAAATCTCCTTTTCCGAAACCCCGTCGCGTGAAATCACTCGCTCGATTCTCGTCTTTTCAGGTGCAGTAACCAGCACAATTTTATCATAGAATTCGTGCCCTTTATTTTCAAAAATAATCGCGGCCTCCTGAATTACGTACGGATAATCTTGTTTACGTGCCCAAGAAGAAAAATGCTCACGTACAGCCGGGTGTACAATTTTATTTAAATCTTGCAACAAGAGCTTGTTGTTAAACACCACCTCGGAGATGTACTTCTTATTCAACTCATTGCCATCATAGGCTTGTTCGCCCAACAACTGGGTAATTGCCTTTTTTATTTTTTTTGAAGAGCCCATTAATTTTTTGGCCCATTGATCTGAATTGTACACGGGCACCCCAAGATCTACAAACATTTTGCCAACTGTGGTTTTGCCACTTCCGATTCCCCCGGTCAATGCTACAATCATTGTTGTTGTTGTGTCAAAATAAATTCTACCCTATTTTCATCCAAATGGGCACTATGGATACTTTTAGGTTTCTTCTCCAGTACCAAGTCAAGCATGTTCTTATTACCTTTCTCAACTGCAGCGTAGTCGGCGGTTACCAGAAAATCCGATGCTTCCAACTGCTTTAATTCATCAATTTTAGCTTTACAGACGACAGAAACTCTATCAGGAAATATTTTGACTTGCATTCCTCTTGGCTGATTGATGACTTTTATAGGGACTTCAAGTATTTTTTCCGAAAATCGAGCTACCATACCAGTAATATGAACCGTATTTGCCGAAAAAACGGTGTGTTCTAACTCAGGGGACTTATAAACTTCTACCGTTCTGGAAAAATCGGATGTTAAATCGGTAAGATTTTGGCTTAGTGTCCTCACACTATTTATAGAATCAATTTCACTTTTGGGCCCAGTTATGGCAATCGAATCGGGTTCTATTTTTAAATCCCCATCCAATAGATAATTCTGGGCAAGATTGATTTTTATTCTAGGCTTGACTTTTACCATTTTTGTTTCTGCCTTGTAAAAATTAAAAGACAAGGTATCTTTATCCATTTCAAGCAAAGACATTGAGCTGGGCAATTGACCTTCGATCTGTTTTCGAAAAACCGTGTGCGGTATATAAAACTTTGATTCATCTTTCTCCACATCCGACAAATCGATAACTATTTTTTTATTCTTGAGATTGAAACCCAAAAATTGAAATCCGACCGCCTTTAATTTAACATTGACATTCTCTTTTGAGATATCTGCCAAAAGGAGGCTATCGGGGGCATTTATGTATTCAAGATCGAAGGTGGCGTAGTTAATATAAGACTCCGAAAGATTATTGATAAACCATATCATGCTCGAGCAAAGCAGAAAAAGTAGAAAGACCTTGACCTTTCGTGTTTTCAGAATTTTTTTGATTTTTTGAATCACGTTACAACTTTTTGCTCAAAGAATAATTTCGGAAACAGTTCTTGCGGCTCCTTATCGGTAAAATTAAGGTAAAGTGTCGATTTTAAAAAACCATAACCATACCCCGTAAATTGAATAATGGCGGCAATCACCGATAGATAGGCCACCGAAATGTTTTTGTTCTTAAGGACGGAATCTACAAAAAGTAAGATAAAATAAAGTACGTACAACCAAACAGGTAGCGATATACCAAGAATCAAAAGCGTCAATGCGACAAGAAACCCTAAACAGAAGAGGGTTGGAAACCAATATGTGATTTTTGCCGTTGTTGGATGCCACTTATTCAAAATGGGTCGTACCATTCCAAATTTGTTCACTTGTATATAAAACTTCTTCCAATCGATCCTGCGTTTGTGAAAAACGAAAGCTTTCGAGATCAACTTGGTATCATATCCCTTTTCCCAGATACGAAAGGTCAGGTCGGGGTCTTCACCGGGGTGAATATTACCATACCCACCGACGTTTTCAAATGCTTCTTTTGAAATTCCCATATTGAAACTACGGGGCTGAAACTTGCCGACTGCCGTTTTATTGCCCCGAATCCCTCCTGTCGTCAAAAGGGAAGTCATGGCATAATTAATAGCTTTTTGAACTGTGCTGAACGATTCATGCGCCGCATCGGGCCCACCATAACAATGTACAAAATACTCCTCTAGCGATTTTTCGGCTTCCACCAAATATTGGGGCGGTAAAACACAATCAGAATCCAAAATAATAAAATAGTTGCCTTTGGCCTTGCGCATGCCATAATTTCTTGAATCGCCTGGGCCAGTGTTCGGCTTTTTATAATATGAAATAGTCAATTTATCGCTATACTCCTTTACTACTGCTTCTGCACTCTGAGTAGAGCCATCTTCAACGATAACAATTTCAAAGGGCTTTTGATAGCTTTGTTTTGAAAGGCTTTCCAGCAGCTCCCTGACTTCATCAGGTCTGTTGAAAACGGGGATAATAAAAGAAAACGACAACTCCATTGTTTAATACAATATAAAAGCCATCCCCACGGGATGGCTTATGATATAAATCGAAATCTACTTATTTTGAAAATTCGTCGATAACCTCTTGGCTTACACCGGTATTTGAGAAACCACCGTCATGAAAAAGATTTTGCATGGTTACTTTTTTCGTAAGGTCGGAAAACAGCGTTACCGTATAATCGGCACAATCATCGGCTGTGGCATTTCCTAAAGGCGACATTTTATCTGCATAGCTGATAAAACCATCGAAACCTTTGATTCCCTGACCAGCCGTAGTGGCCGTTGGCGATTGTGAAATAGTGTTAACCCGCACCATTTTGTTCTTTCCGAAAAAATAGCCAAAACTACGGGCGACAGATTCCAAATACGCTTTGTTATCCGCCATATCGTTGTAATCAGGAAAACTACGTTGTGCGGCGATATAGGTCAAGGCCACAATGCTTCCCCATTCGGCCATTGCATCTGCTTTGTAAAGACTTTGCATCACCTTATGAAACGACAAAGCGGAAACATCCCAACCTTTGGCCGTAAAGTCATAATTCTCATCCATGTAAGACCGTCCTTTACGCACGTTTACCGACATACCAATGGAGTGGAGTACAAAATCTAATTTACCTCCAAGTATTTCCATACTTTTCGCTACTAAATTTTCCAAATCTTCCTCACTGGTCGCATCGGCGGGTACAATTTCAGATCCCGTCTTTTCTGCCAAAGTTTTTATCTGCCCCATACGCATGGCAATCGGCGCATTCGTCAAAACGAAGGTTGCTCCTTCTGCATGGACGCGTTCGGCGGTTTTCCAAGCAATGGAATTGGCATCCAATGCGCCAAAAATTATTCCTCTTTTTCCTTTCAGTAAGTTATATGCCATGTTGTTTGGTTTCTTTATTATATATTAAATAAGATCAAAGATATTAAAATGAAAGCAAAACCATCATTTAAAAAATAATGTTCAATTTATAATTTACATTCCGACTCCCGCAGTACCTAAAATGAAGTTGGGAGCATCAAGGATGCTCCCAACGACCAATACTATACTATAAGGAAATATTAACCTAAAAATCAAACTAGAAACCTAAATGCTTTAGTTTTAAAAGATAATCGCAACTGATTTTGTATGTATTCTAATTAATATCCCGGATTCTGTTTTACATTCGGATTTTGATCAATAGCGTTCTGCGGTAACGGACTCATATACTGCCGTGGCTCGAACTTCGCGGTAAATTTAACCTCTTCTTCTACACTATACACCCAAACGCCCGAATTGTCGGAAGGTACCGAGTTACGGATGACCATATTATGTCGAGGTACCCCCATCGTCTCTTCCTGTTGCTGCCAGCGTTTATTGTCTAAATACCTTTTATTCTCAAAACAAAGCTCAACACGCCGTTCATTACGAATAATGTCCCGCATTTCGTCTTTTGTCAAACCAGTTTCAAGATTCGGTAAATCGGAACGATTACGAATACTGTTGATGGCATTGTAGACCGATTGATCCGGGCCCACGGCCTCATTTTGGGCTTCGGCATAGTTTAACAAAACTTCTGCATACCTGTAGAAAACATCATTTTGTCCACTCGCATCATTTCCAGGAGCGGCATCGGGATTTAACCGTTTCTTTTGATAATATCCCGAATCACCTACATCGGTCGACCCCGCTAAGTCGATTTGATTTGTTTTATCAGGATTTACGTAGGTCTCATCAATACGAGTGTAGATTACGTCTTCCTCAGGCATCCAATCTAATTTATAAGGTGCCCCATCATAGACGATAAAATCATAAAATCGCTTCTCCCTATTTGCATAGGGGTTCTGCGAATCATATCCTGAAGTCGGATCTGTGATAGGTTTTCCATTGTCCATGGCGAATGCATCTACCAATTCTTGTGTGGGATTGTAGTTGCCCCATGTCATATACTGTCCCAAAACATAAGTAGGTCCTCCTCGTCTTTCGTAGTTCGTACCCATTCCGCCTACATTGGCAACTATTTGGCGGTCCCAGATGATTTCGGAATTATACTCATTAGAGGCTCTCCAAAGATTCGGAAGGTCGCCGAACAGGTCATAGGTTCCTCCAAATTCATCCATGAATTTTTTGTTGGTAGCGGCCGCTCGAGCCCAGCGTGACGGATCCGCTGAGGCAAAATGGACAAAGTTATCTGGATCGGCGAGATAGGTTGTTCCACTATTGAACAGAGGACTTGCAGCAAAAAGCTCTATCCAACCTTTCAAAACCAGAGCAGCACCCAAGGTAGCACGACCTGCATCACCATTTCCATTTTCATACTTAATGTCTAAAGCCCCGTTATTTACAATGCTTTCCAATTCTCCAGTAATAAAATTAAAGGTTTCCCCAAAAGTGGCCCTTGGTGTAAGCAGCTCTTCCTCGGTCATCGTATTACGATCTAAAGGCACGGTCAAAATGGGTAATCCACCAACATGAACGAAATATTCACTGTAAAAGAATGCCCTTAAAAACCTTAATTCATCAATTCGTTTGCTATAATATTCCGTTGAAAAGTTATCCTTATTCTCTTCCAGTTTCTGAATACCCGTATTGCACTTTCTAAGCTTCACGAAAAAGGTCTCCCAAGTATACCCGTTGGTCGGGCCGTAAGTTCCTCCCCACGGACTAGAATTACTAGACCCAGGGGCCTGGCAAATTCCCTGTCTCCAGTTCGATGCGGTATAGTAGTGACTGATGTTATAATCGTCGGTATAGTAATCCAATTGCTCCGCCAGCGTTGAAATTCTAGGAATTTCACTATACACATCATTTATAAAGATATCGGCATTGGCTTCGGAAGACCATTGTGTTTGATCTGTGAGTATCGACTTATTCTCATTTTCAAGAAATTCCTCACTATCACATGACAGGGCACCTAATGCAATAAATGCACATATGCCTATGGTTTTAATTCTATATATAACTTGTTTCATGATATTCTGTAATTTAATGATTAAAAGGATACATCTATTCCAAAAGATAATGACTTGGTTACCGGATAGGCATTTTCGCGACTGTCGTATCCCAACTCGGGATCTATAAAATCAAGCTTACTAAAAGTAAGCAAGTTCTGCCCGGTCAGATGAAACCTTAACGACGACAGTTTTAGCTTTTCCGTTACACTTCTGGGAATCTCATATGCAAGGGAAGCAGTCTTTAATCGTAAATAGCCGGTATCTACCATCCAAAAATCAGAAGCTTGGGTATTGTTCGAATATGGAGAAGGCGTAGCCCTAGGATATTTGGCATTCTGGTTATCGGGTGTCCATCTATTATTAAAGTACTCGTAGGAAGTATTACTACCATTATTCGCGAATGGAGAGGTCAAAAAAGTCTGAATGTTGATATCAGAATTAGCGGATCCTTGAAAGAATAACGAAAGATCAAAACCTTTATAGGCCAAGTTCGTATTCAAACCGTAGGTAGTCGAAGGATATACGGGATTTCCGATAACGGTCTGGTCGTTCGAATCAATCTTCCCATCCGGCACTCCGTCTGGGCCACTTAAATCGGCATATTTGACATCGCCGGGATGTAAATCCCCGAATTGCTCCACATTGTAACCATCAGTACCGTTGATAATACCATCTCCGTTAGTGTCGTCGGCAGTTGTAAACAATCCTAAAGATTTAAAGCCATAAGGTGTTCCAAAAGGTCGCCCCACACGTGTTCTGTTAGGGTTATCACGTTCTGCATCCGATTGAAATACTTCTATCATATTGTTTTCGGCATAACTCATATTGGCCGAAGCGGCAAAGCTTAGACCGTTTTCCCATTCCTTTTGGGTGCCGATACTGAACTCAAATCCGTTGTTATCCATAATACCCTTGTTCTCCTGCGAAAGCGATAGCCCATATTCGACAGGCAATGTCACCTGAGGCTGTAACAACATTCCGGTTCTATCTTCATGAAAGTAGTCGAATTCTATATTCACCAGACTATTCCACAAACTTAAATCAAAGCCAATATCCAGCTTCGTGGATATTTCCCAAGTAATGTTCGGATTTGCTTCGTTTTGAACGCGCGACCCTTGAACCAGGGAACCATTACCATAGGCATAAGCATTACCTCGAAGGTCATACCCTGCCAAATATTGAAAGGCAGCCAAATTTCCATCGATATAAGGCAAGTTTCCTGATCTACCCCAAGACCCCCGTAATTTCAGATTATTTACGACGGATTCATTCATAAAGTTTTCTTCAGAAATTCGCCATGCTGCCGAAAATGCGGGAAAATAGCCCCATCGTTTTCCTGGAGCAAAAGAATAGTGCCCGTCATACCTACCGGAAGCTTCTAAAATATACTTGCTTTTATAGGTGTAGCCCACGCGATATACATACCCCAGTTCACTAGCCGTACTAGAAGACCCGGCATTGTCATAATCTAACTTATCAGAACTGCCCAAACTCATCTCATCGATTTCAATCGCAAAATTATTTCTGCGGGTGTTAAACCAATCACTTTTGGTTTCCCTTGCTTCCGCAACGAACAGGGCGGTAACACTGTGGTCACCGAATATTCTATCATAATTGATATACCCCTGATACGTAAACCTTTTTGATCTACTATTTTCAAGCTGCAACCAAGTATAGGGTGCTCCATTACCCTCTTGTAGTGAAATTGCCTCAGTATAGGTATAAGGAGTTTGTGACAAGTCAATATTGTGATAGATATACGGAACATGCCATAATTTATTATTACTTGAAGAAGGATCGTAACTAAATACCCCCTTGACACTTAACCCTTCAATTGGCAATTCTTGTTCGAGATATACAGAACTCAACAGCGTATTGTCTTCGTCTCTTCTATAACCGTTGGAGTTTAAGACTCCCATGGGCGTATTTGCCGAAGACTCTCCCCATTTGTCTCCTTCAGGATATAATAAAGTCTGTGTAGGGACAAATTTGTAAAAACTTCTCATGAGGTGGGTTAGCGATTCATCGGCATCGATTCCATCGGTATCTTCGATCGACCCGTATACCGACATGCCCACTTTGGTCTTCGGGGCCATTTGAACATCTAAACTGAGGTTGTAATTATACCTTTGATAACCAACAGGTTTAAATATTCCTTTTTGGCTGTAGTGGCCAACTCCTGCATGGTACTTTACAACGTCGGTTCCACCACTTACCTGAACATTATTTATACTTACAGGCGCATTTTTTTGAAACTCATCGACAAAATTGGAATCTGGGTACCTGTAGGGGTCTTGCCGGTGCAAGTTGCTGTAGTCGGCCACCAAAGCAGGATCGTTAGGTGGTGTGGTTCCATTCGGATTCAAATTAAAATAGCCTTCGTTCTGCAGGTCCATATAATCCTGCGCATTCAACATTTCGGGCAGATAGGTCGGACTCTGAAAGCCGTAGGAAGAACTTAAGCTCACCACAGGTTTTCCGGTCGCTCCTTTTTTGGTAGTAATCAATATTACTCCATTGGCACCACCGATACCAAAAGGTGCAACAGCCGCTGCATCTTTGAGCACGGTAATGGTTTCGATACTATTAGGGTCTATTTGACTGATATTATCCCTCCGTATTCCGTCAACAACCACTAACGGACTGTTGTTACCTGTACTGACAATACCTCGAATATGGATATCAGGATTGTCGCCACCGGGTCCGCCTCCATTGGGACGCATGCTCACACCGGAGACCCTGCCAGCAAGTGACTGCGTTACATTGGCTACTGGAATTTCAGCAATTTCTTCCCCTTTCATCGTACTGATTGCCCCCGTAACCGTAGTTTTTTTCTGGCTGCTATAACCTACTACCACAATTTCTTCCAAGGCAGCAGCGTCAGTAACCATGGTGACTTGAATTGTGCTTTTCCCAGCCACATTAATTTCCTGCGTTTTAAAGCCCACATAGGAGACAATAAGTGCATTTTCGCCGTCTGACAGCCCTATTTGAAATTTGCCGTCAAAATCGGTCTGTGTTCCGTTGGTGGTCCCCTTGACCAATACATTTGCCCCGGGCAAGGGTTGATCCATGTCATCTTTCACCACCCCTGAAATTGTAATGTTATTCTGTGAATATCCAAGGGCGGCAATCATCGTAAAAAGCATCACCAATGTGCATTTTTGCAGGTGATACCATTGTTGGTTTAATATTTCAAATTCCATACTTCAAAGGTTTTTTAGTTAGCGTTAGAAATTGTTGGATTCATTGAGTAATTATTTGATTAATTGGAGATTAATTAATGGTTTTTTTAGAGAATAGTTTTTAAATGAAGAACTTTAAGCATTCGTATGATTAGCTGATTGGAATTAAAAAGAGACAGGTAAATTTCATTCTTAGCACACAAAGAGACTACAAGACCGTTATTTTCATGGATCATGGTTCCGATATTCATTTACGTCATTGGCTCACAATTCAACATTGGCACCGACCCTTAACTTTCCTGTAACTTGAAATTAGTGTCGGGGTAGAAAGACACTTTCAGTCTCGGTGTGAATTTTAATATTTCGGTTGTGGCATAGAGAATAGGCCAGTACAATTCCCACTACAATATTTAAATAATTTTCTGTAGTAAATTTGCAAGTTTTAAATTTCTATTGCAAAATTGCAAATTATTGCATTATACTAGACATTAACCAAATTTTATCAATTAATTTGACCAATATATAGATAATATTGGAATATGTTATGTTATTCCACAATAATATATGTGCAATTATTTGCACAACCTATCATAATTTAATGGCGAAAGACGCAAAACACCCTATGGAACAGGGCCTTTGACACTTTGGTCTTACTTAATATAGGCTGAATAATTGTAGTAGCAATATTACATCTAAAAACCGAGCAAAAAGCCAGTTGGTTTTTAGTTTCAGCGGTTTTCAGATTGAATTATTTTATGGCAACCGAGAAGATAATTGGTTGAAAATACACACTACAATAAGGGGCCGTATTTTAATAAATCGGAAGCATTACACCATTTAATTTAGCAATTGTCTGGCATGGGCCATAGCCGAATCGGACAAGTCTTTACCCCCAAGCATTTCGGCTAGCTCCTCTACTCTTTCGTCTTGATCCAGCTTTTTCATTTTGGTTCCGGTGATACCATTGTTTTCTTGCTTGTAGACTTTAAAATGATGGTCGCCCTTTGAAGCGACTTGCGGAAGGTGGGTGATGGAAAACACTTGCATTGTTTTGCCCATATCTTTCATAATATCCCCCATACGATTTGAAACCTCTCCCGAGACCCCGGTATCGATTTCATCGAACATAATCGTCGGAAGATTTTCGTATTTGGCCAGAATAGCCTTTATCGTCAACATGATTCGGGAAAGTTCTCCTCCGGAAGCAACTTTTTTCAAAGCTCCGAAATCACTTCCCTTGTTGGCTGAAAACAAAAATGTCAAATCGTCTTTACCATTACTTTTAAATTCCGCGGCCGACGTTATTTCGATTTTAAAAGTCGCATCGGGGAGTCCAAGCGGTATCAAACTATCTTGCAGCTGTTTTTTCAACCCAGGGAGCACTTTATTTCGCTGTCTATTAAGTTGAACCGCTTTTTCGTCCAATGCAGTATGAAGCGCTCCAAGTTCTTTTTCCTTTTCCCAAATTGAAGTCTCAATATTCTCAGTAATGGCGACCTTCTCTGCGAGGCCGTCCCTTATGCTTACTAATTCGGAAATATCAGCTGCCTTATGTTTCTTTTGAAGGTCGTAGAGCAGCTGTAGTTTTGTATTTACCTCTTCAAGTAATTGTGGATTAGCCTCCGCCCCTTCCTGTAAACGATTTACTTCACCTGAAATATCGTCTAGCTCTATCAAGACAGATTGTATTCGTTCATTAAGTTCGGAAAATTGACTTCCAAAATTCGATAATTTAGAGGCAACCTGTTTCAGCTCCAACATGAGTTGTAACACCCCCACCTGTTCATCATTCAAGAGTTGATTTCCGTGGGATAGCAATTCAAGTAATGTTTCAACGTTATTTAATTGTTCGTACTGCTCTTCAAGTTCCTCCAGAATTCCTTTTTGCAAAGGAGCACTTTGCAGCTCTTTCAACAAAAAGCTGTTGTACTCATGCTCTTTTGTCGCATTTTTCTGAAATTCAATCAGTTCGTCCAGTTCATTCGACACACGTTTATATATTGATAAAACCTTAGAGTATTCCACCAGTGCCGATCCATTTCCTGCTAAAGCATCGATTACCCTTAATTGAAAATCATTATCGGTCAATTGCATCGTCTGATGCTGCGAATGCACATCGATCAATCTGTTCCCAAGTAGCGTAACTATATCCAAAGTTACTGGAGTATCGTTTATAAAAGCTCTTGACTTTCCATTCGGCCGTATTTCACGTCGAACTATCGTTTTCTGTTCATAATCCAAATCATTTTCTTCAAAAAATGGGTCCAAACCATATTTGTCGACTGCAAATTCAGCCTCTACAACACATTTTTGATCTTTATTTCGTAAAGAGGATAAATCGGCACGCTTGCCCAAAACCAAGGAAAGCCCTCCCAATAGAATTGATTTTCCGGCACCTGTTTCACCAGTGATGCAGGTGAATCCTTGTAAAAAAGAAACATTTAAATCGTCAATTAAAGCGTAGTTCTTTATGGAAAGTTTTGTCAGCATTCGGTTGAAAAATAATGCCGTAAAGATAATCGATAATACCCTAAAAAAATGGAGATCAGAATTTAATATCGTTCCAAGTACTAGAATACAAAGGTGCAATTCTGTTGAGTGTCTCTTTCAAACTTACAATATCCACTTTGGGGCCATCGGAGAATATATTTTGTATTTCTTCGGATTTAGCATCAAAAAATGTCTGTATCAAAAAAGCATTCGGCCTGCGTTTTATCATCGTTTCAAAAAGCTTCATCGATCCCGCGACTACTTGCTTTCCCGTGCTATTGTTATCTCCCAAAATATCAAGGCCCTTTCTATGGTAATTGTACATGGCCACCCGATATTCCCTGTAGGTATTTGACAAAAGGTTATCGACCAAATCAAACCGGCCACGATCGTTATCGGCCGTATGCGTCCACCCGGAAGCACTATTACCCTGTGCTTGAGTCACAATCTTTTGTGCTGTCCTATAGTATTCCGTACCGCCCTCCAATGCAAAAGTATCGGCATCAAGCCCTAAAAGAATATAGGCATAATAAGAAATTACACTTACCAAATTGGTTTCGAATACATTTGGATTAAACACTAGCGGCTGAAATTCGATATAGTCGAAATTGAAGGCATTATCCTTAAAATTAAAAACGGGACTTTCGTAGGAAGTGTTAAAAACAGGTCTGGAAGATTGTATTTGAATATTTGCATCAAACCGATTCGATTCATAATTGGTAACCGTAATGAACATTTGGGCATTTATTCTCTCATTCTCTTTAAAAACCCTATTGGTCCATTTGGTTTTGTTAACGAAATCATTCAGGGAACGCTCCAAGGTTTTGAATATCTGCTGATTGGTCTGAGATACCTGATCCGAGTTTACGGTAACCGTACAATTGAACTCCTGCGCACCCACGAACTGGAAAACAACCAAGCACAAAAGGATTGAGAGTAAATTACGCATTTGTTCGAGTTATGATTTCGTTTAAAATATCTAAAGCCACTTCGGCCTTGCTTTTTAATTCAAACGCTTTAATCGTCGAATTCTTATCTATAAACGTTATTTTATTGGTAGGCTTCCCGAAACCCGCTCCGACATCGTTCAATGAATTTAAGACAATGGCATCGAGGTGTTTCTTTTTGAGTTTTGCTTGTGCATTTTCCAACTCATTTTCCGTTTCCAGAGCAAAACCAACGAGATATTGATTTTTCTTTCGTTCACCCAGGGTCATTAAAATATCTTTGTTCTTGACCAACTCAATGGCAAAGTCTTCTGCCTTCTTTTTTATTTTTTGTTCAGCAGCGATCTTAGGCTTATAATCGGCTACTGCTGCTGCACAGATAGCAATATCGATAGTATCATAATGGCTAAGGGTCGCATCGAACATTTGGTCAGCAGTAACTACACGTACCAGTTGTATTGCCTCATCATCCACCGATAAATGCGTAGGTCCTGAAATCAAAACTACCCGACCTCCTAATTTGGCGGCCGCTTTGGCTAATTCGAATCCCATCAAACCAGAGGCATGATTGCCTATAAAACGTACTGGATCGATGGGCTCATGGGTCGGGCCCGCAGTTATCAAAAGACTTTTCCCTTGCAACGACTGATCTTTTGACAAATAGGTCTTCAAAAACTCAAGCATATCTTCAGGCTCGGCCATTCTTCCTTCCCCAAACAACCCACTAGCCAACTCCCCTGAGGTGGCTGGAATCATGATATTACCGTAGGATTGCAATTTCTTAAGTGATGTGTCGGTGGAAGGATGCTTGTACATATCCAAATCCATGGCCGGGGCAAAGAAAACCGGACACTTTGCCGAAAGATAGACAGCGAGCAATAAATTGTCACACGAACCGCTTGCCATTTTTGACAAGGTATTGGCAGTGGCCGGGGCTATCAACATATAATCGGCCCAAAGCCCAAGTTCTACATGATTGTTCCAATCTACGCCATCTTCATCCTCCTTCACAAAAGAGGATAAAACAGGATTCTTGGATAGGGTGGCCAAAGTAAGCGGAGAAACAAAAGAGCTGGCACTATCTGTCATAATCACTTTGACATTGGCACCAGCTTTAATCAATAAACGAACAAGGAAAGTCGTTTTATAAGCAGCAATCCCCCCAGTTATACCTAAAAGGATGTTTTTACCGCTCAACATACGTCTAGGCGTCTTTCTCGGTGTTCCTATAGTAAATTTTATCCTCTAACCACTCTTCAACCGCCAAAGCATGTGGCTTTGGCAATTTTTCGTAGAATTTCGATACTTCGATCTGTTCTTTGTTCTCAAAAACTTCCTCCAAGCTATCGCTGTAGGTGGCAAATTCTTCCAATTTCTCCAAAAGTTCCTTTTTGATTTCAGAATTGATCTGAATCGCTCTTTTGGCCGTTATTGAAATAGCCTCGTAAATATTATCCGTTTGCTCGTCGAACTCATTCCGGTTTATGGTTACCGTCGATGCAGGGGCTTTTGAATTCTTTAAATCATTCATATTCATGATACCGTTAATTTATTTTGCTTCTGTATTTGGAGAGAACCGTATTAGTTCTTTCTCGATCTTTTCCAACAGGTCCTTCGCTTCTTTCTCATATTCTGTTTCGGGATACTGCTTTTTTAACGCCGCATAAGCCTCTTTGGCATCCTTTAATCGCCCAGGCTTTAAAACATCAAAACTGTTCAACGCCAATCTGGTCGCCGAATCGAATTTATAAAACAAGGCATCTTCCCGATAGATCGATCCCGGATTATCGGAAATAAAGTTATCGAAAGCAGCTATGGCAGGGGTTAAAAACGTATAGTCAAATTCCCCTATTTTGTTGAATTGTTTGGCGATTTCATACGCCTTACGCTCCTTTTTCGTCGTTAGCTCCTTTGCCATCATATTGGCTTCGGCAAAATATTCGGAATCGGGATATGCGTTAATAAAGCTCTGGAGTTTAGTCAGCGCCTTATCGGTATCCGTTTGATCTAACGAATATGTGGGCGATAGTTTAAAATAACTTTTTGCCACCAAGAAACTGGCTTGGGCGGCCTTTTCGCTTTTCGGATATGATTTGATAAAACGCTCAAATTGATATCCAGCCATATTATAGTCCTTTCTCTGGAAATAAGAATCGGCCAAAAAGAACATTACCCGCTCACCCTGGGGTTTCCCGACGTATTTGGGCGCAATTTGCTCAAAAAGACGATTGGCACGTTTAAAGTCTTGTTCCTCATAGAATTTCTGGGCCATATCATACTTGGCCTTTACATCCTCATTTTTTAGCACCTTTTGGTATTCGCTGCAGCTAAAAAAGGCCATGGCCACAAAAACTACAGGAATGAAGCGTCTCATTTTAAAAAACATTTTGCAAAATTACGGATTATGAACGGATATAAAAAACATTTTTGAACAGCTAAAATAGGTGTCTATACAGGAATACACCTCACCTTTAGCGAAGATTTAACGCTGATTACCATCTTTTTCGTATTCCAACTAGGCATGAACCTGCAAAAACGGCTTTACAAAAGCGGTCAGCTTTTGCTTTAAACCGGGAGTAGCCTCCACCAATGGCAAGCGTACCTTTGCTGTTGAAAGTGCCAATATTTCGAATATCGCCTTGATTCCTGCCGGATTTCCTTCCTCAAAAATAAGCTCCATACCATCTTGAAGACCATAGTGCAGTTCGAAAGCTTGGTCACCCTGCCGTTCCAACCCTAATCGAATCATTTTTGAAAATTCAGCCGGAAGTCCTTGACCTAGTACCGAAATCACTCCTAAACCTCCGGCAAGAACTGTCGGCAATGCCGTAAGGTCATCACCCGAAAGAACCATAAAATCGGTTGGTTTTTGCTTGATAATTTTCATCACCTGCGCCATACTTCCGGAAGCCTCCTTTACCGCGACTATATTATCGAATTCCTTGGCCAAACGGAGCACAGTTTCAGGTAAAACATTACTGCCTGTTCTACCTGGAACATTGTAAAGTATAATTGGCTTGGAAGATGCTATGGCGATAGCTTTGAAGTGTTGATAAATACCCTCTTGCGTCGGCCTATTATAATAAGGAGATACCGATAGAATCGCCTCAAAAGAATTTAAATCACGTTCTTGCAGCTCATTCACTACAGCAGTAGTATTATTTCCTCCAATACCCAAAACGAGTGGCAATCGACCTGCATTGGTTTTTTGAATTGTTTTAATTACCACCGATTTTTCATCGGCGGTAAGGGTGACCGATTCGGCTGTAGTGCCTAAAATCACCAAATAATCAACGCCCCCATTTATACAATGCTCGGTTACACGCTGCAAAGCGTCGACATCGACCGACAGGTCTTCTTTAAATGGTGTAATCAAGGCAACACCGGTTCCGCGCAACTGTTCCATCTTCAAATTTCGTTTAGGACCCTCAAATATTTCTTCAATTCCAATTTAAATGTCTTGAAATCTTCTATAGGTGAATCCAATATCAAATCGTTATAACTCTTATCTACTTCCTTAAAGCCGACCCTTACCCTCGCCCTTGTTTTAACACTCATCAACTGGACCAACAAATTCTCCTCTTTGTAATAATTGACCAACAAATCATATTCCCTACTCAAAAACTCAAGTGCATAGCTGTTCTCGATTTTTCCGTTCCACCCCAAATCCTTATCGGAGAATACCGGGGTAGCGTAGGGCGAGTTTTTGTCATAATACCCTTTATAACCGATTATCTTAACGGCACTGGGTCTTATCGAAAACTCTTCAACAAACTCATAGAACAAATTGGCATTGTCAAAAGCATCTAAATCAACAATACAACCAATCGAGGTAATTCCCTTTTCCCTTTCAATATCGGGTGAAGGTTTGCTCAATTCTTCCTTTAGAAATTTAACTGCGGATTTATGCTTAAACTTGTCTTTTATTCCCTTAAACATGTACTTTTACATTTCAGCAAATGTAAAGAATATCCGCGCATATTTCTTTCGACGAAGATAAAAACTATAATGGATTTAAAAATTAAACATTTTGTTATATTCATAACAATCGGTTTAACCCTTTCCTGCAAACAACATGTTCAAAATGTTTCAAAAATTGAGGGAAAAGAAATTCTTCTTGATACTTTAATTTCACAAAAAGACTCCGTCAAAACTTATATAAAACCCTATCATGACCGCATCAACCAGATACTCGATAGTGTGTTGGCCTATGCTCCGGAAAAAATCACCAAAACAGACGGACAATACAATACAACGGCCGGAAACATGCTTGCCGATATTGTTTTTACGGAAGCTGCACCTATTTTTAAATCCCGTAGTGGTAACAGCCTAGATTTCGTCTTATTGAACCATGGGGGCATTCGTTCCATTATTTCGAAGGGAAATATTTCGGCACGTACAGCTTTTGAAGTAATGCCCTTTGAAAATACTATCGTCGTCGTGGAACTCTCGGGGACATCGATAAAAAAAATGCTTGCCTATCTGTTAGATAGTGGCTTAGCACACCCTATTTCTGGCGTTCAGGTCATTTTAAATAATGACAACACATTGGCTTCCGTAAAAATTCAGGGGAAACCATTTGACGAAAATCGTAATTATTTTGTAGCGACATCAGATTATCTTGCCGCTGGCGGCGACAGCATGATTTTTTTTAAAGACGCCATTAGTGCCACTACTATCGACTACTTGATAAGAAATGCAATGATCGACTATTTTAAGAAAGTCGATACCGTTGCCCCTAAAGTTGATGAACGATTTTACAGACTGGCCCCATGAACAGAAGAAAATTTATATCGAACACGTCGGCATCTTCAGCATTTATTGGGTTAGGTGGATTATCACTGAGTTCCTGCACCTCTAAATCCGTTAAAAAAATCACCATTTTGCATACGAACGATATGCATAGCCATATCGACCCGTTTCCACGGGATCATTCTGAATATGCAAATTTGGGAGGTATGGCCCGACGCGCCTTTTTAATAGAACGAATTCGAAAAGAAAACAAAAACACACTATTGTTCGATGCCGGGGATATTTTTCAGGGCACCCCCTATTTCAATTTTTATGGCGGGGAACTTGAATTTAAGCTTATGAGCATGCTAAAGTATGATGCGGCTACTATCGGAAATCATGATTTTGACAATGGTATCGAAGGTTTATTCGCCCAACTTCCACATGCCAAGTTCGAACTTTTATCGGCCAACTATGATTTTAGCAATACCATCATGGAAAACCATGTCAAGCCCTATAAACTGTTTACAGTAGATGGAACCAAAGTGGGCGTATACGGCATTGGCATCAAACTGTCAGGGTTGGTCGGAAAGAACCTGTATAAAGAAACCGAATATTTAGACCCTTACGAAATCGCTCAAGACACAGAACGAAAGTTGAAGGAAGTTGAGAAATGTGATCTTGTAATTTGTTTATCCCATATCGGGTATGATTATTCATCAAAAGATAGGCCCAATGACCTAATGATGGCGGCCAAAACACAATATACCGATCTTATAATAGGCGGTCACACGCATACCTTTTTAGATAAACCCACCCTTGTTGAAAATAGCAAAGGCCGAGAAATAGTCGTCAACCAAGTGGGTTGTTTTGGTATATACTTAGGCCGTATTGATTTTTATTTGGATAGCAACCAGCATGTAGGAGCCAAAGGGGCCTCAATAAAAGTATAGATCCTATGACCAATATTGTTATGGCATTGTCTACAATCAGCACAGGTCTTATGGCCGGATTGTTTTTTGCCTGGTCATTTTCGGTCAACAATGGACTTTCCAATTTAGGAGACGTACTTTTCATAAAAACGTTTCAGTCTATGAACAGGTCCATTGAAAATCCATTTTTTTCGACTGTTTTTTTGGGATCTGCTTTTTTAATTCTTTGG
Organism: uncultured Kriegella sp.; assembly: GCA_965368185.1. GTDB lineage: Bacteria > Bacteroidota > Bacteroidia > Flavobacteriales > Flavobacteriaceae > Kriegella. Next base: position 27,891 of record CBDULZ010000001.1, read on the forward strand.
TCACTTTACCTGAATAGCGACAACACTTCTTCCTTTACATTTTTGTGCTTGTTAGCCGCAACAGTTGTTTATTTGGCAGGAAGCGTGGGCGTGACTTTTTTGGCAAACCTTCCTTTAAACAAAACCTTGGATGGTTTTGATGTCGATAACGCCTCTTCTAAAGATATTATTTGTCGTAGAAGGGCTTTTGAAAAAAAATGGAACATACTTAATACCATTAGAACCATTTCAGCTTTATTAGCTTTTGTTTTACTCGTTCTTTGTTGTGTATATCAATCCATCTAAAAAAATCGTTTTGCCATGATTTCAATAGAAAGAACAACTTCTGAAAATCCAAATTTTAAGCAACTCGTTGTTTTACTGGACGAATACCTGCGTATAACCGATGGTGATGATCACGCTTTTTATAACCAATACAACTCGATTGAGAACCTGCAAGAGGTCGTTGTAGCCTACTCGCAAAACGTAGCCCTAGCCTGTGGAGCCTTAAAACCCTATGATTTCAATACAGCTGAGATTAAACGCATGTTCGTATTGCCGGCATATCGCGGTAAAGGGCTAGCAACACAAATTCTAAGCGCTTTGGAAAAGTGGGCCGGCGAACTCAACTATAAAAAATGTATTCTGGAAACTGGAAAAAGACAGCCCGAGGCCATCGCCTTGTATACTAAAAATGGATATACCGTAATACCGAACTACGGTCAATACCAAGGAATGGATAACAGTGTTTGTTTTCAGAAACAGGTATAGATGCAAAAAGTTAGTTTAAGCCAACACGAATCAAACTGTCAATCTGTCTTTTGGCCGACACGCTGCACGACTTTGCTATTCAAGCGGGCTTTCTTAGCAAAGGGAGGAGCCAACTAGCGCTCCTCCAAAACAAACTCGACTAATTCTTGCAGTTCTTCAGGTAACGTTTTATTGGAAAAGGGTCGGTTTGCCTTTCTGTACCAATAGCCCGCATTAAACGTATCTCCTTCTTTTCGATGCAAGTAGGCATGGATCCAACTGCCCATTGTATTGTGCATGTCTTGGGCAATATCGTGGGAAGCCTCCCAATCACCATTGGCATCGTGCCAAAGGGCCATTAACGCTATAGGCCACGATTTTGGAGGTGTATTTTCAGTCAAAGTCTCGGTAAATTCAGTATAGTTTTCAGGAATCGCCATAACTGCTATTTTAGTGCTTGTTCTTATTTTCAATTGCAAAAATACCTAATTTCACACGTCTAGTACTTACTGAAGATTAAATTGTATTTGGTGGCTAAAGGATTCTTTAAAAAAAATAAATTTTCAAAATACCTGCCCTATGGGCTGAGTTTGGTATGTACCTTGCTTATTTTTGGTTTGCATATGTCTGAAAACATGGACAGTATGCTAAATGAAAATAACAACCGAATTTCGAACGGATTTCTTACCTCCCAAATAAAGTATCACAAAGAATTTGGACCGTTTGCCCGAAGACCATTTACTACGTGGCTCATCGAAACCACTTCGGAAACCTTTGGCATGAAACTGGGCGTTGCATTTGTACCGGTCAATTTCCTTTTGCTTTTTTTAAGTGCGATTTTGATATATTTCCTTTCCATACGATTAAAACAAAATAAGCAACAGGGGATGCTTAATATGACCTGCTATTTTCTGACTTTTTCAATACTCTTCGCCTTCTTTCCTCCCGTATTCAGCTATGACGAGCCCTTGCAATATTGCCTTATTCTGTTAGGGTTGCTGGCTTTTGTCAAAAAAAAATGGCTTCTTTACGTCGTGTTTTTCTCCCTGGCCCTAATTACCAGGGAAACAACGGTACTCCTCCTTCCTGCATTGGTAGTTTTTTTACCGGGGTTAAGCTTAGACCCCAAAAAATGGGTTTCCGTAGACCGCTTACGATTATATGTCCTGATAGCGCTTCCTGTATTGTTCTACGGAATTTATATAGCCATCTATCTTTGGAAACACGAACTAGTGGATGCAACAAAAACGGAAATGATAAGTAGGTATTCGTGCTTTCTAGAAAATTTCGAGAATACCAAAAATACTGTGGAATCACTCGTTTCCTTTTTTGTTAGTTTGGGAGTACCGCTATACTTTGCTTTTCTATTTCTTAATCGGAGAAACCAAAGCAACTTTCAAAAGCAATTTATCTTTGCCTTTTTATTGACGGCCCTTATCAACACGCCCATCGTTTTTTTGAGCTCTTTTGCACGTGAGTCCCGTCTTTTCGCATTACCCCTCTTTTTTCTATGGCCTCTGATTGCACAAATTTTCAATAAGGAACTTAAAATTTTATTTTCTTTTGAAATGTATTCACAAACACTAAGGAAATGGCAGTATCTTCTCCCCTTTTTGGTTCTGAATATCCTTAATTATTGGTTTTGCTTTCAATACTATAAAAAATTAGGACTTGGAGAGAATACCTATTTTGCAGAATACCTCTTTCTTTCAATATACATTATCACTACCCATGTCTTATTACACCAGTATCAAAAAAAACAAGCTGCTCCCCTTAAAAATATATAGATCAAATCAGGGTTTTCAGTTTGTTTCCGTTTGATTTTAACTGTGACTAAGGTGTTCCAAGAAATTTTGACCGACCAAAACGCATTCAAAAGTTAATCTATAAATTTGACCGAAGTACTATTTTTACCATCATGAACAGAAGAGAAGAAAGATACCCATTGGCATGGGAGGATTTTATGAAAGTCGAAATGCGGGTGGGCACCATTATTTCTGCGGAAGTCTTTGAAGAAGCCAGAAACCCTGCCTATAAAATGATTATCGACTTTGGTGACTATGGCCAGAGAAAAACTTCGGCACAAATCACAAAATTATACCAGCCGGAAGAAATCATTGGCCGTCAAGTTATTGCCGTACTAAACTTTCCACCCAAACAAATCGCCACGATCATGAGCGAATGCTTGGTACTTGGCGGTGTAGGTGACAATAAAGAAGTGACTTTGATACAGCCCGAAAAAGAAGTTAAAAACGGAACGCGAATTGGGTAGCAATGCGTAAACCTCCCATGTGCAATCAGCAGAATCCCCGAATAATTACGCATAGAAGGAAAACATTTTTATTTGCGCCTATACCATCTCCAGAAAATCATCCTCAGAAATAATCGGCACCCCGAGTGTTTCCGCCTTGGTTCGTTTGCTAGGGCCCATTTTATCGCCAGCGACCAGATAGGTGGTTTTTGATGAAATACTCGAACCTACCTTACCCCCATTGTCCTCTATCAATTTTTTCAGCTCATTACGACTCACTTTTTCAAATACACCGGAAACAACAAAGGTTTGCCCTTTTAACTTTTCCGTCTGGTTTTCCAATTGGTCCGCCGAGAGTTCGAACTGAATACCATAGCTTTTTAGACGCCCTATATTTTCAAGATTATTCTCATTTTGAAAAAACTCGACCACACTTTGGGCTATGCGTTCCCCGATTTCATCTACGGCCGTCAACTCTTCTTGCGTAGCGACCATCAAGGCATCAATATTTTTATACGCCTTCGCCAGTTTCTTTGCGACAGTCTCCCCCACAAAACGGATTCCTAAGGCAAAAAGCACCCGCTCAAAAGGTATTTTCACTGACTCAGCAACCCCCTGGATCAAATTATCGGCCGATTTTTCGGCCATTCGCTCCAATGGAAGTACTTGTTCTTTGGTCAACGTATAAAGGTCGGCATAGTTCTTTATCAAGCCTTCCTTAAATAAAAGCTCTACGGTTTCACCTCCCATACCTTCGATATCCATGGCTTTTCGAGAAATGTAATGCTGTATGCGTCCGGTAATCTGTGGCGGACAACCGTAGTAATTTGTACAATAATGTTTAGCATCACCCTCGGTACGTACCAATTTGGTGTAACATTCGGGACAATGGTCGATATATACCGTAGGTACTGAGTCATGTGGACGTTTAGCGAAATCGACACCCATGATCTTAGGGATTATTTCTCCTCCTTTTTCCACAAAAACGGTATCCCCTTCACGAATGTCGAACTTTGCGATTTGGTCCGCGTTATGCAAAGAAGCCCTTTTGACCGTCGTTCCTGCCAGCAAAACAGGGGTCAGATTGGCCACCGGGGTAATTGCACCCGTTCGGCCCACCTGATAGGTAATCTCATTCAATACCGTAGAAACTTGTTCGGCTTTGAATTTATATGCCATGGCCCAACGCGGCGACTTCGCCGTATACCCTAATTCTTCCTGATAGCGAAGATTATTAACTTTGATGACCACCCCATCGGTCTCATAGGGCAGTTCATGCCGATGAACATCCCAGTATTCTACAAATTGCAAGACTTCATGGGTCGTCTTGCACAATTTGGCAACCGACGGGACCTTAAAACCCCAGGCCCTGGCTTTATCAAGCATCTCCCATTGCGAACCAATTCCTGTCTTTTCACCAACGATACCGTACAACAAACAGTCTAAAGGACGCTGGGCTACTGCCGCACTATCTTGTAATTTTAAACTACCCGAAGCCGTATTTCTAGGATTCATATAAGGTTCTTCACCATTCTCGACACGTTCGGCATTCATCTTGGCAAATCCTTCGAAAGGCAATACAATCTCGCCGCGAATATCAAATTTTGGAGGATAGTCTCCCTTCAACTTCAAAGGCACCGATCGTATGGTTTTTATATTCGTGGTGACATCATCCCCTTGAAATCCGTCCCCGCGGGTAACGCCACGTACCAACCTACCGTTTTCATAGGTTAGACTAATGGAGGCTCCGTCATATTTCAGTTCGCAAGTAAACTCGACTTCCACATCACCTAAAATTCGTTGGATGCGTTTTTCCCAATCTTCAAGGTCTTCTTTAGAATATGAATTGTCCAATGAATACATGCGATAATCGTGCACTACAGTATCAAAATTCTTGGTAACCATACCACCTACCCGCAAACTCGGGGAAGTAGAGTCGTGAAATTCTGGGTGTTTCATCTCAAGTGCCTGCAACTCCTTTAACTTCATATCGAAATCAAAGTCTGAAATCGTGGGATTATCAAGTACGTAATAGTTGTAGTTATGCTCACGTAGTTCGTCACGCAGTGCTAGTATTTGTTGCTCGGCATTCATAGTTTTACTACTCTCATTTTCAAATTCAAATTCTTCGAATAACCCTTTGCTTATTAATTTTACCAAAATAGATTTTATCGGGCATTTGTCCTTGGCATTTCTAAAAACCGCCAACTCGGGTTGCCCTCAATATGACAATTTACCCTTTAACATACGATTATTCCCAAAGATATCTTTTCGCAGTTCAATTTCTGAAAAATTATGGTCTTTCAGAAGCTGTTCGGTTTCTTTTGCCAAATATTGATTGATTTCTAGATATAAAGTCCCTGATATTTTTAGGTTTTTCTCTGCAAAACGACATATTGCCCTATAAAAAACCAAGGGATCATCATCGGAAACAAATAACGCCAGATCAGGTTCGTATTCGGTGACATTCCGCCGCATTTCTTTTTTCTCCAACATTCTGACATACGGGGGATTGGAAACAATGCTATCAAATTTGCCATCCAATTCTTCCAACTGAAGCACATTCGCATGAACAAACTTAATCCTTACAGCATTGTCAACAGCGTTCTGTTTTGCAACATCCAAGGCTTCCGAAGAAACATCCAAAGCGGTTACTTTGGCATCGGGAAGGTTTTTGGCCAAGGCTATCGCAATACACCCACTTCCTGTACCGATATCCAAAATCCGTAGGTCCTTGTTCTGCTTTTTAATGGCATCACCCTGATTTCCAATTGTATGATATTCATCAATGACCCATCGCACTAATTCCTCGGTTTCCGGGCGGGGTATAAGCACATTTTCAGCGACCGTAAAATCCATGTCCATAAAATGCGTTTTTCCGATGATGTATTGAATGGGACGTTCCAATCGCAATTGGCTTAAAGCTTCGAATAGCGGTTGTTCCTCTTCCTTTGAAACTATTAAATCAGGCTGAACGGCCAAAACAAAGCGTTGGAGGGCTAAATAGTGTTCGATCAACAAATAGAAAAAACTGTCCACTTCCTCCTTCGAATAAATGGCATCAAGTTCTTTATGAAATATATTTTTAATTTCCTTTAATAGCACTATTTATATAAATTTTTAGATTTAGGATGGACGGTAGGGAAAATAAAAAAAGACCTTAGAATCGCCCACTAAAGTTTTTTGAGCATCCAAACGGTACACGAATAATGCCCCGTATCACCCATCGGGGCATCGATATATTCAAATCCCATTTTTTTATAGAGTCCCTGTGCAGCCTTCATATAGGGCATCGTTTCCAGATAGCATCCCTCAAAACCAAATTCCCTGGCACTTTTTAAACAGCGTGTTATCATTTCATTCCCTAATCCCCTTCCCCTAGCCTCTTCGAGAAAGTACATTTTTTGTAACTCGCAAATGGTGCCTTTATGATTATCCAAAGGGCCTATTCCACCGCATCCTATAATTTTGTTTCCTTCCACTACCACAAAATAAATCGAACCCGGGCGGTCATAATTCTCGTACATATGATCTAAAGTCGCATCGGAGTAGGCCGTACCCACTTTGGGTGCACCTAAATCGAGTAAAACCTTTCGAACAGTAGCGGCTACTTCGCCATTATCTTCAGGTCGAATTTCCCGAATAACAGTGCCACTGGTTTCCATGAAATATTATTCTATTTTTGTGAGGTGAATATACATGAAAAATATATTTCAAGGTGCATTTCTTTAGGCAAAAACGGGCAACCCTCGACCTACCCGAATCCTTCGGTCGGCTGCGTACTCGTTTATAACAACCTTATTATTGGCGAGGGGTATACCAGTGCCTATGGCGGCGCGCATGCCGAGGTCAACGCCATTGCTTCAGTTAAAAATAAGGCGTTATTAAAAGAGGCTACCTTGTACTCCACTTTAGAGCCCTGTTCCCATTTTGGGAAAACACCGCCTTGCGCCGACTTGATCATAAAAAACAACATCCCAAAAGTGGTTATCGGAATTCTCGATCCACATGAAAAAGTAGCGGGTCAAGGTATTCGGAAGTTGAGGGATGCAGGTTGCGAAGTAACGGTAGGAATCTTGGAAAAGGAATGCCGGGCACACCATAATCGATTTTTGACCTTTCATGAGAAGAAACGCCCCTATATTCTTTTAAAATGGGCTGAGACCCTTGATGGATTTATAGCTCCCGTAAAAGAGAAGCGGAATGCCCAGCCTGAACCTTTTTGGATCACTTCGCCATCATCACGACAACGTGTGCATCAATGGCGCAGTGAAGAACAAGCCATTCTAGTCGGAACAACCACGGTTTTGGAGGACAACCCAAAATTGGATATCCGGCATTGGTCAGGAAAAAACCCAATACGCATTGTTCTCGACAGCAAATTGAAGATAAAGGGCAATTACCATGTGCTAGATGGAAGCATTCCGACCATAATATTCACGCACGAAACCGACAGTTCCACATATAGGGAAGGAATCGAATATAGCGTTATCGACTTTTCCGCCAACTTGCCACGGCAGCTATGTGATGAACTTTATAGAAGAAATATACTTAGCGTTTTGGTTGAAGGAGGAAAACGAACCATTGAAACTTTTATAGGAACCAACTTATGGGACGAAGCACGAATTTTTACGGGACCCTCCTCCTTTGCGAAAGGAACAGAGGCCCCGAAACTATCTGGCAAATTAGTAAAGCAAGAATGTATCTATGCCGACACCCTAAATACTTTTGTAAATGATTAAAAACTTGATTTTTGATTTTGGAGATATCTTTATAAATCTCGACAAAGGGGTCGTTTTACGTGGTATTGAGAAGTACGGAGGCACCGATATAACCGATAAACTAAAGCAGGCCAATGACCTGTATGAGGTTGGGGGTATAAGTTCAGAGGAATTCGTATCACAACTCCAAACCACTTTCCCAAAAGCATCTTCGGGAGATATCGTCGACATCTGGAATTCCATGTTATTAGATCTTCCCGATTATCGGTTGAACTTTATCGAAAACCTAAGCCGCGAAGGCGATTACCGTTTGTTTTTGCTCAGTAACACAAATGCTATGCACATTCCACACTTTATAGAAAAGGTAGGGTTGGAAAAATATAACAGGTTTAGAAACTGCTTTGAGCAGTTTTACCTTTCACACGAAATCAAGCTAAGAAAACCTACTCCTGAAATATTCAATTTCGTTCTCGATCAGAATGGTTTGGTGGCAACGGAAACCTTTTTTATCGATGATTCCAAGGAGAATACGGATGCCGCAGAGGCTCTGGGCATTCATACATGGAACCTTCTTGTCGGTCAAGAAGACGTGACTAATTTAAAGTCGAAGCTATAGCATGTTCGACCTAGCACTAAGTATTCTTTTTTCGACCCTTATCTTTGTGGTTTTCAAGTTGTATGTCGTTTTTAAAGTTGAAACGCTTTATGCCATAATTACCAATTATGTAGTGGCAAGCTCCGTGGGGTTCTTTTTTTATAAAGGTACAATCCAAATCGAAACGATATCCGACAAACCTTGGTTTTGGGGCACCCTGGTTCTCGGTGTTTTATTTATTGTCGTTTTTAATTTAATGGCTGCAACTTCCCAAAAAGTAGGTGTTTCGGCCGCATCGGTTGCCACAAAAATGTCATTGGTCATACCGGTACTCGCCGGTGTTCTGTTATATAATGAGCAATTAAGCCTGTTGCAAATACTGGGTATCGTATTGGCCTTGTCCGCTGTCTATTTTGCATCAGTGAAAGAAACCTCGATAGTTCTTTTGAAATCGTCTTTGCTATTGCCATTATCGGTTTTTTTCGGCTCTGGTATAATCGACGCCAGTATCAAATATGTTCAGGCGATGCATATTAAAGAAAGTGAGTTCCCAATATTTTCGGCAACCGTTTTTGCCTCGGCGGCCCTCACAGGAATTCTATTTATCGGCATAAAATCGATGCGAACACCGTTGCGTGCCAATTTTAAAAATGTTCTAGGAGGCATTGTTTTGGGCATCCTCAATTATTTCTCGATATATTTTATATTGAAAGCCCTACAACACCCCAGTCTAAATAGCGCCTCGGTCTTTACCATAAACAATGTAGCAATCGTACTATTTTCCACTTTGCTAGGTATTGTTCTTTTCAAAGAGCGACTTACTGCAAAGAATTGGGGCGGAATAGCTCTCGCTGTCGTCAGTATTATACTTGTAGCCCTATTCTAATGGAACAAAAAACAGACCGTTACAAAACAATTCTCAAACCTTCAAAGGAAATTATTTTTAAAGAGAAGAAGAGCAAATTTTATGGATATGTGTTCCCCATAAAAGAAGAGAATGACATCAAACCAATTCTCGAGGCACTAAAAAAGCAACATTATACGGCGAATCATATTTGCTATGCCTGGCAATTAGGGGTTGAAAAAACCAGATATCGCGTTAACGATGATGGCGAACCCAACAATTCGGCCGGAATGCCAATTTACGGTCAAATTCAATCTTTCGAGGTTACCAATGTGCTTGTGGCCGTTGTCCGAATCTTCGGAGGAACCAAATTAGGGGTTGGCGGACTCATCAGCGCCTATCGCTCTGCCGCTCAACTAGCCTTAGAAGAGGCACGTATTGTTTCAAAGACCTTGCGCCAAAAACTTGAGCTTTCCTTTGATTACAAAGAAATGGACAAGGTAATGCGCATTATAAAGCAACAGCAATTGGAATTAAACTTTCAAAGAATGGAATTAACATGCACCCTAATTGTTTCCATTCGAAAAAAAGAAGCGGCTCGGATAAAAAAAATATTTGATGAAATTCAAGGGGTAACGACCAAAGTGCTAAAACCTTAAAGTGACTTTAAACCGGAATCTATATTTACGAACTTGCATTGATTTTTTCCAAAAGATAGTCGGGGCATTTTATCGGCCGATTTGTTTTCATGTCAATAAAGGCCAAAACGGTGTTCGCAGTCGCCAAAATATCACCGGCCTCATTGCAAATTTTATAGTCGAATTCTATCTTCACCAAAGGGGACTTTTTTAGTTGGGTTTTTACTGTAATTAAGTCATCGTAAAGTGCAGGTTTTTTGTAGTTTACGCACAAAGAAATTACAGGCAACATAATTCCGTTTTCTTCCATGCTTTTGTAAGAAATTCCCAGTGAGCGTAACCACTCTACCCTCCCTAACTCCAAATATTGCGGGTAGTTTCCATGATAGACGACGCCCATCTGATCTGTTTCACCATAACGCACTCTAAAAGAAATTTCGTTAAAATCCATTTTGTTTCAAGTAAAAACTTTATATTTAAGTCATTTCGTTTTCGGGTTGTGAACATGCAAAAAAAAAAGGGAAAATTCAATGGGGTTCTCGTTTTTTTTTTAGCTTTTTTGTTCACATATTTGCCCCACTAAGAAAGTATGGTTTTCTCCAACCATTTTTCTACCGATTATCGAAAACATTAACCAACAAAATAAGAGACTTTTCAGAATGAATGTTACTGCTAATTCCGTATGGAACAATTGTTTGGCCTTTATCAACGATAATATCCAACCGCAGGCATTCAAGACGTGGTTTGAGCCTATCAAGCCTATCAAATTAGCAGACAATGCACTAAGCATTCAAGTGCCCAGTAAATTTTTCTACGAATGGCTTGAAGAGCATTACGTCAAATTATTGAAAGTGGCCTTGACAAAAGAGTTAGGTGAAACTGCAAAACTGGTGTATATCATCAGAATGGAAAACACCTACGGCAATAGGGAACCATTTACCGAGAAAATTCCAAGTTCGAACCGAGGTAATATGGGGCCGCAAGAAATGGATGTACCTGTAAAGTCAAAAAATCCACAGTTAAGAAATCCGTTCGTAATTCCGGGCATTCGAAACATAAAGATCGAATCACAGCTAAACCCGAATTACAATTTCGATAATTTTTTAGAGGGAGACTCGAATCGTTTGGCACGTTCCGCAGGTATGGCTGTAGCCAATAAACCTGGCGGCACCTCGTTCAACCCATTGTTGGTTTTCGGAGGTGTCGGTCTAGGAAAAACACACTTGGCACATGCCATAGGCGTAGAAATAAAAGACAAATACCCCGAACGTACCGTTCTGTATATTTCAGCGGAAAAATTCACACAGCAATATATTGAATCGGTAAAAAAGAACACCAGGAACGATTTTATCCATTTTTATCAACTGATCGATGTATTGATTATTGATGATGTTCAGTTTTTATCGGGAAAATCGGGAACGCAAGATGTATTCTTCCATATTTTCAATCATTTGCATCAAAATGGGAAACAGGTTATACTAACATCTGATAAAGCTCCTGTTGATATGCAAGATATCGAGCAACGATTGTTGTCTCGCTTCAAATGGGGTCTTTCGGCCGAATTGCAGACTCCCGATTACGAGACAAGAATTTCAATACTGAAGAACAAGCTTTATCGTGACGGTGTCGAAATGCCAGATGAAATTATCGAGCATGTTGCCAAACATATAAAGAGCAATATAAGAGAACTTGAAGGTGCCATTATATCTCTTATTGCCCAGTCTTCTTTTAACAAAAAAGAAGTAACCTTGGATTTGGCCCAACAAATAGTTGAAAAGTTCGTAAAAAATACAAAGCGGGAAGTTTCTATCGATTATATTCAAAAAGTAGTTTCCGACTATTTCGAAATGGATGTAGCCACCTTGCAATCAAAGACCCGAAAGAGGCATATTGTACAGGCCCGTCAACTGGCCATGTTTTTTGCCAAAAAATTCACCAAAGCCTCCTTGGCCAGCATCGGTTCCCAAATAGGAAAAAGAGACCATGCCACCGTACTACATGCCTGCAAAACAGTAGACAATCTTGCCGAAACCGACAAGCAGTTTCGAAAGTATATAGAAGATCTTACAAAGAAGCTCTCCTAAACTCCAAACAAATGGCTACTAAAATTCTAATGGTATGCCTAGGAAATATTTGCCGCTCTCCTTTGGCGCAAGGTATTCTCCAAAGCATGGTGGACCCTACAAAGGTAGTTGTCGATTCTGCAGGAACAGGGGGGTATCATATTGGCGAAAATCCTGACCCCCGAAGTATTGCCGTAGCCAAAAAGCATGGGATCGATATCGCAAAGCAACGATGCAGAAAATTCAGCTCCAATGATTTTAGTGAATTTGACGTAATTTATGCAATGGATAAAAGCAATTATGGTAACATTATTGCAATAGCGGAAAACTCAGCCGATGTTAAAAAAGTACGGCTACTTTTGACTGAAATCGATGGGGTAGAAAATCAAGTTCCCGACCCATATTACGGTGGACCGGATGGATTTGAAAATGTCTTCACAATGATTGAAATGGCATGCGCGGCAATTGCTAAAAAACTTTAGTCCGAACGACAAAAAAATAGCACACAGCAAACTATGAAGGGAAAAATTGTTTTGATTCCAACGACCTTGGGTGACGGCGCCCCCCTAGAAGTGTTGCCCATTTCGATAAAACGGGCAATCGAAGACATAGATCATTACATTGTAGAAAACGAAAAATCGGCGCGAAGGTTTATCAAAAAGATAAGCCCGAGAAAACCGCAACCTTCATTGCATATCGAGGTATTGAACAAATTCACTGAAATAGAAACCATTCCCTTATTTTTGCAACCTTGTTTTGAGGGATATAATGTTGGAGTTATTTCGGAGGCAGGATGCCCGGGCATCGCCGATCCTGGTGCTGATATCGTAAAGATTGCGCACGAAAAAAATATTCAGGTAGTTCCGTTGGTCGGGCCGTCATCAATAGTATTAGCAATGATGGCTAGTGGAATGAACGGTCAAAATTTTGCCTTTAACGGTTATTTGCCTATTGATTCCTCTGAAAGAAAAAAAGCCATAAAGCGGCTTGAAAAAATGTCAGCAACTTTGGGCCAATCACAATTGTTCATTGAAACACCGTACCGAAACGATAAACTTTTGGCCGAGTTGTTAAGAAACTTGAGCGACCAAACTCGACTTTGTATAGCAAGTGACATCACACTCACTACCGAATTTATTGAGACCAAGACAATAAGTGAATGGAAAAAGACGGGCTTAAATCTTCATAAGAGACCCACAATCTTTATCATACAAGGCTGAAAAAACCCGACGTTTCCGCCGGGTACATTTTCATTTATACACAATAATATTCTTAAATTTTTGGATTCCGTTTCGGAGATACGTGCGATACATCGTAACCCGAGAACTTTTTTATGTATTTCGCAATACTGGTACCGTATTCATCGGATACATCGTTCTGCCCATAGGAACGTAAATAATTTTTCACGTTACCGGCGCCTGCCAAATGTGCCGCAGCCAACATACCTGATTCGGTTACCTTGACACCACCGATCTGCATACCTTCAAATCGTTTTATGTCTCTTCTCAGAATCCATTTATTTCGGGCGATATTGGTATGAAAGGCCCTTTCTTGCAATATAGGATCTTCAAGAAAACTTACAGCATTGTAAACACCGATCAATTGTAGTGTACCAATACCAAATTGGTATTTCCCTAAATAACCTAAAGTATTGGTCGTAAAATAGTTGCCTTGCGACTCCTTAAAGGCCAAAGCCTCCTTAAAACCAACATATGAACTTCCCAAAAAGGGAGGCATAATCATAATAGCATTAAATTCAGTTTTGTTTTTGGGGAACAAAACTTCAGTAGGTCCATTTACCTTGAGCGTTTCAGGAACCTCTGCATACGAAGGTTTAAAACTAAAACTCATCAAGACAACAAGCATGATAAGAGAACCAAAAAAGATAGTACATCTTCTCATATCTCTGTTTTCTTAAGACTAATGATCAAAAAAGACCTGCTTAAATTTCAAGTCACAAAGATAAACCGCATTTTATGTATCTCTTAAAACGCTTTGTTAAAAAAGCCTAATTTTAGTTAAGAAGTATGATATTAGCGATTAGTGGGCTACCTATTTATCTTTTTCGCATTTATCCACCGGATATATTGCGCTTTATTTCGGTTATGTTGTGCCAAACTCTTAGCAAACTTATGATAACCGAAATTTTCGACATTGGCAACAAAGTAGTAAAATTCGTGTTTTTCAGGGTTTAAAACAGCGTCAATAGCAGTTATATCGGGCATTGTAATGGGGCCAGGAGGCAAACCCGAATATTTATAGGTATTGTATGGCGAATCAATCTCCAAGTCTTTATATAACACTCTTTTTATTATGGTATCAAAATTTCCTGTATGTAGTTTTAAGGCATATATGACCGTTGGATCTGCTTGTAACGGCATGTTCTTTCGCAAGCGATTTAAGTAAACGCCCGCCACACGAGGGCGTTCATCGACCTTGGCCGTTTCTTTATGCACAATTGCGGCTAGACTGATTACCTCTGAAGGTTTCAGCCCTAATGTTTTGGCTTTTTGCTCTCTTTCAGCATTCCAAAAACGCTTGTATTCCTTTAACATCCTTTCCCTAAATTCAGGCCCGGAAGTATTCCAAAAAAACTCGTAACTATTTGGAATGTACATAGAAAGCCCCGTATTCTCATCGAATCCATTCGTTTTTAAAAAATCAGGATCTTCTAAGGCTCTAAGTAAAGTCAGGCTGTCGGGCTCAAGCTGTGCAGAAATTCTACCGGCAAGATCGGCCAAAGTCTCCTGATTGTTAAAGGCTACTTTTATAGGAATATTGTTGCTCCGCAATGAGTTGACAATCTCATTGTTGTTCATGCCGTTTTTGAGAGCATACTTTCCCCCTTTTATATTGGCGAGATATCCTTTTCTTTCAGCTACCTGTTTAAAGGAGTCCAAATCTTCCAAAAGGGGGGCCAAAGTCGTTTTTATATCTTCATACGTCGCATTGGTCGGAACATATACATATGCTTCATCATTATTAAAGGCCGTGTTAGGGGAAAAAATCGCATCATAGATTTTATAGGCAAAAAAACCTCCGACAATAAGGCCCATGAATACAATAACCAGCAAAATCCTCCTTATATACATTAGTGATTTAGTTTTTGAAACAAAATTTCATTTTTATATAATCCCTTCGAAAAAATCCAGTCTTTTTTAACCCCTACCTTTTCAAAGCCCAATTTTTCAAACAAATGAACGCTCGCCCTATTATCCTCAACTACATTGGCGAACAACTGCCTCAATTCAAGTACAGAAAAGACGTAATCACACACCAATAACACCGCTTCGGAACCTACACCCTTATTTCTTTCTTCCTCTTTCAAAATCACCAACCCCACTCCTGCCCTATGATTTTTTGGGTCAAAATCGAATAAATCGATGAGGCCTATTGCTTTATCATCCTCTTTTGTACAAATACACAATCGTAATTGCTTAACGTCGTAAATATCTCGGTGTGCGTTTTCTAGATACTGTTCGAGTACAAACTTGGAGTACGGTGTTGTGGTACCGCTTATCTCCCATAGTTCAGTGCTATTTTCCAAAAAATAAAGAAAATCAAGGTCATTGGGCTCGAGCGCTCTAAGATATATTGTATTTCCAGTTAGATTCAACATTCAATCTCACCTTTAAAAACCTGTTTGGCCGAACCTATTAAAAAAATGTTCGAATAACTACCGTTTTGTTCATCAAATTCTACCTGTAAATCTCCACCCTTAGTATGTATTTGAACTTTATTTTCGATGGTCTTACCTAAATGGTGCATAGCCAATGCTACGGCAGTAACACCAGTTCCACACGATAATGTTTCATCCTCTACACCCCGCTCATAGGTACGCACGTCAAAAGACCCATCGGCCCTTGGTGATACAAAGTTAATATTGCTTCCTTTCTCACCATAAAGACCATATCGCAGTTTTGAGCCTTCTTTAAAAACATCCAACGTCTCTAAATTTTCCACAGTTTGAATATGATGTGGAGACCCAGTGTCCATAAAAACAGCGTTCGGCTTTAGTTTTATTTGGTGCACATTCTGCATCTTTAAGCTTACTATCCCCTTATTTATTGTTGCTTCGTGCAATCCATCCGCAGCATCAAAGGAAGTTTTTCCTTGAATAATCTTCAAGAACTCGGCAAAAGCAACAAAGCATCTACCCCCATTTCCGCACATACTACCTTCCTTTCCATCTGAGTTGAAATAGACCATGCGGTAACCTGACATTTCGTCATTTTCTAGTAAAATGAGACCATCGGCCCCTATGCCAAATCTTCTTTCGCATAGGCTTTCAATGAGATCGGCATTATTTTTGGGAAATATTTGGTGACGATTATCAATCATGATAAAATCGTTTCCAGTTCCTTGATACTTGTAAAATGTAATTTCCATGTCAAAAATTAAGGTACAAAGATATGACTTTATTTAAGGTAATTTTAGCAGTTAAAATGTCGTTAAACCTACAATTGCCATCTAGTGATTTAAGTAATTTTGATCTAATAATGTTAAAAAGATAAATATATATGAAAAAATTAGGGAGCCTGTTATTGGTATCCATTTTTGCAGGGGCCATAACATTAGGAGCATACAAACTGTTTTTTGAAAATACGAACTATGCCGTGGTAACGGAAACCGGCAATCATTCGATGTTCAATACCAGCTACACGCCCACTTCCGCAAAGGGCTCAGGTATAAATGAGGTAGACTTTACCGTTGCTGCCGAAAACACCGTCAATGCGGTGGTACACGTTAAGAATGTAACCATTAATACCGGTAGCGGCAGTTTTTTTGACTTTTTCTACGGGCAGCGGGGCGGTAGCCCGGTACCACAAGTGGGTACGGGATCCGGAGTGATTATTTCGGCCGATGGATACATTGTCACCAACAACCATGTAATTGCCAAAGCCAGCAAACTACAGGTTACACTGAATAACAACAGAACCTATGATGCGGAATTGGTCGGCACAGACCCAAATACCGATATCGCTTTGTTAAAAATAGAAGCCAATGAAAAATTGCCCTACTTGGCATTCGGTGATTCGGATAATACCCAAATAGGCGAATGGGTATTGGCCGTGGGCAATCCTTTTAACCTTACATCTACAGTAACTGCCGGAATTGTAAGTGCCAAGGCAAGAAATTTAGGTAAAATCGACCAATCATTTATTCAAACCGATGCTGCCGTAAACCCAGGAAATAGTGGTGGAGCTTTGGTAAATACCAATGGAGACCTTGTAGGCATCAACACTGCAATTACTTCGCAAACGGGTTCCTATGTAGGTTATTCTTTTGCGGTACCCAGTAATATTGCCAAGAAAGTGGTAGATGATATTTTGGAGTATGGCAATGTTCAAAAAGGAATTTTAGGAATCAAGAGTCCCATTTTGAATACTAGGGAGGCCATTGAAAAAGGGTACAATGAAATTGACGGTGTATATATAGAGGACATCGAAGAGGGTACCGGTGCTTTTGAAGCCGATTTGAGGAACGGAGACATTATTAAGAAAATCGACCATGTAGATGTTCACAAGTTTTCCGACCTTACTGGATACCTCGCCACCAAGAGACCAAACGACGAAGTCGAGGTTACCTTCGAACGCGACAATGAAATTTTAACGACCATGGTCACATTGATGGAACGACAGACGCTTGTTATTCCCCATCTTGGCTTTGATGTGAAAAATCTAACCGATAGCGACAAGAAAAAATTCAAAACAAAAAAAGGAGTCAAAATTGTTGGCGTACCTGAAACCTATCGGGGCTATGATCTGAAAGACAAGGTTTTATTATCAATAGATGATAAAGATATAAACGATGTTAAAGAAGCCAAATCACTTTTTGGCGGCATCTCGAGATATGGAAGAACAGTCATTACTTTGCTCAATGAAAATGGGGAAAAAGAACGACTAATTTTTCAGTAAGAAATTTTAAGCTTCTGTAAAACGCTCCCTTGTGGAGCGTTTTTGTTTTAAATAAGTGGGCAAGAGACATTTATAATATTTATTTTTGCAAAGGACATGAATCAACTCAATACGATTATGGGCAATAATATATCTTATGAAAAGGAATTGGCTTTCCAGGCCGATAGAAGAAAGGCCACCACCGAATTTATCAAAATAACCAGTGATCTTTGGTACGACAAATCGATTGAAATTGTATTGTTCAAAAATCAGATTATCGATAGAAACGTCAGCGACATTATTCAATTGCACGAGTATGCGGGCGAATTTGTACAGAAACCAATATCTATCTTCGATTCAGTGGAAATACTTCGCGCAATCAATGATCTGGCACTACCTCCTTCAAAATTAGATATTGGTAAGCTTACATACGAGTACCATTCGGAAAACGGCCATGACTTCGCTGATATCAAGTCATTCGTCATAGGCAAACTTAAAAATGCAAATGAAACGGAGGAGATTCATCCGAAAGATGTCATTTTATACGGTTTTGGCAGAATCGGTCGTCTATTGGCACGCGAACTGATGGCAAAAACAGGTAAAGGCAATCAATTACGACTTCGGGCCGTGGTAACCAAAGGCAAAATTGACGAGGAAATTCTTGAAAAAAGGGCAAGTCTATTGCGAACCGATTCCGTTCACGGTAAATTCATGGGAACCGTTGATATCGATGTACGCCAAAAAGCGCTAATCATAAACGGTACGACTGTACATTTTGTAAATGCCGAAAACCCTTCGGAGCTTGATTATACGGTCTATGGCATTTCAGAGGCGCTCGTTATTGACAATTCCGGTGCCTTCCGAAATAAGACGGATTTGGAAATGCACCTTAAAGCAAAGGGTGTTTCAAAAGTTTTACTGACCGCACCGGGAAAAGATATACCTAATATTGTACATGGGGTAAACCATTTAGAGCATGACCCCGAAACCATCAAGATTTACTCAGCGGCATCCTGTACGACAAATGCTATTGCTCCAATTCTCAAGGTAGTCGATGACTCCTTGGGTATAATCAAGGGGCATTTAGAAACGATACATGCCTACACCAATGATCAAAACCTTGTTGACAATGTACATGGGAAGTACAGACGAGGGAGGGCGGCCGCCCTGAACATGGTCATCACGGAGACCGGAGCCGGAGAAGCTGTAGCCAAAGCTATACCTTCATTGAAGGGCAAATTGACCTCCAACGCAATCCGTGTTCCCATACCCAACGGATCGCTGGCCATTTTAAACCTCGAAATACGCAATAAAACATCATTAGACGGTATAAATACCATTTTAAAAAAATATGCACTCGAAGGAGATTTGGTAGAACAGATAAAATATTCTTTGAATAAAGAAATGGTCTCGTCAGATATTGTGGGTACTTCGGCGCCAGCAATTTATGACAGTAAGGCCACAATTGTAGCAAACAATGGTAAAAACTTGATATTATACATTTGGTACGACAATGAATACGGGTATTCGCATCAAGTTATTCGGCTGGCGAAATACATTGCCAAAGTACGAAGATTCACCTATTACTGAAAATTTCACATAGTTAATTCGAAAAAGTATTATAACACTATCTTAATTCAAAACATATGATGTTACCGTTTTTTTTTCGTAATTGATATTATTGGATTACTTTAGCCCAACTCTAAATCATTATTAATTTTTAAGAATTACTTTTAAAATGAAGGTTATAAAACTACTATTTATTGTAATCTCCTTATTGGCATGTAACCTACAATTTGCCCAAGAAGCAGAAGCTGAGGATGAACAGGAGCTATCACTGGATAAAGGACACATAGATAGCCAATTCGATTTTATTTACCGCAAATCTGGAAATTACAGAAGCGATGGAAAGAGATATGAGGTCGTGAGAACCATTTCTTTGGATAAATTGCGGCAGAATGTCTTGGATTCTTTAAAAGGGTTCAACAAAAAGGTAGATGAATTGAACGGAATAATTTCCGAACACGAAACCACTATCGCTTCGCTGAACAATAAACTGGAAGATACCACCAATAATCTTACGGCAGTTACCGAAGAAAAAGATAGTATGTCGTTTTTGGGAATTCTTGTAGAAAAGGTTACCTATAACACGATCTTGTGGTCAATTATCGCAGGCTTATTGGCCCTTATGCTATTTTTCATGTACAAGTTCAGAAGAAGTAATGTGCTTACCCAAGAAGCAAAATCGAACTTGTCAGAACTTGAAACCGAATATGAAGATCACAGACGAAGGGCTCTCGAAAGGGAACAAAAAATAAGTAGACAACTTCAAGACGAAATCAATAGGTACAAAAAATCAAAATAATTTAAAGCCCCGATTAGGGGCTTTTGTTTTGCATATGGTTACCACGGTAAGAGCAACAAAAGAATACATTGCACAATTGGTGCCTTTGTTTGATCAATATCGAATTTTCTATGGGCAGTCTTCCAATTTAAAGGCCGCTAAAAATTTTCTTGAACTGCGCATTTCGAATAAAGAGTCCGTTATTTTCATGGCATTGCGCAATGAGGAAGTCGTAGGCTTTACACAGCTCTATCCTACATTCTCATCGGTCTCCCTTTTACCTTACTACATCCTTAACGATCTATTTGTGACTCCAAACTGTCGAAGCCAAGGAATAGGTGAAACGCTATTGTCTAGGGCAAAAACTTTTTGTGTGGCATGCGGATACAAAGGTTTGGCCCTGGAAACCACGATAAACAATCCGGCGCAGCGGTTATATGAAAAGTTGGGCTGGAAAAAAGATTCGCACTGTTTTCACTACTTTTGGAGCGCAAAATAATCATCTAAAGTCTATTTCGCTATGCGCATTGACATTATCACGGTCTTACCTGAACTTTTAAAAAGTCCGTTTGAGGCATCTATTTTAAAAAGGGCCATTGAAAAAGACTTGGTGGAAGTTCATTTTCATAATCTTCGTGACTATACGGATAAAAGTTACAACCAGGTCGACGATTATCAGTTTGGTGGAGGGGCAGGCATGGTCTTGATGATAGAGCCTATCGACAAATGTATATCGGCCTTAAAAGCAACAAGGTCGTACGATGAAATTATTTACATGACACCCGACGGTGAAACTCTAAATCAGAAAATGGCCAATGGCCTATCATTGCTGAAAAACGTCATAATTCTATGCGGCCATTATAAAGGCGTCGACCAACGCGTAAGAGACACACTGATCACTAGAGAAATATCGATAGGTGATTATGTGTTATCAGGAGGAGAACTTGGAGCTGCAATTCTCTGTGATACCATGATTAGATTAATACCAGGCGTTCTCAATAACGAAACTTCTGCATTGACCGATACCTTTCAAGACAACCTCCTAGCCCCACCTGTTTATACGAGACCTTCTGAATATAAAGGAATGAAAGTACCCGAAGTTCTATTAAGCGGAAATTTTCCGGAAATCGAAAAATGGCGAGAAGAACAGGCTATTGAACGCACTGAAAAGTTAAGGCCAGATCTACTTGAATAGTACTTAAAACCCAATGGCCCGACAAATCTTAAAATTTGTACAAAACATTATTGCCATTTCTAATTTATAATCTATTTTTGCATCCTGTTAAATCAACCTCTGACGAAAATCGTGAATGTTGGTGCGAGCATAATATAAATTAAAACGATGGAGTCATTACTTAAGTTTGTCGAAAACGAATTTGTTACCAAAAAAGAATTTCCAAAATTTTCTGCAGGCGATACCATAACTGTCTACTATGAAATACGGGAGGGCGAAAAAACGCGTACCCAGTTTTTTAGAGGTGTGGTAATTCAACGAAGAGGTACTGGTGCAACAGAAACTTTTACTATTCGTAAAATGTCAGGTACGGTTGGTGTAGAGCGTATTTTCCCTGTTAACATGCCAGCATTGCAAAAGATAGAAGTCAATAAGAAAGGTAAAGTCCGAAGGTCACGTATCTTCTACTTTAGAGGTCTTACAGGTAAAAAAGCAAGGATTAAGGAAGTCCGTTCATAATAGACCTCCCATACAATTCAAAGAAAGCCCGCCAATGTGCGGGCTTCTTTTTGAACAATTGTTAACAAGTATAGTTCATAAGATGTTGATTTTAAATTTGTTAAACTTTTTGTGATTACCAATAATTTACATTACATTTATGTGTGGTTTAAAAGAAATGCCGGATTGGCACAAAAAGTAGACCGCTATAAAGTTTACGTTCTTTATATTGTTGTTTAGTCTATGAAATAAATAGTAGGTGCGATTATATCAATCCCAGATTTGTTGAGTTGACGAGCATAATACCTAAAGGCTGTCGCTTCTAGGAGATGTTATGTGGATTTTCTTTACGTTAAGTGTAAAACCTTGCGTTATACATTTAAGATATAAGTTTATTAAAACAACGAAAAAGAAGCATGGAGTAGTTGCTTGGTTTCACAATTAAGAACGAAAGATGTTTCAAACGTTGAAATAGTGGAACGGATGCAATCAATGGTTGCGGTTTTGTTGTAAATACAGAACACAAAGTTTGTAAAGCTATTTCTAAAAAGCCATATCACATGTATTCGTACAATGATATGGCTTTTGTTATTTATAAATATTACGAATCAACCTTGGTTTCGACAAGAATTTGATTTTCCTGAAAGACATTCAAATACCATTTTTCAGCAAAGCCTCTAGCTTCCCTAAAATCTAACAAGAAAATCCCTATTAACCCCTACCTCGTCCCTATTTAAAATTGTATATTTGCTCCGCTTTAATCAAAACCGAGATAATGCCAAAAATTTTATACACCAAAACCGATGAGGCCCCAGCTTTGGCCACCCAGTCTTTTCTTCCCATAGTAAAAGCTTTCACCAAAACCACAGGAATTCAAATCGAAACAAGGGATATTTCTCTCGCCGCACGAATTTTGGCAACCTTTCCCGACTTCCTTAACGAAAGCCAAAAAGTTTCTAACGATTTGGAGGAATTAGGAAATGCAGCTAAGAACCCACAAGCCAATATTATAAAACTACCTAATATAAGCGCATCTATTCCGCAATTGAACGAAGCCATTACCGAGCTTCAGAGCAAAGGATATGCCTTGCCAAATTACCCTGACGAGCCAAAAAGTGATGCCGAAAAAGAAATTAAATCGAGGTACGACAAAATAAAAGGTAGTGCGGTAAACCCTGTACTTAGAGAGGGGAACTCCGACAGAAGGGCTCCAAGGGCTGTGAAAAACTATGCTAAGAAGAACCCACATACCATGGGCGCTTGGAGTTCTGACTCAAAGACACATGTTGCCACGATGCAGCATGGAGATTTTAAATCCAATGAGAAATCGATAACATTGCCCAACGCCACTTCAATAAGAATAGACTTACAGAAAACTGATGGCACGACGGTTGTTTTAAAAGAGAAATTAGCGCTTTTAGAAGGTGAAATTATAGACGCTACCGTACTAAGCAAAAAAGCGCTGTTAAGCTTTTTGAAGGAACAATTGAAAGATGCCAAAGAAAAGGGCGTACTTTTTTCTTTGCATATGAAAGCGACCATGATGAAAGTTTCCGATCCCATTATTTTTGGCCACGCGGTAAGAACTTTCTTTGCTGATGTTTTTACAAAGCACAAAGCTATTCTGGCCTCGATAGGGGTAAATGCCAATGACGGACTCGAGAATTTACTGAACAAGTTAAAGGAACTTCCTGAAGACAAACGACGTGAGATTGAAGCTGAAGTAGAAAGTGCAATTACCAATGGTCCTGCCCTGGCTATGGTGAATTCTGATA
Source organism: uncultured Kriegella sp. (assembly GCA_965368185.1). Classification (GTDB taxonomy): domain Bacteria; phylum Bacteroidota; class Bacteroidia; order Flavobacteriales; family Flavobacteriaceae; genus Kriegella. Next base: position 51,420 of record CBDULZ010000001.1, read on the forward strand.
AAGGTATTACCAACTTACATGTTCCTAGCGACATTATCATAGATGCCTCTATGCCCGCAATGATCCGTAACTCTGGAAAAATGTGGAACGCAAAAGGAGAATTGCAAGATACCAAAGCTGTGGTGCCGGATAGCAGTTACGCCGGTATTTACAGCGCAACCATCGATTTTTGCAAAGAACACGGAGCCTTCGACCCCACGACAATGGGTACGGTTCCGAACGTAGGTCTTATGGCCCAAAAAGCAGAGGAATATGGATCGCATGACAAAACCTTTGAAATTACCAATGATGGGGTGGTCAAAGTAATCGATTTAGACTCGGGCGACACACTTATTGAACATATTGTTGAAAATGGTGATATCTGGAGAATGTGCCAAGTAAAGGATGCTCCCATTCAAGACTGGGTGAAATTGGCTGTATCAAGAGCTAGAGCCACGCAAGTCCCTGCTGTTTTCTGGCTTGATGAAAATCGGGCCCATGATGTTGAATTGACAAAAAAAGTAAATACATATTTGGGAGATCACGATATTTCAGGATTGGAAATTAAAATTTTATCCCCTATCGAAGCGACCAAATACACGCTCAAAAGATTAAAAGAAGGCAAAGATACCATTTCGGTATCAGGTAATGTTTTACGCGACTACCTTACCGATTTGTTCCCAATTCTTGAAGTTGGAACCAGTGCTAAGATGCTTTCTATAGTACCTTTGATGAATGGAGGAGGTCTTTTCGAAACCGGCGCCGGTGGTTCGGCACCCAAGCATGTAGAACAATTTCTTGAAGAAGGACATCTTCGCTGGGATTCTTTAGGAGAATTTATGGCATTGGGTGTCTCCTTGGAATTCTATGGCGAAAAGAATAGTAATGCAAAGGCCAAAGTTTTGGGAGATGCCTTAGATAGTGCGACCGAAAAATTCTTGGTCAATGACAGGTCGCCTTCGCGCAAAGTTAACGAAATCGACACAAGGGGAAGTCATTTTTATTTGGCGCTATACTGGGCACAAGCTTTGGCAGAACAAAATGAAGATGCCGAATTAAAAGCACTTTTTACCAAGATATTCGAAGCATTGAACACCAATGAATCAAAGATTGCCAAAGAATTAATCGATGATCAAGGTAGCACAAAAGATATCGGAGGATATTACCTTCCAGATAATGATTTGATCTCTAAGGCAATGAGGCCGAGCAAGACTTTTAACGATATTCTTGCAAGTATTTAGGGTATATTTTTAAATTAAAACCTTAAACCTTTGCCCTTATAGGGTAAAGGTTTATTATTTTAAATAATTGTTAACGTTATACCTGCACTTTATTTTCTGTTTACATTTATTAAAAATTGTGCTTAATGGATACCCGCCCCAAACTCCTTTTTTTTCTGTTTATATTTTTTTCCTATTGCTTATTTGCCCAACAAAAATATACACTTAGCGGCACAATATCCGAAGCCGCCAGCAATGAAACACTCATAGGTGTAACTGTGGCCATACCGAACCTGAGAACAGGTGTTACCACCAATGAATACGGGTTTTATTCCATTACCCTGCCTGAGGGAGCATACAACGTACAGGTAAGTTATTTGGGATTTCAAGATATCGTTCGAAAAATTGAACTGTCAAAAGATCAAAAAGTCAATTTTCAGATGCGGGAAGAAGCTGAAGAGCTCGAAGAGGTTGTTGTAACCGATAACGGTGAGAAGCTCGACATACGAAAACCTCAAATGAGCGTGAATACTATGGCGGTTGAGACAATAAAGAAAATACCTGTAATTCTTGGTGAAGCCGACGTAATCAAATCGATATTACTGCTTCCCGGGGTGACCAATGCCGGTGAGGGAGCTTCAGGCTTTAACGTACGGGGCGGTTCTGTAGACCAAAACCTGATTCTTTTAGATGAGGCGACGATTTTTAACTCATCACACCTCTTTGGATTCTTCTCTGTCTTTAATCCTGATGCAATAAAGGATATAAAATTATATAAAGGAGGCATTCCTGCGCGCTATGGGGGTCGGGTATCCTCCGTTCTTGATATATTTCAAAAAGAAGGGAACAGTAAAAATTTTAAGGTAAACGGGGGCATAGGTGCCGTTGCAAGCCGTCTACTGGCCGAAGGACCGATTATAAAAGATAGGGCGGCCTTTTTAGTGGGGGGAAGAGCCTCTTACGCCCACCTTTTTCTTCCCCTCTTTGACATTGACAATACAGCGTATTTCTACGACCTAAACACTAAAATCAACTACAGAATCAATGATAAGAACAATATTTTTTTATCGGGATATTTCGGCAGGGATGTTTTCGGAATCAGTGAAAGCTTTGTAAATACATACGGCAACGCAGTAGGTAATTTTCGTTGGAACCACTTGTTTTCAGATAAATTGTTTTCCAATCTCTCGTTGATATACTCTGACTATTATTACGGACTGAAACTTGATTTTGTAGGATTCAATTGGAACTCGGGCATTCAAAATTTCAATGTCAAATATGATTTAAAGCACTATATAAGTGATAAGCTTCAGATCAACTATGGGCTGAACAACATCTACTACCAATTCAATCCGGGTAAAATAGAACCTTCCAATTCAGAGTCGGGAATTCTAAAGGAACAACTCATTCAAAAATACGCAAATGAATTTGCTGCATATATTGATATTGAGCACAGCCTTACAGAAAATTTAAGTTTGGGATACGGCCTTCGTTTTAGCCATTTCACCCGATTAGGGCAGGAAGAACTTAATGTTTATGAAAACGACAATCCAGTTTTGTTCAATTCGGAACTCCAAATTTATCAAGAGGCAGAACCTATCGAGGTATCAAACCCCGGACGCTCCGAAAGCCTGGCTTCGTTCAACAACCTAGAACCACGTATTTCACTGGCCTACACAATCGATCAGAATAGCTCTATTAAAGCCAGTTACACCCGTTTGGCCCAATACCTCCATTTGCTTTCTAATACAAACTCCCCCACCCCATTAGACGTTTGGACACCGAGTGGCACGTTTATTAAGCCCCAGCTTTTAGACCAGTCGGCATTTGGCTACTTTAGAACATTAAGCGAGGGGAAATACACATTGGAAACAGAGGTTTTCTACAAAACTATTAAAAACCGCATCGACTATATCGATGGTGCCAATCTAATCGCTAACGATGCCATTGAACAAGTGATTCTCAACGGGGAAGCAAGAGCGTACGGTCTAGAATTACTATTACGAAAAAATGAAGGTAAATTTCAAGGTTGGTTTGCCTATACACTCTCGAAATCGGAACAACGAACCCCGGGACGAACCGCAAACGAAACAGGAATAAATGCCGGTCAGTGGTACAGCACTCCTTATGACAAGCCTCATGACATATCGGTTTTTTCTAGTTACGAGCTCAGCAAAAAATGGAGTATAAATGCTAACTTCGTATATCAAACTGGGCAACCCACAAATTATCCGATAGGACAATTTGAATTTCAAAACTTGACAGTACCATATTATGGTCTTCGTAATAAAGAACGTCTGCCCGATTATCATCGTATCGATCTATCGGCAACACTGACCCCAAAGAAAAATCTGGACAGAAAATGGCAGGCCGAATGGGTTTTTAGCATTTATAATTTGTACAATAGAAAAAATGCGGCCGCGATCAACTTCAACCGCAATCAAGATATCGGTGTCAATGAAGCAGTGCGTACCTCGATTTTTGGCATTGTACCAGCGGTGACTTATAATTTTAAATTTTAATCCGATGCAACGAGTTATTCTGATACTAATTTTATCAATCGCGCTGACTTCTTGTCAAGATGTTATCGATGTAGCTGTTCCGACCGACAACCCGCGTCTGATTATCGACGCTCTCGTACGTGTCGACGAAAGTGAACCTGAAACAAAAATACAGGTTCGAGCATCAATTAGCAGCTCATTCTTCGGCACCTTAGAGCCCGCAAGTCTAGAACGAATTACACTATCCAACGAATCTGGGGAGCCAGCTCTTACACTAACCGAAACCGGTCCGGGATCGGGAATATATCAGACCTATTCAAATTTAGCGTTTCTGAAGTCAGGTACCTTGCAGTTGTTTATTCTGCATAACGGCCAAAGTTATTTGGCACGTACCCAATATGTGCCCTCCTCACCTATTGACAGCTTGGAGCAAGGCGACGGAACACTTTTCGAGGGTAACGAAACAGAAATAATCGTTACTTTTACAGACGCCCCCAATCGCACCGATTTTTATCTTTTTGACTTTGATTTTGGTGAATATCTCGTTTCCGAAGATACCTTCTATCCCGGTCAACCTTTTAAATTCTCGTATTTTTATGATGAAGAATTAGAAGCATCGATGGAGGTTAATGTAAGTATTATAGGAGTTGATAAAACTTTCTATAATTATATGAACCAGCTTATAGCCCAGAGTAGCGGTGGCGACCAAGGCCCATTTCAAACCCCTGCAGCCACTGTACGGGGCAACATAATCAATGTGACGGAAACAAACACCTCAATTGAAGACAATTATGCATTGGGTTATTTCGCCGTGTGTCAATCGTTTGAAAGTTCACTAACCATAGAATAAAAGAAGCCTCCAATAAAATATATCCAAGCCTAGACTATTTTAATTTGACTTTATGAAAGCCACTCATGAAAACTGACAAAAACTTATTGGTCAAAGGGCTAAAGTACTTATCGATTACCATTGGTCTTATGTTCTTGGCTCCGACCATAATATATCAGGCGTTTAAAAATCAAGAACATCCTTTTTACTGGCCTGTGTTAATCATAGGCCTACTAATGGCTGTTTGCGCAATAGCGGGTGGTTTTTATAGTATAAAGGTAATCATGGATGCCCTTTTTCGAAAAAAAGATGTTTAAACCGATAAAATTAGAAGTGGAAAAGTGGAAAACCGATAAACCCTAATTTTCCTTCTTCTCCCCAGCCACATTCCATTTGTTACTAAGGGAAGCATAATCATAATCCAAGGCAGAATCTTGCCTTTCCAAGCGAGAAGCAGCAAAAGCCCGTTGCAAAATATCTTCGATCAGGTAGTCTTCATGAATGCTCTCAGGGTGAAATTCCTCTTTAATACTGATTTTGAAAAATTTAGCGGTCGTATTGTACCAAAAAGCCCGCCATCCACTGCGAAGTTCCTTGACCAAATCAAAAGCGGTAGTTCCTGTTTGCCGATAGATAAGCTTTACCAGAATTTGACCCTCTGTGCGTGTAAGTTTCTTAAGTTCATCCGAGAATTCGCCCTCAATATATTTTTGTACCTCTTTCGTATATTTCTTCCGTTTTCTATTCTTCTTTATCTTCGTCAAACTATCGTTTAACGCAACCAAACGCTCGGCCGCCAATTTGGCGTAGGGGTATACCTTCAGCGTTTTACGGCGGAGAATATAATATTTCAACTTGTCTTTATAGGATGGAAACTTCAACGGACTAAAGACAAACACCTCGTTTAGTGCAATAGAACTATGAAAAATGGAATCACCCTCGATGATTATCATTTTTTCGGAAACGGAATCCAACGGTTCTTCTTTCACCTGGGCCATCAACAAAAACCCCATCATGAAAAACACCGGAAGAAGTATCTTTTTTATCATCTGTACCATAATAGCAAAAGCGCTGTAAAATTAACGATAAATAGTTCTCGTTATTATTAATTAAAAGTGAATATTACTAAGTTTGTACCCAAATACATACATACATGAATTCCAAAAAAATTCTTACTAAAAAATCCCTCGATTTTTTTGAAAAATACCTGAACAACGCAGCTCCCACGGGTTACGAATGGGAAGGTCAGAAATTATGGATGAACTACCTGAAACCTTACGTAGACACCTTTATAACAGACACTTACGGGTCCGCTGTAGGCGTTATAAATCCTGATGCAAAGTACAAGGTAGTCATCGAAGGACATTCCGATGAGATTTCTTGGTACGTCAATTACATAACCGACAATGGCTTGCTTTACGTTATTCGAAATGGCGGAAGCGACCATCAGATTGCCCCATCAAAGTGGGTAAACATTCACACTAAAAACGGAATGGTGAAAGGAGTTTTCGGATGGCCCGCAATTCATACTCGCGATAAATCGAAAGAAACACCGCCTAAACTCGATAATATTTTTATCGACATAGGCGCCAAGGATAAGGAGGAAGTCGAGAAAATGGGAGTACATGTGGGTTGTGTAATTACATATCCCGATGAATTTCATATTTTGAACGACGATAAATTCGTCTGTCGTGCCATTGACAACCGTGTTGGAGGTTTTATGGTCGCCGAAGTGGCCCGATTGCTATCGGAAAATAAGAAAGAATTGCCCTTTGGCCTTTATATAACCAATGCGGTTCAAGAAGAAATTGGCTTACGTGGTGCCGAAATGATTACCCAGACCATAAAGCCCAATGTTGCCATTATAACCGATGTGTGCCATGATACGACTACTCCGATGATTGACAAAAAATCACAGGGACATACAGAGATCGGTGCAGGACCGGTTATTTCATACGCGCCGGCGGTACAGAATAAATTACGGGAACGTATTATAGAGACCGCCGAGGAAAATAAGATTCCTTTCCAACGTATGGCCGCCTCGAGAGCCACTGGAACGGATACAGATGCCTTTGCCTATAGCAATGGTGGGGTAGCATCAGCTTTAATTTCTTTGCCCCTACGCTATATGCACACAACAGTAGAAATGGTGCATAAAGAAGATGTCGAAAATGTGATTCGTTTGATTTATCAGACCTTATTGAATATCAAAGAAGGGGAAACATTCAGTTATTTCGATTAACTTTTACATTGGTCCTCCCCTAAAAAGGAGGACTTCTTTTATGATGGATGAACGTATAGACATACTCGATAAAGATGGGAACTTTACGGGAGAGACCGCGATGAAGTCGGAAGCACATCGCAAAGGACTCTTCCATAATTCCATCCATATTTGGTTCTACACCAAAGACGGTCGATTGTTGATTCAGCAAAGGGCCGAAAACAAGGATACCCACCCCCTTTTCTGGGATGTTTCGGTTGCAGGTCATGTAGGAGCGGGGGAAGTTATCGAAGAATCGGCCATTCGCGAGGCAGAAGAAGAAATAGGCGTGCATATCTCAAAAAGGGACTTAGAGAAAATAGGCGTTTTTAAATCGGTACACGAGCACCATGACGCATTGATCGACTGCGAATATCACCATACATACCTCTGTGAGTTAAAAGTACCCCTAGAAAGCCTTAAAAAGCAAGAAAGCGAAGTAGAAGCCCTGGCCCTAATATCTCTTATTCAATTTTCCCAAGAAACTTGGGGTTTGGCAAACCCTCAAAAGTACGTACCGTATGCCGGTGACTACTATAAGACCATAATCAAAAGCATAAGGAAAAGATTGTAACCCCCGTTCGTTTACTCTAGAAATTGCCGAAATTCTGAAAACTTACATCTGTACATCTTTATAGGCAGGGAATTGGTTTGGAATAACATCTTTCGACTCGCCCAAATTTTCCCTAAGGTCAATTTCTATGCCACGGGCCATAGTCGAAATGGGAACATCGTTTGCCGAACCCTCAAAAGGATTCTCACCTACACTTCCTATTCGGTTCATGGTGTGGAATATCCACATAACAATAACACAGAAAGGAACGGAAAGCCAAACAAAATAACGTCCATATTTCGGAAATTGTTCAGACATTTCAAGGCCGATATCGGCAAATTGGGGAGCTATACCCAAAGGCAGCAACACAATAAAAAGCCAGGTAAAATAATGCATTAGGGTTGCAAACTGTCTCGGGTACGGAAAATTTTTAATTCGTTCCGATTTCCCTTGGTGAGTGAGTAGTTCTTCCAAAAGGCTTTCCATTTCCAAAAAGGAAAATTCCCAAAGTAGCTTCTTTTCCTTGAGTTCACGAAGGTGTTTCGACTGCAGGTACAAAACAGCTGTTTGCTTATTGGCCCTCCCATCAATATATGCCATATCTTCCGGCGAAAGGTAACTGCCCAATTCATCTTCCATTTTGGTAACTCGTTCGGGTACATGAATCATACCTGACCATTCTTTATTGGTTTTCTGGTCTAGTACGTATTCCCAAGGCCTAGGTTGCCTCATGGCATACCGTAGCGTCGTCAACCAAGCAATATGTCGATGTATGAGTGTCTTTTTTATTTGGTAAAGTTCTTCCTCTGACGCCTTTTTTTCGGCGTACTCGTTCGTTATCATATCTTGAACCTTTATACCGAAAGTACGTGATGCATTAACAATCGAGCCCCAAATCTGTCTAGCTTCCCAAATCCTCCCGTATGCGGCATTATTCTGAAAACCGATTACAAAGGCCACTGCAGTACCGATTAGGGCTACAGGGGTAAATGGTATATGAAGCCATTGGCTATCAAATAGCACAAACAATAATACTTCTGCAAATGCAATGACCACGAACCAAAAGGTTTCTACCCGAGTCCAAAGCATCATATTTTTTATCGAAAATCGCTTTTTTGTATACAATTTGAAGAAGTAAAGGATTAAAATGCCATTTGAATAGCACACCAACAAACCCGCTCAAAACTAAGATTGCTCTCGTGCGGTTCTAAGTTAAAAAATGAATTGGAAGTATACTAATGGTAAAAAGAGAAACCTAAGCTCTCAAAACAACCCTATCAAAATAGCCATTTTTAATACCCGATACTTCTTAGGCCTCAATCAATTTTCGAATAAACATTTCAGCATCGGCCAGGGTATAGGTATTTTGTTCTCCACTTGCCATATTTTTTACTACAAAGGAATCATCGTTTAATTCCTGCTCACCGATCAAAACTACATAAGGAACATTGCGGTTATTGGCATATTTAAACTGCTTCTGAATTTTAGCATTGGAGGGATATAAATCCGCTTTTACTCCGGCACTTCTAAGCGTACCCACCAATTTCAACGCCGCTAAGGCTTCTCTATCCCCAAAGTTGAGACAAAGTACCTCTAAAGACCGGTCTATAGCCTCTGGAAACAATCCCAATTCCTCCAAAACTAAATAAATGCGGTCCAAACCGAAAGAGATACCGACACCGCTGACATCTTTTAATCCGAATATCCCTGTGAGATCATCATAACGACCGCCACCGCCAATGGAACCCATTTTTACGCCCTGTGGAGCACCAACTTCAAAAATGGCTCCTGTATAATAATTAAGTCCGCGGGCCAAGGTAACGTCTATAGAAAGTTGAGCCGACTGCAAACCTAAAGTATGAATGGTATCGACAATAAATGCCAACTCTTCCACTCCCCTAGAACCTTCTTCAGAAGAAGCCAACAAATTTTTAATAACGACCAGCTGCTCGGCGTTGGTGCCAGAAAGCGAAAATAATGGGGACGCCTTGGCAATCGCTTCCTCCGAAATGCCCTTTTGCAACATTTCTTTCTTTATGCCATCTTCCCCGATTTTATCCAGTTTATCCAAAGCCACGGTAAAATCGATCAATTTGTCTTTTGCCCCGATGATTTCGGCAATACCTGCCAATATTTTTCGATTGTTCAGTTTGATATTGACTCCGTTCAACCCCAACTCGGTAAAGACGGCATCGTATAATTTCACAAATTCAACTTCCTGTAACAACGAATCGGCACCGACGACATCGGCGTCACATTGGTAAAACTCACGAAAACGTCCTTTTTGTGGTCGGTCGGCACGCCATACGGGTTGTATCTGGTAGCGCTTAAAAGGGAAATCGATCTCGTTCTGATGCATGACCACATACCGTGCAAAGGGTACGGTCAGGTCATAGCGTAGGGCTTTTTCCGAGATTTGAGCACTTAGTCCGCTTGAATCTTTGGAATTGTAAATCGTAGCATCAACTTTACCTAAAAAATCCCCGGAATTTAAAATCTTAAAAATCAAACGGTCACCTTCTTCCCCGTACCTGCCCATCAATGTCTCCGAATTCTCAAATGAAGGCGTTTCTATGGGTTGAAAACCAAAAGTTTCGAAATGCTTCTTGATAATCGTGAAAATATAATTGCGTTTCGCAACTTCAGAAGGGGAAAAATCTCGCGTTCCTTTGGGTATGCCCGGTTTTTGTGCCATTTAATTGTGTTCTATTTCAAATATCCCTCTTGAATACGAATGATCGTGAGGACAATTTTTTAGTTGGTTTTTGAATGCTACGAATATCGGCTTATCCGATTACTTTATCAAACCATTGATACAACTCTCCTTTAGTAATAACCGCACCTTGTTGTATCAATTTGAATTTATCGAGATTTTTATCCTCCGTATATGCCTTTGAAGCGGTAAGGTAGTCGACAAAATCGGATTGCCAGTTCTTTTTGAACCAATTGAAGCCCACACTCGTCGTCAAATCAACTTCGGGGTTCATCACCTTTACCGAAATCAATTTCATTTCTTTTTCCGTAGTATGAAAAAGGTGCATTTGTTGGGCCGAAATATTCTCCAAGTATTTCACTTTAGTCAATACGCCTTCCCAAACGAGGTCACTAAAAACATCGATCTCATCTTCCACCACCTCCGGCTTCTCTTCCTTTAAATTCTTCCATTCGTCGCCAGTAATCGATTGGGTGGCCAAGAAGTTGATAAACTCTTGATGCAGTTCCTCCAACTGCTCTTTTGTAAGTCGTGTATATTTCATAAAAAAACCGCCCTTTTTGGGGCGGTGCAAAATTAAGGATTTTGTTGTTAATTGAACGTATATCGCACACCTAATTGGGCTTGCCATCTTGATTGCAGACTTGAGTCGAAACTAAAAGTCTCTTTTAAATCGGGATCAAAGGTATAAACCGGATTCCGGTCGGCATCGACCGTCACGCCCAAGACTTCTTGATTGGTAGGTATTTGTACAACGCCCCAATCGGAAGAAATGAGGTTGCCCAAGTTTAGAATATCCAAGCTTAATTGCAAGGTATTCTTATTTCCGAACTTGATATCCTGTAAAACTTTTAAGTCCCAACGGCTTCTCCAAGGGGCCAGGGCCCCATATCTTTCCGCATAACTCCCACGGTTATCGTTTAAATAGTCATCTTGTTGGATAAAAGCCTCATAGGCTTCTGCCTGACCGGCACCGCTAAAGGCCATTTGGTTTATCTCGGAAGCCGTCGGAATATATATCAAATCGTTATTTCGAGATCCTACTTGATCATTGTTGATGTTGCCCGCATTCAAGTAATTGTATCGCCCGCCTTGGGCATACTCAAAAAATGAAGATATCGTCGTACCTGTTTTAAAAGCTTTCGAAATCACGCCTATAAATCGATGTGTATCACCATATTTTGAAAAGGCAAGCACATCGCTATTGGCATTTCCAGCAATCGCATTACCATCAAAAGCATCAGCAGTAATTTCTGCCTCAATTGAGTTTACATCCTTTGAATTCAAATAACTATAGGCAAAACTAGTGAATAAACCATTATCAAAGTTCTTTTGTGCCTTAAGGACAGTATTTATAACCCTCCCTTTGTCCGAATTGGAAAAAACATAGGCATTATTACCCAAATCACCGTCGGAATAGTAGGGTCTATTATCTACTCCGTTCAAGGTTTGCGACGGGGCGCCCAATCCCCAGTTCTGCACATGGGCGGCATTTATATCTTTGGTAAACGAAAAATCCGTGGTAAAAACGATACCATTCTCCATTTTGTAATCGGCTCCCAGGCTTGTGCGCCAAACTTGTGGCCATTGATAATCAGGATCTATGATTTGGTAGAAGAATACATCTATCCCCTGGACCTGGTTACCCAGCCAAACGAAAGGGAATCGACCCGTAAATAATCCGGTTCCACCTCTTACCTGCAGGGTTCTATCGTTTTTGACATCCCAATTAAAACCTACTCGCGGTGAAACTAATAAACCATTCGACGGCATTTTCTCGGAATCTAAAAAAACTTGGCTTCCTGTTTCTGGATCCGTATAGGGTGTCGACGGAACGTATGTTCCGGTCGCGCCCCCTTTTCTGGAAATATTTTCACGAACCTTTTCGGCTGTATCAAAATACAATGGCTTGTCAAGTCGTACACCATAGGTCAATTTAAAATTCTCGGTAACGTTCCATTCATCTTGAGCATAAAATGCCAATTGGCCCACATTTGTCTCGGCCAAGGCCCATCCACCCATATTTCCTGTGCCGTTGGCTTCTGAAGTGTTATGTATCGAAATGGCCGAATTGATCACTTCTTGATAGAACGCTACCAAATCCGACTCATTGGAAGGGTCCCTGAACTCGGCAATCGAACCTGTTGGAAAGAAAGTTCCTTGGCCTCCATATCCGCCAAGATTGAACGAGTTTGCAAATTGAAATTTTTCAAAGGAAATACCAACGGTAAAAGTATGGTCGCCTTTAAAAAAATTTAGATTATTAGTCAATTGAAAAACTTTTTGATCCAACGTGTTATTTATAGAAAATGGCTCAATGCCGCCAATAATATAATTGGAGCCGCCAGATTCGTCCAGCAATGTAATTGCTGGAGCTGGTGTTGATTTGGGGTTTCTGAAATCATCAAAAACGGTATAGCCTACTTGTAATTTGTTGATAGCCTCATCGGATAAGGTCGAATTCAACTCTACCTGCACCGAATTTATTTTATTATTTATTTGGTATCCGGCATTTTCAAATTGTAAAGTCGTAGGGTTTGGCCCCCTAAAGCCCAAGGCCGTGGGGTGAGCAGGTTTTTCTTTGGAAGCATCCAAGAAATTATAAATGACCGCCAATCTGTTGTTATCATTGATGTTCCAATCCAATTTAAAAATTCCCTTGGTAGATTCTTGATCAAAATTAAATCCTTCAAATCTCCCCGGATCATAAAATTGTCCGTTACCAATGGACACCTGTCGAAGCACATTGCTCACAAGTTCAAAATCGGAAGCAAGTACCCGGGATTCATTGATAGCACCGGTGCCTCGATTCGGAAGAAATGCGGAACCCAAATCGCTTCTTTCATCACGTTCGAAATTGGCAAAAAAGAATAATTTGTTCTTTATAATGGGGCCACCGATACTTATACCGTATTGACTTTGGCTCAAATCTGCCTTAAAAACATCTTCGCCCTTGATTTTACCGCCGGTCATATCTTCATTTCTAAAAAAACCATAGACCGTACCATAAAATTCATTCGTACCACTTTTGGTTACTGCATTGACCGAGGCACCGGTAAAACCTGAGAGAGTAACGTCGTAGGGGGCCGTAGTTACTTGAATCTGCTCGATGGCATCAATTGAAATTGGGTTGGCGTCAGTCTGCCCGCCCGGCTGTGCAGCATCAAGACCGAAGGGATTGTTAAAAATAGCACCGTCTAACGAAAAGTTGTTGTACTGATCATTTCTACCGCCAAAAGAGCCTCCGCTGGCAGTGGGCTCCAATCGGGTAAAATCATTTGTAGATCTTGAAATGGTGGGTAGCCGGGTCAATTCTCTTCGTCCCACCGAAGTTTCCGCACCCGTTCGATCACTGCCAAAGGTACCAGCCTGATCGGAGACCACAATCACCTCGTCTAGCGTTTGGCTTTCAGAAGCCAAGGTAACATCAAGGTTAAATGTTTTTCCTAGCGTCAAGAAGACATCACCTTGGGTATAACTTTGAAAACCAATGTATGAAATGGTTACTTCATAAGGACCACCAACCCTTAAATTCAATAGATTGAATCTACCGTCTTCGTTGGTAATCGCGCCGTATTTCGTACCAGTAGGTGCGTGCAAGGCCACCACATTGGCTCCCAATAGTGGTTCATTTTGATCGTCAACCACGGTTCCCCTTATATTTGAGGTTGTCACCTGTGATGTGACGGAAACAGTTAAAAAAAGGGAACAGACAAATAAAAGTAGTTTATGTTTCATTATAGCGTAGTGTTAGTTTTCTCTAAAATAAAACAAAAAAAAAGAGTTATGCATGCATAACTCCTTTAACTTATCAACCGTCGAATTAACTATTTTTGCTCGGCGACTACTTCGAAGCCGAAGTCGACAACAACATCCCTGTGCAGTCGAATCTGCGCATTGTACGGTCCAGTTCTTTTTACTGCCCCTCCTTGAATGTTAATATATTTTTTGTCAATATCATGTCCTTCCTTGCTCAAAGCCTCGGCCAAATCAATGGTTGTGACAGACCCGAACAATTTATCACCAGCTCCAGTCTTAGCGGTAATCTTCATTTCCAGACCTTTTAAAGCTTCGGCAGTTTTGTTGGCAGCATTTACTACCTTCTTTTCTTTGTGCGCCCTTTGCTTTAAATTCTCGGCCAACACTTTTTTGGCAGAAGTGGTAGCGATAGTAGCTAATCCCTGAGGAATAAGATAATTTCTACCATACCCATTCTTTACGCTTACCAAATCATCTTTAAAGCCCAAGTGCTCTACATCTTGTTTTAATATAACTTCCATAGTATGTTTCTTATTATTTTAATAAATCACCAACATAAGGCATCAAAGCAATATGACGCGCTCTTTTAACCGCTTGGGCCACTTTTCGTTGATATTTTAAGGAAGTTCCTGTAAGTCTTCTGGGAAGTAATTTCCCTTGCTCATTGACCAACTTCATCAAGAAATCAGCGTCTTTGTAATCGATATACTTGATACCGGATTTCTTGAACCGACAATACTTCTTTTTGGTGTTCGTCTCAATATTCAATGGGGTCAAATACCTGATTTCCCCATCTTTCTTTCCTTTCGCCTGTTGTTGTAAAGTTGCCATGTTCTTACGCTTTAGTTTTTAACCTACTTCTTCTTTTCTCAGCCCACTCGATTGCGTGCTTATCTAATTTAACGGTCAAAAAGCGCATGATGCGCTCATCTCTTCGGAACTCTTGCTCATACGAGCCAATGACTTCACCAGGACCGGTAAATTCGAACAAATGGTAAAAACCACTTTTCTTGTGTTGTATGGGATAGGCCAATTTCTTCAGCCCCCAATTTTCTTTGGAGACCATTTTGGCTCCATTGTTAATTAAGAAATCCTCGAATTTCTTAACTGTTTCCTCTATCTGGGTATCAGATAGAACGGGATTCAAAATGAAAACAGTTTCGTAATGGTTCATATTAATTTATATTTTAAGGAGCGCAAAAGTAAGAATATTTGTGACTATTTACAAGAAAACGGAAAAATCTTCGTTATGGTTAGATATCATAATAAATGAACTTAACCTAAATTTAAACTATGGTCATTGTCAATTACACAGTATTTTATGCAAAGTTTACAAATTTTATTGCCGTTTAACGTGTTTTTTCAGTAATTTGTCGATGATTTAACCCCTCAAATCAATCCATTTATGAAATTAAGAAGTATAATCGTAGATGATTCATCTATGCAGCGCATGGCAGTGGCGAAGCTAGTCAATAGCCATCCCAATCTGGCTATGGTGGCTGAATACACCAATGCCATTGAAGCCAAGAATGGCATCAAAAACAACGAAATCGACTTAATTTTCCTTGATGTTGAAATGCCCATAATCAACGGATTCGACCTACTCGAGTCACTGGAAAACAGTCCTCAAGTAATTTTAATCACCGGTAAACCCGATTATGCCCTTAAGGCTTTTGATTATGACGTTACCGATTACTTGCACAAACCTATTACCATGGCACGTTTTGATGCTTCGGTAAAGAGAGCTGTGGCCAAATATGAGCAAATGCACAGGGTCAACGAAGATGAAGAACATATCTTCGTAAAAAGTAACCTTAAAAAGAGAAAGGTTATACTTAATGATATCAAATGGGTAGAGGCCCTTGGAGATTACATCAAATTGGTGACCGATGAGGCCAATATTGTAATTCTTTCGACAATGAAATCATTTGAAAAGCAATTGCCGGAAGATAAATTTCTACGTATTCATAAATCGTATATCGTAAATTTAGAAAAAGTAGAAAAATTCAACAGCAAAAATGTTGAAGTTAGCGGTCGCTCAATTCCATTGAGTAGAAATAAAAAAACGGAATTGGCCGAAGCATTGAACAACGTATAAACCACGTACTTAGATGTGATCTACATTGTAGATAATACGCACACTTTGAAACTGGGCAATAGCATTAAAGGAATTCGAAATTCTTTTAATGCTATTTTTTGTTTTAGACGTCGATTGTTGTTTCGGTATTTTAATTATAATATTTTTCAGGTATTGGTTTCTAATTCGGGCCACTGGTGGGTATTCGGGTCCCAACACCCCTTGACCAAATACATTGCGAAGCGCTTTAGCAAACCATTCGGCAGCTTCGTTCAATTTATTGTAGTCTTTATGTTTAAAGGTTAGTTTGATTATTCGGTTATTCGGTGGGTATTTAAACTGTTCCCGTTCATAAACCTGTTCTTTGAACATTTCTTCATAACTACTGGTCGTGACCTGTTTTAGAATCTGATGGTAAGGATTATAACTCTGTATGATTACCTTTCCTCTTTTTTGAGTACGTCCGGCCCGGCCAGCCACTTGGGTCAACAATTGAAAACTGCGTTCATGTGCTCTGTAATCAGGAAAATACAACAAGGTGTCCGCATTCATAATACCCACAAGACCCACGTTTCTAAAATCAAGCCCTTTGGTCAACATTTGGGTACCTACCAGAATATCGATTTCTTGTTGTTCAAAAGCAACGATTATTTTCTCATAGCCAAACTTGCCTCGGGTCGTATCCAGATCCATTCGCCATGACTTGGCACTAGGAAATAGGGTTTCCAATTCCTTTTCTACCTGTTCGGTACCAAACCCTTTTGTATCCAAAGTTTGGCTACCACAGGCTGGGCAACTCTCAGGCAATGCCATGTGGTGACCACAATAATGGCATCGCAGTTGTTTTTTATACTCATGATAGGTCAGGCTCACATCACAATTGGGGCATTGCGGTGAATGACCACAAGTAGTACATTCGACTACAGGTGCAAACCCCCTCCTATTTTGAAACAAAATCACTTGCTCGCCTGCTTCGAGGGTTTCACCAATTTCATCGAAAAGACGCTCTGAGAAGTGTCCTTTCATTCTCCGCTTACGGGTCTGTTCCTTTAGATCTACCAGTTCCATATCGGGCAACAGCACGTTACCATAACGCCGACTTATTTCGGCATACCCATATTTACCTGTTTGAACGTTAAAATATGATTCAATACTAGGTGTCGCGGAACCCAATAGAATATTGCACTTATGAAGCGTAGCGAGAACGATAGCCGCATCCCTGGCATGATACCTCGGAGCTGGATCAAACTGTTTATAGGAACTCTCATGTTCTTCGTCGACGACGATCAATCCTAAATCTGAAAACGGTAAAAACAATGCAGACCGTGCTCCGATTACGATTTGGGCCTTATGCTTTTTTAATGCAACATTCTTCCAAACCTCTACTCTTTCCTGAACGTTATATTTCGAATGGTAGACGGATACCTTCTCCCCAAAATACCCCTGCAGCCGAACTATTAATTGTGTCGTCAATGCAATCTCAGGAAGTAAATACAAAGCTTGTTTGCCTGAACGCAGGCATTGTTCTATCAATTTTACATAAACCTCCGTTTTACCAGAGGATGTCACCCCGTGAAGTAGGGTAACCTTCCTTTTTTCGAAGTTATATGAAATATCTTCAAAAGCTTTTTTCTGGTATTCGTTGAGTGCCTTGATACTCATATTCTCTCCGCCTTCATCATAATTTACTCGATCCGTTTGGATAAAGTACTCCTCCAATATTTCCTTTTCAATCAATGATTTGATTACTGATTTCGAACTACCGCTCATTTTTTCCAAGTCATCGACTTTTATGGGCTTCGTATTGCCGGCTTGTAGTTGAAAAAGTGAAAGCACCACCTGACTTTGTTTAGGGGCTCGCGTCAGGTTTTGTAACAGAAGCTCAAGCTTAGCTTCGGAAGCATATTCTTTTCCCAGTTTTACATAACGGACCAGTTTTGGTCGGTATTGCTCATAGATTTCCTCCTTAATCAGAATAGCATTCTTTTCAAGCAATCGGTTCAATACTGGAAGGGCATTTTTTCGATCAATAATAGCTGCGACTTCATGCACTTTCAACGATGTCTGATGTTGTAGGGCCTCAAACACCAAAAATTCATCATCTTCAAGTGTATTTTCATCGACATCGTAAGCATTGTTCTTAAGAATCAGGGTTTCGCTTTCCAATAGAAATGCACTGGGCACGGCGCTTTTGAAAACCTCCCCTAAAGTAGCCATATAATATTCCGCGACCCAACGCCAGTGCTGTAATTGAATTTCATTTACAATAGGACCATCATCTAAAATCTGGTGAATTTCTTTGGCCTTGTAAGCTACTGGGGCATTCGTATGCACATCGTTCACCAATGCGGTATAAATCTTAGATTTACCGAATGGGACAGCCACTCGCATCCCCGGTTTTAAGAATGTAGCCTCCCTTTCGGAAATAGCGTATGTAAATAGTTTTGCTAATGGAATCGGTAAGATAACGTTGACAAAGTACTGCATGCTTCAAATACCACTTAACCTTCGGCCCTTACCCAGGTTTGCGTTCTATAAATAAAGGCCAAATAGCCTCTGACCTTGAGCTCATCGGGGTTATCGGGATTGAGCCAAATTTTACATCTAAAAGTCATTGCCTGTTGCGGGTCAAAAAGGGTATCACCTTTATACACCCCTTTACCATGATGTTCGGCAGCATCAATTATTGTCATACCCAACACCGGTTGATCTTTGCGTTCGTCATCGCATTTGGTACAAATAAAATTTTCTTTTCCCTCTTCCAAAATCTCCACAACATGACCATACATCAATCCGTCTTTTTCATAAATATCGATTAGAGCTTTGGGTTTACCCGTTCGATCATCGATTGTTTTCCATTTGCCAAATACCGTCTGTGACTGTAAAATTTGGCTAAATAATAAGAATATTGTGCATATTATAAATACTTTATTGGTTTTCTCCATTCTTGCTATAATTCTTTCTTAGGGAGTTTAAAGTTGCATTCAATTCAAACCCCAGCAGTAATATATTGGAATTTAACCAAATAAACACCAATAAAATCAACAAACCGCCTAAAGCACCATACAATTCGTTATATCGGGCGAATTTTTCCACGTATATCCCAAAAAGATAGGAGGTCAGCAAAAACAATAAGGTTGTTACAAGTGCCCCAAGCGAAAAGAACTTGGCGTGCTTACCTTCGCGAGTACCGAAATAGTAGAGTATGGCGGTGATTAAATAGGAAAGTAATGTTAAAAACAAAACCTTACCGATTTGAACCGCAAGGATATCACCTTTTTGAAGATTGGCCCCCTCGGAATATGCTGCAAATTCACTAAGGTATCCCAACACATAAAACTCAAAGTATACAAAAACTATGGCGCCGACAATTAAAAGAATAGAAAGAATAAGCCCTACCATCAAAGCGACGGCATATTGCCTAAAAAAACTTCGATTAAGCTTTACGTGATAGGATGTTTCAAAACCTGCAAAGATGGCATTTACCCCATTCGCCATTAAAAAAATAGAAACCACAAAAGCAGAAGATAAGAGTCCGCTTTGCTTTTGGTCTTTTATCTGATTATAGATATCACCAAAATAATCCCCGGTCGCCGTGGGCAAAAACGTTTCCAAAAAAATTAAAAGCTGTGCGTCAAAAGAGTCATCGCCGACGCTGACATAGGGGACAATAAAGGGAACCAGATTAAACAAAAAAATCAATAGTGGGAAAAGCGCCAGAAACAGGCTAAATGCTATAGAACTTGCCCTAGTGGATAATGCTCCTTCAACTATGCCAACAACATAAATTTCCAAAAGACCATAGAGCGACAGCCCTTCAAACGCGGGCAATTCTATTTTCTTCAAAAAACGGACTACCCAATTTAAAATGGGGATTTTATCCAGCTTTTCTTCAATTTCTTGGGACATCTACACCGCTTTAAGGCTTAAATCCATATTATACACCGAATGTGTCAATGCACCGGAAGATATATAATCAACCCCGCATTCGGCATATTTTCGAACTGTTTTTTCATTAATGTTTCCTGAAGACTCCGTAAGACTTATATCTCCTATCAAAGCAACTGCAGACCGCGTATCGTCGTAGTCAAAGTTATCCAACAAAATACGATAGACTCCATCTGACTGAATAATTTCTTCAACCTCGTTCAAATTTCTAGCCTCTACGATAATTTTTAAATCCCTTCCGGTTTCCTTTAAATAATCCTGAGTTTTTCGAATGGCCTTTGTAATGCCCCCTGCAAAGTCGATATGGTTATCTTTGAGCATAATCATATCATAAAGTGCAAAACGGTGGTTCTCCCCTCCCCCAATTTTCACTGCCCACTTCTCAAGTGCGCGTATACAGGGAGTTGTTTTACGTGTATCTAGAATTTTGGTACCGGTACCTTCCAACAATTCAACAAAGGATTGGGTTTTTGTGGCAATGGCACTCATGCGTTGCATGGCATTCAACACCAGACGCTCTGCTTTCAAAATGCTCTGCGACCTTCCGGTTACGTAGAATGCGACATCACCATATTTTACCTTGGCACCATCCTCTAAATCGATCTCGATTTCCATTGCGTCATCAACATAGGCAAATACCTTTTTGGCAAAATCTACACCGGCGAGAACCCCGTCATCTTTAACTAATAACTTCGCTTTTCCCATGGCGGATTTCGGGATACATGACAAAGAACTATGGTCACCGTCACCAACATCTTCACGGATGGCATTTTTAATAATAATATCGATTTCCTTTTGAAATTGTTCGTGTGTAATCATCAATGGAATTTTGTTCTCATGCTAAATTAGCAAATAGTTTGGTTTTGGAGTTGACGGTTTGAATTTGATTGTTGCATACTCGACCATTCTTAAGAAACAATTTTCCAATTCGGGATTTGCAAGTTACTTTTGCCTTATGACAATTAAACTCTTAGCCATAGGAAAAACGGATAGCAATCACTTGCAACAGCTTATTTCTGAATACCAAAATAGGTTGAAGCACTACATCAAGTTTGAATTGGAAATCATTCCCGATATCAAAAACGTCAAAAACCTATCAGAAATTCAACAAAAGACAAAAGAAGGAGAGCTCATACTCAAAAAATTAAACCCTACGGATGTTTTGGTTCTCTTGGATGAGAATGGCAAACAATTTACTTCCGTTGCGTTTTCAGAATACCTTCAAAAGAAGATGAATTCTGGACTGAAACAACTGGTGTTCGTAATCGGCGGCCCCTACGGATTCAGCGATGCCCTATACCAAAAAGCCCAAGGGAAAATAAGTTTGTCAAAAATGACCTTTTCGCACCAAATGGTTCGATTATTTGTAGCCGAGCAGCTATACAGGGCATTTACCATCCTTAAAAACGAACCGTACCACAATAACTAAAACCAAGATTACATTTCGTACTAGTACAGCACTCTAAATTTGATGGTATTCTCTACTTTCCGCAATGCCTTTACCACCTCTTTGTTATACTCTTTGTCTAGATCCGTAATCACATAGCCCACTTCACTATCGGTAGAAAGATATTGCCCTGTGATGTTAAGTCCGTATTTGGCACATACCTCGTTGATTTTAGCCATAATACCCGGAACGTTTTTATGTATATGCAAGAATCGGTGCGCGTTTGTTTGCTTCGGTAACCGAATATTCGGGAAGTTAACGGCATCTACCGTGTTACCCGAGTTGATATAGTCCATAATTTTATTGGGCACAAAATCGGCAATATCACGTTGCGCCTCTTCGGTACTTCCCCCTACATGGGGAGTCAATATCACATTGGACAGGCCTTGAAGCTCTGTCTTGAAATCTCCATTGCTTCGAGGTTCCTCAGGATAAACATCAACCGCGGCACCACCAAGCTTACCACTCTTCAAACCATTGACCAAAGCCGGAATATCAACTACAAAACCACGGGAAAGGTTAATCAACATCGCCCCGTCGCGCATCTGATTGATTTCACGTTCGCCAATAAAATTCTTATTTGCCTTATTATCGTCGATATGAAGGGTCACTACATCGGAAACATTCAATAAATTCTCCAATGTATTGCACTTAACCGCATTTCCAAGGGCCAATTGATCGTTAACATCATAGTAATAAACCCGCATCCCCATAGCCTCGGCAAGAACTGATAACTGTTTTCCTATATTCCCATAACCAACAATACCCAAATTTTTACCGCGAATTTCCCTGGAATTGATAGCCGTCTTGTTCCATTGTCCACTATGTATCTCCATACTTCTAGGAAATACGTTTCGCATCAACATCACTATCTCGGCAATCGCCAATTCAACAACCGATCGTGTATTGCTGTAAGGTGCGTTAAAGACAACAATCCCCTTTTTTCTGCAATAATCGAGATCGATCTGCGTGGTTCCAATACAAAAAGCCCCGACCACCAATAACTTGTTGGCGGCTTCTATAACTTTTTGGGTCACTTGGGTTTTTGAGCGAATACCCAAAACATGCACCCCTTTGATT
Source organism: uncultured Kriegella sp. (assembly GCA_965368185.1). GTDB lineage: Bacteria > Bacteroidota > Bacteroidia > Flavobacteriales > Flavobacteriaceae > Kriegella. The sequence goes on from CBDULZ010000001.1 coordinate 73,786, forward strand.
TTTTCTATCAATTCTTCCTCAGAAAGGCTATGCTTGACCAACTCTACAGAGAACCCGTCTTCAGAAAGGTTATCGAAAGCCGCTGGGTGTACGTTTTCAAGCAGCAGTATTTTTATCCTGTTCTTTGGATATGAAATATTCCGGGGTAAATCGTTCACAAATAAAAACTCATCTAAATTCGGAGTCACGTGATCCGCGTTGCTTGCGGCCTTTTCTCGATGTACATTCTCGGTATAGGCGAAAAACTTATGGGCGATACCCGCTTCTCGCATTACATAGTCACTATATCCATCACCGATTACCTGTACTTCACCATCAAGATCTAAATTTTTTAAACACTCTATCTTACCATTGTGCGTGGCCAAAACATTATTTTCATCAAAACCAATAATATCCCCATTGGAATCAAACTCAAAAGTATTGGCGTACACCCTTTCAGAGGGAATATTGTATTCTTTGACAATAGGGTCGATAAACTCTTTAAAACCACAGGAAATCACATAGATATCATCGGCGAACTTCTCGAAAAACTCTTTATTCGATTCAATCGATTTTGATATTTTCTGGCGCAATTCAGCCACAAGACCATCTAAATCAGACTTATTGGCCTTCAATAATTTTATCCTTCGTTCCAACGATTCAGTAAATGAAATATCACCATCGATTCCTAAATTGGTAATTTTTTGAATCTCACCAATCACCTCATCTTTATTCGATTTCCCCTGCAAGGTCATCTCCGCCAAGACATCCAAGGCCTCAACCCTTGTCAAAGTGCTATCAAAATCAAAAACGTACTTTCTGCCCACTTCTACCATGTTTTAGAAAAAAATTAGATGGCAAAAGTAAAAATTAATTCAGTCTAAATTTTACAATCAACAAAATAAAACAAAATGGTAGCGGTTTATTGAATTTGCGTCAACAAGCTATCAACGCTTCTTTACCGGTCAATGCGAACAATTTTACCTGATTTTCGTATAGATAATGCCGGTAACTATGGCCATTCCGAAACTCAGTAAGGTTCCGATTAAAATGTACTCGGTAAGTTTCCGGCTGTTCCGCTCTTTCAAATCATTGAACCGAAAAACAGATTTTGCGGTAATAAGCAGTCCAATAGCTTCCCATCTGCCTAAAATAATAAAAACAAGAACGAACAGGCGTTCTATAATGCCAATATATTTGCCTGCGTTCGGTAATGATTTATGATCTAGTTCAATTTGATCCGACATGCCCTCGAGCAACTTTCCCATAATAATGGCAGCAGGAAAAGTAACAAACACGATAGCGGTAACCAAGGCCCAATCCAATTGCGAAAACAAAGAAATCGTATGTGCGGTCAAGTTCTCGTAATAAGCACAAACATAAAGCACCAAAATATGTAAGATTTGATCGATAAAAAAAGGAATGCTCTTTAACCTGAACATGTGATTGGCATAAAGCTTGGAAAGGTCTATAAGATAATGGGAAACGGCAATAAGCAGGGCCAACTTCCAGTAATCTAGATTCCAAAGTAGAATCATTGTAACGGTAAAATGAAGTGCCACATGAAAATATAGATACTTTGAAGCTATTTTGTTAGCCTCTTTATGTATCACCCATTTTTGGGGTTGCAGCAAAAAGTCACCTATCAAATGCGCTAGAAAAAGTTTTATAAATAAAATCATGCTACCATTTTTTTGATATTCTGGGCATAGTAACCCAACAATTCGTGAACGAGGTCCAATCGTGCCCTCTTTTGACGTTGACTTACGGCAGACTGCCGTATATCAAGTTTTTCGGCTATTTCTTGTTGCGATGCTTCAGGGTTTTCTAGTGCCAATACTATTATTTCAGCCGAAACAGTACTCCAATCATCCATGAAATTCGAGGCCAATTTTAACATAAGATTAAGCGTTCTATCGTGAGGTTCGCTCCCTGTCGACACCATTAAATTAAGCTTATCCTCCCTTAAAGAATCAAAAGTTTTGCCTGAACGTTGATAGGCAGGGCCGTTCGACTCACTTACACTGGTGCCGACAAAGGTTTCTTCCCCTAAGCCAATGCCCATTCTTACATCAAGGTTTTTAACCGATTTAACCAATGCCTTTACATGTATTGCGACACGTAGTGCCTTTTCGCAGGGCACTTTTAGCTGAAATTCATCTCCCCGGTATATCTCCCAATCCATTGGAGACTCCCCTAGTTGGGAGAAATAATTTTTCAAGACGCCAAGCCATTCTGAGCTTTTATGGTTTTGAGAGTTAATAATATCACCAGTGATAATAGCTACCATGAACATATTAGTTAAAACGCTAATATATAAAAATATAAGTCAAATCGCTAATATTTTAACTTATAAGCATAAAAGCTAATAAAGTAGCATTATAAGTACATTCGCTAATATTCTAAAACCAACGTCTTACTTTGGTCAAATATTGTTGGTATTCCTTTCCAAAAGCCTTGAGCAAAGCTTCTTCTTCAGGCAACACCTGGAATCGATTCATATACCCAACAAACAAAGCCGCCAAAAGTGTATTGAACGCATTCCCAAGCCAAATGCCCCAAGCCAATAAAAAAAGAAGCATAGCCAAGTACATCGGATTTCTAGAATATTTGTAGAGTCCGTGGGTCACTAGAGTAGAAACCTTTGAAGGTTTCATTGGATCTACCGAAGTTTTGGCCCTAAAAAATTGAAACAACGAAATCAAAAGAATGCCAACCGCAACAAACAACAACCCACTCATTAAATATATCCTACCAAAAAAATCAAAATAGCCCACAGGTAGCCATTTAGCAAGTAGATACATCGACAAGGCAAAAAACAGAAAAACAAAAACAGGCGGTACCTTTAACTTCATAGGAACAAAACGATAAGTGCATAAAATTACTACTTTTGAAGCAGTTAATAAATGTTCTCCTTTCTTCCATGAAAATTGTTTTTGCCACTAATAACCAAAATAAGCTCAACGAGGTCAAATTATTGATTCCGAAACATATCGATTTATTATCACTGCATGACATCGGTTGCACTGCCGACATAGTAGAATCGGCAACCACGTTACAAGGAAACGCCCAACTAAAGGCCGACTACGTCACAACCAATTTTGGCTACCCCTGTTTTGCCGATGACACCGGTTTACTCGTAACTAGTTTAAATGGGGACCCTGGCGTATTATCGGCCCGATACGCCGGAGAACAAAAAAGCTCGAACGACAACATGGACAAACTGTTGACCGCTCTCAAAGACAAAAAAAATAGGGACGCAAGGTTCAAGACTGTAATCGCATTAAACCTCAAGGATCAGCGCAAGTTATTCACTGGTATTGTAGAAGGAGAAATAACCCATTCAAAAAAAGGGACAAAAGGTTTTGGTTACGATCCCATTTTCAAGCCAAATGGCTACGATAAAACATTTGCAGAGCTGTCACTTCAAATAAAAAATAATATAAGCCATCGAGGCCAAGCCATAAAACAACTGGTAGATTATCTTGAAAGTATCTTATAAAGCCGGAAAATTTCCAAAAGAGCCAAGACATACCTAAATCACAAAAACCTCGAAGCTGACATCAATTTTTTTCTGTCAAGTACTTAAAAAAATCAAAGTAGGCATCCATTCTAAATTGAAGCCTCACCGCCTCAAACAAATATTCAATACGTTAATTCGACCATACATCACCAATTCAATAATAAACAGTACCTTTGCCGCTTAATTAACGCCGCCGGTATGGCAGGTGTTGCGCTGAGTCCAATGGGTTATACACGATAATCGCTCTATGCAACACACATATTTGCGATTAAGTAATAACTTATTATGACAAAATTTGAAGCACTAGGGCTAGACAAGTCCCTATTGGATGCAGTTGCCGATTTAGGATTTGAAAGTCCTTCGGAAGTACAAGAAAAAGCAATCCCAATTTTATTGGAAAGCGAGACCGACCTCGTCGCACTTGCCCAAACAGGAACCGGTAAAACTGCCGCATTCGGTTTTCCTTTAATTCAAAAAATAAATAGTGAAAGTAGAACCACCCAAGGCTTGATTCTTTCACCTACCCGAGAACTCTGCTTGCAGATCACCAACGAAATGCAACTCTATTCGAAATATGTAAAAGGCTTGAATACAGTAGCAATTTATGGAGGTGCAAGTATTACCGATCAAGCAAGACAGATAAAAAGGGGAGCACAAATCGTAGTTGCCACTCCTGGACGGATGAAAGATATGATTGGCCGAGGCTTGGTAGACATTTCAAAAATAGACTATTGTATTCTTGATGAGGCCGATGAAATGTTGAACATGGGCTTTTATGAGGATATTAAAGAAATTTTATCCAATACCCCTAAGGAGAAATCAACGTGGTTATTCTCCGCCACTATGCCTAAGGAAGTTTCGGTAATTGCCAAAAAGTTTATGCACAGCCCGCAAGAGATTACTGTGGGAACAAAAAATGCTGGTACCGCAACTGTTCAACATGAATATTATGTTGTCGGGGGAAGAGATCGTTACCCTGCCCTAAAAAGATTGGCCGATGCCAATCCTGATATTTTCTCCGTCGTATTTTGCCGAACCAAAAGAGATACACAGCGTGTCGCGGAAAAGCTAATAGAAGATGGCTACAACGCAGGTGCATTGCACGGTGATCTTAGCCAGAATCAACGTGATTTGGTCATGGGGGCCTTTCGAAAGAAACAGATTCAAATGTTGGTAGCGACCGATGTTGCAGCCCGCGGAATAGATGTCGATGATATTACTCATGTAATTAACTACCAATTGCCAGATGAAATCGAGACATACACGCATCGTAGCGGTCGTACCGGAAGAGCAGGAAAATCAGGTATTTCGATGGTCATTGTTACGCGTAGTGAAATGCGTAAAATTAAGGGAATAGAACAAAAATTAAAGCAGGACTTTATTTCTAAAAAAATACCTACAGGCATCGAGATATGCGAAATTCAGCTCTATCATTTGGCCAATAAAATTAAGGATACCAAAGTAAACGAAGAAGTAGATAACTATCTCCCTGCAATCAATGACGTACTTAACGGTATCGATCGCGAAGAGCTGATAAAAAAGATAATATCAGTAGAGTTTACCAGGTTCTATAATTATTACAGCAAGTCTAAAGACTTGAATACCTCGGGCCCTGATTCGCGCAGTGAGAGAAATCGAGGCGACGAAGGGCGAACTAGTTTTTCAGACAACGGATCATCGGTGCGTTACTTCATAAATGTTGGTGAAAAGGACGGGTACGATTGGATGTCGCTGAAAGACTTCTTAAAAGATACTCTTAGCTTAGGAAGGGACGATATTTACAAAGTTGATGTAAAAGACAGTTTTTCTTTCTTCAATACTGAGGCATCGGTAACCGATTTGATCCTTTCCACCTTTACAGAATTCAAACTCAATGGAAGGTTCATCAATGTCGAAGTTTCCAAAAACCCCGGAGGCGGTGGTCAAGGTGGTGGCAGACGAGGCGGAAAAGACAAAGGTCGAGGAAGAAGCAAAGATAGAAACTCAGGCAGAAAAAGGGATCGAAGTTCCGATAAGGCCAAACACTCCGGTAATAGACGTAGCAAAAAAAGAAAAAGTGATTTCTTTTAGTTAATTGTATATTAAAAAATACGCTTCGGCGTATTTTTTTGTTTTGTTTAGTAATTTTAAAATCAGGAAATTAAATTAATGGGAAAACGCTTATTTTTATTCTTTGTCCTTATCAGCAGCATTGGGTTTTCCCAAGAAACGGAAGAAAACGAGAAATTAGAAGCTATTGTCGTCAATGCGCAGACCGGTGCCACCATGGAAAGTGTACATGTTGTGAACCTGAATCAGGTCAAAGGTACTATTACCAATAAAGAAGGCGCATTCACCATTCCCGCTGCGGTAAATGACACACTCTATTTTTCTTTTCTTGGTTTTAAATCGCAAAAAGTAAGGGTTACCAATGATATGTTCAAGTTCGGACAGACGAAAATCTCTTTAACAGAATTGGCGTACGCACTTGAAGAAGTCATCGTTAGGCCCTATCAACTAACGGGTTATTTAGAAATCGATGTCAAAAACTTGCCTATAAACAATGCCTATCAATACAGTATTTCCGGTCTTTCCGTTGGTTACGAGGCAGGTAAAAAAAACCCGAGCGCAGTAACCAAGGTATTGGGGGCTATTCTCAATCCTGCAGATTTACTGCGTAACCTATTTGGAAAAAAACCCAACCAAATGCGAAAATTGCGTCAAGTCAAAGAAGATGATCAGATACGCAATCTGTTGGCCTCTAAATTCGACAGGGAAACGCTTATAGAACTCCTTCAAATTGAAAAAGTTGACATTGAGGATATACTCAACAACTGCAATTATTCGAAATCTTTTATAACCACGGCGAACGACCTGCAAATACTCGATGCCATTAGTGGCTGTTACGAAGAATTCAAAGTTTTGAACAGAGAAAAATAAATTTTATATTTCCCTTAGCATTTTATAGCTTTAGATAAAAATAGATGTCTATGAAAAAGCTGCTAGTTGCTGTTTCTATTTTTATTATTTTCTTTTCCTGTAAAGAAAAAAAAGAACCGACCAAAGAAACCGCCGTAGTGACCAATACAATTCCTGAATCGACCAAAAGCACTCCATTCTACTGGGAAGGGGCAAATGTTTACTTTTTATTGACGGACCGTTTCTACAACGGAAATGGGCAAAATGACACCAATTTTGATAGAACTAGTCCGACGGGGCCTTTACGGGGCTTTATGGGTGGCGACTTACAAGGCATCAGCAAAAAAATAACTGAAGGTTATTTTACCGATTTGGGCATTAATGCTATTTGGTTTACACCTATCGTAGAGCAAATTCATGGTGATACTGATGAATCTACGGGCAATACCTATGGCTATCATGGCTATTGGGCGAAGGATTGGACGGCCATCGATCCTAATTTTGGCACAAGGAAGGATTTAGAAAATCTAGTAAAGACTGCGCACGCCAAAGGAATTCGTATTTTGATGGATGTTGTCTTGAATCATACGGGACCAGTGACCGACTCAGATCCCGTATGGCCGGCAGATTGGGTTAGAACCGGACCACCATGTGAATTTACCACCTATGAGAACACCACGAGTTGCACATTGGTAGAAAACTTACCGGATATCTTGACCGAATCGGATGAACCCGTTAAGCTACCCGACCCACTACTGGCCAAATGGAAAGAAGAGGGCAGGCTTAGTACTGAACTTGATGAACTACAATTATTTTTTGAGCGAACCGGATACCCTAGGGCACCAAGATTCTATATTATAAAGTGGTTGACAGATTATATCAATGATTTCGGAATTGATGGTTTTAGGGTAGATACGGTAAAGCACGTAAATGAGAATGCCTGGACGGAATTATACAAGGAAGCTTCATATGCCTTCGAGACCTGGAAGAAGAAAAATCCCGATGAAATCTTGGATGACAAACCATTTTTTATGGTCGGCGAAGTTTATAATTACGGTATTTCGGGCGGAAGAATGTTTGATTTTGGAGACAAAAAGGTCGATTATTTTGACCATGGATTTAAAAGCTTGATCAATTTTGACTTAAAAAAGGACGCCAAACAAGATTATGAAACTGTATTTGCGAAATACAGCAAGCTTTTGCATACCGATTTGAAAGATAAGACTGTTCTGAATTATTTGACTTCGCACGATGACCAAGAGCCTTATGACAAACTACGCGAAAAACCCTTCAAAACAGCCAATATATTATTGCTAACTCCCGGCGCCTCGCAAATTTATTATGGAGACGAAACGGCTAGAAGTCTTACCATTGAAGGTACCGAAGGAGATGCCACCTTGCGTTCTTTCATGAATTGGGAAGAACTCGACAGTCTTCAGAACACAAAAGAGATTCACACCCATTGGCAGAAATTAGGAAAATTTCGACATGACCACCCTGCTGTTGGTGCCGGCAGACATAAAAGGCTGGGCAAAAAACCATATGTATTCAGTAGAACTTACATTGATGGTGATTTTAAAGACAAGGTGGTAGTAGGCTTAGATTTACCGAAGGGTCAAAAATCATTATGGGTCAAAGGCTTTTTTGGTGATGGCACAAAATTGTACGACACCTATTCACAAACGGAAGTAGTGGTCAAGAACGGAAAAGCAATTTTGGAAAACAACAATAACATTGCCCTTTTGGAATTGGCTCAATAAACAGTACTTCTTACAAAAGCCCTATTTTTCAAAAACCGCTTTCAGATTCTTTAAACCTTCCTCAAAATCTTTGCCCACCATTTTGTCCATATTCATGAATAACATCATAATACTCATGGGAAACTTATTTTTTCCTGTAAATCCCCAAGTTACCTTTGTTTGTCCATTTTGATCGTCTACTTGAATATAGCAATCAGATGTAGATTTCCAAGGCTTTAAAAACCTCAGTTCAGACTCTATACGCTCGCCTTCGACAATCTTTGTAATCTCTTGCTCGCCTTCACCCACATCTTTATTACCGTTCCAGTAGCTGACCGCACCCACTTCACCATCAACTCCTGTGAACTTTTTTTCCATATTCGGGTCTCGCGTCGCCCAAGGCGACCAATCGTCCATTTTCTTAAGTGATTTGAGATACTCAAATACTTCATTCTTTGGTTTTGAAATTTCAACATGCCTAGACACATGATAGGTTTTGGGCGCTATCAATGCCAATACTATAATGAGTAGAACAATGCCGACGATAATGTAAAGTAGAATAGTCATTTGATTATAAATTAGTTGGTTACTTATAAATATACTGAAAAATCATCTTTTTTGATGATACCTTGCCAAAATATCATCAATACTGGCTATCGACTTCTTTGTCCAATCGAGGTGTTTTTCCAATTTTTCCGCTTCAGTCAAATGCCAATCAATTTTTTCATTTTTAAGTTTTGTGGTAAGCGTCTGCAAAATTATGGCAGCAGATACTGAAATATTGAGGCTTTCGGTAAATCCTTCCATAGGAATTTTTAGATATCCATCCGCTGCCTCTAATACTTCTTGACTCAAACCTTCCTTTTCAGTACCAAAAAAAAGGGCTGTCTTTCCATCAAACTTAAAATCTCCAAGTAAACAGCTATCGTTATGCGGTGATGTCGCAATGATACGATATCCATCCTTTTTTAGTTTTTGTATGCAATTGGCACTATTGGCGTAAGAGTATACATCTACCCACTTTTGGGCGCCCATGGCTATATTTTTATCAAGTCGTTTACCAAATCGACCTTCTATTACATGAGCCTCCTGCACACCGAAGATCTCACAACTTCTTACAACCGCACTAGTGTTGTGCAATTGAAAGACATCTTCAATTGCGACCGTAATGTACTTAGTGCGCCGTGCCAGAACATTTTTAAAGCGGGTTTTTCTATCTTCAGTAATGAAACCCTCTAAATATGACAAAAGTTTTAGATCAATCATAGTCTAAAAATACTAAAAGGCATTTATAACGCATATTTTGAGCATACATGAATTCTCTTGCCATATCAAAGTTAATTTCGACAACCAATAGTTATTTAAAACACTGACAGCCCAATGTTATATTTGTTTAATTTATTTAAAATCAACATAAACAAATTACACTTTTTTATAAAAAGTTTATTTTAGCCTTATGAAGCAAAGAATTGTTGTTCTTACGGGTGCCGGAATAAGTGCTGAAAGCGGAATCAACACTTTTCGTGATGCAGATGGTCTATGGGAGGGACATGATGTTGCAAAAGTCGCCTCGCCCTTTGGATTTGCTAAGAATCCGGCACTGGTATTGGATTTCTATAACCAAAGAAGAAAACAACTGTTAAAAGTTTCGCCTAACAAAGCGCATATTGCTTTGGCTCGGTTAGAGGAAAAATTCGACGTAACGATTATAACCCAAAATGTTGATGATTTACACGAGCGGGCAGGTAGTTCCTTGGTCTTGCATCTTCACGGCGAACTTTTAAAAGCAAGAAGTACGGGAGACCCAAATTTGATTTTAGATTGGAAAAAGGACCTTAAACTTGGTGATAACTGTGAAAACGGATATCAATTGCGGCCGCATATTGTCTGGTTCGGTGAAGAGGTGCCTTTGCTAAGTGAGGCCGTTTATTTGACACAAAATGCAGATATTTTACTGATTATTGGAACATCGCTAAGGGTATACCCGGCAGCGGGTCTTGTAAATCATGTTAGACATGGGGTTCCAATTTATTTCGTCGATCCCAAGCCCAATGTTAAAGAAGTAGATTACAAGAACATGACCATATTGCCTATGACGGCCACCAAAGCAGTGCCTATTGTGGTTGCCGATTTGGTGAGTGAAGCCCTTTAGAAAGCTTCATTCATTTTTCAATTGCAATTCTAGCAAGCCTTATTAAGAACCTCTATTATAAATCGGTTATAAAAATCAAGCAAGTCTCAAAAGTCTTTTTTTAATTAATTCATTGTTTTAAATTCGAGGCTATAACCGAAGTATTTCCTCAATGACCAAGCAAGAATTGTACGAATCTTTAAATTATGTAAACCACTCTCGTGAAAAAAGATCGGAAATGGCCAAAATGATCTTGCACAACCCTGAACTGATTTCTCCGCTTATCGAGATTGCCTTTGACGTAAATGACCCAGTTTCAAGTAAGGCCTGTTGGATTATGGAGTTTGCTGCTAAACACGATCTTTCGTGGATTTACGCACATATTGACCATTTCACCTCAAAGCTCCCTTCGGTGCACCTAGATTCATCGGTAAGACCAATTGCAAAAATATGTGAATACCTCATTAAAGCCTATTTTTCGAAAACAATGCATCCTGTCAAAGAGATTTTAAACCAGGAATATTTAAATCGTATCGCTACCGCTTGTTTTGATTGGCTCATAGGAGAACATAAGGTAGCAGCCAAAGCATATTCAATGACCTGCTTGTTGCTGCTGGGAAGGGAAATAGATTGGATCCATTCAGAACTAAAAATGGTACTTGAACAGAATTATGCCAATGGCAGCGCAGCCTATAAGGCCAGGGCGCGAATGACCTTAGCCAAATTAAAATGACCTGAGTTCTTATTTCAAGTTATTATACTGCAACAATACGTTAGAGAAACTTTTAAACTCCCATGCTTATAAGTATCTTTGCCGTTTTCGATACAAAACCAAACTTAAAACAGATGTCTTTAGACGCATTGACCGCTATTTCCCCTATTGATGGGCGTTACCGAAGTAAAACAGAGCGCTTGGCCAACTTCTTTTCTGAAGAAGCACTTATCAAATATCGCGTAAGGGTTGAAATTGAATATTTCATTGCACTTTGTGAAATTCCCCTTCCACAGTTATCCTCTTTCGACGTTTCAAAATTTGAGGTGTTACGTGAAATTTATCAAAATTTCGATGTCTCGGATGCACGGGAAATCAAAGAAATAGAAAAAACCACCAATCACGATGTAAAGGCCGTAGAGTATTTTATTAAATCGGCTTTTGATAAATTGGGACTGGCGAAATTCAAGGAATTCATCCATTTCGGACTTACTTCACAAGACATTAATAATACAGCCATTCCTTTATCGATAAAGGAAGCGATGAACGAGGTTTATGTCCCTGAATTCTTTACTATTCTCAATAAATTAAAAGAATTATCCGCTGAATGGGCAGCGGTATCAATGTTGGCCCGTACCCACGGTCAACCCGCATCCCCTACTCGTCTGGGTAAAGAAATAGAGGTTTACGTGACACGATTGAACGAACAGTTCAACTTGTTGAACGACATACCTAGTGCTGCAAAATTTGGTGGCGCAACCGGAAATTACAATGCCCACAAAGTAGCTTACCCACAAATCGACTGGAAAGCTTTCGGCCAAAAATTCGTTCAAGTTACGCTGGGGCTTCATCATTCCTTCCCTACCACGCAAATTGAACATTACGACCATATGGCGGCCTTGTTCGATGCGCTGAAACGCATTAATACCATTGTATTAGACCTTGATAGGGATTTCTGGACCTACGTCTCGATGGATTATTTCAAACAAAAAATCAAGGCAGGAGAGGTTGGCTCTTCGGCCATGCCCCATAAGGTAAACCCAATCGATTTTGAGAACTCAGAAGGAAATTTGGGTATTGCCAATGCTGTTTTCGAACATCTATCGGCCAAGCTACCCGTTTCTAGACTGCAACGAGACCTTACCGACAGCACCGTACTTAGAAATGTGGGGGTTCCGTTTGCGCATACCATTATCGCATTTCAATCTACGCTAAAAGGATTGGGGAAATTACTACTGAATGCCGAAAAATTTAATCGAGATTTGGAAGATAATTGGGCCGTAGTCGCGGAAGCAATTCAAACGATATTGCGACGTGAGGGTTATCCGAATCCGTATGAAGCTTTAAAGGGATTAACCCGTACCAACGAAAAGATAAATCAAACATCAATCGCAAATTTCATTGATACCTTAGATGTTTCTGATGACATAAAGAAGGAACTAAAGGAAATTACACCTCAGAATTATACCGGTATTTAATTCAATACCCTTTTAATATAAAAAGACCCGAGAAGTCAAGTTTATCTCTTTCTCGGGTCTTTTATGTCTTATATTAATTGTTATTATTCTTGCTTCTGAATCTGCACCCTATGTGGGAACGGAATCTCGATTTTCGCAGTATCCAAGGCTAACTTACAACCCTCGATGGTCGCGAAATACACATCCCAATAATCTTCAGGCTTGCAGAAAGGTCGTACTGCAAAATTCACGGAACTATCCGCAAGTTCCGAAACATTTACTGAAGGTGCCGGATTTTCCAATACTTTAGGGTTGGAGGTCAACACCGCCAATAAGACCTCTTTTGCTTTTTTAATATCTTCCCCATAACCGATTCCAATGGTCGTGTCAACACGCATTTTTCCTTCGGCCGTATAGTTGATGATATTTCCGTTAGCCATGGCTCCGTTCGGCACAATAGCCAATTTGTTCTGGGGTGTGACCAATTTTGTAGTGAAAATTTCTATTTCCTTTACATTGCCCAAAACCCCCTGAGCCTCAATCAAATCGCCAATTTTATAAGGTTTGAATATTATAAGTAATACTCCTCCGGCAAAATTGCCCAATGACCCTTGTAGGGCCAGGCCAATAGCAAGACCGGCAGCCGCTATCAAGGCTGCCAAGCTTGTTGTTTCCACCCCTAAGGTAGAAATCACGGTGATGATCAAGAAAATCTTTAGAGTCCATGAAATAAGGCTAACTAAAAATTTCTGTAGGGATTCGTCGTAATGTTTTTTGTTCATTACGTTTTTTAAAACCCTCGTGATTTTCTTTATAATCCATGAACCTATAAGGTATATTAAAATTGCGCCCAAAACTTTTGGGCCATAATCAACGACAAAATCAATTGCCTTGTTTATCCAAATTTCTGCGTCTTTCATAATTAATGGTTTTTGTTTAATGTTTATAGTTTGACGAATATAAACAATACCCGTTTAAAAATAAATAGGCAACCACAACCAGCAAAAATTTAATGGTTTAATAATAAAAAAATCCGTTTCAGATTTGAAACGGATCTTAAAATGTTCGCGGATAGTAATATATAAGCTTAACTTTTTATCAGCGCTCCTATCTCTTTAAGGCCTTCCCCATTATAATCACTCTTTTCCAATGCCTTTATGACTTGAAAAAAGTTGGCCGGATTCATGTCATCGCCCAATACCCTGACCAACAAAAATCCTTTGTCATCATTATCACCATATATGACCACTTCGTCAATGGCGTCGTCTTTTCCTAAATACTTAATGGTGGCCCTGCCGAAACTTGTATTTATTTTCATCAGTTCGGTAAATCTGTCATTGCCGAGAATGGCTTTTACATTGGCCTTTTCTGTTTGGTATTCAGATACATTGTCCATCGTTTTCTTAAAGGCCAAGACATTCAACTTCTTTAAAGACTTAAAGGCCTCGCGTTGTTTTTCCGTCATATCCTCGTTTTTCATATTTAGTAGGCTTACGGGCAGATCTACCGATAAAAAATTGGGGTTTTCGGAATTATCAACATAGTACTCCTGCAAACTTTGGGTAGAGGAGCATGCCGCTAGGGTGACCATAAAGGTCAAGACAAAAATGGTTTTTATCGTTTTCATTCTGTTGTTCTTTGATTGTGATAAGTTTACTTTAAACCTTGGAATTTTATTTTGATTCAACAAAATTCTCGGTATATACATTTTAGTTTCCTTTTCGTGCCTTACCTAATTGGTCTCCGCCTGGCAAGTCCATTTTTTCGGTTAATTTCGCAATTTTTCGAAGGTCGATATCACCCGTCAACGAAAGCAACACAGTCTCTAATTTTCTGCCATTGATTTCTATGTTTTGATCTTTGATACCTGTAACTAGCATCAGAAGGTCTTTAACATGATTATCATCTTTACCTTCCTTTACGTAGAATTTCACATTCGAATCACCGTCTTTTACTCGCATTAATTCTTCGTAAGCAGCGCCTTTCAGTCTGTTGTTCACCCAGGTTCCGATATCATTCGAAATAGAGGTGTCTTCAGTCGTCATCACCTTAAAACTTGTGATCGAGTTTACCAATGCAAAAAAATCTTGTGCTTCGGGATCGTCTGAACTCACACTCATTTTACCTAACATTTGAAACATTTTAGGCTGCATCGACACGTAGGTAACCCCATCATTATCGGCATACTTATCAAAAATATCTTGACTGAAAATAAAGGTGGGTATGACCAATAAAATAAATATTGCAATTTGCTTTTTCATCTTTTTAAATTTATATGTTATTATTAATTGTTCGAATGCCCGTTTTTTTACGAACACCTATTTTGAATTGTAGGTAGTTCTCAACACCACCCTATTCACAACTACTACTTTTTGATCAAAAATTTATTTGTATTTCTTTCAAATTCCTCTAAATAAGACAATTGTTCGGTGCCTTTGCCGAAACTATGGGTAAATAGAGCCAACGCTTCCTGTGCCGAAGCTATTTCTTCTTGGGTATACTCACTCTCTAAGGTCGGGTTCGAATTTTCTTTAATATAAAGCCCGAAACAAAGTGCTACAACTGCCGCAACGGAAAGCCATTTATATATATTTTTACGAGACTTCCCTACTGCCGGAAGTGGAACTTGTTTCGAATAACGTTCTTCCTTGGCGGTGGAAATATATTGAAACATAGGCGCATATTTCACCATATGGGGGGCAACGTCCCCGGTTAGAAAATAGTTCCGTAATTTTTCTTCTTCAGCAACCGTCGTGGTCGCCTCAAAGTACTTTTCCAATAATTCTTCTATGTTATCCAATTCCATAACTATGTTTTTCCATTAACTTCTCCCTAACGGTTTTCCTAGCTCTCGACAATGCCGCTCTAATTGCCGTCGGCTGCATGTTCATCATTTCCGATATTTCGTCAAAATCGTACGCCTCGACATCGCGCAGCTGTAATATCAATTTTTGTTTTTCAGGTAAATCGTCCATAATTTTCTCTACCCAGGCCACACTATCGTTGACCTCAACCTGCCTTTGCAAAGAACTATCATTGTCATTGTAGTTGCTATGAACCAATTTCAAATTTCCTGCCTGTTTTGATTTAAGACGGTCCAAACAAAAATTTTTGGTCATCGTCATCGCAAAAGCCTCGACATTTCTATATCCTCCAATAGCCTTCTTTTTAGACCATAACTTCAGCAGTATTTCTTGAGTCGCATCTTCCGCCTCTTCTGTAGACACTAGCAAACGCTTTGCCAATCTGTACAGTTTGTCCTTAAAGGGCATTACCATGCTTAAAAACTCCGCTTGTTGCATTTTTTTAGGTTGTGTTGTATGCAAGGTCTTACTTACCGTATTTATTAGCAAGACGAGGCACAGCAGGTTTTGTTACAAAAATTTTTTTTTTATTGGTTATGTAAGTACATTGAACGACCATTTATGGCATTTGAATGCAAATTATGGAATTAAAAGAACCCGGAGCAAATGGCCTTTATTTCTGTTAAGGAAACAATTGTCCTTATTTTTTCCTTTTTCGAGAAGGATTGGAACGTTTCCGGATAGTACCTTAAATTCCTAACATATGTAGTATTTGTTGCAGCCAAGAGTCATAGAGATACAAGCAAATGAGAAATTATATTCTACTTTTCCCTTTATTAGGATTCCTATTTGTCAATTGCAAAAAAAATGATGATGCGATTGTTGTAGAAGACGAAACATTTGAGGAGCCAAAAGAAGAAGTAATTGAGGTCGATGTTACCGTGCAAAGCTTTATGTGGCGGACCATGAACGCTTATTATTTTTGGCAAAATGAAGTTCCTGATTTATCCGATAACCGTTTTAGTACAAATTCGGAATATTCCAATTATTTGGTAGACTTTCCCGATCCCGAAGATTTCTTTTACGACGAACTTCTGTTCTCGGAAGATAGGTTTAGTTTTTTAAATGAAAGCTATCACGACCTATTAAACTCTTTCGCAGGAATCTCAAAAAGTAATGGTGTCGAATTTGGTTTATCCCGGTTCTTGGATAGCGATGCAATTTTCGGATACGTTCGCTATATCGTTCCCAATTCAGATGCCGCAACCAAGGAAATTAAAAGGGGTGATATTTTTACCAGTGTTAACGGGCAAGTGCTTACCATTTCCAATTATGAAGACCTCCTCTTCGGTACTTCGGACACTTATACCCTAAATATGGCAGATATTGCCAACAATACAATTACCCCTAATGACAAAGAAGTTACATTGACAAAACAGGAAAATCTAGTTGAAGACCCGTTGCTCGTCAGTAAAATTTTAGAGCTGAGCGGTCAAAAAATCGGATATTTAATGTACAACCAATTTACTGGCGGATCAGAAGAGCAGCTAAACCAAGTTTTTGCGCAATTTAAAGCGGAAGGAATAGCAGATCTTGTCTTAGACCTTAGGTATAATCTAGGTGGTCTGGGAGTTACGGCCAACGTACTGGCCAGTTTGATTTATAGTGCCAATGAGGAAGAACTCTTTTACAAGGTACGATACAACGATAAAATACAGCAGACACTGGAACCAGGTTTTGGAGAAACCTTTTTTACAACCACGACCGGTACGGCCTATGGAAATACAAATACGCCCTTGAACAATTTAAATCTCAATAGAGTGTTCGTACTTGCGACAGGTAGTTCGGCGTCTTCAAGTGAACTGGTCATGAATAGTCTGGCCTCTTATATTGAAGTAATACATATTGGCAGCACTACAGTGGGAAAAAACCAAGGTTCGGCTACTTTTGTAGATGACCCGGGGAATGGCAATGTCTATGATGAAAATAGGGAAGACGAGATCAATCCTGATAACCAATGGGCCATTCAACCTATAATAATGCTTGCCGAAAACGCAGACGGGTTTTCCGATTATTACAATGGTCTTGTACCTGATATAGAACTAGAAGAAGATGTTCAAAACATGGGCATCTTAGGAGATATAGACGAGCCATTACTTGCGAGGGCCCTTCAAGAGATTACAGGTGCCAGTGCTAAAAGCAGTTTTGAGGTTGAATTTCCCGTAAATTTGGTGACCAGCTCAAAAATGTTCGCTCCAATGAAAGATAATTTAGTTATCGAAAATGTGCCGGTTTTTCTAAAAACAAGACTTCCGATACCTTCAAAATAGTGGTGTCTTTACCTATTAGCAGGACGTTTATATGTGACTTCCTTTTTTTATAAAAACCATCATTGACAATTGTTTACAACTTTTTTTCAAAATATGTAAATAAATTCGACAACCATAGACTAAATAATTACGTAAGTACGTTATGCTTAAGGCAATGAACCCCAAATCGTTTACAAACTAATGGAATGATTTTTGAAATGGTTTTTGCAAGTTAAAATTAATCTATGAAAAAGTATGTAGTACTGTTCCTTTGTTTGGGACTTTTATCACTCTCTTGCAGTAAAGATGACGACGGTTTAATAAACCCGACTGGGCCTGATCCGGATCCAAATGCCAATGTTGAAGTGCAGGATTTTATGTGGAAGGCCATGAATTCTTGGTATTTTTGGCAAGCGGAAGTTCCCAATCTGGCGGACGACAAATTTGCCGATACCTCGGCAGGCTCGAAAGCCTATACCGAATTTTTGGCATCGGAGAGCGATCCGGCTGCTTTTTTCGATGACGAATTACTTTATACCGAAGATCGATTTAGCTTTTATTCAGACGACTATGAAACCTTGACGAAGTCATTATCTGGAATTTCAAAAAGCAACGGCCTAGAATTCGGTTTGGTTCGCTTTTCCGATAGCGACGATGTTTTCGGATATGTCCGGTATATTATTCCGAATTCCGACGCTGCTTCCAAAGACATTAACCGTGGCGACCTTTTTACCGGTGTCAATGGAAGAACGCTTACCATTGATAATTATTCAAGCCTCCTTTTTGGTGATGAAGATACGTACATCTTAAATATGGCCACTATAGAAGGCGAGGTCATTACACCTTCAGATAAAGAAGTATCGCTGACAAAAATGCCCGATTTGGCGGAAAATCCCATTTTTTTAGATGAGATATTTGAAATAGGAGGACAAAAGATAGGCTATTTAGTATACAATGCCTTTACCAATGAATACGATGAAGAATTAAACGAAGTGTTCGGACGTTTTGTCGATGCGAACATCACCGATTTGGTAGTAGACCTTCGCTACAACCCCGGAGGGTCTGTTAACACCGCACGTTTGTTGTCAAGTATGATCTACGGAGCCAATACCGATGAATTGTTTTTAAGGCAGCGCTGGAACGCTAAAATACAGGAACAGCTCAGTAAAGAGCAATTGGAAGACTACTTTGCCGATAAGACAAGTGGAAAATCAACTTTAAAAACACTAAACTTGAGTAAGGTCTATATTCTGGCCACAGGTAGTTCCGCTTCGGCCAGTGAACTGGTCATTAATGGTCTTGCCCCATACGTAAATGTTGTACATATCGGGGAAACCACACGAGGTAAGAATGAGTTTTCCATTACAATGGTCGATGACCCGGAGGGTAGCTACATTTATAATCCTGAAAGGGAAAACAAAATTAATTCCGATAATCGATGGGCCATTCAGCCGTTAGTGGGCAGAAATGAGAATGCAGACGGTTTTTCCGATTACACTAGTGGACTGGTACCTGATATTGAATTGCAGGAAGATATTTCAAACCTTGGTGTATTGGGTGATTTGCAAGAACCGCTTTTGGCCAAGGCCATAGAGGAAATAACGGGTTCCGCTACCGGGAAAAGAGATTTTACGGTACAAATACCCGCGAATGTGATGACGAGTTCAAAAATGTTTTCTCCGTTAAAGGATAATATGTTCGTTGATAAACCGCTCAATATCAATCTGAATTGATTAATAGAAAAGATAGAAACAAAAAACGGCTTGGTTTTGTACCAAGCCGTTTTTTGTCTTCGGATACCTAAGAACATCATTCATTAAAGTAAACGCCCCCAGGAATAATCCCCATTGTCAATGTTACCAAACTGTCTTTGGTTGCAATGTCATAAATGCTCAATGTGCCGTTACTCGCATAATCTTTGGCATCGGTACCATATAACTTTCCATCGTTCAAGGTCATATGGTAAAAACTAAGACCGGATATATATGCTTCTGTTGGAAGGGTGTCATCGGCAGGGTCCATTTGATAGACAGCGCCTCCCATTTGGTAGTACAACATGCCTTGTTCGATTCCCAAACTCCCTGGATGTTCCGTAGCTTCAAAATCAAAATTAGTAACTTCATTAGTGGTCGTGTTTACTTTTGAGAGTGTTCCACCTGTCTCTCCCAAGTAACTCGGATTTCCACTTGAAAGCACCCAAAGATTTCCCGAACTATCAAATTGCATCGAATTCGGCATATCACCCACTGTCAGCGTGGTAATGATGGAATTGGAAGAGGCATCGATTATGGAAATCTGGTTATTGGTACTGAACGCTCCACTGTTTGCCACATAAAGTGTGTTATTATTTGCTACCAAGCGGTCTGGACCAAGTGGCACCGAAATATTGCTTATTACCGTATTTGACCCTAAATCAATAACGGCAATAAAGTCATCGGTTTCATCCGCGGTATCACCCCAATTGCTCACATAGCCCATACCATCAATAGCCACAAAATCTCGAGGATTATTCAGGCCTTCCGTGATTTCTGCCTTTCTTTCAAAAGTGTTGCGATCCACAACATTAATTTTATTTGATACATTGGCAACTAAATAGGCCAAATCGTCATCGAAGCCCATTGACTGCACAATGTTTCCTAAATCTTCATTGTTTATTTTGTTGAAAATAGCATGTTCAACATTGGTATAATCTTCCGATATAAAAGAAACAGTTCCGCTACCATTATTAAAGGGGCCTTCGTTCGTGACGAAAATTCCTGTTTTATAATCTCCTTCGGGCAAGTCTATGACTTCATCGTCATCGCGGTCACAGGAAGTCAAAAGCCCAATGGCCAAGGCCCAAATACATACATTTCTCGTGTTCATAATTTAAAATTTAGCTGTAATTTGAATTAAATAGTTTCTATCGGGCATCGGTCTGTACGCCACATTCTGGTATTCTTCGTTAAAAAAGTTATTGATTCGCAATCCCATTTTCAAGTGTAGTTTTTTCAATCTCAACACCCTATAGTGTCCGCCGAGATTAACTATGGTATAGCCTGGGAGTTTGTTACTTTCGTCGGTCGTAATGTAGACCGAATCGTTTAAAAGTGTCTGCACATAGAATTCAAAACGCTTAAAAGCGTAGTTCAGCGAGCCGTTTATTTTGTGCAACGGCACGTATATCAATTGCTTTTCCGTTGCCCTATCGATAGATCGCGTATATGCCCAAGCCGCATCAAATTCAAGATGATGTAGGCCCCATTTATTTTTGTAGTTCAACGCGGCTTCCAAACCATACTGTCTGGCCTCTTGAATATTTTGTGGCACCCAAAGTCCGGTAGTATTGGGGCGCCACTGGATCATGTTTTCTAAATCGATATAAAAGGCGGTAAGTTCTAAACTGACCTTGTCAACTTTGAATAACTGGCCCAATTCAGCTTGATACGAAGTTTCAGGAACCAAATTTAGATTTCCGGCCCCCAACCAATATAAATCATTGAAGGTGGGAAGTCGAAAGTTCTTTGAGGCACTTGCTTTGAGCAAGTAGAAATCGCTGAATGCATAACTGCCATTTACTGCCAACAATAGCGGACTCTCAAAATCATTCACCCAATCTTTTCGAATACTGAATCCGTAACGCAATTGATCTGTCGGGCGATGTGTCGCCAATATAGTGCCCGACCATTGGTTTCGTTTCGCATTATCCAATGAAGACCCTTGGCCTTCCACTCTTTTGTAATCAACAAGCCCGTTCAAAGTAAAATTGCCCCAGGCTTGCTTATGGTCGTACCCCCCTATTAGCGTGTTAACTTTTCCAAAAGAATAATCGGGTGTATTCTTGTTGGCATAATATTCATAGCGTTCGAACAAGTGTGCCAGTTTGAATTTTATCATTTTTTCGTTCGCAAAACGAACCATTTCCAATAAAGATCTTGTATTGACATCTTTGTACTTATCATCTGAGGCCGCTGTCAACGTACCCGATAAGTTTCGGTCACCAAAAAAGGTGTTGTGGTGCAGTTTGAGCAGCCACTGTTTTGTAAAGAAATATCCAGAATTGATATTAAAGTTCAAATGATCATATTCCCCATTTTCGTTCTTTTGATCTGTCCCCAGGTAATCATAATCATTGTCGGAGTTTATATAATTCAATCCAAAATCCAATGCGAAGGAGTTTGAGCCATACGAAGTTTTGAAATTGAGATTTTCCGTATTGTAACTGCCATAACCCAGTTGTAAAACATTATCGAAATGATTTTCAAAGGCAAGCATATTGTTCAAGTGAATGCTTCCCCCAATTGCCCCACTACCATATTGCACGCTACCGCCACCACTTCTAATGGCAATTCCGTCATAGTTCTGCGCAATTAATGCTCCAAAGTCCGTTTGACCGTTCAAAGGCGAGTTGATATTGACACCGTTCCAAACTACGGCCGTATGCTGCGCATTGGTTCCTCGAAAGGAAGGGGAAGAAACCATTCCATAGCCATTTTCCTTAAAATAAATACTCGAATTAAAACGGAGCATATCGGTAAACGTCGGATTTGTTCGCTCGACCAATGCATCTGAAAGCGTTTGAATTTTAATACCCTCGGCAAAGCGATACAGTCTTGCATCACTGAGAATGACTTCTTCGAGGTGTATAATAGAATCGTTCTGGGCAGTGGTCAAACCACTTCCTAAAAGCATAAGTAAGAGTAAAAGAAATGTTTTTTGTGCCATATTTACAAAGACCCCTATCCCGAAGGTCAACATATTAATTATGAATATGGCAGGTCTCCTGACTTGCGTACTACCATCGACCTTCCCGCCCGCACGAAAATAAATTCGGCCCAAGCAGTGGTATTTTGAAGAAAATGGTAGCCGCCCATTATTATGGACAAAGCTTACAGTTGCGGGAACAGTTCCAGATTTTAACTGGATTCCCTTTTAATCGACCCAAAAATTATGGGTACAAACCAAAATTCGGGGCGAAGGTAGTGAATAAAAAAATAATTATCATTGTTTTTAAAGTAGCTCCCTCAAAGATCAGAGGGGCTTAAGCAATGCGTCAGAGTAAGGAGCCGGTTACGATTGACAATTTAGATTTAGATTGAGTTTGAGCTGTCATATAATTTTTCAATCCCGGATAAGAAATAATTCCGCACAAAGACATTACAAATCTGCTGGTTTAGTTTTGGGTGCGTTTTTAGTAATTATTTTTGAATCAATTATGGAGATTCCATTGATCAAATCCGGACCAAAGTAATAGAGCTCTTTTTATTATTACGATAAATTATAAGATTTGAATTTCGAACTTCGTAATTTTTAACATCACTTATTTTAAATAATTTAGCCCATTCAGGTTCATTGATGTATGTTGAAGTAATCGGCCCTATTGTGATTTCTCCACTTTCATTAACAATATAATTTCCAGAAAACCCATTTGTCACGTTAATTCCAGAGAATACTCCTTGACCACTATTATCAGGTTCATCAAAATTTATGGTAATATCCCCATTATTAAAATCAGACCAAGTATTGTCTTTTGTTTTGATTATTTTCTTGGAACTGTTTTCGACAAAAGAAATTACCCTCCAATTTCCTGTCAAGTCATAAGTGATGATATCTTCATTTTTAGAGCAACCAAGGATGATGAAAAAGATGGAGACTAAAAATAAAAACTTCTTAAAGGAAAAAGAGGCTTTCATATGTCAATATCGCTTTAATATAAAGATTCAATAGATAGATTTTGGTTGCGTGGGCCGATATTGTTTTTTACCATGTTCTTTAAGGCACAAGTCCGCATTAATTACAGACTTGGTTATCACACGTTTATTTAAATTTACCACTTTAATCATTATCGTCTAAAAAGAATATGTCCTCAAGAGGTTTTTTAAAAAGCTTAGCTATTTTTAACGAAAGTACAGTTGATGGTACATATTTGTTTTTTTCCATAGCATTTATAGTTTGTCTGCTAACCCCAATTTTTATTGCTAAATCTGCCTGAGTCATGTCGTGAATCGCGCGCTGCACTTTTATATTATTCTTCATGACTTTTATATTTTAGTTTTAAAAAATTAAAACGGACGATAAAGAATATCAATGGAGTGAATATGTTGAGGACCAAAACATGCATAAAGGTAAAATTGTATATAAAAAGAATAAATGCAGTCAACACAGAATAATTAAAAATTATTGCCCAAACTAAAGAGTCATTTCTGAGTTTATAAGTAAACTCATCTTCTACTTTTTCTTTAGAAAAACCAATAATCAAACCTCCAAAAATAATAGCAAGAAGAATTAGTTCAAAAGCGATACCGGTTTCAATAAATTCGAAATATTCCATTTCATTTGGGCCAAATGCCAAATCATTAAAAACTGATAAAACTTTGATTTTTAGAGGTTCCGTTGGTAAAGGAGTGAAATATGCTATTATCCCACTAATAATTCCTGCAATGAAAAGTATCCATCCAAAAATCTTGTATTTGTTTGGTAATAAATAATTTGTGCGCATATATGGTTAGTTTTTAGATTACTTCGAATCATTACTCAACCAAAAGTAAAAAATACTTTACATATTGACAAACAAAATAGACTTTAAGTAATAAATATATGTCTTTTAAAGAATTTTCACTGTGACTAACCTTAGAACACGAATGGATAATACGTTGCCTTAAGGAATTAAAAAACCTTCGGCTTGAGGGGAATGTGTGGTAACATAGGAGAATATGATTACTGGTAACCATATTCCTATTTTGTGAATGCCGCTAACCTTGTGGATTTTTAATGTTTTTAAAAGTATTTATGGTACATGGATGATATTCCCGTTGTCTTGCTCAAACTAAAAGTACAAGCGGTAACTCTTAACCGCAACTTTGCTTAAAAATAAAACTACTCTTCAACACCTTGAAAAATAAGCTTCATCAAACTATCTCTTTCCATTTTTGAATTTTTTCTATCCTCCCTAATTTTATTAATCTCGTCCTGAATCTTTTTTTCCATTGCTTTCGTTTCCTCATCTATTTTTCCAACTATTTCAATTGTTACCCTTCGGTTTTTTGAACGAGATATTTCATTACTATTTTCCACTAATTGATGTTCAGCCCCATAACTAACTACCTCATTGATCCTATTATTATGTTGATCTATAGACTTGATAAAATCGGCTACATTCCGGGCTCTTTCATCCGAAATATCCTTATTGGATGGTCTATTCCCTATAGCATCCGTATAACCTTTAACATTTAATTTACAATTTTCCAAGGAGGAGATGAATGCTTTAATCCTCTCCTTATTAAAATCGGAGAGTTTCGCGCTACCCGAGTTAAAGAAAATAATTTCATGGTTTTTAAAGGCCAGGCTTTTATGAGCTTGTTCTTTCTGGCTCTCGATTTCTAATTGTGCAAAATCGTTTTCTAATTTTAATAGTATAGAATCAAGATGATTTATTTCCTGTTCTTTGTCTAACAACAAAGCATAAGATTCCGAATCTAAAGTGGATTTCACGCCTAACCGCATCCCAAGAATGAAGAAGGGAATTGTAAAAAACAGTAGGAAAAAATAAACCATATTTTTTTCAAAATTTATTTCACCCAATATAAAAATTGAAATCAGTACAAAAATAAAGAGTAAAACAACCCACCAATTATTTATATAGCCGAAATAGTTTATTTCAACAAATGACCCTATTGTGTATAATAAATATGGGATACCTATAAGGATTAGCATCAAAATTAGAACTAGAAATAAATTATTGGATTTTTTATTCCCCATTTTGCAATAGTCTTTTTATTGTTCGTTAAGGTACGTAGTTTACATAAGTTAAAGACTGGCCCTTACACCAAATAATAAATGCCCACGTGTTATACGAAAAATTGCGTGTAAATAAGTGTAAATTTTTCGTTTTAATTTTGACCTTAAATATATGAAAAAGGCAATGAATTAAGCACTTAACAACAATTATTATATACCGTGATATGTGTTCGTGCCTTCATCTATTATAATTCTGAAACCTTATTAATTTCAGCCCCTTCAAGATGTTTTAATGGTTGAGGGTTGGTGTATAAATTAATCATGGCTCGCCCAATTTTTGAAGTGGTCGTTACTGATTTCATTCTTTTTAATAAAGGGAACAAAGGTTTAGCAATGATGTAGAAGAAATTGTATAATTTGGTTTTAGATTTTACGCCCCGTTCAGGCAAAATAACACCAGGTCGAAAGGCATAGGCATCCTTAAAACCCATATTTAAAATCATATTTTCCGTTTTGCCTTTTACTCGGGCCCACATGGTGTTGCCCCGTTCGGAACCATCTGTCCCTGCTCCTGAAACATACGTAAAAAGCATATTGGGATTAACTCGATAGATTGAACTTGCAAGTGCTTCCGAAATAGTAAAGGTTAGTTTAAAGTAGGTTTCCTCATTTATGCCGGCCGAAGACACACCCATACAGTGAAAACAAGAATCATAACCCTTAAGCATATTTTCCAAACTACTAAAATCGGTAAAATCTTTATGGATAATTTCTTTTATTTTATGATGTGAAATATCTATTGGGCTTCTATTGATCAGTAATATATTTTCAACAGTTTTATCATCTATACATTCTAACAAAACACCTTTTCCAACCATACCCGTTGATCCTGTTAGTATAACTTTCATAAAGGGTTTAATTTAAAAGTCTGTATTCGGAAGGACTAAATCCGGTTTTAGATTTAAATACTTTGCTGAAGTGTTGCGGATATTCAAAACCAAATTCATAAGCAATTTCACTTACCGAAGCATTTGAATTTAGCAGTTTGGTTTTTGCTTCTTCAACAGTATATAGCAAAATATGCTCTTTTGCAGTTTTTCCGGTTTCAATCTTTAATAAATCGCTTAAATAGTAACCTGATAAATGAAGTGCTTCTCCGCACTGTTGTACTGTTGGCAATCCATTTTCGGCTAATTGATTTGTAGCATAGTAATTTTTTAAAAACTTTTCAAACTTCACTAAATAGTCTTTGTTTTGATTACTTCGTGTATAGAACTGACGGTCGTAAAAGCGCTTACTGTATTTTAAAATACTTTCTAGATTAATAATAATTAAGTCTTGGGTATGCTTATCTATATTTTGGTCTATTTCGTTAGCAATATTGGTTACAAAATCTAACAGATTTTTTTTCTCTTTTTCTGAAACGTGTAAAGCTTCATTATTTTCATATTCAAAAAAAGAATAGTCCGAAATTGTCTTTGCCAGAGACGAATGTCTTATAAAATCGGGATGAAAGAAAATATCCCAACCTTGGCCATCTTGTATGCGTTGGTTTTGGTCGTCTTCAAATTGCATCACTTGGCCCGGTGAGGTAAAGATTAAGCTGCTATCTTGATAATCATATGATTTTCGACCATATTGAAAAGCACCTTTACCGATTTCTTTTAAACTGATGATGTATAGATCGAAACTGTATTTACCAGCCGAAACTTGCAGTTTCTGTTTTAGTTCTTTAGTGGAAATCGCAGAAATTAACGGATGCGCCGGGCTTGGCAAGCCAATGGCTTTGTGTATGGTACTAATACTATCTATTTTAATGAAGTCGTTCATTGTTTTAAAATTAGAGCTTTTTTTCTGCAATTTGTAATTGTTTGTTATAGGCTTCAATTCTGGCGTGGGCAGTGCCGTCTATCAACAAAATAACAATTAGCATGGCAATAGTAGTAATCATACTTGCCCGCCAAATTGGCGTGTTCACGAACATAATAACAAGGGCACAGACAGCGATGATTATGGGAATTGCCGTAAAAACGACATTTTTATATTCCTTTAAGGTGCTTTCGGCACGCACAAGTTCTGATTGCACGAATGACGAGGCATCACTAATGTAGGCTTTTTCAAATGCTACAATTCTTGATTTATTCGTAAAAAACAATCCAAATCCTATGGTCATCAGTAAAGCACCTGCTACCAAAGTAGGAATGACATATGCTTTTGCTAAATCTGTTTTTCCTAACTGCCAAAAACCTATGCCCGCCGCCACAAAACCTATTCCAAAAATAATAAAGAATACGGTTGAAAAAACTTCGGCTTTTGCCCAATCTATTGCTGTTTTTAAAATATCCATTTTTATTAAATTTAAGATTAAAAAGTCCATTTAAAGTCGGTTTTCTTTTCAGATAACGTCCACAGTTTGGCAGCTACGGCTTTATCTTGGGCATGTGGCTCTAATTTATGTTCCCCAACAGGACCTGTCCAATTATTTCTACCGGTCGGGCCGTAAAAACCACTTTGGTCTAAATTTAGTTCTGTTGCACACATCAATTGTGGATAAGCACCTTTTTCAGCAGATTGAACAAATGGTGATAATTTCATAATTTGCCAAATGAAGCGAGTCATTAAGCTACCGCTGGTTTTAATCAATGAAGTTCGGGAAGCACCTGGATGACAAGCATACACTTTTACATCAGTCTTACCTGCTTTTTTTAGTCGGTCTTGTAATTCATAAACACTCATAATCTGTGCTAATTTACTTTGACTATATACGTCATTGGGACCATAGTTTTTATCCCAATTCATATCGTCAAATTGTATGGTTTTAATTCCTAAATTGTAACCCATACTACCTACAACAACTATTCGCCCTTTAGATTTTTCAATTCGTGGGTATAGCAGACCTTGTAGTAGGAAGTTGCCATAGTGATTTACACCGAGCTGACTTTCAAAACCATCGACGGTAAGTGTTTGTTTGGGTACTTGGGCAATGGCTGCATTACAAATTAGTGCATCGATTTGAGAAATTGTATCAAGAACTTTTTCTGATGCTTTTTTTACAGAAGCTTGTTCTGCCAAATCCATTTGTATGGATGATACATCTACATGATTACCAAGTTCTTGCTTTAAAGAAGCAATGGTGGCGTCCGATTTTTTCGCGTTTCGGTTAAGCATCACGACTTTTGCTCCCTTTGACAGCAATATTTTCGCCGCTTCAAATCCCGTTCCGCTTGTGGTACCTGTTATGACGTAAGTTTTGCCATTTAAATTTCCAATTCTATCAGGGGTCCACCCTTTACTACCAAATTGATTTGTATTCATTTTATGTTTTTTGTATTGTTTTTAATTAAAGCCATTTTGCCAGCGCCTTTCTTGTTATTTTTTCAATATGTTTTCTTTTCGAAACTATTTGAGCTTCGTTGTGTGCAGATGTTATAGTATCTTCAGCTAAATATATCCCTGTTACGCCATTAAATTCTGAAGATATCGCTAGACGAAGCACTCTATCAGCACCAACTTCTGTAGGCGATGCCATATAAATCATCATACGAGCCAATAGTTTTTGCATGCCCGTCAAGTGTCTTAATAGACTTGATTTTATATTGCCAGGATGCAAATAGTTGATATTTATACCCTCATTTTTAAGTTGTTCTGCCATTTCTATGGAGACCATGCTTAATGCTAGTTTAGATTCTGTATAAGGTTCTTTGGTGGCAAAATCTGGTGTGTTTTCAATAATATCTACATCTATGGTATCTATAAAGTTAATGTTCGTTACCAGATTTACAACACGTGCTTGTTTTGAATTTTTTAGTGGTTGTAGCAAAAGATTGGTCAGCAAATAAGGGGCAAAATAATTCACTGCCCAATGCAATTCAAAACCATCTTTTGTGATGACTTTTTTAGGCATATTAACACCTGCGCAATTAACCAGAACATCTATTTTCTTATGCTCCTTCACTATACTATCGGCACAATCTGAAACACTATCCATTAACGATAAATCGCACACTCTAAAGCTAGCTGAACCCTTACCACTTGTACTTTTTAACTCGTCGACAACTGCATTACCACGTTCTTTGTTTCGCCCAAGAATTATGATATGTGCTCCCATTTTGTAGAGCATGTCTACTGCAACGCGTCCCATTCCATCGGTACCACCAGTAAAGACAATGGTTTTATCAATTAAAATCCTATCCTTTTCAGGAACGGTATGTTTGGGATTTGGTTTTCTTCTTTGAGGAAGAAATAAGTTGAATAATATGCCTATTTTAGAATTTCCCATGAGGTTCATTAATTATGAGACAAAATTCTAAAATCCACTACTTTTAGATGTATACAATTTAAGGAATGGTGTATACTTTTTCAGGAATTGCTTAGGGGTTTGTTTGGGTGTGGCTGTTGTGGTTGCGCATGACACAATGGATTAGGCCTATGAGTAGTAGGTCCAAGGCGGAAACCTATGGCCTAAAGTAATCGTTTTTGATAAAGAAACGAGATAGTCGGAAATTAAAGGATTTAGATTTCAATTGATTGCAGGACATTCACGTCAATGTCTATACTTTTTGGCTCAGGTTGTGAAGCAATGTGACTTTTTATCTGCACTTGTAATTCCATTTATTGTCTTGTTTTGTAGTATCAATATGCCGCTATTTGTTTTCTTCAAACCATTTAACAATTGAGGGCATATTTCTTTCAAAGCCACCGGGAATAAAAAAGTTGAGAACTCCAGATTTTTCATTTGTCCTATTTGCAAAGTCGTGAATTGTTTTTTTTGGTATTCTTAAAAAAGTTCCCTTTTTTACATCAATCCATTGGTCTCCAACGAGTATAGATGTTGTGCCTTCAATTCCGTAAAACACTTCGTCATTTTCTTCGTGTTCGTGAGTACCAGGTCCGTCAGAGTTTGGTTCAAGCCACCATTCCGAAATACTGTATTTATCTGCTGTTTCATTTTCGTCAGCCTTGAAGACTGCTGTCATTGTTCCACAATTATAAACTCGTCCTTGTCCTTCCGTTAAGATTAGAGCGTCCGTATGATTGTTTTTATGCTTCATATGTAGTTGACTTTTCCTTTCCGCCGTATTGGTCTTTTACAATTGGATATCCATACAGGTACGTATATTTCTTTTTTGTCAATACAGCTAATATAGTCGATTTTGATTCCTTTAAAAGCATCTGTGGCTGCAAGAGTATACACCCGGCATATTGCGCAAAAGATTACCTAAAAATACGAAGGTTAACTCTTAACCGGAACCGTACTTTCTCAGCAGCCGTTCTAATTATTTTTAATTCGCTGTTGGCAGCACCCAGTTTTTTAAAATTCGTTTTGGGTGATTTTCAAGAATCCGCTCTAGTACGACTAGCAGCTCCGCTAAAATTTCGAACAGTTCCGCTTTACTCCCTTAATAAGGCAAGCCAATAAAAAAGAAGCACAAATCAATACCCATTAAGAGATAAGGGGTTTTTGTAAATTTAAAAATAAGGAGTTTTAATTAACGGCGACAAGGTTGACCTCGAAAATCAGTACAGAACCACCGGGAATACCGGCCCTGCTCGAGCTACCATAACCTAAGGCAGATGGCACCAAAAGAATACCGCTGCCCCCCTCTTTAAAATAAGTGATACCTTCCGTCCACCCTCCGATTACTTGTTGTAAGTTAAAGGAGATGCCATCGGCATCGCTTTGATCAAACACTGCCTTATCGGTAAAATATCCTTTGTAGGCCACGGTGACATTTGAATTTGCCGTAGGTTGAGCACCCGTTCCTTCTTCATTGACCACATAATACAATCCTGAGGCACTTTTTTGTGCATTCAAATTATTGGCGGCTATGTATTCTTGAATTTCAAGTTCGTTTTTAACGACATAATCCGTTTCTTCCGAATCGTTACAAGAAATAAAAAGGGAACAAACGAAAAAAACAAAGGCATACTTCATAACGATCATTTTTAAAGGCGCAAATATAATAAAAAGTGGTTCACGCAACGAAACGAACACTTTATTAATCGTATCCGTTCTAAACATTAATCGAAAAGTCATCTTTTCTTTAGGAAATAAAGACTGTACCTTTATCGCCCAAGACACATAGTAACCAGACAGAATTCAATTAATGAATAAATCGAGATTAGGGTTTGTTACGATGGTATGCTGCATTTTGCTTCTATTCGCTGTGGGATGTAAGCAACAGAACAAACAACCAATCCCCACAAAAAATAGCGCCAGCGATAATCCGATTAGCTATGCTAAAGGATTTTCTATAGCAAAGGAAACGTCGGGCATTACGATCATCACCATATCATCACCATGGCCTGAGGCCGACGCTGAATTCAAATACGCCTTGATTCCAAGGGAAAAATTGGCAACCGTCACCTTGAACAAAGCGGCTTACGATGCCATTGTTACCATTCCTATCGAGCGGGTCGTTGCCACCTCTACCACACATATTCCGGCATTGGAAGCTTTGGGGGTCGAAAATCGGTTGGTCGGGTTTCCGAATACCGATTACATTTCCTCTAAAACCACGCGCGAGCGTATCGAGGCAGGAGAAATTAAGGAATTGGGCAACAACGAGGACATAAATACCGAAATGACCTTGGAACTACAGCCTGATTTGGTAGTTGGTTTCTCGATCAATAATCAAAATAAAGCCTATGAAACGCTGCGACGTTCCAACATTCCCGTCGTTTACAATGGGGATTGGACGG
Source organism: uncultured Kriegella sp. (assembly GCA_965368185.1). Lineage (GTDB taxonomy): Bacteria > Bacteroidota > Bacteroidia > Flavobacteriales > Flavobacteriaceae > Kriegella. Next base: position 105,756 of record CBDULZ010000001.1, read on the forward strand.
AGGAAACCCCTTTGGGCAAAGCGGAGTGGATTAAATTCTTTGCCCCTTTTTTCCAAATGGAACGAAAGGCGGATAGTATTTTTAAAGACATAGCGGCTTCCTATACCGAAGCCCAAGAATTGGCTAAAAAAGCCAATTCGAATCCCAAAGTTTTAAGCGGGGCCCTATACAAAGATGTTTGGTATATGCCGGGCGGCAACAGCTGGGCCGCTCAATTTTTAAAGGATGCCAACAGCAATTATTTATGGTCGGCTACCGATGAAACGGGAAGTCTCTCCCTGAGTATCGAAAGTGTTTTGGAAATGGCACAAAATGCCGACTTTTGGGTCTCGCCGTCGCAGTTCACTTCGTACCAAACTATGAAAGAAGCCAATCGCCACTACCTTCAATTCGACGCTTTTAAAAACAGGCGTATTTATACGTTCGCCAAAACCACGGGGGCTACCGGTGGCTTACTGTATTATGAACTCGCTCCCCAACGCCCCGATTTGGTATTGAAAGACCTAATCCATATTTTACATCCCGAATTGTTGCCCAAACACGAACTTTTCTTTTTTAAGCCTTTGGACTAATTGGGAAACCCGAGCACATATCGTATAAATTTTATCCTTTTATTTTTAGCTTTGTTGCTGTGCCTGGCCGTAAATATTAGTTTCGGTTCTGCTAGCATCCCATTAACCGATACTTTAACTTCTCTTTTTGGTGGAACCCTAGAAAATACGTCCTGGGACTATATTCTGTGGAATTATAGAATTCCGAAAGCCTGTACGGCGGTACTCGTTGGAAGCGGACTGGCTTTAAGTGGATTGTTGATGCAGACGCTATTCCGGAATCCCCTGGCCGGTCCATTTGTATTGGGAATCAGTTCCGGTGCCAGTTTAGGAGCCGCTTTGCTTATTATGGGAGCATCATTATTTTCAGGGCTATCCGTGTTCGGATTGGTAAACGACGTATCGTTGGCCATTGCAGCCAGCATCGGAAGCTTTTTGGTACTAGTGGCGGTCATGATTGTCGCTTCTCGCGTAAAAGACACCATGGCCCTATTGATAATCGGCCTCATGTTCGGAAGCATCACTGCGGCCATAGTAAGTGTGCTTTCATACTTTACCGATGCCGAGAAATTACAGCAATATATATATTGGTCGTTCGGTAGCGTGGGCAACCTATCTTGGTCGCAATTATCCCTTTTACTGGGCATTATATTTCTAGGAATTGGATTAAGTTTCGTATCAATAAAACCGTTGAACGCACTATTATTGGGCGAAAATTACGCCCAGAGCTTAGGGGTAAACCTTAAAAAATCACGGTATACCATCATCATTGCGACAGGACTGCTTGCGGGCGGAATTACCGCCTTTGCCGGGCCTATTGCCTTTATCGGTTTGGCGGTACCGCATTTGACACGACAGATTTTCAATACCACAGATCACAGGGTCCTAGTTCCAGCTGTTTTAATTTATGGCGCCATTTTAATGCTGCTTTGTGACACCGTAGCACAACTGCCGGGATCAGCAAATGTTTTGCCCATTAATGCAATTACCAGTATTTTAGGAGCCCCGATAGTGATATGGTTGTTGGTGCGTAGGCGCAAAATGGTGTTTTAGTCAATGGTACCGTGATCAATACTATGTAAACTTGTAAAATTTAAACCCATTAACGATAAATCTGAAAATAGCGTCTTAGTAGCCCGTCAGCTAACGGTCGGGTACCAATCTAAAAAGGAGCGGAACAGTGTTGCCTCGAACATTGATTTCGCTTTGGGTCAAGGAGAACTTATGGCCATCGTGGGTATTAATGGTGCGGGTAAATCAACCTTGTTACGGACACTTGGCAAAATACAGCCCAAATTATCGGGCCAAGTGCTTCTCAATGGTAAAAATTTGGAAAGCTTACACCCCAAGTCCCTCGCTTCTGAAATCAGTATTGTATTGACAGAACCTCTTGCCTCTAAGAACATGACCGTAAAAGAGTTGGTGGCTTTGGGAAGGCAACCCTATACCAACTGGATAGGGGCCTTGACCGATGACGACAAATCGAAAATAAAAACTGCTATCTGGATGCTGGAGTTGGAAGCCCTACAGCATAAAAAATGCTATGAATTGAGCGATGGTCAGTTACAACGGGCTATGATTGCCCGGGCACTCGCCCAAGATACTGCCATTATTTTGTTGGATGAACCCACTACCCATCTCGACCTGTATCATAAAGTCAAGATTCTAAAAGTATTGAAGTCCATTGCCCATGAAACAAAAAAAACCGTTGTTTTTACCAGCCATGAAATTGAAATGGCCATTCAGATGTGCGATACCATGTTATTGCTCGATACAACGGCCCATGCTTTTGGGCAGCCTTGTGAACTAATTGAACAGGAGGCCTTTGAACATTTATTCCCGGCCGACACGGTTTCGTTTGATGCCAAGACCGGTTCTTTTCGAATAGAAAAGTAGCCAAAGGGGCTATCCTTTTTTAAAGTCAAACGCTTATCTTTACTCCAAACACTAGTGAACCTTAATGAACGAATTTCTGATATATCTTTTAATTGGATTGGTTTGCCTTTTACTGGGCTATTTTCTAGGAAATTATATCCAAAGCTTAAAAACCAAGTCAAGCCAGAGCGCACTCGAAGAACGTGAGCAGCAATTACACAACAATCTAACGATACTTGACGGAAGGTTGCGTGATGCCGAAGAACATAAATTGCACCTTCAGTCCGAAAAAGAACAATTGGGCAATCAGATTGTGCGCTATCAAGCCGATTTGGAGAACCTTCAATTAAAAAACAGGGAACAAAAAGAGGAAGTAGAAAAACTACAGGAAAAATTCACCAAAGAATTTGAAAACCTAGCCAATAAAATTCTAGAGGAGAAAAGTTTAAAGTTTACGGCCCGTAACGAAAAAAATATCAAGGACATTCTTACTCCCTTAAACGAAAAAATTCAGCTCTTCGAAAAGAAGGTCGAAGAAAGTCAGAAAGAGAATATTAGCATTCATTCCGCATTGAAAGAACAGCTGCTAAACTTGCAGACACAAAACTTAAAAATCACCCAAGAAGCCGAAAATTTGACAAAGGCCCTAAAAGGTGACAGTAAAATGCAAGGGAACTGGGGCGAATTGGTATTGGAACGTGTTCTTGAAAAGTCAGGTCTTGAAAAAGACCGCGAGTATTCCGTACAACAGAGTTTCACACTTGAAGATGGTACTCGGGTGCTTCCTGACGTGATCATCAACCTTCCCGATGGCAAAAAAATGATTGTTGATTCTAAAGTTTCGTTGACCGATTACGAGCGTTTCGTAAATGCAGAGGATGAGCTAAGGGATAAATTCCTGAAAGACCATATCAATTCCCTACGAAAACATGTAGACCAGCTGTCCGCCAAAAAGTATGAGGACCTATACGAAATGGAGAGTCCTGATTTTGTTTTGATGTTCGTACCTATCGAACCTGCATTTGCAATTGCCATAAACAACGACAGCACATTATACAATAAGGCTTTTGAACGGAACATCATAATCGTTACCCCATCAACACTACTGGCTACCTTACGTACCATCGACAGTATGTGGAACAATGAAAAACAACAGCGAAATGCGATTGAAATTGCCCGTCAAGCGGGTGCCTTATATGATAAATTTGAGGGTTTTGTATCCGATTTAACCAAAGTGGGCAAGAAGATGGACGAAGCAAAATCGGAATATAAGGGAGCCATGAACAAGTTGGTGGAAGGTCGAGGCAATATTGTAATAAGCATCGAAAAGTTAAAGAAAATGGGCGCAAAAGCAAAAAAATCCATTCCAGAGCCTGTTTTAAAACGGGCCAAGGAAGATGACTTTGAAGAACTAGAAGAAAATTCTTAGCAATTTTTAGAATCGATCAAAAGTGAAGTACTTATACTTATTATATGAAAAGAATATTGTTTGTCGTAATCGGAAGTCTGTTGGCCCTGTTGGCGCTTTACTACGCTTTTATCTATTTTGTACCCTATAGTGAGGGTGTCCGTTCGGGAGAATTGATCAAAGTAAGTCACAAGGGGGTAATTATCAAAACTTGGGAAGGAGAGATAAGTCAAGGCATCTCGGGCGCACAGATTTTCGCCTTTTCCGTATTGGACAAAGACCAAGATGTTATCGAAAAGCTTAAGGAATACCAAGGGGAATACGTAAAAGTCGATTATACTGAACGTTTCGCTACATTCTTTTGGATGGGCGACACCAAATACTTTGTAACCGATGTAAAAAAAGAACGATCACCACACTTTAGAAATTAATACATGGAAAACTTTAAAAGCGCACGTGAATCGAGAGTCTCGATTACAGAACTAATGCTTCCCTCCCACTCCAATTTTGGTGGTAAGGTACATGGGGGCCATATTTTAAACTTGATGGATCAGATTGCCTTCGCCTGTGCATCCAAGCATTCACAACGCTATTGCGTGACGGCATCGGTTAACCGGGTCGATTTTTTACATCCTGTGGAGGTAGGTGAACTGCTAACGCTGAAAGCGTCAATCAACTACACGGGGCGAACCTCAATGGTCGTAGGAGTACGCGTAGAATCGGAAAATATCACAAAGGGCACCAAGCGACATTGCAATTCTTCTTATTTTACCATGGTCGCTAAAGACGAGCAAGGCAAAGGTATGACCATACCGGGATTATTGGTAGAGAACGAACAAGGTGTTAGGCGATTTGCACGAAGCAAACGGCGTAAGGAAGAAGCTTTTTCGAGGGATACCCAATTCGATTCTTCCAAATTTAAGATAGAAGAATACATGGAATTTTTAGAAGGGGAAAACATCAAACTCGGTCTGAAGTAATTCCTTTAGCGGCGGCGGCATCTAAAAACCAATGCAAATTTTCTGAATCAGGTGCTACCAAACTGGCGGGATATTTTTCAAAACCTTCGGTTTTGTTGATAATTTCCTGGACTTTTTCGGTCTTACCTTCACCGGTCACAAGAAATGCAACAGCTTCTGAGGCATTGATTACTTTTCCGGTTATGGACACTCTTTTTTGTCCAGAATTGGGGTGAACGGCTACTACACAGTTTGCATCGGCATTCCATAGGGCAATTTCATGGGGAAAAATGGAAGCTGTATGTCCATCGTCGCCCATACCCAAGATGACCAAATCAAATTGAGGAATATCGGTGGCTCCATTTGGTAATTTAGTTTGCAATACCTTACTATAGCGTTGCGCTTCCTCTTGGGGGTCGTTTTCCCCTTTAATCCGATGGATATTCTCATCGGGTATGTCAATTTTCGAAATCAAATGTGCAACGGTCATCTTATAATTGCTGTCATCATCCGAGGGTGGCACACAGCGTTCATCACCCCAATACAAATGTACCTTTTCCCAATCAATGGCTTCGGCATAATGGGTGGCCAATTCGTCAAAAACGATTTTTGGAGTACTACCTCCCGAAAGTGCAAGATGAACAATCGGGCGCGAGGCGATAAATTCAGCCAAATATTTTGAAAATGCTTCCGCGACCTGCTGTTTTGTATCGTAAATATGTTGCTGCATTTTTGTAGTATTATTATGGGTTAACATCCCCGCATTTGGTGAAAGAAGTAAGGCCGTATTACCATTAAAGCCTCTAACTTAAATCGTTATGATTATCAACAAATAACGCAAAATCCCGGATCATCGGCCAATTGCTCTTCCGGATTTCTCCACATATGAGGCCCGTCAATTAGGTCATCGGAATTTTTTGGACCCCAAACTCCGGCAGAATATCCGTAGGTTTTTACATCCTTCCCATTTTTCCAATAGTCTAAAATAGGATTGACGAACTCCCAAGCCGCTTCAACCTCATCGGCCCTGGCGTAAAGCGTTGCATCACCCTGCATGGCATCTAAAAGCAGCCGTTCATAGGCTTCCATTACATGCTTCTCTACCAAACTTGAATAATAGAAATCAAGATTGGCGCGCTCTACCTTAAAGCCCTGACCGGGTACCTTAACCCCAAATTTGATTAAAATTCCTTCATCGGGCTGAATGCGTATAATCAACTTATTGTCTTTACTATTTATCCCCGAATCTTTAAAAATTTGGTGATGGGGCGATTTAAAATGAATGACAACCTCGGTAACCTTCGTTGGCATACGCTTTGCGGTACGTACATAAAACGGCACATCGGCCCATCTCCAATTGTCAACAAAGAACTTAATGGCCGCGTAGGTCTCGGTAGTCGAATTAGGGTCAACCCCTTCTTCTTCGCGATAGCCAGGTACTCTTTCGCCATCGATTACCGAACTTACATATTGCGCACGTATGGTGTTGTCAAACAGCGTCTTCTCGTCGGTCATCTTGCGCAGCGATTTCAATGCTTTCACCTTCTCATTACGAATTTCCTCCGCTCCCGACCCGATCGGTGGCTCCATAACCACTAGCGACACAATCTGCAATAAATGATTTTGGAACATGTCGCGCAGCGCTCCCGATTTATCGTAATAACCACCTCTTTTTTCAACCCCGACACTTTCGGCATTGGTAATCTCTACATGATGAATATAATTGCGGTTCCATAACGGTTCGAAAATACTGTTGGCAAAACGGGTCACCAATAAATTCTGTACCGTTTCCTTTCCCAAGTAATGATCGATTCGATAAATTTGTGTTTCTTGAAAATAATGGTGCAATCCTTCGTTCAAATTTCGGGCACTTTCCAGATTGTACCCAAAGGGTTTTTCAACAATCAAACGCTTCCAACCCTTATCTTCGTTATTAAGTCCTTCTTCCGAAAGATTTTTGGGTATAACCTCATAAAGGCTAGGAGGTGTCGACAAATAGAATATATAGTTGTCGTCGGTACCGTATTTTGTATTTAAATCTGAAATCCTTGTTCCGAGTTGATGATAATCCGTATCGTAATTGCTTCCCAAATCTTCGTAAAAGAGTTTGTTGGCAAAAGTTTCAATAAAGCCGTTCGCTTCTTTCCCTACTCGTTCCTTTAAGTACTTGCTTTCATTCACCACCTTTTTTCTAAACTCCCCATCGGTCATGTCGCTACGGCTAACGCCAAGCACTACGAACTTTTCTGGTAGGTGTCCGCCCTTATATAAATTAAAGAGTGCTGGAATCAATTTTCTGGCGGTCAAGTCACCCGATGCGCCGAAAATGATAAGCATTTGATTATCTGTTTTGTTCATGTGTTCTTATTAATCGCAAAATTCAAAAGCTTGGTTAGCACCGAATTACAGAAATTATCGCAGCTTGCCTAGATAAAAATTGAGCAAAAATCTCAACTAAGTTAGGCTCAAAAACGCACATAAAAAAATATTTGGATGATTTCAAAGTAGTTTTCAAATATCAAGAAGTTCATGGAGTTTCGTCAAAGAATAGGCACAAAATTGATTATTTACCATATTTTTGAAATTGGAACTCCACAACTGGAGTGCCACAACATGCTTTTGAATTAAGAATCCTTTTTTGGCGGTAATGGGAATAAATTGAAGCGGCCACGGTTTTTACATCGTTTCTTAAAAGGACGAGAAGGATTTAAACCTATCAATTTATAATTCAAACCCTTATATTTATACTTTCTCAATAAGCTTATTCAAGTAATTAATAAGGATTAAAACGTATGAAAAGTAATAATTACGATTTTGGATTGGTGGGTCTCGGAGTTATGGGACGTAATTTTATACTGAATGTTGCCGACAATGGGTTTACGGCTTCTGGCTATGACCTTGATGTTGAAAAGGTCGATGCCTTAAAAAAAGAAGGTGGTGATGTAGAGAAAGTCGATGCAACGACCGACCTAAATACTTTTGTACAATCATTGGCACGGCCTAGAAAAATAATGCTTTTGGTTCCTGCGGGAAAAATTGTAGATGCCGTGATAGAAAGTTTATTGCCATACCTAGATACTGATGATCTGATCATCGACGGCGGCAACTCTTTCTTTACCGATACCGACCGGAGGGAAGCCTACTTACAGGAAAAAGGCATTCACTTTTTCGGTGCCGGGGTTTCCGGTGGTGCCAAAGGGGCTCGGTTAGGACCAAGTATTATGCCCGGAGGAAACCGTGAGGCGTATAAAGAGGTCCAGCCTATTTTCGAAGCCGTCTCGGCCAAGTACAAAGGTGAACCCTGTGTGGCGTATTTAGGTCCAAAATCTGCCGGAAACTACGTGAAAATGGTTCATAACGGAATTGAGTACGGACTCATGCAATTGACTTCGGAAATTTATGACCTACTCAAAAAGGCAGGAAACTTAGACAATGATGAGCTACATCAAACTTTTGCTGCTTGGAACAAAGGCCGTCTGCAGTCGTTTCTTGTGGAAATCACCTCTGAAATATTCGAGCAAAAAGATGACAAGGGTGATGGGCGTTTGGTCGACAAAATTCTCGATAAAGCCAAACAAAAAGGAACTGGAAAATGGACCTCTCAAAATGCAATGGACTTGGGCATTCCCATACCTTCCATCGATATTGCCGTAAGTATGCGGGAAATATCCGCTTTAAAAGACGAACGGGTTCAAGCCGACGCGCTTTATGACCGGCCTACCCCTGAGGCCATAGACAAGATCGAATTGGTCAAAATGGCCGAAGAGGCCATGTACTTTTCTTTTATAGTCACCTATGCCCAAGGCTTGCACCAATTAGCAGATGCCTCTAGAGAATATGGGTATGAACTGGACATTGCCGTTATTGCCAAAATATGGCGGGCAGGCTGCATTATTCGCGCAGGTCTATTGGCCGATATTACCGAAGCCTTTCAAAAAGACAAGGATGTGCCGAACCTTTTGCTCTCACCCTCTTTTATTGAAAAAGTTAAAAGCACGGTTGGCTCAGCCAGGTCGCTGGTTTCCTATTCCGCGAAAAATGGAATTCCTTTGCCCGGTCTCTCCAACTCCCTCACGTATTTTGATGCCTATACCTCAAGTCGGTTACCACTGAATTTAATTCAGGCACAACGCGATTATTTTGGTTCTCATACCTATGAGCGTTTGGATCAAGAAGGTATTTTTCATACGGAGTGGGAATAGGAATAGGATATATTCACAAAATAAAAACGGCGCAAATATGCGCCGTTTTTATTTCCGGTTAAGAAAAGGTTCGACCCCAATGGTGATGACCACTTCGTAAACTCCCATGAAATCATAAAGCAATTACTATCTTAGCTGTGCCGAATGGTCGAATCACCGCGGTTTCATTAATGTTCAATCGCCCCGAATGAAAATCAAAAGATTCTTAGTTTTTCTTTTTTTTATTTTCAACGTACTTTATTCATCCGCCCAGAATAGTACTACGGATCAGCAGAAGGACACACTAGAGTTACTTATTGACAAATCAAACGATGCTTACGAATCGTACAATTACAAAGATGCCATTAAATACACATCTATCCTCATTGATAAAAGCCAAGAGTACCATGATGATTACCATAGTTTTTTGGCATATGATCTTTTAGGAGGAATCTATTCTGAAACTGATGATAGCATCCAAGGCAGAATCTTCTCTGAAAAAGCCCTGGAAATAGCAAGAGCCACAAAAGTTGATAGTCTTATTGCCTGGGGCTCTTTAAACCTGGCGATTCTATATTCTGACAATGTAAGAACCTATGATAAAGCGATACGCTTTTTTAAGGAAAGTATTGCCATCAATGAAAAACTGGAAAACCTAGACCAAATTTATCTTATCTACATCAGTTTAGCTTGGACTTATTTAGATAACCAGCAGTTAGATGAAGCATTCATCATATTGAATAAAGCGGAATCCATTTCTCAAAAGAAAAAAGTTGATGCACTAAACAAACTCTATATTGAACTTTTATTCGGCCGGTATTATTACGCCACAGAAAACTATGTACAAGCAAAGACGCAACTTGAATCCATTAGAGAAATAGTAGATAAAGACTCCATTACAGACCTCGCCCTAGAAGTTTACGAAAATTTGGCAGAGGTATATCATAAAACCAATGACCCCCAGAATGCTTTTATAAGTCTCAAAAAATATAACCTGTACAAGCAAAAAGCATATACGGTCGAAAAAATTGAGGAAACGGAAAAAGCTAGGGCCAAATTTGATTTAAAACAGGCCCAAAACGAGTTAAAGACCGCAATAAAGGACAACGCATATTCCGATGAGCTTATTTCGAAATCAAAATCACTTACCGCAATCCTTATTGCGGCTACGGTAATCCTAATGATTGCCTTACTTGGTTTTTTCTTGTTCTTTAGAATACGTAAAAAATATATCACCCACCTCAAAGAATACAATCAAGAACTGATCATTGCTAAAGAAAAAGCCGAAAAGCTTTCAAAAGTGCAAACCAAATTTCTTTCTACCGTCAGTCATGAACTACGCACGCCTCTTTATGGTGTCATAGGTATTTCGACACTTTTAAAGGAAGACGAAAAACTTAAGGCTTATGAAGATGATTTGGAATCACTTAAATTTTCCGCGGATTATTTGCTTGCGCTAATCAACGATGTTTTACTTATCAGCAAGATGGATGCCGAGGCTATAAAATTATCCAAAACTCCATATCAATTAGACAACCTGATCAATAATATTACACGTTCTTTTGAATATAGCTTGGAGCAAAACAAGAACAGATTACATGTACAAATAGATGAAAAAATACCGAATTCACTGATTGGCGACCCCATACGACTTTCACAAATATTGATGAATTTGGTCGGGAATGCCCTGAAATTCACCAAAGCCGGAAATGTCTGGATAGTTTTGAACCTTGAAACAGTTTCAAAAAATGGTTTCTATAAAACCTGTTTCTCCATTAAAGACGACGGCCCGGGTATTCCTCTAGACAAACAGGAAGTAATTTTCCATGAGTTTATACAGGTGGAAAATGCAAACCACAGTTATACAGGGACCGGACTTGGCTTGGCCATTGTAAAAAAATTATTGAAGCTCTACAACAGCAAAATTCACGTCGTGAGTGTGCCAGAACAAGGTTCTGAATTCAGTTTCTCCATAACACTCAGAAAAAACACGATTACAAACGAGGAACACAATCTTCAAGACGGTGCGTCTACCGATATTGACAAAACCTGGCTAAACGGACAGAAACATATTCTGATTGTAGATGACAACAAAATAAATCAAAAAATAACTCAAAAAATACTAGAGAAATACAACATAAAATCAAGTCTTGCCAATGATGGGGAACAGGCTATAGACATGAGCCGGGCAAATAAATACGACGTGATTTTGATGGATATCAACATGCCCAAAATAAACGGAATCGAGGCTGCCATTATGATACGGAAATTTGACAAGCACATCCCGATAATCGCCTTGACCGCCGTGGAGCTTGATGAAATGCGGGCAGAAATTACGAATTCCGGCATAAACGATATCGTACACAAACCCTATGACAGAACCGAATTTATTAAGATCATTGTTAAAAATTTACAGAATGAACAAGTAGATTATTCGAAGTCAACCTAAGTACCATCATTAGAATATGTTCCCTTCTATTTTTTTATCACTACCCTAATCGATTAGTAATGCCCAAATACCATATTTACGTAATAGAACTATCTAAACGGGTGTTTACGGAACACCGCAGGTTTCGTGAGGCGAATCCACAATTTAACGGGATACTTGAATGTTTGTATGTAGGGATGACCAGCAAAACCCCAAAAGAACGTTTTGAACAGCATAAATCGGGGTATATTAATAAAAAAGGATATAATCTCTCAGCTAGTATTGTAAAAAAATATGGCTCCTATCTACGTCCCAGTCTTTACAACCATATCAAGCCACTGCATACACGGGCAGAAGCCTTGAAAATGGAAAAAACCTTAGCTCTCGAATTACGTCGAAAACGCTATGCCGTGTGGTTTAATTAAACAGAAAAATCATTTTAAATTTGTAAAAACAGACTATCCAGCTTCCTGAAAATTTCATAAATTTAATCATTGACCAAGATGTACCGCTTAACTTTGAATAAACTTAAGCGAAGGTGAATCTAGTCGTATTGTTCTTAACAAGCCCCTAAAAAAGATTATAATCCAACGAAACATAAAAAAGATGGCATCCGAAGACAGAAAATTTATGAGACGTGCCATTCAACTGGCGGTTGAAGGAATGAATAGTGATTTAGGAGGTCCTTTCGGCGCGGTCATCGTTAAGAATAATTCGATTATTGCAGAAGGCAACAATAATGTTACTTCAAAGAACGACCCCACGGCCCATGCCGAAGTAGTAGCCATTCGAAAGGCCTGCGAAAAACTTTCTTCGTTCCAGCTTGAGGGCTGCACCATCTATACCTCTTGTGAACCTTGTCCCATGTGTTTGGGAGCAATTTATTGGGCTCGGCCTGACCGTGTTGTTTATGGTTGTGATCGTCAAGACGCGGCCAACATTGACTTCGACGATCAATTTATCTACGACGAACTTAAGGTCAATATGAGCGATCGAAAAATTCCTTTCCAACAACTATTGCAAGAGGAAGCCGTTACCGTTTTCGAAGCTTGGGACACTAAAAATGACCGGACCTTATATTAAAGGGTCGAATTACCAGCCATTCTAAAACTGATATCCCAGTTTTAACATTGCTCCCCTTGGCAGTATGGGTACCACTACAAAACTAGCATCCGGGTTATCTTGAATAAACTGCCCTGTAGCCCCATTGGCACTTGCACCAAAACTGTTGGCTCCAAAGAAATTGGCCAAGCCTTCCGAATTAAAAAGATTGGTCACCAATACATCGGCCGAAAGATATTTACTAATCGCATAGCCGATTCCTAAATTAAAAATACTATAGGCCGGTAATTGAAATGCATTGGCAACGTTGCCTTCACGTTCGCCCATAAACTGCCATTTGAGAAAGGTATTAAATTTGTTCTTATGGTATTCCGTACTAAGATTGAACATCAACTTCGGATTAAAAGGAAGTTGGTTATCGGAAAAGTCCGTGGTACTATCATCAGCTGCATCCACCGTTCCTGCGGCATCATAGACTGCCCATTTTGTAGCTATCGGATTTTGTAGGGTTCCGTTAAACCTAAAAGTCAGTGATGAAATTGGTGTATAGGCACTCTCCCACTCCACCCCTATTGTTCGTGAGTTATTGAATTGCACCGGAGTATAAAAAACACTGCCATCTTCGGGATCGAATTCAAAACTGGCAACTCCAATATCCTTTAATTGGCTCCAAAAAGCTGTAGTGGTAAATGAAAAATCCGTTTGGTTCCATTTCAAGCCAATTTCGGCTTGTTTGATTTTTTGAATCTCCCCTTTTTGATTGATCGGTACATTCGAAAAATTATTGAAGTAATAATTCAGTTCAGGGGCCTTGTTTCCCGAGGAAAAACGGGCGAATAGTGCCGCTTCTTCCTGCAAACGATAATTAAGTCCGGCAGAATACGAAAGATATCCGTAAGTGTAATCAAAAGTATCCTGTTCCCCCGTAGAAATGAGTATGCCATTATCATAAGCCGTGGTAGGGTCTCCGTCATAACCACCATTTTTCTGAAAGGGCGCTGATCGATCCTTTGACCCTTTGTGGCCGATAGTTTCGTAACGCAGGCCTATATCAAGATGAAACCTATCTTGGACTTCCCAACGGTCGTTGATAAAACCCGCAATTTGTTTGGCATCGGCTTGAGAAACATCGTAAAACAATCCCCCATAATTACTCAAACCGTGGGTGTCGGACAAAGCAAGTATCGGTTCACCCGGATTTTCAAGAGTAACCTGTAACATTCTGGGATTCGGCTCATAGGTCACATACCCAAAACTACCCTGAGTAAACAAGGAGGTGTCAGCAAAACCAGAGGCCAGTCCCATGGTCAAATCATGGTTTTCTGCTTTTTTGCGCAAAGTTAATTGATTGACCAATTCGTCAGTACTATTCTGTTTCAACCACGAAGCGGTTCCCATAATAGCGTCATTGGGTAAAGTGCCTTGCCCCAGATATTGTATGGATTCACCGGCCAAAATTCCACTATTGTCCAAACGGGCGAGTTCGGTACCCGATCGGGCATCATTGAAAACCACTTGCCCAATAGGAAACTGTGCCCCGCTTATGAAATAAGCCAAGGGGTCGTTCAAAGAAACAAAAGCATTACTGATGGAAGTCTGCCAGTTCGCATTTTTATGTGCGTATTTTATTCCGAACCGTAATGACCACGCATTACCGAGGTCTTGGAGAATATCGGCGCCGAAAGCCCTATCTTGGGCGTGTAGTCCTTGGGATGGATCAAAACTGTTCGTCGCCCCTTCATTCAGTCTTCGGCCGTCGGGAACATTGGCCTCGAAACTAGGCATCATTAGAGCCGTGGAATTAAAATCTTGCCCAAACGCCGCGTATGGGTCATTCCAATCCATTGCTGCCACCCCGGTCCAGCGGTTGGTAAAGTCATCCAACACTTTGGCATAAAACTTAAAATAGCCCCTCTGCGTTTTTTTAATGACGTTTGCTCTGAACTGTCCTCCTTTACTAAAGGTAAAATCAACATCTCGGGCACCATCATCGTGGCGATAATGACCGCCTGCATTAAAGAACCAATCATTGCCCAATGGTCCGCCAATATTCCCATCGATACGATACAGCGGGTTGCCTTTCCCTTGAACCCCACCTTGAAGTTGTATTTCACCCCCGAATTGATCCCGAGGTCCATGGGAAATAAAATTAAAGATGCCACCCGGCCCGTTAATGGCGGTAATCGCAGCACTTCCTCCCCTGATTGCCTCTACCCTTTCCGTTGTTAAATCGACGCGATGAAAGATTTCAGGGGAATAGTAGGAATGTTGCACCAAACTGACCGGAAGCCCATCTTCCTGTAAAGAGATGTAATACCAGCCCATATCGTCTTCAGCGGAAGCGGATATTCCTCGAGCATATACTTTGGTAAAAACTTCGCCAGCAGAAGGATCGGTAAAAGTTCCCGGAATAGCCTGTAAAAGGTCGGCCGTGCCTCTGGGAAATGCCTTTTGCAAAGCTGCAGACTCTATAGTGGTGATTGCCGTACTCGATTCCAATTGTATTCTAGGATCAAAGGTTCCGGTCACTACTACACTTTGTAGATTGAGCAAATCATCTTCCAAGCTAAACGAAAGATCAAGATCTTCTTTTCCCACTACGATGGTATCACGGTAAGTCTTGGCGCCCAGATAGGTTATCGTCAAAACATAGTCGCCCTGGGTAACATTGGGTATCTCAAAAAGACCTTGTAAATCAGTAATGCCAAAATGAATCGAAGGCTGCAGGGTCACGTGGGCACCTGGCAAAGGTTCTCCCCGCAAATCTTTAACTTCCCCTTTTACCAACGCTTGCGCCATCAGTGCATGCTGCAATCCGAAAATCGTTGCAAGCAAAAAAATAAATTTCCTACTCATCTTACTTCTTGTTCAGAAAGCAAATATATTAACCCTAATACTTTTGACCTTACAGGAATGGCTATTAATTCTATATATGTGTTGAAATGATAATTATATAATTTAAGAATTGCCCGAATGGTATTTACCTCATAATTTCAAAAGAACAACGATAAATATTTGGGTTACAACTTTATACATTTAAAAGTATTGCTTTTGAAAATTGTAATCGATAACACAAATAGAATTTTCTACATAAACCTCACAAAACTAATTCACTATATTTTTAGCTTAAAGCCAAAAAAATACATAAATTTCAAGCTGATTAAATAGAAAATTAATAGGATACTTACCAATTTCACAAGAATAAATTCAAAAAGGAAAGGAATGGGCAAAAATGGGAATTCACGACGCAAATTTATAAAAAAAACCGCTGCCAGTTCGGCACTATTCGTTGCTGGTGGCGTATTGCCCGGGTTCTCGGCCAAAAGCTATGGGCAGATTATTGGGGCCAACAAAAAAATCAATGTTTCAATGATGGGCGTAAACAGTCGCGGAAATGCGCTGGCCCAAAACTTTGCGAGTCAAGACAACTGTAACGTTATTCATATCTGTGACGTAGACAGTCGGGCAATTGCAAAGTGCTTGACTGCCGTGAAAGAACGCCAAGATGAAAAAATAAAAACATTTGAGGATTTTCGAAAATCATTGGAGAGTAAAGATGTTGACGCCCTGGTCATTGCCGCGCCTGACCACTGGCATGCCCCTGCTTCTTTATTGGCTATGGAGGCCGGAAAACATGTATATGTAGAGAAACCGTGTAGTCACAACCCCCATGAAGGTGAAATTTTGGTCAGTGCTGCCGCCAAATATGGTAAGGTCATACAAATGGGTAACCAGCGTCGCTCTTGGCCTAATGTGGTTGCCGGTATCGAAGCTCTAAAAAGCGGGGCTATAGGCCGGGTATATTTTGGTAAATCTTGGTACACCAACAACCGGGCGTCGATCGGGGTCGGCAAAGAAGTAGAAGCTCCTGATTGGCTGAATTGGGATCTTTGGCAAGGACCTGCTCCCCGCAAAAGTTATAAAGACAATATTGTGCACTATAATTGGCATTGGCTTTGGCACTGGGGAACTGGGGAAGCTTTAAACAACGGCACCCATATGATCGATCTTTTGCGCTGGGGAATGAACGTTGACTACCCCACGAAAGTTAGCTCCAATGGCGGGCGATATCGCTATAACGATGATTGGGAAGCACCGGATACCCAGGTAATCAATCTCGATTTCGGCGATGATCTATCTATGACTTGGGAAGGTAGGAGCTGTAATGGAAAACAAATCGAGGGAAGCTCCGTAGGGGTCATCTTTTATGGTGAAAACGGAAGCCTATTTATTCCCAGTGGTGATAGCCATACAATTTTCGACTTGGATGGTGCGGTCGTAAAAGAAGCAAAACCAACTGAAGAAATCGATGCCAGAAATAAAAGTAATCCTGCAAAAAATTTGGATGCCTTTCACATTCAGAACATGTTCGATGCTATTGCCAATGGATCCAAATTACACGCCGATATCGATTCAGGCCACAAAAGCACCTTGTTAGTTCAGCTAGGAAACATTTCACAGCGGGTAGGACGCTCGTTGGAAATAAACCCAAAAAACGGACATATCATTGACGACGACGACGCACAAAAGCTTTGGAGCCGTTCGTATGAACCGGGCTGGGAGATGAAACTTTTGTAAAGACCTTCCAACAACACAGCAATCTATATGAAATCAAGAAGAACATTTGTAAAAAAAATGAGCAAAGGGGCTGCATTATCCACCTTGGCGTTCTCGTTACCCGCCCCTATATTTTCGCAACTAAAGCTTAATGAAAAGACGATGGCAAAACCAAAGATAATTGGAATAATAGGCGCTGAGAACTCCCATTCGATACACTTTGGGAAGATGTTCAATGTGGAAAGGGCATTCCCTGGATTCGAAGTCAAATATATTTGGGGAGAAAAGGATGAATTTGCCCAAACGACCAAAGAAAAGGGTTCAATTCCTATTATTGTTAAAGACCCAAAGGAAATGATGGGAAAAATCGATGCCCTTATCGTAGACCACCGTCGTGGTGATATGCATCTAGAAGCTGCCACTCCCTTTGTTAAAGCGGGTGTACCTACTTTTATAGATAAACCTTTTTGTTTTAGTAGCGAAGCAGCGAAAAAATTTCTTAAAATGGCTGAGGATGTGGGAACACCCGTAACTTCTTACAGTTCGATTGCGCATAGTTTTGCTACCGAAGACATGAGAAAGCAGGTGGACGAAATAAAGGGTATCAACCAAATAACCTGTTACGGTAAGGCCGATCTTAATTCCATTTATGGAGGGATTTATTTTTATGGTGTACATATGGTCGAGCCCCTTATTTATCTATTCGACGAAAAAGTAGTTTCGGCAAGAATCAATAAAAATGAGAAAGATAACTTGAATAGCACGGCTAGCTTGGTCTTTGAAGATGGAATGATGGCAACGCTGATAATCACTTCTAAAAAATACGGTTGGCAGACCTTTATTGAAACTAACGAAGGTATTGTCGAATTAAAATCACGTGTAGAAAAAGTAGAGCCCGACAAGGCCTACGTAGATATGGTAAAAATGTTCGAAACCGGAGTCGAACCGAGAAGTCACGAGAATATCATACACGGTATAGCGGTGCTAGAGGCGCTTTACAAGTCCTCAAGCTCAGGAAATTGGGAAACAGTAACTGCTTAATATGATTCCAATTTTGCCCAAAACATTTTGTTTTTCTTTTTTACTACTATCGATAACCTTGCTATCGCTAGGTTGTCAAGAAAAGGTCGAAAAAAAGTCGCAAGACATAGCGCACAGAACAATCAATACTGAAGACAACAGGCTTTCCGATAAAGAAGTTAATGAAGGCTGGAAGTTGTTGTTTGACGGGAAGACCTTTGAAGGTTGGCGCGGTATGGGGCGTAATTATGTTCAAAACGAACTTTGGAAAATTGAAAATGGTACCATACGAAAGGTAAACAGTAGCGAAGTACCTTCTGCGCCTGATGGAAAAGTTATTGAAGGCGGCGATTTGATGACCATTAAAACATTCAACAATTATGAACTGTACTTTGAATGGAAAATACTAAAGGCTGGGAATACGGGAGTCAAGTATAATGTATCGGAAGACCTCTCTCAAAACTACGGTTCAAAATATTCGGCATTGGGTTTCGAATACCAACTCCTCGATGATGCCGACACGCTTTATGTAGGCAAGTTGAAACCTACCCAATACACGGGTAGCCTTTACGACATGGTTCCTCCTAAGAATGCCAAAACCAATCGGGTAGGAACGTTTAATTCAAGCCGTATTCTTATTGACGGAAACCATGCGGAACATTGGCTGAACGGCGTAAAAGTGTTGGAATACGAATTTGGATCAAAGCACCTAGACTCCTTATTTCAATTGAGTAAATTCAAAGATTATTCAAATTTTATAGATAAGCGCAGCGGACACATTATCTTACAAAACCATAAAGATGATGCATGGTTCAAGAATATAAAGATTCGTGAGCTGACATCAAGTTCACAATAACCAGGCATCAACCAAAATCTTAAAAATGAAAATATTTATTACACTATTTTTTATTGGCACCGTGCTTCTAACGCCTATTGAAACTAAAGAAAACACTATGGTAAAAGGCATACTTTATTCCGATGGCGGAACGGTCTCCGTTGCGCTTTCGGGCGACAGGATCATCGGTATCGAACGCACTGCGGATGACGACCAGGATCCCGGTCTTTACGTTGCCCCGGGGCTTATCGACATACAGATCAACGGCTATATGGGCGTTGACTTTTCGGGTCCCGATCTTACCGTCGAAGGGGTCAAAAAAGCGACCAGGGCACTTTGGAAGGCCGGGGTGACCTCCTATTTCCCCACCATCATTACCAGTGACATTGCCCTGATCAAAAAGAACTTCGCCATTTTGGCGGAGGCCAGAAAAGACCCCGAGATCGGTATGTCCATTCCCGGTTTCCATCTCGAAGGCCCCTACATCTCCCCGGTCAAGGGCTTCCGTGGGGCACATCTGGAAAAATATATCAAGGATCCCGATTGGGAAGAATTCCGGGCCATACAAAGGGCGGCCGACAACGGTATCGTATTGATTACACTGGCCCCGGAGCTCGAGGGGGCCATCCCTTTCATCAGAAAATGTGTCGACAGCGGGGTAGTCGTATCCCTTGGGCACCATAACGGCTCCGCCTCCGACGTTCAAAAGGCGGTCGATGCCGGGGCAAAAATGGCCACCCATTTGGGCAACGGATGCGCCAACGAAATAAACCGGCACCATAATCCGTTATGGCCACAGCTTTCCAACGATGCAATTACAGCCAGTATCATAGCCGACGGTTTCCATCTGACCAAAGAGGAGGTACGTAGTTTTTATAAGGCCAAAGGCGTGGAAAAAACCGTTCTGGTGTCCGATGCGCTCGATCTGGCAGGCCTACCCCCCGGTGAATATACCCGTGGCGAGCGTACCTTATTGTTGACACCGAACGTGGTCAAACTGCCCAAGGAAAACGTATTGGCCGGCGCCGCCTCGCCCATCAGCAAATGTGTCGGGGTCATGATGGACTATACCCAGTGTACGCTGAAAGATGGTATCCAAATGGCAAGCACCAACCCAGCCGAACTGTTCACGCTAGAAGATATCGGAAGCATACAACAGGGCAAACGCGCCGACCTTATCGTGTTTACAATGGAAAACAAACAGATGAATATAGAAAAGACCTATGTCTCAGGACAATTGGTATACGCCCAAGACTAGCTTATGAAAAATAGTTCCGCACGAAAAAAAATCATCCTTGCGCTGAGCGCCATCGGTCCCGGCCTGTTCTTGATCGGCTACAATATTGGCACGGGTAGCGTGACCACCATGGCAAAAACGGGCGCCGAACACGGCATGGGCCTGTTCTGGGCACTTATACTCTCCTGTATATTCACCTATGTACTGATGGTTACCTACGGCAAGGTCACCTTGGTCACTGGTAGGACGGCCCTGTTCAATTTCAAGAGCGAGTTCAAATACGGCTGGATGCTTTCGCTATATATCATCATAGCGCTGATCATCGGCGAACTTCTCGCATTGATGGGGGTCATGGGCATTGTCGCCGACCTTGTACAGGAGGGCATCAGACTGGCCTTCGACGGACTCGTTATCAGTACTTTTTGGATTATCCTCTTTTTTTCGATCATCCTTTATTTTCTATTGTGGTTCGGGCGCTACCAGCTCTTTGAAAAGATATTGACGGTATTGGTGGTGCTTATGGGAATCTCCTTTATCGTGGTCTTTATCATGGTCAAGCCCGACCTGATGGCCATTGCGGAAGGGGCGGTCCCCAGCATACCGAAAACTCCGGGGGCCTTGGGGCTGATCGCGGCAATAACGGGCACGACCTGTTCTGCAGCGGTCTTTATCATGCGCAGCACCGTCGTCGCCGAAAAGGGCTGGGGTATCGAGGATCTGAAAAAAGAAAAGAAAGATTCGTTCGTGTCGGCCTCCATGATGCTACTCTTGAGCGGGGTCATCATGGCCGTTGCGGCCGGTACGCTCTATGTATCCGGTTTGAAACTCGAGAATACCGTCGAGATGATCGAGCTCTTCGAACCGATCGGGGGCAAAGCGGCCGCCTTTATGCTGATCATCGGTATCGCCGGGGCAGGCCTTTCGACCATATTCCCCATCGTACTGATCGCACCCTGGCTGGTGTCGGATTATAGGGGAACGCCCAGGAACATACACTCGCCCCTGTCGCGATGGCTAATCTTTATCGCGCTTTTGTTCGCGTTCGGAACCGTTTTTCTGGAGGAAAGGCCCCCCGCCCTTATGGTATTTTCACAGGCCTTTCAAGCGTGCATACTTCCGGCAGTCGCGATTCCGATCTTTATATTGATCAACAGGAAACGGCTAATGCACAAATATACCGCCAGTACAAAATTGAACTTGGGCATCGTGGCCGTTATTCTATTTTCGTTGATCACGACCTATTTTGCGCTTACCGATTTTTTCTAAGAAACCCCTTTAAAAATAAAGAATGAAAAATACCATGACCATCGATAGACTACAGGTATCCGTTTACGACAAAACTGCGGAAATGGGTGCAGCGGCCGCCGATTTCGTACAAGATAGGTTGAACCGGGCCATTGCTCAAAAAGGTTCGGCAAACCTAATACTTGCCACGGGTGCCTCGCAGTTCCCGTTCTTGGAAGCCTTAAAGGAAAGGGAAATCGATTGGCAGCAAATCACCGTCTTCCATTTAGACGAGTACAAGGGCATCTCAAACGACCACCCTGCCAGTTTCAGAAGATACCTTCGGGAGCGCATTCTCGATCAGGTCAAACCGAAGAAAGTCCATTTTCTCAACGGTGATGTCGACGATCTTGACAAGGAAATGAAACGGTATGCCACCGAACTTGAAAAGCACCCCATAGACATTGCCTGTATCGGTATCGGTGAGAACGGCCATATTGCCTTCAACGATCCGCCAGTGGCAGACTTCGACGATCCAAAATTGGTAAAAGTGGTAGAACTTGATAATGCCTGTAGAAACCAACAATTAGGCGAGGGCTGGTTCCCCACCTTCGACGATGTGCCCACACATGCCCTTACCTTGACCATACCCGCAATAATGAGCTGTAAGGCTATTAGCTGTGTGGTGCCCGATAAAAGAAAGGCCGAAGCCGTTCGCGCCACCCTTTATGATGAGATAGGCACCGAATGCCCTGCAACGATTTTGCGCAGGCACCCGGAAACAGTACTCTTTCTTGACAAGGGATCCTCAGCTAAGATATAACAATTGGGAAAATGGGCGGCGTATTCCAATAAGAGAAAATAATCCAGGGCTAAATTAAAAGAGAATACTTTTACTGTGCCTTTTAGGGTGTTTTTGCAGAGCAAATTTAAAGTAGGGCGAAAGGTCTACACTGCACCTTTTTTTTCCACTATTTTAAGCAACACTGCTTCCATCTTCTCCCTATTCATAGGTTTTTCAATGTAGTCGACTACACTTGAAAATTCCAAAGCTTTTACTTTGTCGCGTGTGAGTACTGAAGATGTAAGCATTACAATTGAAGATTCTGGAATAAAATCATTCTTTTCAATAAAACTCAAAAACTCAAATCCGTCCATCTCAGGCATATTGATATCTAAAAAGATAAGGTGGGGTTTGTTACTATCGAGATATTCAAGTGCTACTAATCCGTTTTCTACCGCTTCAACCTTTAACACGCCCAATTGCCTGAGCCCAATGGTAACCAATGAATTCGCTATTGGATCATCTTCTATTAAAAGAATATCCAAGTCCTTGTATTTTTCATTTTTAATCATATAGTAAATTATAGATAGGGGTTCTTTTTATTCTTCAGGGCTACAACTACAGATTTAATTCAAATTCAACCATATAAATTCAGGTAACGCAACTGGAATATATATACGAAGATACCTTAACTTTTGGTTGTAGTTACCTACATATTAAAAAATATCCTTACCAACTCAAAATAGTCCAGATCGATATTAAACATGATTCTACGCTTGCAATTTTTAGATAAAAAACCAATTTTGTCGTATTTGACGGGCTTTCATCATTAGGGGATAAAACCAAAAAACCCTGAGGCTTTCCTCAGGGTTTTCTGTCGTAATGAAACTAAAAGTATGGAGTCTTAATCAAAAGCAAAACCAGTTGCGACGCGAAATACGAACGCATAAAGAACAATGGCATACATTGCGAAACCAAACCAGGCAAATGCCTTGAAATAGTTTTTCACAATCATGCTGCCTAAATTTCTAAAACCATCATTGTAGATTTCTCTTATGTTTTGTAGGGTGTTCATAATATTTATATTTTAAAGGTTAAGTTTGGTATAAAGTGAACATTTATACCGCAAATTGATTTTATAAAAAAGAATGGAAAATTTGTGTGCCTAGTTATTGTCGCTGTGTGTTTATTTCGCCGTGATGAACTTCCTTTCTGCCGATAACAATACACTATTGCGTACAGAAAGCCGGTTCGGGGCTATAAAGACCACGAAGGTATTAATCAATACAACTGAGCAAAATGACCGCTGGTTGAATAAATCGCGTTAAAAGTAAATAACAGTATACTAATGCCGCAAACTAGAGCCGTTAGCGAGGCCACCGAGGGAACAATTAATTCTATATTTTTCATGTTAAGTAGATTTGGGGTTTAATAATGCTGTAAAATTACGGCTGATATCTATAAAATTCCGGGGTTTTTCGATGGATTGCCAATTACTGTAGGTGAATAGGATTTTTCCTACTTTAAAGTGCGATTAAGAAAATGCTATTCAGTTGTACCAACACAAACCGGTCGATGCCTATAATTTACCAAAGTTCAACAACTTAAAGGTATCAACGAACGGAGACCGGCTTGGGAAATTTGAACAATCCTATTTTTTAAATTAGGTTCAGCATCCACATAGGCTCAAACCTATCGAAGCCAGGTACAGGAAGTTTCTCTTTTTTTAGGACCGTCACTCGTATTAATTGATAAAACCAAAAATCCCCGAGGCTTTCCCGGGGAGTTCTGTTGAAATTAAACCAAAAATATGAAATCTTAATCAAAGGCAAAACCGGTCGCCACCCTAAATACGAAGGCGTAAAGTACTATGGCATACATTGCGAAACCGAACCAAGCAAATACCTTAAAATAATGTTTTACAATACTATTGCCCAAGTTTCTAAATCCATCATGATAAATTTCTTTAATGTTTTGTAGGGTATTCATAATTGTTTTGTTTAAAAGGTTAAAATTTGGTGCTTCTAAAATATTGTTGTTTTTAATTCTGTTTGCTGCTGGTTATTCTATGTTCTCAGAACTTTATCCAGCTCCGTAATCTATTAATCCAGTATCAATTGACAATAAAATATAATCGGTTTAGGCTCGATTTGGTGACAGGAACACTATCTGTGGTCTTTCACAGTCAAATACCGACCAATACTGTTAGTCGACATGCCCGTACCTTAATAGAGTATGTTAAAGCTAAATAGTAGGTAACTTAAACCGCACGTTAACGCCGTTAGGAAGGTGACCGAGGGAACAATCAATGCTATATTTTTCATGCTAAAGAGGATTTGGGGTTTAATACTGATGTAAAATTACGGCCGATATCAAGATAATCCGTTCGTTTTTCGATGGATCACCAATTACTGTAGATGAATAAGATTTTTCTTACTTTAAAGTGTGAAAAAAGAAATCGCCTGCTTTTCTATGATTTCCCATTTTGTCAAAGCGTTGAGATTAGCTTATAGATGTCTTGAAGATGGGCCGTTGTACGGCGAAAGATTCTGAAAGTGCTATCCGGTACTTGGCTAGACCAACAAATCGTTTATTTATAGATGCAGGGATGTCATTATGAGGATAAAAAAAGCAAACATCAATATGAAATAAGAAGTCTACACATAAATTAAAGACTTCGACAAAAAGAAAAACGGAAGGGTGCTTCTGTTGAAACTATATTATAGCCGGTTTAAACGACGCATTAGTTCAGACCTATTGGAACGACTTACAGGAATAATATCTTTACCGATCAAAACACTATTATCTTGAATGTCGATTATTTTCTTTGTATTGATCACAAAGGAACGATGAACTTTCAAAAAAACCTCCTTCGGCAACTTGTCTTCTATTTTTTTCAGCGTTGAATGAACCGTATAGTTTTTGGTGTCAGTTTTCAATAAAATATAGTCGCCTCTTGCCTCAACGATCTTTATCGTCGGTATATCGACTTTGATAAGTCTGCGATCAATATTTATATAGAGGTCGTTTACCGACTCGTCAGGAACCGGATTCTTGTAGGTTGCCACTGACTCTTGGTATAAGGCCATGGTTCTTTTAATACCTTTATCAAAACGTTCTTGCGAAATGGGCTTTACAAAATAATCAATAATACATTCGTATTCGAAGGCCTCGAGAGCGAAGTTCTTATCTGCCGTTGTCAATATAATTCTCGGTGGATTCTTTATGGTTCTAATAAAATCGAAACCGTCGAAATCGGGCATATGAATATCAAGAAAAATTAGGTCGACCGAGTTAGAATTAAGGTATTTAATGGCTTCCATTGCATTAGAAAAACTCGCTTGTATGTTTACATCTGAATTATTGTCCGCCAATTGTTCTATTATAGCCCTGAACGTTTCTTCATCATCGATAACAATGCTATTCATATTTCTTTATTTTTCTTCTCAATAAAAAACAACATAGTCTCTAATATTTCCTCAAAATCAGATTTTAAATCAAGATTTTCTTTTTTTAAATTTAGTTCATATTCCTCTGCAATCAAATAACTTTTTTCCAGGCCCAAAATACGTATTTTGTGCTTCAACTTATGTACATCATCAGCGGTTCTTAAATAATCATTCTGCTTGAGATGTTGTTGATACGTTTCAATTTCGATAGGAAGCTCGCGAGCCACTATACTTAAAATTTTTTTTATAAATATTTCATCCCCTTTTGAAAGGCCGTCGATATAATTAAGATTGGGTATTTCCGCCATATTTACATTTTGTTCCGTCAACACCACATCATTAACAATTCACAATATCATCCTACATTACCAAAGCTTATCTTAATATACTTCAATATTAGGAAAAATCATACTGATAATGCAATATATTCTGAGAATATAAACGAAGTGTGTGAAGGAATTGTCTTTGAAATTTTAAAAGAAAAGAGGAATGATCTGTCTACTTACGATAAACAAAAGGCCTATCTTATCACGCCGTTTTGGCCGTTTTTTTGTTTTCGATCATTCTATGGAGTGTCATTTCCAGCTTTCCAATATTTATTGGTTTTTCAATATAATCTATTACACTTATAAACCGTAGCGCCCTCATTTTATCTCTTATGAGTATAGAAGATGTAAGCATAGCTATAGAAGAATGAGGTATAAAATTATTTTGTTCAATAAAATTTAAAAACTCAAATCCGTCCATCTCGGGCATGTTGATATCCAAAAAGATAAGATCGGGTATATTCGTGTCAAGATATTCTATAGCCATCAGTCCGTTTTCGACCGTATTCACGTTTGTTATACCTAATTGCCTGAGTCCTATCAACACCAATGAACTCGCAATTGGATCATCTTCTATCAAAAGCACTTTAGTTTGGTCGTACATTGTATTGTTCATCATATACTAATTTTTCAGTGTTTCCTTTTTTTCTCATCACCGAAGTACTTTTTACTAAATCACATTCTTAGGGGCAAGTGCAAAAAAAGTTATATGAATAGTAAGCTCAAATTAAAATTATGTAAGGTTTTTCTTGTTATTGCAAAATTATATTTTTAGTCATTATCCTCCTACAAAAAACGTCAGGATACCAACTACTTTAGACCAGTGACATTTAAGTATCGTTCAATGGTTCTGAACACCATTTAAAAACCACCTCAAACAGGTTTTTTTCGTACGGCTATATCTGCATAAAAAAATAGCATTAAAATAGGTTAAATCCTACATTATAATCATTAGATTAGTTTCAAACACAACATAGTAAGCTGATTATCAATATCAAACAAAACTAACGATGAATTCCTAAAATTTATATTACAGGTAATATTTTTCAAACAAATACAATAAAATTAAAGAATTTTCTTTATTACTAAGTCATCGGTTTACTATCTATATTACAAGACTAAAAATCGGTGTAAATTGTTTGATATCTGTGTCCTAAACCGCCTATGAAATCAGAACCAATGATAATGAAAAAATTAAATGACAAATCTTGGCTGAAAAACATTCATGATACAATCAAGAATAAGGTAACGCTTACTCGTCCATTAACAGAAACCGGCCGCGTAGTGCAAAAAACTTGATAAGAAACTAGATATGAGAAGTTTTACAAATGGCTTGTTTTTCCTTTTTATTTTTGCCCTACCCCCCTTGACCGCTGTATCTCAGTCTGAAAAGACACCGTCATCGCTGATTTCAGGGTTTGTTGATTTCAATTTTTACAATGACACTCGTGATTTCAGTGTGTTGACCTATAATATATTGGCCAATTTGCCTAAAAGATTCCAATACTTTTCGTTGACCAACTACCAAAGTACGGCGGGCTCCTTTGATTTGAACTCGTTCTATGCCGAACACAACGTACGCTGGGCACTTCATAAAAACAAACCCATCGATCTTACTTTGCAATACGTAATGCGCGGAGGTGAAGATAATGACGATTTTCGCTTGGGGCTTCGGTGGAGGGCTCATGCAGCTAAAAAATTATCCGCTTTTTTTAAAAAACTAAATTTATCTTACTCCATAAATCCAATGTTTATTCAATTCAGAAGAAATGCTGCTATAAAATATATGACTATTATTGAACACGTATATAGAATAAACATTGCCCCAAAAAAATTAAACAGACGTATTTACATTGGCGGTTTTTTAGATCAAAATTTTATATACAACGGAAGAGGCGGCCTTTCGTTTAAGTGGGTTGCCGAGCATCAACTTGGTCTAAGGTTAATTGACGAACTATATGCTATTTTAGAGTATAGAATCAATGACTTTTATACCAAAGACAATTATGGCCTTGGGTATGGATTGGAATATAAAATAGTTTTCTAGCAAAAATTTATGACTCAGAAGTGAACCTATTAATCCTATAAGTAAACGACATTGACTGCAACAAGAAGAAATATCGAAATTCGGAATGTTTTCCCAAAGTTTGCCCAATTCATCATATTGGTATGTCTTATTGGCTGTAATGAGCCTGTGGTAAAGGAAGTAAACATTGGGTATATTGGCCCTTTAACACAGCGTGCCACTGATTTGGGTATTGGGCAGTCAAACGCCTTAAAATTGGCCGTAGACCAATACAATGCCTCACGAAGTGACGATGAACCCCTAGTAAATCTATTTATTGAAGATGACCAATGGGAAAAAGACAAGGCCCTACCTGCATACAACAAACTACGAAAAGAGCACGACATTGATATCGTATATGTTAGCAACACAGATGGTACGATCGCCTTGCAAGATGCAATCTTAAAAGATCAAGTGATCTTGATAAATCCACTCAATAGCGATGCACTACTTTCGAGTTTGAACAAAAATACCTTTAAAATCGCAAAATCTACCGAAGAAGCCAACGGGCTTATTGCCATTCGAATTATAGAGCTCGGGCTTAAGAAAGTTCTGATTATGCACTATCCAAATGATTTTATGAGCCGTGCAACCGCCGCTTGCGAAAAGCTGTTAAATCAAGTAAATGTTGAAAATAAGGTAATTGTGGTCGACAAAAACGATACTGATTTTGAAGATGAGCTTGAAACCGCCATGAAATCTGGTTTCGACGCATATGTATTTTTCGGGTATAAAGAATTCGGCTTTGCCATGAAACAGGCTCGTGACATGGGTATTAAAGCCCCATTTTTCGGTTCTACTGTTTTGCTAGACCCCGAGTATTTTACCAATTCCGAAGGTACCATAATCGGAACCGAGTGCTCCTTTTTCACTCCTGTCGATGGCAATTATATTCTCGCAACGGAATTTCTTGACAGTTTTAAAAATAAATATGGCCACCCTCCCGTTTCTGTATGGCCTGCTATGCAGGCCTACGATGCGATGAACATGGTTTTGGAGGAAATTAAAATGAAGGACATAAAATATAATAGCGAGCCTTTTGATGACTGGCTTCGAAAAAGGTTGCTCAATATCAGCTATTACCAAGGTATTTGCGGAAATATTTCGATATCGGAAGATGGTGCTTCAAAAGGCATTTACTTCTCATTATATCAATACGCATCAGAAGGAAAACTTTTAAAAGTCAGAAGATAATAACATATGGTCGCGGGGTCAATTAAGAATAGATTGTTTTTGGGTTTCGGAACCCTAATAGTGGTTTTGTTAGTCAACATTATATTGACGCAAATTGCATCTAGAGAGTCCACCGCTACCTATGAAGAATTAAAAACGGAAATCGGACCGACAATAACCCTATTAAACGAATATCAAGAGGTTAACAGGGAGCTGTTGCTACTTACCATAAACAAAATCTTTCGACAAACCGATGAAGGATATACCAATCGTATGAAAGCGATTACCGAGGTGGTTTTACCCCATTTTAAAACTAAAGTCTTTTTATTGACACAGACCTTGCCTCTAAATGACAAAAAAATACAAATTTCTAGGAATATCATAAACCTGACGAATCGTTCTATCAGTATTGTCAAAGAAATAAATAACCTTTTACTGACCAGTGTAGATTATGATAATGCACAAAAAATTGACCAGGCAACTCAAAGGGCAAACTTAGACCTATCAGACTTAACACACCAGATAGATTACAATCTTTCGCTGCTACAAAAAGAATATAACACCCGTTTTGATGAGCATCAAATAGCCCTATCAAAAGAACTAGACAATTTATCTGGTATCATTTTTTTAACTGGCATAATCGGTATTATTTTTGGTATTGTCATCGCTTCAGGCACTATAAAGTCAATCGTTGGGCCAATATTCACCTTGCAAAAATCCGCTCGACAAATAAGTGGAGGAGACTATACCGTTGTTGTCCCTATTGAAGGGAGGGATGAATTGGCCTCCCTAGGTCATTCATTTAACAGTATGGCCGAATCCCTTCAGAAAAATTTTGAGGAAATTGAATTAAAGAATAAAGAACTTGAACAATTTGTGTATATCGCATCACACGATTTACAAGAACCGTTGCGAACACTAGGTAGTTTTACGGAACTGCTTGAGAAGGAGTATCCATCACAAAAAGGTGAAAATTCGAGCACCTATCTGCGATTTATTAACGAGGCGACCTCAAGAATGAGCCAACTTGTGAAGGGTTTGCTAGATTATAGTCGTATTGGGGCAAGTAGGGAGTTATCGGAGATAGACTGTAATGTTTTATTAGATGACGTTCAAAATGACCTGGCATTGACCATTGACAAAACCAATGCTATTTTATTGATTGGAACACTACCTATGCTTAACGGTTATACGACCGAACTTAGACTTCTTTTTCAAAATTTAATAAGTAACGCCATAAAATTTCATACATTCAAAAAACCTCCCCATATCACAATTTCGGTAGAAGAGCTTCCCCAGTTTTGGAAGTTTACCATAAAAGACAATGGCATCGGTATAGATGCCCAATACCACGAAAGGATTTTTTCCATTTTTCAGCGGTTGCATAACCGAAGTGAATATCAAGGTACCGGTATAGGCCTCGCCCATTGCCGTAAAATTGTAGAAATGCATGGTGGGAAAATTTGGGTAGAATCAGTACCCTATGAAGGAAGTTCTTTTTATTTTACAATTTCAAACAAAAAATGATGACAAAAAAATTAAATTGTATTTTATTGATTGACGATGACGAAGCAACAAACTATATTCACCAAAAAGTTATTGAAGAAGTGAGTTGTGCAGAGAAAGTAGTTGCGGCTCAAAGTGGCCAAGAAGCACTTGATTTTCTTAATGAAAGAGAAGACTGGGCAAGTTCACCTGTCGATCTAATCTTTTTGGACATCAACATGCCTGCTATGAATGGGTGGGAATTCTTGGAGCATTACAATAAATTAGACGCTTCAAAGAAGGCCAAAACCATACTTGTAATGTTATCAACGTCGCTTAACCCAGATGACCGTGAAAACGCTTTAGAAATGGATAGCGTAAATGGTTTTGAAAACAAACCTCTAACCGAAGAAAAAATAATCAGTATTTTTGAGGCCTACTCACTTCCTAAAGACTGAAAAATAAAATTGTTGAGACCCAAGGTTTTATATTTTGCCGATTGACAAACGCCACGGTCATAATCGAGCACCTTAAAAGGCCTTCAACTAAAAATTACACGGTATAAAGAAAAGAAAGTATGACGGCTAGATAAACCGCATAGAGTACTAACAATATCATGTGTTTACCGCGGCTTCTCATTTCTACGGTTTTAGATCAAGCGAATAATTTTTATTGCTGACCATTTCTAGATTAGCTGTAATTTCACCACATTATTCAAGGTTTGGGTGACTCGCCTTACTTAAAATTCCAACCGATTAATGGTTCCTCTTGATTTAAGGCCAGCTTTGAATTTCTTGCTGCATCGCAAATGAATATGCCCACTTTATCTTCTTCGCTGCCCTGAAAACTCCATGGCTTCGCCTTTTCCAAAACCATAGCTAAACCCTAAGGCCAAAAATCGACCACGTTGACGACGATTATAAATTTCAAAGTCTGCCTGGGTTATTTGACTTTCGCCTACTCTTGAAGCCAAGGCATCCCTCACACTCAAATTTAAAACAGCCTTTCCCTTAAAAAGTTTTTTTCTTAACCCCATGTCAAGAAAAAGGTTCTCACTAACCTTGCTTTGAACCGTTTGATAACTTGATTGGTAATTTCCGGTAGTTTCGAAATCAATATCTGCGGGCAGTTTGAACTTTGCCATTAATTTACTGGACCATTGGTCAGCGCTAAAATCAAAAATGGTCGTGTCGAAAAAGCCGTTGCGTGTAAATTGACTGTAGTTAAGGTCTCCATTTAGGGTCAACCAATTTGTAGGGCTGTATTTGGAATTGAATTCAATGCCTGTAGATCTATTCGTACCAATGTTTAAAGGCTTAACCGTGTTTATGTTATTCTCAAAAGAAGACACCCGTTCGATTACATCAGTAGTATATCGATGGTACACCCCTAGATTCATCGAGGCTTTGCCAACAAAAAAGATACTTGTTATTTCATAGGAATCAGTGAATTCAGGCATTAGATCAGGATTGCCCTGGCGAATACTAAAATTGTTCCGTATGTTAAAAAACGGGTTAAGGTCCCACAATCGCGGTCTATAAATGCGTCTTGAATACCCCGCTTGCAATGACAGTTTTTCGCTAATCTTATACGAAGAATGCAAACTGGGGAATAAATTGAAATAGTTTTGATCATTGTTCTCGTTCGTAGTGGTCAGCAAGGTGTTCAAATCTGTATCTTCCAATCGGGCTCCTGCTTTCACCCCCCATTTCTCACCTTCAAAGGCTGCCGTCGTATATAGTGCAAGTACTTTCTGATCGTATTCGAAAACATTGGTAAGGCCCGGATCGTTGACAAAATTACCATTGATCAAGTTATTTACTTCGTAATCGTTACTAACATCGTTAAGCACATATTGTGCCCCGGTTTCCATAGACCATTTTTTGGAAAAAGGTCGTGCGTAGTCTAATTTAAAGGTAAATACAGATTCCTTGAAATCGGTTCGGGTCTTTTGGGCAGCATTTCTATCTTCCCCTGAAATCGTCGAATCTACAAAATCTGAAGACTGGTCTTTTCCAAAAAAGTTGCCCAATGCACTGAAAAGTAGCGTGTGGTCTTCATCACCTTGAAAATCTTTTTTGTATTGCAGTTCGTATTGAAATTTCGGATTCGTAGCCTCAGTAACCTCATTTCGATCCCACTGAGAAGTCATTGTGTTCGTCCTATCTAGTGCTGCATAATTTGTCGTAGATGGCTGATCTTCCAACTCAAGGGCGAAGTTACCTGAAAGTGTCAAAACATTTGTGGGGTCAATATAATAATCAGTACCGAGAACAAAATTATAATAGTTTTCATTTCTATATTCCGTGCCGTTGGTCAGTATTGTGGTATTGTTCACAAGGTCTACGTTTCGGTTCTCTATATCGTCGGGATATTCTCGAGTACCTACCCCGATTTGACTAAAAAGATTAAATTTTTCAGTACGTCGATTGAGGCTAATACCAACACTATGGTTTTCCGGCGCGCCGGTATTGACCGAGATCGAACCATTGAGACCCTTGCGTTCCTCTTTTTTTATGACGATATTGATGATGCCCGAAGTTCCCTCAGCATCGTACTTGGCCGAAGGGTTCGTAATGACCTCTACCCTATCGATCATATCGGCCGTAATTGTACCCAAGGCATTTCCTCCATCACTAGCGATTACAGAAGGCTTTCCATTAATCAATATTTGAACCCCCTGACTGCCACGAAGGCTTATCTGTCCTTCAATATTTACAGTGACAGAAGGTACATTGTTCAATACCTCTAAGGCGCTGGCCCCAGTACTACTGAGGTCTTTTCCAACATTAAACACCCGTTTATCCAATTTGAATTCGGTTCTAGATTCTTCGCCTTGAACCACCACTTCTTGTAATTGTTCGGCATCTTCGGCAAGTGCTACCTTTCCCAAATCAATGGTTTTGGTTTTGGCAACTGGTTGACCAAAGGTTCTTTTCTGAAAACCAATGAAACTTATCTCAATGTAAAAATTTGTCGCCTCGGTTTCCAGGGTAAAACTCCCATCATCCAAGGTGGTAGTACCTGCAATTGGTTTTTTAGTCTCATTATCGGCTACCATTACCGTAGCGAAAGCCACGGGCTGCCCGCTCACTTCTTCTATGACCGTTCCCTGAATAGTGGTGGATGCATTTGCGTTCTGGGCCGTTACCGTTTTGGCACCAAAGAAGATGCAACCAATGACAAGTACGTAGAATTTAATTTTAGACATCATAAGTTAGTTTGGACTAATTTTTTTATCAAATATTTACATTTCAGAAAAAAGAAAGCCTCAATTTTCTGTCAACGACAAAAATAATGTCGTGAACGGCAAATGATCATAAAATGAATTGGGCATCACCTATCCATTTGAGAAATTCAGGAAAACCTATTTGTATTAAAACCTGTATATCTAGACAAACAATTGTTTTTCACTGAATCAAAGGTCGGTGGTTATTCGAAAAGAATGATTTGTTCAAGAGTTTGGCCAAAAGGCCCGGTCAACTTAAATTTTTCTTGAAAAAATCAATAGTTCGTTGCCATGCCAATTTGGCTGCTTCTTCATCATAACGGGGTGTAGTGTCATTATGAAAACCATGGTTGGCATTGGGGTATATAAAAGCTTCATATTCTTTATTATTTGCCTTTAGGGCGGCCTCATAGGCTGGCCAACCCTCATTTACCCGTTTATCCAACTCCCCAAAATGCAACTGCAAAGGGGCGTTGATTTTCTCGATATCCTCGGTTGGTTGTCCGCCATAAAAGGGAATGGCGGCAGACAAATCGGTAACCTTAACGGCCATCATATTAGAAATCCAACCACCAAAACAGAATCCGACTACGCCAACTTTTCCGCTACATCCGGGGTGCACTTTAAGATATTCAAAGGCGGCAATAAAATCTTCCAGCATTTCATCACGATTTCGCTCTTTTTGTAAAGCTCTGCCATCATCATCGTTTCCCGGATATCCTCCCAAAGGTGTAAGCGCATCGGGCGCCAAAGAAATAAACCCGGCCAAACCTGCTCTTCGCCCCACATCTTCGATATGTGGATTTAGTCCCCGGTTTTCATGTACCACAATAATACCGGGCAATTTGCCTTTGGCGTCGATAGGTCGCGAAAGTAGTCCTTTAATTTCTCCCCCACCCTTCGCGGAGTTGTACATAATAAATTCAGATTTAAGTCGTGAATCTTGCCGTTCAATTTGAATTTTACCATAATAATCCGGAGAAATAAAACTAAGTAATGATGCAACAGTTAGTCCACCAATGGCATAGACCGACAGTTTATCTAGAAACTGTCTTCTATCGATCCTATTATGTGCATAGTCATCGTAAAGATCAAATACTTCCTGTTTGATATCTTCTTTTCTCATAATGCATTTTAAATTATCAGGTTCATCATTTGGTGTGGGAATACCTTCAAAAGTGCAAATATCCCCTTACCACCAAATTAGTAACTATACTATTAGAAATAAAATAATTCCGTGAAATAAATCTTTAAACAACGATTATGACTACCTCAACGACAAGGGTTTAGGCTTTTTTTTGGAGAAACATACTAAAAATGTCGTTTGCCCTTACATATATGTCGATTGGAGGTTTTGGTGATTCTACTCGAATCAAAAGTGTAATTTTGAATTATGATTCGTTATTTCAAAGGGTTAAGCAGTGTTTCAAAGGAAGTATTCTTTCAGGTACTTCTACATGTGGTATTGTTTCTTTTTTTCTCATTTGACAAGAATAGTCCCAAGATTCAATTCCATCAGGTTGTTATTTTTATGAATTATGCCCTTGGCGCCTTTATTATCAATTATTTGCTCTTGCCCCGTTTCTATTACCGAAAGAAATACACTTCCTTCTTCGTAACCTTGGCAATTGTTGTCACAAGCATTATATGCATCGAGGAGTTCATAATCGAAAAGATTTATTTTCCCGACACTAGGGGCATGTACTTTCATGGGGTCTTTTATAGTCTTTTGGATGTTATGCCGATCATTACTATCCTCTGTGGCTTTAAGTTTGCCTGGGACGCTTCAAAAAAACAGCATGAGGTCGATGAACTTAGGGCGTCTGTCAAGGAAAGTGAGCTGCAGTTCTTGAAATCACAGATCAATCCGCATTTTTTGTTCAACAACTTGAACAACCTTTATTCGTATGCAATTGATAATTCTCCGAAAACACCATCCATTATACTGGAACTTTCTTCTGTTTTACGCTATATGCTATACGATTGCAAAGAAGATTTTGTACCCTTGGCAAAAGAAGTGGAGCATTTGAAAAATTTCACCCAATTGAGCGAATTACAAATCGAAGATCGTGGTAAAGTAACCTTCAAAACAGAAAATATTGGCGGCGAACATCAAATCGCTCCCCTTATTTTGTTGGTATTCATTGAGAATGCTTTTAAACACAGTACCGCAAGTCAGTCGGAGGATATTGACATTGACGTAACTATTAACGTGAATGATCAAGGAAGGTTGTACTTTAAGTGTATAAATTCTTTTCGACCTGTAACCAACACGGATGATTTGTCACATGGCATTGGGTTGCTTAACGTCAAAAAGCGTTTGGAAATCATTTACCCTGATGCCCATGAACTTACTATTCAGGAAAGCGATACAATGTTTTCAGTGCAACTTGAAATACAATTAAAACCTGGCCGGAAATGATACGATGCATCATTATCGAAGACCAGCCCCCTGCGCAGCGCGTATTGCAAAAATTCATCGGCGATATGGACGATCTCGAGCTGAAAGGCATTTTTGCAGATGCCTTAAAAGCTATGGATTTCTTAAAGACGGAAACTGTTGACCTGATTTTTCTAGACATCCATCTACCTAAAATATCAGGTATTGATTTTTTGAAGGCATTGCCTGTTAAACGCCATGTTATCTTGACAACAGCATTTTCCGATTACGCATTGGAAAGTTATGAGTATCATGTGGTCGACTATCTATTAAAACCCTTTTCATTCGAACGATTTGTAAAAGCCGTAGGCAAGGTTCCTGTTGGACAAAATGAAAACCAAATTTCGGAATCTAACCCAGATATAATTTTCGTCAAATCTGGGTACGAGCACTTAAAAATCAACGTGCAAGATATCCGGTTTATTCAATCGGAAGCAGACTATACCGAAATTTTCACGACAGACAGAAAACACCTGACCTCACATTCGTTACGTCATTGGCTACAAACCTTGAATGAGACCCAGTTCACACAGATTCACAAATCATTCATAGTGAATACACGCAATATCATCAAAGTATCGGGTAACCGCATCTATTTTGATAAAGACCTGCATGTACCCATCGGGCGGGCCTATAAAGAGGCCTTTGTTGAACGGTATTTGAAATGACCTATTTTGGTTTCTGCTACCCCTTTTCGAGAAATGCTACTTCCGAGATATAGGTTAGCCGCACTATCCCCTACCTAAAAACCAATAAAATTTTACTAACTTTAAAAGAAAAATGAAAAATACGGCTATGTTTTGGGTGTGGGCCACCACCTTAGCTTTAGTGACCGTTACAATAATGGCTGTTATGAACTTCCCCTTTAATTGGGTGTTTTATGTTACGGTATTGGGGCAAATAATGATAGTAATTATGGTCTATAAGGTACTAACCGACAATTATCGGGTCAACAAAACCTTTGAAGACTTTTATAATGATTACCCTATCGACTCGCGAATCAATTAAAGATAGATGTTTCTTGCTTGTTACTTTTTCTTGAAGGAGTGCCCATACCTAATTCGGGAATGACCAAAAATGGAATTTGAGTATGAAATGCCACCCGCTTTATGACCAGCTCACGGGTCATGAGCTCCACATAACTGTGTTGATAATTCAACATCGCCAATAAGTGGATGTCGAGTTCATTGGTAAATACTTCCAAAGTCTTTGACACCGAGTTCAGTTCAGATACGGTATGCACATAATGCTCGATGTCTTTCAAATATTTCCGCAACATATTTAAATTAAACTGCTGAATCTCGGTCAAGGCCTTAATCTCGTATTGTACATGAACAATGCGCACAACAGCATTAAAGGTCTTCGCTAATTCTATCAAGGGTTCCAGTTCCGACCAAGTATAGAAACGGTTAAAATCGGTGGCAAAAGCAATTTCCGAAGGCCTTTCAAATTCAAAATACTGCGGTATGGCCAAAACGGGACAACTTTTAATTGATTTAATGATTCGCACCGTGTTGCTTCCCATAAAAACTTCATCAAAGCTCGAAGCCCCTTTTGTTCCTGTTATCACCAAATCGATTTTCTTAGCGGCCACTATCTCTTTGATTTCATCTACCAAAAGGCTAAAGGACGAAATATTCTTAAAGCTATGGTTCGGATTGTTATGCGTTTCCTTGATACGTTGTACAATCGCTTGTAAACCATTCATAGAGTTGTTGTGCGTCGTATCTACCACACTATTCTGAATAGATGACGCCATAAAGCGGCTATTCGCAATTGTTGGCGTATAGGTATTCAGCAAATGAAAAACACATTTTTCATCTTCAAATAAGGCGAGTGCATATTTGATTGCATTCCAAGCATTCTCAGAAAAATCGGTGGGAATTAAAATATTCTTCATAAGTAACAATTCAGACTTAAAGTGTAAAACTATCGAATGCCATTTTCTGAAACTATGACATAAATCAGCTTTTCGAAACGGTAATGAACGGTCTGTGAAGAACGTTCAAACCTTTTTTGAATATTTGACCTTAGGCTATTTGATTCTTCGGAAAACAACCGATAAGGTCATATGTAAAAACAATTGTTTTAATTTGATTTCGAACAAGCCGTTCTAATATCCTTCCGCCAAATCTTGAAGTCCTTTTTCATTGACGATGCACATTTTCTTGCCGGAATTTTTCAGTAACCCCTTTTTCTTGAACTCTGAAATAATTCGAATACACGATTCCGTAGCCGTGCCGACCACATTAGCGATATCGTCACGGGAAAGGGTCAACAGCAAAAATCCGTCCTTATCTTCTCCGAAATTATTTTTCAAATATAAAAATGCCGCCGCAACCCGTTGCCTTACCGTTTTTTGCGACATATTTACAATAACATCATCTGCCTCTTTAAGATCATGCGCCATATGCCGCAACACCTCCATCGTAAAGTTCGGGTTGGTTTTAAGCGTATTCACAATATTTTCTTTGGGAATAAAACAAACCTCCATGTCGTTCAAGGCAGTCGCACTCAAATTCGACAACTCTTCCGCAATTACCGAACGTTGGCCAATAACCACACCTTTTGCGGCCAATTTAACAGTTTGATCTTTTCCATTGGCACTCAATTTTGAAAGTTTTGAAACGCCATTACGTACACAGAAAACACCGTTGAGCTTTTCACCTTCCTTAAAAATAGTTTCACCCTTCTTGACAATTTTGGTGGTTTTACTTTGTGAGACCTTTTTTAATTCTTCTTTGCTCATCGCACGCAACGAATTGAATTGCCTAACTATACATTGTTCACATTGCGATTCAGTTCTATTATCCATAACTTTAGCTTTTACGCTGAAGGTGTAAAGTTACGAGGTCACTAATTATTCTAACATGACATAAATCATATTCTATAACCTACGACTATTCGACCTTTGCCACCGGTATATGTAAATGTTTTATGGATAGAACCAACTGTTATCATTGTGGTGATGATTGTGGCAATACCGGTATTGCTTACGATTCGAAAAAGTTCTGCTGTAACGGCTGTAAGACAGTCTATGAAATATTTTCGAGTAACGACCTAACATACTATTATGATCTAAAAGCTGCAGCAGGCAGCACTCCCAAAGTTGTCGAAGGAAAATATGATTTTCTCGATACCCCGGCCATAGTTCAGGGGTTGACTGAATTCAACGACGGCAACCTACAAATTGTCAATCTCTATATACCGAACATTCATTGCAGCTCCTGTATTTGGGTTTTGGAGAACTTAAACAAACTCAACCCCTCGATTACTGGTTCACAAGTTGATTTCCCAAAGAAAACGGTACGAATCACATATCGTATAAATACTTATTCTTTAAAGGAATTGGTCGTTCTTCTGGCGCGCATCGGTTATGAACCTTATATTTCGTTAGATGACTATGATAGTGAAAAGAAAAGTACCGATAGGAGCCTTATCTATAAATTGGGCGTTGCCGGTTTCGCGTTTGGTAATGTCATGTTTCTCTCTTTTCCGGAATATTTCGACCTGGCTACAAGCAAAACCGATGGAGGTGAATTCTGGTTAAATCAGTACCAAACTGTTTTTCGCTGGCTGATGTTTATCTTTTCGTTACCAGTAGTCTTTTACGCCGGTCGCGATTATTTTGTTTCTGCCGTCAAAGGTTTACGCAGTAAATTCTTAAATATCGACGTTCCAATTGCCTTAGGAATTTCAGTATTGTTTTTAAGAAGTACGCTTGAAATAATTTTCGATTGGGGACCGGGATTTTTCGATTCTTTGACCGGTTTGGTTTTTTTCCTATTACTTGGAAAATTCTTTCAGCAAAAAACGTATTCCTTTTTATCTTTTGAAAGAGACTACAAATCGTACTTTCCTGTTGCAGTTACCCGGATTTTATCTGGAGGAAAAGAAGAAAGCACTCAAGTTCACAGCCTAAAAAAAGGAGATCGAATTCTGATTAGAAATGAGGAGCTCATTCCCGTTGATGGTATACTTATTAAAGGCAAGGCACGCATCGATTATAGTTTTGTGACCGGCGAATCAGAACCCGTACTAAAACAATCTGGTGAAAAAATCTTTGCAGGAGGCAAGCAATTGAATGGCGCGATTGAAATCGAGACCTTAAAATCGGTTTCACAGTCTTATCTCACCCAATTATGGAGCAACGTCATTTTTCAAGACGACAAATCCACCAAATTCCAAACGCTGACCGATAGTATCGGAAAACGCTTTACCATAGCTGTTTTATCCATCGCTTTTGCAGCGACTCTATTTTGGCTCTTTTTCGATAGCAGTAAAGCATTGAATGTTTTTACCGCAGTACTGATTATCGCATGCCCATGTGCTATTGCCTTGGCAGCACCTTTCACTTTAGGAAATATGCTCCGCATTTTTGGAAGAAAGAAATTCTACCTAAAAAATACACAGGCCATTGAACAGCTCGCACAGATCGATACCGCCATATTTGA
The DNA here is from genome assembly GCA_965368185.1 of uncultured Kriegella sp. Classification (GTDB taxonomy): domain Bacteria; phylum Bacteroidota; class Bacteroidia; order Flavobacteriales; family Flavobacteriaceae; genus Kriegella. The sequence goes on from CBDULZ010000001.1 coordinate 146,498, forward strand.
TAAGACCGGTACTATTACCACGGCTCAAAAAAGTACGGCAAGTTACGAGGGCATGCCTTTGACGTTAGACGAAGAATCATTATTAAAAAATACCCTTCGGGCATCGAACCACCCGTTAAGTCGATCACTGTACGCCATGTTATCAGCGCATAACATAGTCACTTTAGATGAGTACGAGGAACATTTAGGCAAAGGCGTAGAAGGCAGTATAGGTGATGGGCACATCAAAATAGGTTCTGCCGATTTCACAGGTTATCAACAAGATGCAGATATCTTGAATACATCCGTTCACATCAACAGCAACAATACCTATAAGGGTAAATACGTGTTTCACAACGAGTACCGCGATGGAATTTCAGAAGTTTTCAAAGATATGTCGGCGACCCTACAACTTGCTATTCTTTCAGGGGATAACGAAGGTGAAAAGGCACGTTTAGAGCAGTTGCTGCCAAAACTTACGCCCCTATTTTTCAATCAAAAACCAGAGAATAAACTAGAGTTTATACAGACTTTGCAAAACCGGGGCAAAAAGGTGATGATGGTTGGCGACGGTCTGAACGACGCCGGAGCTTTGGCTCAAAGTAATGTGGGAATCGCAATTTCCGAAAACGTCAACGTGTTCTCACCCGCCTGTGATGGCATTTTAGATGCTACTAAATTTAGGTGGTTGTATCAATATATTTTGGCATCGAAAAAGGCGATGGGAATTGTAAAATTAAGTTTTGTACTTTCGTTACTATATAATGTGGTCGGACTCTATTTTGCGGTAACAGGGCAGCTGCAACCAGTAATAGCTGCAATCTTGATGCCATTGAGCTCTATAAGCATTGTCGTCTTTACAACAGTGATGACAAATATTTTAGGAAGAAATTTGAAATAAAAAACAAAACATGACAAATGTCATTTTATAGGGATTGGTGCAAACGTAGTTTTACACCAGAATTCAGGTAGGTATGAGTGTTATTTATGTGCTATTGGCCATCAGCCTCGTCGTTGCAGTCATCTTTTTCACAGCATTTATTGTTTCCGTTAAGAGTGGTCAGTATGATGATTCATACACTCCCTCTGTGCGTATGTTATTCGAAGATGAACTGGTCAAGGATAAACCTTCCAAAGAAAAACAAAGCGAAAACAAAACGAGTAACAAAAAGACCCAACTAAACAATGGGAAATTAGAATGGGAAGTTAAGAGGTGATTGTTCGTGGTAGTTGAACTTCATTTAAGTTCCATCCCCAACCATCCCCTCTTCAACTTTAAAAAATAGTATAGACGAATGCTACATTCTAAATCCTTAGATTAAAAAACAATACTTATGGAGGTACAGCAGTTTTATTACGACAACAAAATTGTTAAAAAGTTTCTTTACGCTACAATGTTTTGGGGAATTGTCGGAATGTCGGTGGGCCTCATGTTGGCCTTCCTTTTTATTTTCCCCAATTATATGGAAGGCATTTCATGGCTTAGTTTTGGTCGATTGCGTCCGTTGCACACCAACGCCGTTATTTTCGCCTTCGTGGGTAATGCCATTTTCGCGGGTGTCTATTATTCTACCCAGCGTCTTCTGAAAGCGCGAATGTTCAGTGATTTTCTGAGTAATTTTAACTTTTGGGGCTGGCAGGCGATTATTGTAGCTGCGGCAATAACCCTTCCTTTAGGATATACTTCCTCAAAGGAATACGCAGAGCTCGAGTGGCCTATCGATATTGCGATTGCAATTGTTTGGGTGGTCTTTGGGGCCAACCTGATAGGCACGATGATTAAAAGGAGACAGCGCCATTTATATGTTGCTATTTGGTTTTATTTGGCAACCTTTGTCACTGTAGCCGTACTTCACATTTTCAACAGTTTATCACTTCCCGTAAGTGCCATGAAGAGTTATTCGGTTTACGCCGGTGTTCAAGATGCCTTGGTTCAGTGGTGGTATGGGCACAATGCGGTGGCGTTCTTCTTGACCACACCATTTTTGGGCCTGATGTACTACTTTGTACCAAAAGCGGCGAACAGACCTGTATATTCCTATAAACTTTCCATTGTTCACTTTTGGTCGTTGATCTTTATCTATATCTGGGCCGGGCCCCATCACCTACTCTATTCCGCATTACCCGATTGGGCGCAGAATTTGGGCGTTGCTTTTTCCATTATGTTACTTGCTCCGTCGTGGGGCGGTATGATCAATGGGCTTTTGACCCTTCGCGGTGCTTGGGACAAAGTACGGACAGACCCGACACTAAAATTTATGGTAGTGGCGATTACCGGTTATGGTATGGCCACCTTTGAAGGCCCCATGTTATCCCTTAAAAATGTAAACGCAATTGCTCACTTTAGCGATTGGATTATTGCCCATGTGCATGTAGGTGCCCTAGCATGGAACGGATTTTTAACGTTCGGTATGATCTATTGGCTGGTACCAAAAATGACGAAGACAAGACTGTACTCGGTAGGTCTCGCGAATGTCCATTTTTGGATCGGTACCTTGGGTATCATTTTGTATGCCCTACCAATGTACGTTGCCGGATTCACCCAAGCGTTGATGTGGAAAGATTTTAACCCCGATGGTACTTTGGTGTATGGCAACTTTTTGGAAACCGTCACCGAAATTATGCCCATGTACTGGATGCGTGCCATTGGAGGAACGATGTATATTGTAGGTGCCTGCGTCATGATCTATAATGTTGTCTTGACAATCAAATCAGGAAGCAAGGTAGAAGACGAATTGGCCGAAGCTGCTGCCTTGACACGGGTATCAAAAAGAAGGACTGCCGGTGAAACCTTTCACACTTGGTTAGAGCGCAAGCCGATACAGTTGACTATTTTGGCTACCATCGCTATTTTAATCGGGGGAATCATCCAAATAGTCCCTACAATATTGGTCAAATCGAACATCCCCACCATTACCAGCGTCAAACCTTATACGCCACTTGAATTGGAAGGTCGTGACCTATACATTCGTGAGGGTTGTGTGGGTTGCCACTCGCAGATGGTACGGCCTTTCCGTAGTGAAGTTGAACGTTACGGTGAATACGCGAAAGCAGGGGAGTTTGTATACGACCACCCTTTCCTTTGGGGTAGTAAGCGTACCGGTCCCGATTTGTTAAGAATAGGTGGTAAATATTCCGACAACTGGCACCTCAACCATATGTACGATCCGCAGACAACTTCGGCGGGCTCTATTATGCCGTCGTACGCATGGTTAATTCGCGATGCTCACGACCGAAGTGATATAAGGGCAAAAATGGAGACGATGGTGTCTTTGGGAGTACCCTATACCGAAGAAGATATTGCCAATGCCGAGACGAGTATGAACGAACAGGCTGCCCAAATTGAGAAAAACCTGTATAGCGACCCCGATTTTGCTAAAAGTTATGAAGCCGACAAAAAATATGCCGCCGAAAACGGTGAAGAATTCATTCCTATGAAAGATCGTGAAATCGTGGCATTAATCGCCTATTTACAGCGTTTGGGTACCGATATTAAAATTAAGGATACCGAAGAACTTTTATCGGGGAACAAATAAAAAGGATAGTGATAGTCGTCGACCTAAGAGACCTTGCGTTAGTTTCTTTTAACAGTTAAAATTAAAGATATGCTCAAATTTGTAAAGGGATATATGGAAAGTATAGAAGGGGTGGCTACCTATCCCATGATATCGTTACTCATCTTCTTTATTTTTTTTGTTGTGCTCTTCTGGTGGGTATTTACCGCCTCGAAAGCACACGTAAAAGAAATGAGTGAATTGCCTTTGGATGATGACAACTAGCTCAGAAACTAAAAGGCAGCGGCAAAAGTCAAGTGAATTTATTTTCAACTAAAGAAGACTAAAAAAGATAAATACCAACTATCAACATAAAATAAAATAACATGAAAAACGGATCAGTTTGGTGGATCAAGATTCCGCTTGGGTTCTTTCTTATTCTAGGATTGATGGAACTTTTAATAGACTCTGGAGACAAACCGGCAATCATCGAGTACCCTTTATTACAGATTTTTATGGTATTCATTCTTTTCCTAATGATTGTAATTCAGATTATTTTGAATGCTATTGAAAATGTAATGTTTCAAACGCTTTCAGAAGAAGCCAAAAAGCGCTATCTAGAAAATAAGGGCTCATCATGGGAATGGAAATGGGGCAAAAAAACATATAAAAAATTACTGGGATCCAAGCCCATGGAAGCCGAGCAAGAGATTATTCTTGATCATAATTACGACGGTATACGTGAACTTGACAATAAACTACCACCGTGGTGGGTATATATGTTCTATGCTTCGATAGTCTTCGCTATCATATATATGTTGCGTTTCCATGTTTTTGGTGGTTATGACCAAGATTTGGAATACGAGCAAGATGTAGCTGCCGCACAGGTTGAAATAGAGGCTTACAAAAAAACCGCAAAAGATTTGGTCGATGCGAATACGGTTGAACTCATGACCGAGGCTTCCGATCTCAAAGCCGGCAAAGCCGTTTTCGAAAGTAATTGTGTTGCCTGTCACATGGCCGATGGTGGTGGTGGAATCGGCCCTAATTTAACCGATGACAATTGGATTTTGGGCGGAGGCATTAAAAATGTATTTCACACCGTATCGGAAGGAGGTCGCGATGGCAAAGGAATGATTGCATGGAAACAGACCCTCAAACCTGTAGAAATTGCCCAGGTATCGAGTTATGTATTGATCAATATATACGGTACGACTCCTGCAAACCCCAAAGCCCCGGAAGGTGATATTTGGGTAGAGGAAGAAACGCCTTAATCGAAGATATTGGTAGTAAAAATCCCTGTTCGAACTTTCTATTAGAACGAAAAGAGCAACAACGCACAGCCATTGAAGATGTCACAAGAAAAAGAACATTTTAGGGATTCCATAGGCACCATCAACGAAGAGGGCAAAAGGGCCTGGGTCTATCCCAAAAAGCCAAGCGGCCGGTTTTACCAATACCGAAAATACGTCAGCTACCTTTTACTTGCCTTTTTGTTTGCAGCCCCATTTGTAAAAATTAATGGCAACCAGTTCTTGATGTTCAATGTACTCGAACGTCGTTTTAATATATTCGGACTCCCTTTTTGGCCCCAAGACTTTTATTTGTTTGTCATTCTCATGATTATCGGGGTTGTATTTGTATCTCTTTTTACCGTCGCCTTCGGACGTATTTTTTGCGGGTGGATGTGCCCCCAGACCATTTTTATGGAAATGGTTTTCCGTAGGATAGAATATTGGATCGATGGGGACAGAGGTGCGCAGATAAAATTGGATAGACAAGAATGGAATGGTGAAAAAGTTAGAAAACGTGTACTTAAATGGTTTATCTTTTTTGTCATTTCATTTTTGATTGCCAACATCTTCCTCGCCTATTTGATCGGTAGTGACCGGCTTATCCAATATATTATGGATGGCCCGTTACGTCATGTCAGCATCATGGTTTCATTGCTGATCTTCACCGCGGTGTTCTATTTTGTATTTGCCTGGTTCAGGGAACAAGTTTGTATTATCGCCTGCCCCTATGGGCGTATGCAAAGTGTATTGCTCGACAACAAATCGATTGTTGTTGCCTATGATCATAAAAGGGGTGAAGCTGAAAACGGCAGGAAGAAATGGCGAAAAAACGAAGATAGAAAAGCCCTAGGTTTCGGTGATTGTATCGATTGTTTTCAATGTGTCAATGTTTGCCCAACGGGAATCGATATTCGAAACGGAACACAATTAGAATGTGTTAACTGTACGGCCTGTATCGATGAGTGTGACACGATTATGGAAAAAGTTAACCTTCCAAAGGGGTTGATACGCTATGCCAGTGAAGATGAAATCGTAAAAAAGGAGAAGTTCAAATTTACTCCACGCCTTAAGGGGTATACCGCTGTTTTAACCATTCTGACGGGAATTCTAATCGGAATGCTTTTCCTAAGAAATGACCTTGAGGCCAATATTTTAAGGCTTCCAGGGCAACTCTACGAGCATAAAGACAATAATATTATCAGTAACGTGTACACGTATAAGTTGGTCAACAAAACCACCAAAGATGTCGATGATGTTAATTTTAAACTCTTGTCGCATAAGGGAACCATAAAACTGGTGAGTCATCAAGATTTTAAAGTACCGGCGAAAGAGCTGGCGGAAGGCACCCTTTTTATAGAAATCAACAATTCGGCCTTAAACGGTGATAAGAACAACATAAAAATCGGGGTCTATAGTGGTGATGAGTTGATAGAAACGACCACAACCGCGTTTATGGGGCCAAGAAGCTATAAATAACATAGCCAGCCAAAACTATGAAAGTGTTCATTTTAATTTTTGTGGCGATGAAGCTAAGATTGTTTTTTTTAAGACTATTCAACTAAAAAACTAAGGCGATGAAAATAAATTGGGGAACAGGGATTGTATTGGCATTTGTAGCTTTCATAAGCTTTATTTTGTTTTTCGTGATACGGATGGGGCTTGACAACCGGGCAAATCATGATTTGGTTACAGAAGATTATTACAAGGCCGAGTTGGGGTATCAGAAAGAAATCGATGCCGAAAAGAACGGCAACAAAAACGCACGAATTACTACGCAAAGAACACCTGAAGGATTGGTGCTTAACTTTCCGAAAAATCTAGATACGAAAAAAGTAAAAGGAACAGTGTCCCTTTACAGACCATCTAATAAACACTTGGATTTTGACTTACCCGTAAGCCTATCCAATGCACATTTGCTCATACCTGACAAACGTTTGTTAGATGGTCGCTGGGATATTAAAGTTTCTTGGCAATATGGCGATGAGGTGTATTTGCATAAAGAGAGTTTGACCTATAAAAAATAGTCCAAAGCATAAGAATATGGATTATTACACATTCACGATGTAAAGAACCCGTTTTCATTTCGCTGATGAATTTTTGGGCTTGACCGTAGTTTGTTTCTTGAACCACAATTTTGAATATAGCAGAATATGTTACTATCGGCCATCATAATGGGATTATTGGGAAGCCTTCACTGCGTGGGCATGTGTGGCCCGATTGCCTTTATGTTGCCCGTCGATAGGAATAACAAAATAAATAAGTTTACACAAATTTTCATTTATCATTCAGGTAGATTATTGGCGTATGGTATCATCGGGCTCGTATTCGGGATGCTAGGGAAAGGCCTCTATGTCTTCGGAATGCAGCAAAAGCTATCGATTGTTATTGGTGTTTTAATGATTGTCATAGTACTTATTCCACATAAGACCCTTAGCAAATACAATCTTTCCCAACCTTTTTATAAACTTATGGCCAAGGTCAAGAATCGATTGGGACAACAACTGAAAAAGAAGACGCCCGATACATTTCTTACCATCGGGTTTTTAAATGGATTCTTACCTTGTGGTCTCGTTTATATGGCGCTCTTTGGGGCGATTGCAATGGGCAATACGGCGCAAGGCGGACTTTATATGGTTCTTTTCGGACTCGGTACGATTCCATTAATGACAACAGCCATTTATTTCAGTTCACTTCTCAAAGGAATAGCACGGCAAAACGTACAAAAGTTGATTCCCGTTTTTGTAATCATTATTGGGGCACTTTTCATAGTACGTGGTATGGGGCTTGGCATTCCCTATTTATCACCCAAACCTGTCGTCGAACTGGTCTCGAGTACGATGGAATGCCCCGACTGACCTAAAAAAACATGAAAGCCCTTCCCAACGATATCGTACTTAGACCAAGGTTCCAATTCGAACTTTCGACGGAACAAGAAATGGTTCTTGGCAAGTTTGAAAATACGGAATACAAACCTCTCCTAATCAAGCGCATCGATGAGCACATTTTTATCAAATTTGATAAGGAAAAAAATCATTTCTGGTCGCCACAGCTCCATCTTGAAATTATTAAAGTCGATGAAAAGACCTGTAAATTATACGGTATTTACGGCCCCAACCCTACCCTATGGACCTTTTTTATGTTTCTACACTTTGGTGTGGCCACAGTTTTTGTAATTTTAGGTGTTTGGGCCTACTCCAGCGCATCATTGAACCGACCTTATGGCCTTCAGTTGGGCCTAATGTTTTTTATGACGATACTTTGGTTTGTGCTTTACGCTTTCGGAAGACTTGGAAAACGCAAAGGCAAACCCCAAATGCATCAATTGCATCAATTTGTGATACAAACATTGGCTATCGAACTGGGCATATAAAACTCACTGCGATCATTAATGCTATTTTATGGAAAAACCTTAAAATGGCAACTTGCCTGAATTTAGCCCGGAAAATTTCACGATTATGGCTCTGTCAAACCAGTTATTAATTTTGTAAGACCTGGATAGCAGCCATTAAAAATTTGCGAATCAATTGCTTAAACTAAATTCTATGGATAAGAAAGATATTCAAAATAGGGCCGATGTAAAACTTTTGGTAGAAACGTTCTATGGAAAAATTCGAGTTGATAACGTTCTTGGCCCCATATTCAATGGCATTATTACCGACTGGGAAAGCCATTTGACCCTATTGACCGATTTCTGGGAAACGCAACTTTTTCTCAAACGTAAATACTATGGTAACCCCGTAACCGCCCATCAAGAAGTCGATGATAAAATGAATCACACCATAACTTCAGAACATTTTGGCTTGTGGCTCAACCTTTGGTTCGCTACAATAGACGAACTTTTCGAAGGTGAAACCGCTTGGATCGCCAAGAACCGTGCACAAAAAATGTCGACCATGCTATTTATGCAGATTTTTCAGCATAGAACGAAATAAAATCTTTCCAAAATTAGCAAAAATTTAATTCGGATAGTTTTGTCCGAATTACAACTTACACTATATTTGTCCCTAAATAAGAATAATACGAGATGTTTTCAAAAGCATGTGAATATGGTATACGAGCTTCCACCTACATTGCGCTGCAGTCGCTTGATGGGAAAAGGACAGGTCTTCGTGATATTGCAAAAAAAATAGATTCCCCCGAAGCATTCACGGCCAAAATTCTACAGCAATTGTCAAGAAACCACATTATCGATTCGGTAAAAGGTCCATCGGGAGGTTTCCAGATTGAAAGGGAACAAATAGATAAAATTAAACTTAGCCACATTGTTTATGCCATCGATGGTGATAATATTTACGTCGGATGTGGCCTCGGGTTAAAAGAATGCAATGCCGATAAACCCTGCCCTGTACACGACAAATTCGTGGCCATACGTGATGGTCTGAAAGAAATGCTTGAAAATACAAGTTTATATGAAATGACAGCTGGCCTTGAGGTTGGCCTGACCTATTTGAAAAGGTAAAAAAAATTGATTTAATAAAGGACAAATTTATCCGATTATATTTTAAACAACTAGTATATAAAAATTAAGATTATGGAAAAGATACTCGAAAAAAATATAGGCCAAATCGTAGCTGAAGACTACCGAATAGCCCAAGTTTTTAAAAACCATAAAATCGACTTTTGCTGTAAAGGAAACAGAAGCATTAGCGAGGTAGCTGAAAAAGGTGATGTGAGTACCGAACAATTGTTAATAGAAATCGAAGCAATATTGAACCAAGAGACTACCGAAACCATCGATTTCAAATCTTGGCCCTTAGATTTGCTAGCCGATTATATAGAAAAAAAGCACCATCGATATGTCGAGGAACGCATTCCCATTCTAAAACAGTACCTCAACAAACTATGTAGCGTACACGGCGAAAGACATCCTGAACTGTTCGAGATTACCGAACATTTCGAAAAATCTGCGGGGGAACTGGCCATGCACATGAAAAAGGAAGAACTTATTCTCTTTCCGGCTGTTCGTAAAATGATCAAGGCCAAACATAGCGGGGCCAACCTCGATCGACCTCATTTTGGTACGGTTCAAAATCCGATTGCTGTGATGATGCAAGAACATGAGACCGAGGGCGACCGATTTCGAGAAATAGAGGAAATGAGTAACAATTACACTCCTCCTGCTGACGCCTGTAACACCTACAGGGTCGCGTTTTCATTACTGCAAGAATTTGAACAAGACCTGCATAGGCATATCCATTTAGAAAACAATATACTTTTTCCAAAAGCGGAATTATTGGAAAAAGAATTATCGGTTTTAGCATAACAGACACTATTATGGAAAATACCGTACCACTCAAAAGAAAAAAAGAATTACAAGGCGTCAGTCGCGATCACCATCAAGGCCTCCTTCTGTGTTGGAAAATACGAACCGGATTTTCAAAAGGTATCGAAGTAACAAGAATAAAACGCTATGCGGATTGGTTCTTTAAAACACACCTTGTACCACATTTCGAGTTGGAAGAGCAATATATGTTTCCTATTCTAGGTAAGGATAACGAACTGGTCAAAAAAGCCCTTGCCGAACATCGCAGGTTGATTAGGTTATTCAATGATCAAGAAATTCATAAATCGCTTGGGCTCATTGAAGAAGAGCTCGCACAGCATATACGTTTTGAAGAACGTATACTTTTCAAGGAAATTCAAAAAATAGCTACAGCAGCACAATTAAATACAATTTCAAAAATACATAACGATGAGAAATTCAGAGACAATTCAGATGACCCATTCTGGGCATAAGAGCCTATTCACTACTAAAAAAGTGAAACCATTTAACATCTACAACAACGTTCTAGCCGAATTTAAAAGAGAACAAACAGGCTATATGACCATCGCAATCATAGGTCAAAGCTGTATTGGATCCGTGGCTGCAATGCTATTATTGATGGGCGACATACAAACAGCAGTGATGCTGACCTTACTTTTTTTAGTCACCATTTTGTGCATGGCCTATAACGGCGCGGTACTTGCACAACTGAAACCAAAGGTTGTATTCAACCTATTGTTACTGAGCGTATCGTTCAATATTCTAGTGATCATTTGCAGTTTATTCTAAAGAACAACCCCAAAAAAACGAATCCCCGATTACATGACGAACAGCTGCTACAGTCTAACATATTTCAATGAGTTCGGGGAAGAATGTCATGCTGATTTCAAGCTCAATGAATATCATAACCTGATGGAATTGCTCTTTGACAAATATGTCGAGGATTGGGGCGATTGTAAAGGCAGGGCCTGGTGCGGAACCTGCCATGTCGAGTTGGTAAAGGGTTCCATTACCGAAAATATGGATAGGGATGAACTGCTTAGACTATCTAAAATTGGAAACCGCACCGAAAACAGCCGACTGGCTTGCCAGATTCCCGTAAACGCCGAATTAAACGGTAGTATCATCCGGATACTAAAGGATGATTAAACTTGACTTCCTTTTTGTTTCCCGAATACAATAAGCAGCAAACTCAGTGGTATCAAAAGGCTTCCTAGCGCTAAAACTTCAAAATAATCATCAAAAAGTGATAGACGCAACCAAGACACTATTCCTTTTAAAAAAATAAGCACCTCAGTGATGACGAACCCTGTGAGGTACAACCAATAGCCGTTTTGTGATATCCGTATCGACTTAAAAAAATCGAAGAACAAAAACAATGAGATACTTACAACCCCCAGAAACGTTCCATGTAAATAACCAATGGTAAAATCAAGATATATAGCCGCTAAATTGGCAAAATAAGGCAAAGCTGTCAAAAGTTGGAGGGCCATTTTAAGTACCAAAAGAAGCCCCACAGTCTTTAACAGATGGTATTGAAATTTTGACAAAACCGGTACCCAACGCGCTTTCGAACGCACAAAAAAAAGAAACAGCACGGCCAATGCAAAAAGTTGCAACATGGCCCCTGCCCCACCCAATACATTTAATACAAGTGGAGGTTTGGCAAATAAGGTTGACAGAAAAAATGTCAGTAAAATTCCGAGATTGATACTTATAAAAAATATTTTAAATATCTTTTTTGATGGATGAATCTCCTGTCGTTCGAGCATATGAAAGAACAGCCCGAAAATGGCCATCAGCATCCACCCGTTATACAAAAAATGGAGATAAAAATAAATGGCCAGCCGATACCAAACCGATTCGGGTCCCCAAATATTCATAACCGCCCCCAGCGCCCAAGGTCCTAAACTAGAAATCACCAAATACCATAACGCCGCGTTTACACATTTATAAGCACTACTTTTTTTAAACTTGCCTTTTACATGCTTGCGAAAAAACCAAAAGAACCAATACGAGGCAAAAAGAAACAATGTCGAAAACAAAATTGAGAACAGGGCATAACCCTGAAAGGGAAAGGTCAGTAACATGCCCAACAATGTCAACTGGGTAAACCAAAAGATATAACGATATTTTTTATCGGTAATCAAGTCTTGTACGAATAATTTATACAACAAAGTGGTCAATGCCACATACGCCCAGCCCAACAACGCTAAATGGGAATGGGTATGAACAAAGAACTTGTAATTGATAGGAATGTCTACCGAATGGAAAGAACGCAATACCACACCTAACACGGCCGCCAAAATAAAATAGGTGAAGCCTATTTTGGCATGTAATTTTAAATCTGTCATTTTCAAACCTGCAATTTAAACAAAGATTGCGACATACACATTTGTCAAAATACTACAGTGAATCGAGTATTGATTAGCCCTCAAAACCTGATAATTATCATGTTCTAAGGCTCTTTTTTGACCGTATTTTGCATAACAAATTTCCGAATATTTCAAATGGAACAAGTCCAAAAAATAGTTTTCCTTTTCTGTATCTTTTTAACCTCCCAAGTCAACGCTCAATTAACGGTTGATGCCGAACTTCGCCCGCGCATGGAATACCGACACGGCTTTAAAACCCCTTTTCCTGATAGTGAAAATCCGGCGGCATTTGTATCACAACGTACCAGGCTGAATGCAGGCTTTACCACTGAAAAATTAAATTTTTACCTCAGTATGCAAGATGTTAGGGTTTGGGGCGATGTACCACAATTGAATTCATCGGATAAAAACGGACTTGGTATTCATCAAGCTTGGGGAGAAATCTTTTTTGACGAAAAATTTTCCTTAAAATTAGGACGTCAAGAAATTTCCTATGACGACCAGCGTATTATGGGAAGTGTAGGCTGGGCGCAACAGGCACGAAGCCATGATGTAGCCCTTTTAAGGTTTTCCAAAGAAAAAGTAAAGTTTGATTTGGGCTTTGCGTTCAATCAAGATTCTGAAAATATAACAGGCACTACCCTGAATATTCCGGGCACCTACAAAAGCATCCAATATGCATGGCTTCATAGAGATTGGCAGCACTTTCAAGCAAGTTTTCTTTTATTGAGCAATGGAATGCAATTTATCGATGTCATTGATTCCGAAAATAACGAAACCAGATACTCCCAGACCATTGGAAGTCATTTGAATTACAAAATAGGGGCAGTCGGATTAATTTCAAATCTTTATTACCAATTCGGAAAAGACGTCGCAAACAACGACCTAAGTGCTTATTTGCTGGCACTGGAAGCAAACTACAAGCCTTCACAAACTTGGATGGTGACATTAGGTACGGAGCTTCAGAGCGGAAATGACAGTGGGGCTCCCTCAAATGGAGATAACAATGCCTTTACCCCTTTGTACGGCACCAACCATAAATTCAATGGATTTATGGATTACTTTTATGTGGGAAACCATAATAATACTATTGGACTCTTAGATTTTTACTTCAAAGCGAAAGCAGTTCTCAATCAAAAATCGGATCTGAACATTGCCGTACACAATTTTGTCTCGCCTTCTGAAATTGCACCGAATGTGTCGAGCCAACTGGGTACGGAATTGGATCTGGTCTATTCTTATACGCTTGACAAAAACATCGCTTTTATGGGCGGTTATTCCCATCTCTTCGCCGCCGAGGGCATGGAAACGATAAAGAGCAATTTTGATGGAAACACTAACAATTGGGGGTGGGTCATGGTTGCCATTAAACCGACCTTGTTTACAAATCCCGACAAATAGCTAGCTCATGGAAAGCCCAACAATCGGTGCAAAAAACATATACTACCCACCAGGGGGCATGCTGTTGTGGATCGTTATTTTTCTAGAGCTGATTACCTTTGGTATGGCCTTGATCGCTATGGTTTATAGTGCCAAACAAGAACCTGAAATTTTTCATTCCTCTAGGTTCTTGTTAAATCCCATCTACGGTACTATCAACACTCTGTTCCTGTTGACGAGCGGATTTTTTATGGCCATTTCGGTGCAAAAGCTGAAGGCCGGGGAAACAAAGAAGTCTCGAAATTTTTTGACGGTGACTATGCTGTTCGGGCTGCTTTTTTTGGTCGTTAAAACCATCGAGTACAGTTCAAAAATCGATGCCGGACTAGGGCTTGGGTACAATACCTTCTTTACCTTTTACTGGTTACTGACCCTGTTCCATGTCATTCATGTAATCGTAGGCCTGATTATTCTGGCATCCGTTTATTTTGGTCTGAAGAAAGAAAATTCAACTACAAAAATGGAAGATGTAGAGGCAAGTGCCGCCTTTTGGCATATGTGCGACTTGATTTGGTTGTTACTGTTTCCCATCATTTATTTACTCTTTTAAAATGGATAAACGCACATTATATACTTGGGCACTACTACTACTCTTTACCCTACTTGCGGGCATCACTTCAGGAACGGCCCAGAAATATGCCGGCGTAGCGATCTTGGTATTGTCGGCAGTTAAATTCATGGGCGTTGCCTTTGAGTTTATGGACTTGAAAGTTGCCCATAATTTTTGGAAAATCGCCGTTACAGCCTATATACTGGTCTTTATGGGAATCGTTTTGATACTAATATGAGTGCTAAAAATCTGTAAAACAAATAATACTTCGTATAATTTAATCGAAAAAAAATGACAAATGCACACTCCTTTCACATCCCTGTAATGGGAATAGGATTTACGATCGATACCCCTTTAAAGGTTTCCCGGTTCGGGATTGACTCCGTAATTTCTTTGGTCGATGACATCCTTTTGGAAAAGCTACGGAAAATGTACTGCGGAAAATTTGAAATTCCGTATACCGAAATAACGGATAGAATGGAAGACTTTAGGGCGAAACGGATCACATCGTATCTCGACCTTATTCAAGAACTTGCCCAAAAAAAATTCGAGGGTTTTAAAAATGCTACGGTGGCAACAACCAACGACATAAAGGAATATTTCCATAGACTGCCTGATACTTCAAGTCTTAAACAAGAGTTCGAACAATTGACCAAAGATTGTTTTAATCTTGAGGAAATCGGTACTTGGGTCAAAGCGCATATGCCCATGGGCAGTATCGATGTCAATATTATGACCAAGGTCGACAAGGACAATTATTTCAAAAAGGAAAAACTGTCCACCGAATTTAACGATGCACATGCCGCGCTACGAGGCTTTATGAATAGCAGCTTGAATTCTTCCGTGATTCTCTCCGCAGGAATGAATCCCAGATTGTACAGTTATTTGGAGGAATTCGATGATTTTTATCCCGATGCCGATGGAAACCTTAAAAAGAAAATCGTCTTAAAGGTAAGCGAATACCGGTCTGCCTTGATCCAAGGGAAATTCTTGGCCAAAAAAGGCATTTGGGTGTCAGAGTACCGCATTGAATCCGGACTCAACTGTGGCGGTCATGCTTTTGCGACCGATGGATATCTGATGGGACCAATCTTGGAGCAGTTTAAGACCAATAAAGAAGAATTGACAACCGAAGTCCACCAATTGATGGTTACTGCGCTGGAGCAGAAAGAACGCCCTGTTCCTAAAATGCCGTTACCCTTAAAAATTTCTGCACAGGGCGGTGTCGGAACTTCCGAAGAACACGAGTTTCTTATGAATCATTACCAAGTTGATTCCGTAGGCTGGGGCACACCATTCTTGTTGGTCCCTGAAGCTTCAACGGTAGACAAAGCGACTTTGGACCAGCTGGTGGCCGCCAAAGAAGATGACCTTTATTTGAGCAACATTTCACCTTTAGGTATTCCCTTCCATAGTTTAAGAGGAAATACCAAGGATTTGGAAAAGGCGAAGAATCTTGCAAAAGGAAGGCCCGGAAGTGCCTGCCCCAAAAAATTCGTCGCCCTGAACAAAGAGTATAAAGATGAAGGCCTTTGTACCGCCTCTCGCCAGTACCAACATTTAAAATTACAGGAATTGGAAAAGGAATCCGTTTCATCGGAAGACTATCAAATACGCTACGCCAAGATCACTGAAAAATCATGTACTTGTGTTGGGCTCGGCACATCGGCCCTATTGGCCTACGGATTGGACACCAAAACCGAGGGCGAAGGAGTTTCGATCTGTCCTGGGCCGAATATGGCATATTTTTCAAAGATTGCGACCCTATCGGAAATGACAGATCATATTTACGGAAGGACCAATCTTATTACCCGATCTGATAGACCCAACATGTTTATCAAAGAACTTTCCATATACCTGAAGTACCTAGAAGAACAAATTACCGAGACCCGCAGGTTCGTTACCCGGAAGCAAAAACAGTATTTACTAAAGTTTGCGACCAATCTAAATGAGGGAATAGCCTACTATGAGGCCCTTTTTACCGGTTCTATGGAGGTATTCAAATCGTCAAAAGCTAAAATTTTGTATGATTTTCTTTGTGGTAAAGATGTTTTGGAAAATCTAATCCTTGAAATCGAGGCACTTGAAATTGCAAAGGTATAATTCCAAAACATGAGGATTGTCATATTTTGGGATGGATGGCTAATCTATATTTACAACTTATAAAAAGACAAAAAACTCTTTTATCCAAAAATTTAAATCAATACAACCATGAAATCTACCCAGTCTAAGTTATCGGTATTGCTAATCGCAGTAGCGTTGTTGCTATTTATCTCCTCCTGTAAGGATAACATTGAAAATAAGGAAATTGCCAGTGCCGACATACCTGCAACGGTAGAAATGGAGGCTATTTTGACCTCCCCTCCCCATGTACCTCCGCCAACAGGAAAAAGAAAGGCAAAAAAATTGATTGTAGACATGGAAATTCTCGAAGAGGAAGGTGAAATGACTAATGGAGTAAAATACGTGTATTGGACTTTTGGCGGCACGGTGCCCGGAAGTTTTATTCGTACCAAGATCGGTGACGAAGTCGAGTTCCACCTAAAGAACCACCCTGACAACAAGTTGCCGCACAACATTGACCTGCATGCCGTAACTGGCCCAGGTGGTGGAGCAGAATCCTCATTTGTGGCTCCCGGTCACGAAAAAGTGTTTTCCTTTAAAGTTCTGAATCCAGGGCTCTATGTTTATCATTGTGCCACCGCCCCTGTGGGCATGCACATTGCAAACGGTATGTACGGACTGATTTTGGTTGAACCGGAAGAAGGCCTACCCGATGTGGATAAGGAATATTATATCATGCAAGGTGATTTTTACACCAAAGGAGCAAACGGCGATCGCGGACTTCAACCTTTTGATATGCAAAAGGCCGTCGATGAAAAAGCCGACTATGTCGTCTTCAATGGCAAGGTCGGAGCGCTTACTGGCGATAATGCCATTACCGCCAACGTAGGCGAAACGGTACGCCTCTATGTAGGAAACGGAGGTCCGAACTTGGTATCTTCTTTTCATGTGATCGGGGAAATTTTCGATAAAGTACATGTTGAAGGGGGTTCTACGATTAATGAAAATGTACAGACCACTTTAATTCCCGCTGGAGGTGCGGCAATTGTTGAGTTCAAGGTAGAGGTGCCCGGAACTTTTATCTTGGTAGATCATTCCATTTTCAGGGCATTCAACAAAGGGGCACTGGGAATGCTCAAAGTACAGGGCGATGATAACAAGACTATCTACTCCGGCGAATTGCGCGATGATATTTATTTACCTGAAGGTGGCGGCATACAAACGATGCCTTCAGCCGATGGGGTCCCAGCTTCTGAAATTCCCGCTAAATCTATGGCCGAACGCATGGAATTTGGTAAAGACAGTTATATGCAAACCTGTTTTGCCTGCCATCAGGCAGAGGGACAGGGAATACCGAACGCCTTCCCGCCCTTGGCAAAATCAGATTACCTCAACGCCGATGTCAATCGGGCGATCGATATTGTGCTACATGGCTTAACCGGTGAAATAACGGTAAACGGAGAAAAATACAACAGTGTAATGACCGCGCAGACCTTGTCTGACGATGAAGTTGCCAACGTACTTACCTACGTATACAACAGCTGGGGCAACTCTAAAAAAGAAATTACTCCGGCAATGGTAAAATCTGTTCGAAGCAGCAAATAAATAAAAAGTAGTATGGGTTCTTACCTTAAAACCATTTTTGCCTTGATCTGTGTTGCAGCCATTAATACGGTTGCGGCACAAGAAAACATGGCAGACATTAAGGGAGGAACCTATATTCCGTTGTATGGGGTAGATTCCACAGCTGTTACCATTGAAGATTTTTCGATGGATGTTTACCCCGTAACCAATGCCGATTATTTGAAATTTGTAAGCGAATTTCCGGCATGGCAAAAAAGCAAGGTAAAACGTCTGTTCGCCGATGGTAGCTATTTAGCCAACTGGGCAAGTGACCTTTCGTATGGAAATCAGCTTTCCGCAGATGCACCGGTAACCAACATCTCTTGGTTCGCGGCAAACAAATACTGTGAATGCCAAGGAAAAAGGCTGCCCACTATCGATGAATGGGAGTATGCCGCTATGGCCGATGAAAAAATCGCCGATGCCAGAAAGAAAGAGAGCTACAATCAAAAAATATTGGATTGGTACGAAGCGCCAAAAACTTTCAATAACGAAATTGGTTCGACCTTTAAAAACTATTGGGGCATCTACGATCTTCATGGGCTGGTCTGGGAGTGGACCTTGGATTTCAACTCGGTTCTTATTTCAGGGGAATCTAGAAAGGATGTCGATAAAGACAGTAATTTATTCTGTGGAAGTGCCGCCGTTGGGGCATCGGATCTTATGAACTATGCCGCGTTCATGCGGTATGCTTTTCGAGGAAGTATGAAGGCTAATTATTCGGTTAAAAATTTGGGATTTCGTTGTGCCAAGGATTTAATCAAAATTTAAAGTGAAATGAAAAATAAAGCATATCTTCTTTTATTGATTTTGGTTGGAACCTGTTTGACCGCTTGCAATACAAAAAAGAAAGATGACCTGGTCAAAGTAGCCTATCAATGCCCTATGAAATGTGAAGGGGACAAAACTTTTGATGAACCGGGAACTTGCGCGGTCTGTAAAATGGATCTTGCACTTTTGGAACCCAAAATTAAGGAAACAAAGGAAATTTCAGAGCTTTCCATTTATAACCTGCCTTCCGTTTGGACGAATCAGGACAATGAAGAAATCGAGCTAAAAGATCTAAAAGGAAATGTTCTGGTTATGGTCATGATCTATACTTCTTGCCAAGCGGCATGTCCCAGATTGGCGGCAGATATGCGCTCTATTGAGCAACAAATTCCTGAAAACAAAAAAGACAATGTAAAATTGGTATTGGTAAGTATCGACCCCGAAACGGATACCCCCGAACGGCTAAAAGAGTTTTCTGTTGAAAACGAAATGGAATCCGATCAATGGGTGTTACTTAGGGGATCCCAAGGAGATACTCGCGAGTTCGCAGCCGTGTTGGCGGTTAACTATAAGAAGATATCCCCAATGGATTTTTCGCACTCCAATATCATTAGCGTCTTTGACCAACAGGGCGAACTCTTTCATCAAAAGGAAGGACTGGGTGTGAACCATGAAACGACTGT
>CBDULZ010000002.1:0-129612 GCA_965368185.1 uncultured Kriegella sp.
ATCCCGGAGGTGCCAATCGCAGCATTATCTCGCCGAACGTTACTACTTTTTTCATTTGCTATATAAAGTTTAAATAGGTTCTAAATTAGAAATCAAAATATTCCTTGGCATTGTTATAACTGATGTCTTGGATCAGTTTTCCGATCCATTCCATATCATTGGGCAGTTCCCCGCGTTGTATCTCGCTCCCGAAAAGATTGCAGAGAATACGCCGAAAATACTCATGGCGTGGAAAAGAAAGGAAACTACGGGAATCGGTCAGCATCCCTACAAAACAGCTGATAAGGCCAATGTTCGATAAGGCATTCATCTGCTTCGTCATACCATCCTTTTGGTCTAAAAACCACCAGCCCGATCCAAATTGTACCTTGCCCTTCACACTGCCGTCGTTAAAGTTGCCGATCATTGCCGCCAACACCTCATTATCACCGGGATTTAAATTGTACAGAATCGTCTTGGTCAATTTATTCTTGCTATCGAGCGTATTCAGAAATTTAGACAGGCTTTCCGCTTGCGGATAATCGCCAATGGAATCCCAGCCGGTATCGGGCCCTAATTTTTCCAACATTCTACTGTTGTTATTCCGTAAGGCACCCAAATGAAATTGCTGAACCCATCCGAATTCATGATATTTTTCTCCCAAGAACTGTACTAAGGCACTTTGAAATTTCAAAGACTCACTTTCGGTTATGGTTTGGTTATTTCTTCTTTTTGTGAAGATAGTAAAAACTTCGGATTGGGTAAACGTATCAAAAGGAACGAAACTTAGCCCATGGTCAGAGACCCTGCAGCCGTTGGCATTAAAAAAAGAAATGCGATTGGCCAGTGCGGCACATAAATCTTCGTAAGTCGCAATTTCTATGTCGGCGGCCTCACCCAGCGAGTCGATATAAGTATTAAAGGTGGGGCTGTCGATGAGTATGGCCTTGTCAGGTCTGAATGACGTACTCATCTTGGTCGCATGGCTTCCTTTGGAATATTTTTGGTGGTGTATGAGTGGATCGGTAGGGTCTTCGGTCGTACAAACGACTTCTACCTTCATTTTTGAAAGCAGGCTTCGACAGCTGTAATCTTTCGTATTGAGCTTTTTACTTGATTCCTCGTAAATACCGCTTGCCGTTTTTTCATTTAAAAGCTCGTGGATATCAAAATATCGGGCCAACTCCAAATGCGTCCAATGATATAGCGGGTTGCGCATCGCATAAGGTACTGTTTTTGCCCATTGGGTAAACTTATCTTTATCGGGAGCGGTACCGGTAATAAATTTTTCATTGACTCCAATGGTACGCATCGCACGCCACTTATAATGGTCACCATAGATCCACGCCTGTGTAATGTTTTCGAAAATGGTATCGTTAACGATGTCGTTCGGGGTCAAATGACAATGATAATCGATTATGGGCATTTTGCTAGCATACGAATGATACAGCTCTTCGGCGTACTTGTTTTCGAGTAAAAATTGATCGTGTATAAAAGAAGCGGGCTTGCTCATTGTGTAGGGTGATTTATTTTAGCTTGCTAACTTACGTATTTTTTGATCTTTCACAAGGTTGAAATGAGTCAATATCACATTTTAAACCTCGAATTTTATAAAAATGTAATCGATTGCAAAAATATGGGTCAATTACAGTGAAAGCCAAAAACTTTGTTCAAAAAAATAAATGGACACAAAATACCTAGATCATTTTACGAAAGGGACTATTGCTTTTTTAGCTTTTCGAACAATGCTCTTGGTACGGTGAAAACTGTACCGTGTCGCGTACCTTCCGGAAAATGGATTTGATCCGAAATATCTTTCCAGTTTTTTAGGTCGGAAGACTGTACGGCACCATAGGTGTGGTCGACATATTTATCGAAATAGACGGTCCATTTGCCATCGATTTTTTGTGCTGTCGGTCCCTCCGCCCAATAAGCGCCGGTTATTGGGTCACTGGCTTTTGAATAAGGGCCTGTAAGCTTGTCGCTATGGGCTATTTTAATATTTTTTTCTGCCGGTTCCCGGGTTTCGTCTTTCAGGAACATCACGAACTTGTCCTCCTGTTTTTGTATGGTAGCATCGATAACATTAAATCCCGGTTCGTAAAGCAAGGCGGTTGGGGAAAACGTCTTAAAATCTCTGGTGGTCGTGTAGTACATGCGGTGATTGTAGCCGTCGTCTTTGTCGGATTGGGTTTCCGGGAATTTTCCAGGAATCGTACTCGCCCAATAAATAAGGTAGGTGTCACTTTCAGGGTCATAGGTCAGCTCGGGCGCCCAAGTATTGCGTGCGCTTTTTTCGTATGCCATAACGGGAATGAATTGTTGTTCTGACCAATGTATCAGATCTTCAGAATATGCATAGCCGATGCCTTTGTCGGTCCAACTGACCGTCCAGACCATATGATATTTGCCATCGCCCCCTTTAATAATGCAAGGGTCACGCATCAATTTATCCTTGCCTACTTCAGGCGTTAGAAATGAGGCATCGTTTTTTAGACTTTTCCAAGTATAGCCATCTTCGCTATACGCCAAATGAAGTCCGTCTTCGCCATTGCCCTTGAAATACGAAAACAGGAATATTTCTTCGTTCGGTATCCAACCGTTCGAGCGAAGCCAGTTTTCACAGGCGGTAGGCCAGTATTGGTTCGTGTGCCCAATGCCCAAACCAAAACCGTGGCCGCCTTTTTCGTAAATATGCATTTCGGAAGCAACCTTATGTTTTTTTAGGGCAAGGTAATAGGCAATGCTGTTTTCGACAGGCACGCCCGCATCATCGGTGGCATGTACCAGAAAGGCCGGCGGTGTCTCTTCGTTTATCTGTTTTTCACTTGAAAATTTTGCGAGGAGCTCGGGGGAAGGGGAATCGCCCAATAGATTTTTTTGCGAACCTTTGTGGGTGATACCAGCTTCCATACCGATAACCGGATAGATCAAGATGGAGAAATCAGGCCGGGCGCTCATGTTGTCCGATACTGTATAGGTATTTTCATTGTAAAGGGTAGACAAGCTTGCCGCTAAATGACCTCCGGCGGAAAATCCCATAACCCCGACCTTCGAGGGGTCGATATGCCACTTAGCTGCATTTCGACGCACCATTCGAACCGCTTCTTGGGCATCTTGCAAAGGTCCTACCGATTTATCTTCCATAGTTTGGTCACTCGGCATTCGATATTTTAAAACAAAGGCCGAAATTCCCAGGGTATTGAACCATTTTGCGACTTTATAACCTTCTTTTAGAATTGCCAAATGGGAATAGCCGCCCCCGGGACAGATGACAACGGCCGTACCGTTCGCAATTTCCTTTTCGGCAAGAAATACGGTAATATCGGGTTGTGAGACCTTACTATAGCCTCGTATATTTCCTAACGCATCATACTGCGATTCTTGAATATAGGAGGGGTCTGATATGGCATTTGGCGCGCCATTGGGCCACAATGGAATTACTTCGGTTTGGGCATATAACCCATATGGCGTCATGCCTATACATAATAATAGGGAAAGAATTCTTAATAGTACTTTTATGTCCATAGCCTTTAGTTGAGGAAAAAAAGGAACAAGATAATGAAATCGATCGCACAAAATGGAAAGGTCGATTCAGTGACGTAAAAAAATCACTGTTTACCTATGCCATCGGCAAGAAGGTCTCTAATTCGAGCTGCTATGATTTTTTGCCCTGCAGCATCCATATGTATGCCATCGGGTGCATAATAATCTAAGACGCCTAGCAAGGGATGGTATACGTCTAAAACTTTAAATCCGTTATTTACAGCCAATTTTTGAAGTTGAGGCACCAGCTGGGCCAGGCGTTCATTACCACCCTCGTATTTTTCCAATACGCCTTCTGTTTTCATCGGTGGGGGTGTTACAACGATTAAGCGGGTTTCTGCGTTTGCTTTGGCGGTAAACTTTGCAATGTAATCCAACAATTTTTCGAAGTTCGCTACGACTTCATCCTGCCGGTCGGCAAATACTTTTTTAGTATCGTTCGTACCCAAACAGAGAATGATATAGTCAAAATTCTCACCATCTATTTCTTGTTTGGCCTCCCGTAGATAGTTTCTGATATTCCGAAGCGCATTTAAATCTTTTGCACCATTATTGTCAAATCCTATCGTACGGCCCGATTGGGAAATGTTGACCAATTTGGAGTTGGGAAGCATTGCTTTTAACTGATTGGCCCACCCCTCTTCACTGGCGCCGTTCGAATCACCAAGTGTTAGAATTGTAGCATTTAAAGACGAAGTTTCATCATAAGGAATAAACGACAATGCTTGGGGAAGTTGTTCGTGGCTCCCTTCGAAAATGGTCAATTGAATATTTTGATATTTCCGGAAGAGGTGAATATCACGGCCATGCAGCGATTGTTTTCTATCATTATTTGGATGCAATCTTTTGGTGACCAGGCTTATCATCTTACTTTCGGAAACCAAATTGGAATCTGAAACAGCCTTTGGCATTATTTTGGTCATATCGGATAATCCGTATTTCAGTTCACCTACAAGACGATTGTACATGTTTATGGCATGCGTAATGGGAACGGAACCAGTGTAGCCATCATGAACCCCCGTATAAATAGAAAGTTTGGCGTTTTTTCGTTTTTCGATAGGATATTGATGGGCAATGGGAGAGCGTCTTAATGCCTCGGCTTGGTCAAAAACACCTTCTTGTGAAACGGCCTGTAAAATATCTTGGGCATATTTCTGCTTTCGACCGAGTGACTCCCAGTACCACGCTTCAATATCGGAAATGGGCGCCCAGGCCGCAAAGGACTTCACCGGATACTCTAATCCCATATAGGCCAATAAGGTGGCATACCCTCCACCCGAGACTCCCATAATATGTACTTCTTCGGGGTCACTGTTGGAATGTTGCAACGCATATTGAATGGCATCTTCGATATCGGATACCACCAAAGCACTGCCCATGGCCTGGGGATGATTGTTGGTGCCTCTAAAATCAGGATGGATATAATTCCAATCCCTAGCTAGTATTTCCTTGGCTAAAGGGTCCTTTTGCGTATAATTGCCACTCCAAGTATGAAGGCTGATAATTAAAGGTCTTTGACTTTGACTTTTTGACTTATAGAAAACAGCCTTTTGAATTTTCCCATCTTTTTTTGATGGGATATCAATTTGTTCAAATAGCACGGGCCAATTGGTTTTTGCGGTATCGTCCCATTCAGGGTCCTGCTGGGCAAATAATGAGCATACCCCCAAAAACAGGCTATATAGGTAGATTTGAAAAACTTGCTTGACCATGGGCTTGATAATTTAAACGGTTTTTAGCCTGTCGTTTCGTTATAACTTAACGGCAAGCCATTATTCTGGCTATGAAGATAAGTACAATTCAATATCAAAGCCAACCACATTTGTGTTGAATAGTGATGTGAAGGAAGTGGTGAATACCAATGATAGCTAAAAATCAAATAGTTATGCTTTTGGCGTGCTTAGGCTTGTGAGATTTTAGATGATAAGCTATTGATTCAGGGTATCATTGTCAAAGGATGAAGCACTTCAATTTAATAGAAAGTTTCATCATGAACAATCGGAAAAATTAAATGGGTAGCGTCTTTTTAAAACGTGATGCAAAAGTGTCAAAAACAGAAAGTATTGCCTAGAATCAACGAAGTTGTTAAAATAACATTTAACTTACGCCAAACAAACGAATCAAAATGAGAGAATAATCTTACGTAGTTAAGCGATAATTTTAATATCTTAGTTTTTTGTTTCAAAGTGGATAAGGTCGTACTTTTCGTTTTGGAATTCCTACTGTTTTAGAGGCCCCCTAAAACGTTTAACTAAATTTAAAAAATAGCTAGTATTATAAAACCAAAAAACCATGGGTAAAACTAATAACGTTGTAGAATTGGAAAAAAAACAAGAGGAGGCAGCATCAAAAATCGAAATCATAAAAAATTTGATTTTTGGTGACAACATTCAAGTATATGACTCTGAATTCGAGTCTTTGAAAAAAGACATTGAGAATAAGAAAAAAGTATTGGAAGAACTTATCGAAGAGGTACGACAAGACCTTAAAACAGCCTTAGACAATGTGGCTACCGATGTAAACATTAGAATTACCGAGCTTGAGGATAAAATTGAAGGAAAAATAGAAAACCTAGAGGCCGACAAGGTAGATAAAAAGATGCTTGGCAGACTACTAATTGATTTAGGTGAAAAAGTGGGCCAAAAATAACCTTGTCAATTTACCAGGTTATGAATGAAAACGATAAAATGCAAATATTGAGGGATCTTCTTTTCGAAGATGAAGCGATTTTCATTGAAAAGATATCTAGTAGGCTCGAGCGCTTAGAAGACAGTTTCGATGACCAAGAAAAGTTTTCTTCCAAGGTAGATCCAATCATTTTGCAGCAACTCGACGATTTCAAGACCAGCTTACCACAAACATTGGGGCCCACCATTACCGAGGCACTCAAAATAGAAATCCAAAAAAATAAAGATGAGGTGGTAGATGCACTATATCCCGTTATCGGGAAAATGATTAAAAAATATATTGCGCAAGAGATTAACAAACTCTCCGAAAGTATCAACCGGCAACTTGGTTTTAAGGCAAAAATAAGGTCTTGGTTCGCAAAATCCAGTGAAAAACAAGCCATTATTAAAGAGTTGGCAGCAGCACATATCGAACAAGTGTTGTTGATTGAAAAAGAATCGGGTCTGCTCAAGGCAAGTTATGCACACACGCATACCATCGACGAGGAAATGATTTCGGGTATGCTTACAGCCATCAAGAGTTTTGTCGAAGATGCCTTTGGACAAAAAGGCCAAAGTCTCGAACTTATAGACTACGAACTCTACCACATTCACCTTCAAAGTTTCAGCAGCTATTATGTCGCTGTGGTATTGTCAGGTACCTATACCCTAAGGACCAAAGACAAGGTTCAAGACTTGATTTTTGATTTCTATGAAGATTTTACCAAAAAGAACGAATATAAATCGTTAAGTACCGACCGAATCAATAAAGCATTGGCACAAAACTTCAAGTATGAAAGTCTCTAAAAAAGTGGTAGTATTGGGACATTTTGGCGTTGGAAAGACTTCACTGATCCGACGTTTTGTCGAGAATAGTTTTTCTGATAACTACATTGTATCCATTGGGGTTCACATCACTAAAAAATTGGTCGAAATATCCGCTGATGAATCCGTTTCGTTGATTCTTTGGGATTTGGAAGGAACAGACGATCTTAATCATATTCGTGAATCCTATCTACTGGGTACACACGGTATCATATATGTTTTCGATGTTTCTAGGCCGACTACATTTCAAGACATTCATCTTGACTTATCGATTTTGGAAACGAAAGTGCCCCGTATTCCCGTCAAGGTGGTTGGTAATAAAGTAGATTTGGTTGTGCCCACGGAATTAGAGGAAATCTTGAAAAACAACAATATTTCATTCGATTATCTCACCAGTGCCAAGACCGGTGGCAAAGTCAATGATCTGTTCGAAGAATTGGCCAAAATGCTCGCTCTAGATGCTTAAAACATTTAAGGAAAACTATAATAATACCAGCTTTCAATTTATCTTGACAGATACCGAGGGTCTGGTAATCGATAGCGACCAAACGCTTTTGAATGTCAAGAAAGGTGCCCCTATAGGCGAGCTACATCCCTTTTTTTTCAGTATTCCCGAGATTATGGCCTCAGTTCAGGAGTGTACTATTTTTCACTGTGTGCAACTGGGCTCTAGAGTAGAGAATCTGACAGCAGATATAGAAGTTCTTAAAAAAGATGGAAAAATACTCGTAGTGATTTGCGACCTCACGGATCACTACCTTTCGTATCAAGCAATGGCCCAGTCTCGAAACGAGTCGATTATAGACTCGGAACTTATCCTTTTAAAAAACCATGAACTTCAAGAGCGTGAGCATTTTAAGAACGAGTTCATTCAAAATTTCAGCCATGAACTCCGCAATCCACTAACGAATATTATTGCCCTTACCAATATTTTGAATCGGACCGACCTCAATTCGGAACAACGAAGGATTCTGACGGTTTTAAAAGATTCGACGGCCAACCTGAAATTAATGCTGGAGGATATTTTGAGTATCTCTATGATTGCAAAAGGTAAGTTGGCCCTGAACCCCAGTGTGTTCAATTTTTTACAATTGGTCGATTTCTTAAAACTGACCTATACTACCCGGGCCAAGGAAAAAGGACTCGTTTTTACGATAACCGTCGACGAAAAGATTCCTACTTATCTAGAGGGAGATCGGTTGCGGCTATTGCAAGTATTGACCAATTTATGTGACAATGCCATTAAGTATACCAAGAAGGGAAGCATTGCCTTGCACGTTGCGCTGAACCAAAAAAGGGCGAATACCGTTAATTTGCGTTTCGGGGTCAAAGATACGGGCGTGGGTATTCCGATGGAAAGTCTCGAAACTATTTTTGAAAGTTTTGAACAGCTTGGTCGTACAGAAGGGGTCGGCCTTGGCCTCGCTATAGTCAAAGGGTTATTGGCGCTCATGCAAAGTAAGGTAAACATAGATTCTACTGCGGGGGTGGGATCTCATTTCTATTTTGACGTAAATTTAAATTTTCCGCTGCACCAACCTTCGGTTCCTATTTTTCAGGAACTTTCAGAAAAGAGAAAAGGTAAACTAAGATTAAAAAAGAATTCAAAATTCAAGGTGCTGCTGGTTGAGGATAACGAACAAGTACAAACGGCGCTTTTTAAAATGTTGGTAGACGAGGGCGGTTTTTTCATCGATGTCGTCAACGATGGGGCCTTGGTCATGGAAGAAATCGTCAACAATTCGTATGACATTATTTTGATGGATATAAATCTTCCCAATATTTCTGGGGATCAACTTGTAAAAGTAATTCGAAGTTTCCCGTTCAATAGCATTAAAAAAATTCCCGTAATAGGGGTAACGGCTTATTCCTATGAGGAGCAACACAAGGCTTATCTAAAAGCGGGAATGAATGCCGTACTCGCCAAACCTTTTGAAGCGAACGAATTACTCAAAACCATGTATCGTTTTCTTAGGTGATTGAAGAAAAAGAGGAACATACTATTTCTAAATAGGAATCTCTTTTTTTATATTGTAAGAATAAACTTGTTAAATAAGTATTTCATCGATTAAATAATACATTTAATCGGTTTTTTTAACTATTGTTATTACAGCTACTGTTTTTAGCGGCGGCTTCTTATTTTTACAATGCTTGTTTAAAACAATGCGTAAATGCTATGCGGACACTAACCATTGACTATAGCACAAAAGGGTCGAATAACCACTAGGAAGTTCGGTTATTAGCTCGAAATTAAACAGTTCCCCTATTTTAATAGTTTGGCTTTAGAAAGCTCCTTTTTTGGAGCTTTCGCTGTCAGCTTGATGTACCATAAACGGAATGGACATAGCACACTGGACTAACGCTTTGGGTTAAGAAAGTTGTTATGCGTAGTTCCCCCAGGGATATTTAAAGAGCAATCTTGAATGTCCCTTTTTCGTTTCTGGTCGTGCTTTTTTGATGGTTTCTGAAACCATATAATCCAAAACGCAGCAAAATAACCGATGTGACAATCGTATAGTTTACGGATGAGGTATTCAAAGGCCGTTTTTTATTTCAATGGCCTTGCTATCCAGATTTAATAGGAAGGGCGTGGCGATCGTATCCTCTACTTCGAAGACTAAAATACGATTAATGTAAAATCCTTCATTCTTTATTATTAAAAAAAGAGCAGTATACTACAGGATGGCAAGCTTATGGGTAAGCCTTATTTTGGCGTGCTAAATAGAAGATTGCCTTAAGAAAATTAGAATCGGAAGAAGATGTACGCCATAGTGATTATTTACTCGTGATTGCTCACCTTCCGCTAAAAAATTAAAAGTATTGGGTACGCATTCGTATCACGGAATAATTGGGTAACTTTCGTGGCTAGCTCCTAAATTATCGTAGATGAAGCTTACTATTATTAGAGCGCTTTTGCCATTTGTTCTTCTCATGTTCTTATCCTGCGGGGTTACAGAGGGTTTTAAAACCAATATTCACCTGACCAATAATTCCGAAATTGCTTTGGTCAATAAGCCCATTTCCATTAATCGTTCGGTGATAGATCTAAATAATGAGACCAATTTGTTCCCGATGCTACTTGATGAGAAAGGCGAGGCCATTCCGGCTCAATGTAATGATAGTAAAGGCGATGATAGGTGGGACGAGCTATTTTTTCTCATTGATTTAGCTCCGCAAGAAGAAAAAAATATTTCCGTGAAATGGGTGGCGGGATTGCCCGACTTTCCGAAACGCACTAGTGTTCGATTTGGAAAACGACCCTCCGCGAACAAAGCGGTAAGACCTCAAATGCAAGAAATACTTAACGCCAATGAGTTGCCTAAAAGTTTGGGATATCAACAATATCAGACTGATGGGCCGTCTTGGGAAAACGACATGGTTGGGTTTCGACATTATCTCGATGGACGTAATGCAAAAGATTTATTTGGTAAAAAAGTTTCCGATATGTCTCCCGAAACCGTTGGTCTTGATGCCGATGGTGCTGTTGTAGACAACTACCATACGATGGAGCATTGGGGCAGGGATATTCTTGCGGTCGGAAATTCCCTAGGCCTCGGAGGCTACGGCCTAGCTGTTGGTGATACGCTGCTGCGTTTGGGGGTGACCGTAGATGACTCGGTAAACAACATTGTCAGAACCACCTTTAAAATACGGGCCGAAGGTCCGGTAAATTCAATATTGAGCTACCGTTATGACGATTGGGAACCTCTAAATCGGTCTTACGATGTAAGCGAGCAGACCTCGATTTGGCCGGGCATATACGGCTATAAAAATACGGTTTCCGTTGCGGGTCTTCAAGGAGATGAGCATCTGGTGATCGGGTTGGTCAATATAAACACCGACAAACCATTGGTCGAACTAACCGATCATAAGGAGTATGTCATCGTATACTCGCACGATAAGCAAACCTACGACAATAAATGGTGGTTGGGCATGGCTTTGATCGTTCCGAAAGATGTGTATCTCGGCTATACCGATGCCCCAAAGGAAGGAAATCTCTCGAATTCATTTTTGGCCAAGCTCCGTATCGAAAACAAAGAACCGATAAGTTACTATGCCGTGGCCGGATGGGAGATCAGTGATGCAGGTTTTGCAAATGAAGCCTATTTTGTGAACTACCTAAAGCGGCTTGTCGATCAGTTGTCGACAGAAGTGAACATTGAAATAATTAATTGAGATCAATGCACCCGATGTGTATGAAAATAATCGACATATTTAGAAACCGTCTTATAGTACCTATACTCTTTGTTCTTTTTTTAGGGAATTCTATATGGGCGCAAAAATGGGTCGAAGACGAAAAACCTAATTTTTTGGTCATCATAGCCGATGATGCAGGATGGAAGGATGTTGGCTTTAATGGATCGGAAATAGAAACACCGAACCTCGACCTTTTGGCCGAAACCGGCGTGAGGTTAGACCGCTTTTATGTCAACCCCACTTGTTCGCCGACGCGAGCCAGTTTTTTGACAGGCATGCCCGCCAGCCGAATGGGTATTGTAGCTCCTATCGCTGGTCGCAGTGAAAAAAAACTGCCCGATACGGTAATTACGTTGCCCCAACAATTGCAAAAACAAAACTACCAGACGGCACTGTTCGGAAAATGGCACCTGGGTTTAAAACCATCTAGCGGTCCAAAAGTATATGGCTTTGAATATGCCTACGGGTTTTTGCATGGGCAAATAGATCAATACTCCCACGAATATAAAAATGGCGATCCCAGTTGGCATAGAAACGGAGAATTCGTTACTGAGATTGGGCATGCTACGGATCTCATCGGGAATGAGACCATCGAGTGGCTTCGGTCAAAACGCGATACGACCAAAAGTTTTTACGTGCAGGTGGCCTATAGCGCTCCCCACTTTCCACTGCAGGAAGCAGAAAAGTGGAAAGAACCCTATTTGAAATCGATTGACAATGACTCGCGAAGGGATTTTGCGGCGGCCATGAGCCATATGGACGATAACATAGGGCAGGTTTTGAAGGTGCTAAAAGAACTTGATCTCGAGAAAAATACCATTGTCTTTTTTATGAGCGACAATGGAGGTATGGACAGTTGGTATCCTGAAAATCAATACGATGGGAAACACGGTCCAAACCCGGTATTGGGGAACAACCTTCCCTTACGTGATTGGAAAAAATCGAATTACGAAGGAGGTATTCGGGTACCTGCCCTTATCTCATGGAAGGGTAAACTAGCGCCTTCCGTCAAT
Source organism: uncultured Kriegella sp. (assembly GCA_965368185.1). GTDB lineage: Bacteria > Bacteroidota > Bacteroidia > Flavobacteriales > Flavobacteriaceae > Kriegella. The sequence continues at coordinate 12,227 of CBDULZ010000002.1, forward strand.
AGCGAATACATATCGGTTATTGATGTGATGCCTACTTTGTTGAAACGTGCCGGGTCGGCGTTGATTCCTGAAACGGTGGAAGGGAAGAACATATGGAAAACGATAGCAACTGGAGATGCTTTGAGTAATGAAATTTATGTGAGGGGACATTTACAGGAAAGCTTGATCAGAAAGCCATGGAAATTGATTCGAACTAGGCATCGGGGCGGGGTTCCAACTGATTTTGAACTGTACAATCTAGAAATCGATCCCGAAGAAAACGATAACCGCTACACCGATGAGGTTGTAGTAGCAAAAGAATTGAAGCTCTTGTTACGAAAGCAGTTCGCCAAAGACGCCCCGACAGTAAATGCGGGGATTAACTAAAAATTAGAAGAAAATGTATCGAAATGCCTTTGCCATGAAACTAAAGCCCGGGTTCGAAGCGGAATATAAAAGGCGCCATGATGAAATATGGCCCGAACTTTCTGCCTTACTTTCAAAATCGGGCATTCATGAATACGCTATTTTTTTAGATGAGGATTCGCTTACACTTTTTGCCTTCCAGAAGTTGGAAGAAGGTTTTGATGACGCCATACTTCCCAACCACCCCATTGTAAAAAAGTGGTGGACCTATATGGCCGATATAATGGAAACCAATGATGATAATTCCCCGGTCACAAAACCACTCAGCGAAGTTTTTTATATGGATTAAAGGAAAAGAATCGAATGGTTACAAATATAATTTCAATGGGAAAAAGAAACATTTAAACTGAATTCCGTTCGATATATTTAAATACGTTTTTTACCTTTTCGGTTTTGTTCTTTAATATCATATAAGCAGTCGTTTCGCCCATGGTCTTAAAATCGGTGCTGATAACGGTAATGCCCAATAACTCTTTTAAAGGGGTGTCGTTGTACGAGATAATACCCACATCTCTGCCCAGAACCATCTTTTTTGCATTGATCTGACGCACCAGGTTAACCAAATCCATTTCCTCAATGGTAATATAAACATCCTTACTGTTTAGCTCCATGTCATCATAGATTTCGTCCAAGACCTCGTAGTCAAAACCAAATTCGCCGCAAAAACGGGTAAACCCGTGTACGATTCGCATGGGATAAGGGAAAACCGATTTTCTGGGATAGACTAAAATCAGTTTGTCATACTTTCTTAATTTATCGATTCCTTCTTGTAGTGCGTTATACAAATCATCTTTGAAATCTTGATAAATAGACCCGTATTTGCCCTTGATTTCCAACCGGTTATTGTCGAGAATAATGAGCTTGTCTTTCGGTATTTTCTCGATTTCCTTTAAAACCGCATCCGTGGCACTGATATGCGCTAATTTGTCATCTTTAAAATGAGGCATAATAACATAGTAGTCAAAGGCACCTAAATTTTTCTGTAATGCCCTTACGAATAGCGTTTCGTCACAATGGTAGATCGACAGGGTGACATGACCATTCACACCAATGCCGTTTACAAGGGCATTGTAAATACTCATCTTATAATAACTGGGTTTATTAACCAAGAAGAATATACTGATTTTCGATATTAAATCGGTTTTAGCGGTATAGTATCCTTTTCCCTTGACCGAAACGATGGCCTTTTTGTTTTTTAATTCTTTATAGGCTTTTTCAACGGTATCCCTTGATAGGTAACAGGATGCACTCAATTCGTTTATCGAGGGTATTTTTTCACCTATTTCCAACTTACCCTTGGCAATATCGTTGATAATAGACTCCACGATCTGCTTGTATTTCGGAATTCTCGATGATTCGTTGATTTTTATATTGAGTCTTTGGATCATGTCTGCAAATTAGGGAATTTCGTCACACGTGTCAACGGGAAAAGATAGTACTATACCGAATAGCAAGTTTGATGTTTAACAGCGAATTTTTTGCGATAGGAAAATGTAAAATGCGGTCTTTAAGCAACGATAATCATTGTCATGATCATGTCGTAGTCCTAAAATTTATTGAGCCAAAGACCGAACGCTTTAAAAAGAATTGACGACCAGGTTGATTTCATGTATTCCAGGAGTCAGGCGAAGGGAACCGAAGGCCATATTTGTCTTTTCCCCATTCAAAATGACCACATCGTTTTCTGCTGTTTTGATTTCGAATTCGGCTACCATATTGGCAGGAATTTCTATGATGTATACCTGTAATCGTGGGTTTTTATAGGTATATGAAGCCTTTATGGTACCTTTAATAGTGGGCACTTCGATGGTGCTGCTCTTTAAATCTCCCAACTGTGGTTTAATGGTTGCAATGCCAAAGCCGGGTGTTTTTGGTTGAATTCCCCATAGTCCGCGGGGAATTGCATTTGCCGGAACGGCCCCCCAAGCATGGTTCCAATCGAGGTTGTTCTTGTATTTTAAATCCCAAGCTTCCAACGTAATCGTCGAACCGATGCGGATCATATTGTACCAACTTCGGTCACTGGTGTCAGTTAACAGGTCAAGGGCATAATCTGCCGCGCCAGCGTTATATAAACCATCCATCAAATATTGGGAACCATACACACTGCAGGCCATTCCTCTTGATTTTACAAATTCAACAACTGAAGCTATATGTTCTTCCGGAACCATATCGAAGGCCAATGGCATCATGTTGGCATGTAACGAGGCATGGTCTGTACCAATCCCATCTATATAGATACCCCGCTTAGCGTCGAACATTTTTTCATTAAAAGCTTTTTTAGCTTTCAATGCCCTTAATTTAAAATCCAAAGCTTCCTGAGTTTTCCCTAAAACCCTAGCGAATTCAGCCATGATTTTCATGTTTTTGTAATAGAATGCATTGACCACGGTATTATAATCCTTAAAAACGTAGCCATCGCGTTCGCCCTTGTTTGTTGGGTCGCCGCCCCAGCCAGCGGAGGGCCAATCAACAATGTCCCTAAAAGTTTCCTTCATTTCTTTTGGAAACCCGAGATTGGCCATTAACTCGGGGGTCATTTTGGTCGAGGTAATAAGGCCATCTTCGTTCGCAAGCTCATAAAGTGTTTTATATTTTAATCGATCGTAGTATTTCTCAATAAGCTCGGCATTACCCGTGTACATATAATCAGCATAAAACATAAGTGCGACATGCTGCTGCCATTCCGTAGGCCATGTAGGGTGTTCCATGAAATATTCAATGGTCTGTCTTGCGATGGCGTATTCACGGTCGGTAGTGTAATGGCTCAATTGATTCAGATACGCATCGGCCTCATAAGGAATACGTTCCCGGTCGCCATCAACGTAAAGACCGTTGAAAGTGGTAGCCTTGATAGAATACTTACATAAATCCCACACTTGATTTAAAATAGTATCTGAACTTGTGAAACTGCTCGTATTATCCTCCCAATAACTGTGATACGCCAGTTGTGTAAAATTTTCAGCAGTCAAGGGTTCTTGGGCCCCCTCAACTTCGGCGTAGCGAAAAGGCATCAAAACCGGAAACCCTTCAGGCAATGGTACCGCCTTGCCCGGCAAGGTATTCCGTTTATCAGGTTTCACCGAAAGTTGATATTTGGTTTGTTCCGGTTTTACCTGAACTTGGATTTCTTGATACCGAATATGGCTCCTTTCAAAGGGTTTTCTATTGATGCTTTCGCCTTCAAGCTGCTCTCCAATACGGAAAGTAAGCGTATGGGCTGTTTTGGCATTGTAGGTGAAATCAATGGTTGCGAAGGCGGCCTTACCGAAATCTATAAAATGCGTATCGCCTCGTTTTTCGAATTCAACGGGTTTTATTGTATCGATTTGAAAACTATTCGGAGTAGTGATGGTAGCTTTTGGGCTTCCCATGGTAAAAGACTGACTTTTTGAATATCGAGAAAGCCGATTGTCTTGGTCCCAAATACGCACTTTCCAAAAATAGGTCTGCCCACTTTTCAATGGTGCGCCGGCATGTTCTATTTCTGTTGAGGTATTGGTTCTTCTTTGTCCACTATCCCATACATCACCTATATTATTAGTTATCTTTTCTTCAGAGGATGCTACCAATACTTGATAGGCCGATTGCGAAACTGCGCCATTCGGTACTACCCACCCGTATTCGGGAATTGGATCGATTACCGTAACCCCGGCCGTGTTTCTTATCCATTCAACGATTAAATTGGATGGTCCTGCCGAAAATTCATCAGAAAGTTCGAGAATCAAGTCATCCGTTTTTTCCCGGAAAGATTTAAGCTTTCCCGCATATTTTGAATCCTTTGCAAGGTTATTGATCTCTTTTGGATCCTTTTTAAGATTGTAAAGTTCTTCAAATGACCTATCATTGACATACCTGAAATACTTCCAATCTTTGGTGCGAACCCCCTCACTGGGTGGAATATTTTCAAATTCCCAGATATGTTCGATCAATACAGTGTCCCGTTCCAAGCTCTTTTGTTGCCCGGAAACTAATGGAAGAAGACTCTTCCCTTGCCAATTTTCGGGCTGTGCTACTCCGGCCATATCCAAAATGGTAGATGGAACATCAATATTAAGTGCCATATCGTCCAGGTCTTGGTGCTTTTTCTGCCTTGGGTCGTAGATAATAAGGGGTACTCGAACCGAATTGTCATAAAGCAACCACTTTCCGGCCAATTGGCGTTCCCCTAAAAAATAGCCGTTGTCACCCATCAAGATGATTACCGTATTTTTGTCAAGTCCCTTCTTTTTTAACTGATCCCGAATTTTTCCGATTTCCCGGTCAATGCCTGAAATCATTCGGTAATATCCTTTAACGCTGTGCTGGTATTTTTCAGGGGTGTCGTACCGCCAATACCAACGGGTACGGTTAAACCCTTCGCGAACAAATTCGGGTTGTTGCTCAAAATATTTGTCTTCACCTAGTTCAGGGCCGGGCATCGTTGTGTCTTGCAAAAGTTTATCGGATTCTTCCTGCCAAAAATATTGGTCCTCGGCGCTGTCATGGGCATGGGGTGCGCTAAAACTAAGTGATAGGCAGAAGGGCGAAGAAGCATCGGCGGTGTCAATATAATCCAATGCTTTTTGACCCGTATATCGTGTCAAGTGCACGGTGTCTTTTCCCAAGGTTTTGTAATAATAGCCACGCCTGTCTTTAAAAGCACCGTTGCGGTCGTACGATTCGAAGACATCGAATTGGTTGTCGAGGTGGTCATAGCGTACGCCATACTTTCCGAAGAACCCCGTATGGTAGCCGTTGTTCTTTAATACGGTGGGGTAGGAAGTCGCCATATAACTGTCCCTGATATTTCCCGTTTGAAAATTGTAATTGTGGGTACGCTCGTAAAGGCCCGTTAAAATACTGGCACGGCTGGCGGCACAAATTGGGGTGGTTACCATGGCATTTTTAAAATAGGTGCCCGATTTCGCCAATTTGTCCATTTCGGGCGTATGAATCAATGAATTTCCTGCATAACCAAGTGCATCGAAACGTTGGTCATCAGTTAAGATAAATATGATGTTCGGGCGATCTGTACCTTTGTGTTCCTTATTTTTTTGGGCATAGAATTTTGGGCCCGATACTAAAAATAAGAGTAAAATTAGTTGTACACTATAGTTTTTACAGTTCATTGAGTTTTAATTTTTTTGCTGAGTTTCGAGGTAGGTCAAACTTAAACCATTTCCCATAATTGGGTATCCTGTGCCGTCCTGTGTCTTAAAAAGGGCCTTACTCTATTTCTGTATAAATATATACCTTTAAGAGCGTTTGATGTCATTTCATTAATCTGCTATTAGTCCCAATTAAACCTCTTAATAAAGCACAATTTAATGAAATCGGTATTCATTATCGGCGCCTTGATGTTTCTAATGTTCTGTAGAGGTCAACAAGGTGTACTCCGTTTTGACCTTGTTCAAATCGAAAGAAATCAGGTTGTGGGCAAACTAGAGAGTACACCAATTTAGAACCTTTTGTAGCCGATAAAGTCGGCCCCTTAAAGAGGATGTCATGTATTGAAATGAATGGCCCGTGAGACAGCCTTCGTTTTTATATGGTTGACTCGCACTAAAAAATGAGACTTATTTGAATTTATGGAAATCTTTGGAACCTAATTTCGATAACCCAGAAGTCATACGCAACATGCCCGTGCGATATCCGTTGCTCTGGGTAAGGAAATAATCAACCTATTTTAAACAAGGCTTGTCCCTTTACAGATTTTTTAATTGAATATTTCTGTATTCAACTTTCATGGGTGGGCCTACGTGGACCTGAACGCCCAGGTATCCTGAAGAGGCACGATTTATAGTGTCGTTATCAATAACTTCGCTCATTAAAATGCCGTTGATATAATGCTGTAATATATTTCCTTTGATGATGAGGTGGGCTTCGTTCCAATCTTCGCTTTTGATCTTTGTTTTGAGTGTATCGGAGTCGCCAAGAGATTCGACTACTTCACGGCTCTGCCAAGCATTTTTTGCTACATTGGCCCTTAAAGAACCTGGGGTGTCCGGATTTTCTTGAGATGTGATAATAGCCTTTTCACCGCGATAGGCCAGGGTAGCGCGTTTTTTCTCTTCATAGTTCTGCCCCGTATACCTGATTTTGCCGTCGATATCGGCCTGATAACCGCGTAGCGCATATTGAATGGTGTCAATTTTCTCACTGCGATAGTTGATGCCGCTATTTCCCGCTTCGGCAATCCGGAACTCCAACTTCAATTCAAAGTCGCTTGGTTGACCACCCTCCCAGACAATAAATGTATTGTTCTGTAAGAGGGTAGAAGGAGTGACTTCACCGACCAAATTACCATTTTCTACTCGCCAATATTTGGGGTCCCCTTGCCAATTGTCGAGAGTCTTGCCATCGAATATTGCCTCAAAACCATCATTGTCATCAACGGCAGCAACCGATTCTTCCGCTGCTTGACTTTCCTTTTTTCCCTTGCAAGACTGTAAACCAATAAGCACAAGAATTATCAGTGCATACCGCATATAATTTATTTTCAAATTCATTTTTTATTTTTTTGTTGGTTCGTTATAATAGATTGTTAGCCCATCTTTTCCGGCTACAATAATATCTTTCATTCCGTTTTTGTCAAGATCCGATACGCTAAAATAGACTCCCGTGCCTTTGCCTTTGCCATAAGCACCATAATCGATAATCTGTTTGCTAAAATTTTCACCGGTCCATCTGAAATAATAGAGTCCGAGCTCGTCGTTCCCGCCTGGATCTTTGCCATTGTGGGCTCGGTATCGCTTTCCTGTAACCAATTCATTTTCCCCATCTTGGTCGATATCGATCCATTCCATACTATGGTATTGCGAGTTGTAGGGGTCGATCGCATGTTTGATCCACGTCGTTTTTTTAGCTTTTTTGGAGGTTGTCCGTTCGTACCAATGGAGCCCGTAACCATGACCCTGGCCTACAATAAGATCGGTAAGTCCATCTTTATTGATATCGGCAATAATCATGGGTACACTGGCCGTACCTAGTTCAAAGTCTTGATGAAATTTCCATTCATCGGAATACGGATTTTCCGGGGCTTCGAGCCAACCCGATGGAACGACCAAGTCTCCTCGGCCATCATCATTGATGTTGCCAAAACCCAGCCCGTGACCGTGTTTTCCCGTAATGGCGTGTTTGCTGAATTTTCCGCTACCCTTTTTATTGTTATCCAATATCAAGCGATAGATAATCAAAGAGTCGTTTGGAGTATTCGGAACGATTTCGATGATGCCATCGCCATCAATATCCCAAGAACGCGTGCTTTCGATATTTCCCACTTCGGCAATTAAATGTTCTTGCCATTCGCCATTGTCACCCGGATTTTCTTTCCAGACCAGTTCTTTTCCGAACCAGCCACCGGTAATAAAATCCATATTTCCATCGCCATTGACATCCAGTGGAATTGTCGAAAAGTCGTCGTAATATTCGCCATAACGTTTGGCAGACCCAATATAGTGCCTGTTTTGATAATCAGGCCCCTCGTACCAATAGGCACCCGATACGATATCGGGCATGTTGTCATTATTCACATCGAAAACCCCTGCTGATTCGTAACTTTCAGAGGCAATTGGCTTTTTAGTAAACTTCAAGGGTTTTGATTGGGCACACCCGAAACTGCCCATCAAGAAAAAAACGATGAGTGGAATACGTGGTACTATATTTACCGATGTAGCTTTAGAAGCTGGTGCTATGTCAGTTGAAACTACATATCGACCAGCTTCTTTTACTAATTTATTCATTTTAATTATTGGCCTCGGTATAAATAGGATTATTAGGGTCACCTCCAGCGATCAAATAGGCTAGCAGGTCTTTCAGTTCATCCTCGTTTAACGCGTTAATAGTACCCGGTGGCATTAAAGATACAGTCGACATTTTCATGTCGGTCACCTGGTCTTTAGGAATTTCACGAGTAATGTCAGGAGCATAGGGGTTTTGCGAAACTATATAGTTTTGGTCGGTTTCGTTCATCAATCTCCCCACTATCGACGTACCATCCTTTAGTGTGTACACCGTAGAATTGTACTGATCGGAAATAACATCACTAGGATCTATAGTCGCCTTGAGAATATCTTCTGGGGAAAAACGTGTGCCCAGCTGAGTAAGGTCCGGCCCAATATTTTGACCTTCACCTTGCATGGTATGACATGTAATGCAACTGGTGGAGGCAAACATACTTTTGCCATATTCAAAATCCCTGCCTTTTAAGCCATCCGCCAATAGTGGCCCTATTTCTTCTACCTTCCAATTATGTCGTGGGCCTTTGGGTGATACCGTTGAAACAGCTAAATCATTGCCCGAACTTGTCAAAAGATCGGCACCTGACATCTTATCGTAGAAATCAAATTTGTTCTTAGAAACGTGGGTCAAGGCTTTTTTTCTTGCCTTGTCGATAAAGCCGATATAGCTTCTGCCCGCCTTGAATGAAAATGCTTTGTTAAACCATTTGAAATACTTTTCGCGGAGTTCGGGCGTCCATCCCTTTTCGACATCCTGGATGACCATACCGTAATAGGTGTGTTGGGCAGGAGGCATATTTTTCAAGGTAAGGGCGATGTCCATACCGTACTGTGGGTTCCTCAATATCAAATCGGAAGCATCGGTGGCCGTATTTGCCATCACATCTACATTCTCACCGGTATTCGATTCCAACAACGCCAATGTCTTCTCTGCGACCGTAGGGTCATTGAGATACGCAAGGGTCTTGCTCAACAATTGGTTCAAAACATCTGTTTGCGCCGGATATTTTGGTGAGAGATAGGCAATGACCTTATTTTTTATACTGGCCGAGGGCACTCCGAAACGAGAGAGTGTCAGTTCAAAAGCACGAAGCAGATCTACTTGATGTTGCGGTGAAAGTGAAGCATAATCAACTCCCATAAGGGCATTCAGCATTCCCGTTTGCTGTGTTTTTGATCCTTGACGGGCCAAGGCGATAATACCCTGTGCCAAGGCTGCCGGGTCTTTTTCGGCCAATACTTTTGCTTGCCATTCTTGTACGGGCTGATGTTCGACGGCAACACGTGCCGCATACTGTATAAAACGATCTTCGCTGTTTAAATGGGGCCAGGCAAAAGCTATGGCACCCGCTTTAGGACCTTCGTGATAAGCTTCTAATTGTCTTCTAGTCTTATTTTCTTCGGTCAATTCGGGAGTTTTGTTCGAAGCCTCAACCGACTCGTCACCGGTATAATGTACTCGATATAAATCGGAATCCAGCCTGCGACCACCCGTCATAAAGTACATCGCACCATCAGGCCCGATTACCCCATCGGTTAACGGCAGTGGAATACCCGATAAAAATTCTTCGCGCTCACCATCATAAGAAGAACCGTTAGGTGTAAGGTGAATGGCATAGATCATTCCAAAACTCCAGTCGAAGGCATAAATGCTTTTTTGATATTTCTCGGGGAATTTCGCTCCCCTTCCGTACACTACATTGGTCGGTGAACCTTGGCCGATATTTACGACCGGCGGAAGGTTGTCGGGATAGGCAGGAGACCACTTTCCATTACCGGTACGCCAGCCGAATTCGCTACCACTGGTTACATGACAGATACGAGTCGGGCGGTACCAGGGCATACCCAGATCCCATTCCATATCGCTATCGTAAACGAACATGTCGCCTTGATCGTTAAAATCGAGGTCAAAAGGATTTCGGAAACCAGCACTGACCAATTCCCAATGTTTTCCTTCGGGATCGATTTTTGCTATCCATCCGGCAGGTGCACCGCGGTCATTGGCATGGCCCCGGGGGTCCTTCACTTGAGGGAAAAGGTTGTCGTCTTGCCATACTTTTGGCAACCGATAGGCATCCATTTCAGGTAGATCGGTATGGTTTCCGGCAATGACGTGGAGTGTTTTCCCATCTGGACTCATCACAATACTATGCGGACCATGCTCCCCGGCACCGTTCAATGCCTTTAACAAGGTAATCTTGTCATATTGGTCGTCGTTATCAGTATCCTGTAAACGGTAAAGACCGCTACTTTTTTCAAATTCGTCATTGCCACGGTGGTTGACCATAACGTAAAGACTATTGAAAGCATACAACAACCCTTGGGCATAGCCCATTTGAATTATCGAGTCAGGCACGGATTCCCCGGTTTGAATCTTGAGCTTTTCAATCTTAGGGGTTATCACATCGGAACCAATGGCGGGTATTTCCATACGGTAAAGGGCGCCGTATTGATCTGCTGTAATTAATCGATCTTTATCATCGAAGGTCATGGCCACCCACGAGCCTTGATCATTGTCGGCGGGGCTATACAGGTGCTCTGCTTCGAAACCTGGCTGTAATTTAAGCTTCGATAATTTTGGGTCAAGCTCTTGGGTACTTTTTGAATCCGTTTCCTTTGCATCCTCACAGGAAATGGAAAAAAGCATTGCAAAAATAACTGCGACGAAAAGTCTGGTCATGTTTATGGATTTATTATTATAAGTCGACTAATTTAATTAAAAATTCGGGTTTAAAGACGATTCGGATGCTGGAAGTGCATAGCGTTCAGAGATATTGGTAAAGACATTGCCCCTTGGTTCTACCCCTGCTGGATAGTAGTAGTCAACCGGATTGGCTTTTATTTTATTTCCATGGGCGGTAATCACATCTATTGCGCGACCTGTGCGTACCAGATCGAACCATCTTTTGTTTTCAAACGCCAGTTCGACCCTTCGTTCGTTAAAAATTGCTTCTCCCAAATCACCCGTATGGGCACCAAGACCTGCACGCGTGCGAACTTCAGTTAAATACGGAAGGGCTTCACCATCTTTACCCTGTTCTTCCAAGGCTTCGGCCAAAAACAACAGTACTTCAGCATACCGATAAACGGGCCAATTCATACCATGGTTGCCATGCAATGCATGAGGCTCAACATATTTTTTAATGATGGGATAAATGCCATCTTCCCAAAAACTCTCGCTAGCGGTGATATACATTATTGAAGCTTCTTCCCTTAAATCCCCATCTTCATAAGCTTCGATAATATCCGGTGTAGGAATATTGTTCCCTTCACCGTTAACAGGTTGTGGATTTGATGTTCCGGTTATTGCGCCAACTTCTTCGGCGCTAATTGGTCTTGGGAGAAAGTTATATAAAAAACTACCATTCAATCCTTCAGCACCTTCCCTGTATTGAATTTCAAAAACCGACTCTATATTATTCTTATTGTCGCTATTCCCGGAAAAGGCGTCTTCATAGTTGGGCATTAAGGCATATTCATTACTGGCTACAACCGCCTTCAAAACAGTTTCGGCTTCGGCCCATTGTTGACGTACTATATATACGTTGCCCAATAGGGTTTGAGCTGCCCCAGAGGTTACCCTACCAGGCTGTTGTTCTGATTTGAGTGGTAATAAGGGAATAGCTGCTTGGGTATCTTCGATTATCTGTGCATAAAGTTCATCTTCGGATGCAAGGGGCAAAGCAGCCCCTTCACGGTCTACTACAGGCTCAAGATGCATGGGTACGCTACCAAATAACTGTGCTAGGTCAAAATAGGAATACGCCCTTAAAAAAAGTGCTTGCCCTTTTACATTCGCTTTTGCAGTTTCATCAAACTCGGCGTCATCTATTGTCGCTAAAATCTGATTGGCTCGGGCAATAACCTCATAGTATCCGACATAAATATTATTTACATGGGTATTTGCCGTGATACCTCCATCGCTTGGTATGGAGTGGTCGGCTATATCCTCTTGGTTGTCTGTAGCTCCGAAAGCCGTGTTACGCGCAAAATAGGTATTGTCAGAGTGCATTTCGGCCAAAAAGGGCTTCGATTGATTGTTGATACCCCGTAGCGGTACATAGGTGCCATTGATGGCCTGGGTAAAATCTTCCTCTGTTTTAAAGAAGGTAGGCACACTTAACGAGTCTTCTGGGAAAATGGTTAGCTCATCGTCACAACCGCTTATCAGAAACCCCAGTATTATTGCGATAAAATAGAATATATTTTTCATTTTTTTATTTTTAGAATTTGTCGAAAGTGAACTATTTTTTGACATAATAATTTACGATTTAAAAGTTTAAATTTAAACCCAAACTAAATATACGCGGAACCGGATATCCTGAAATATCTACCCCGGAAGCCAAATTGCCACCATCACCCTCTCCATTATTCTGGACACTAATTTCAGGGTTTGGTCCGCCCCAATATTTTGTAAAAATGTGGACATTTTGAATTGAACCAAATACCCGGGCCGACTTGAAATACTTCTCCAATCCCGGAATTGTATACCCTAAAGTGATGTTTCGAATATTGAAGTAAGAAGCGTCGGCAACGAATCGATCATTGATCCAGTCTCTTTCAATACCGGTAACGTTACCACCGCCAACCGTAGTGCCATAAAAACCGTCACCAGGGTTCTCAACCGATCTAAAACGGTTTTCAACGTCCTTCAAAAGGTTAAAGACCCCGTCTAAGTTTGTTGTGCTATACAAGTGTCTGACAAGTAGTTCGTTACCGTATGAGCCTGTACCCACAATAGAAAGGTCAAAATTATTGTAATTAAAAGTATTCGTGATACCATAGGTGAAGTCAGGAAAGGGACTTCCCATGATGGCGCGGTCATCTTCATCACCCCCACGAGTAATGATTCCGTCACCATTAACGTCGAGTAATTTAATACTGCCAACCGTAGAACGCCCTGGTACCTGGGGAGAGCTGTCTAAGTCTTGCTGGTTAAGATAAACCCCATCGGATAAATGACCGTAAAATTGACCGAAGGGCTCACCTACTTTCGTAATATGCCATCCACCTGGCCCATAAACTCGATCAATCCCCTCCGCAAGTGCTACTACTTCATTGCGGTTGAACGATATATTGGCGTTGGTGGTCCATTGCAATTCTCCGGTGGTGTTAACCGTGTTTAGACCGAACTCATGACCCCAAAATTTGATTTCACCAATATTATCGCTGAAGTTAGAAAATCCAGACTCCCTGGCAACCTGTACATTATATAGGAGATTTGTAGTGTTTTTGGTGTAATAGTCATAGACCAACGATACCCTATCATTGAATAGGCTTAAATCCATACCGATATCGAACTGCTTTGTGGTTTCCCATCCCAGATTGGAATTTGAGAGTGAATTTACTGCTGAACCAGGCGCAAAAGTATCACCAAACACAGCATTCACGGTATTGTCTATTAAAGCGTATTGCGTATAGTTACCTATATTATTATTACCGGTAACACCATAACTCGCGCGCAATTTAAGAAGTGAAATGGATTCCATATTTTCCATAAAAGCTTCGTCGGAAGCAATCCATCCCGCGGATACGGAAGGAAAGGTACCCCATCTATTCTCGGATCCAAATCTGGACGAGCCATCACTACGAATAGAGCCCGTTAAAAGATATTTGCCCATATAGTTATAGGTGAGTCTTGAAAGAAAGGAAACCAAACTCCACTCTTGCACTTGGTCAAAAGTGCCTCCCCGATTAATATTGGCCGCCCCCTGTATATTAGGTAAGCGGTCATCCGCAAAATCACTGGCCGCAACCCTACTACGGTCCATACGATATTTTTGATAGGTAAAACCGCCTAAAAGTGAGAAATTATGTTCCCCAAAACTTTTAGTATAATTTACCGTGTTTTCGTTCAACCATGAAAAAGTGTTCCTTTTGTCCCAGACAGCTTCATTGTTTGTCGGTATAGGACGATTGATTGCATAGGTGGCATTGGTGGGACTGAAATATTCATATTGGCTATTGTACAATTCCGCATTTAAACTCGATTTGATGGAAAGCCCCTCAATTGGTTCGTATTCAATATAGGCATTGGATAATAGGTTAACCTCCTTAGTTCCGTCTTGAATCCTTTCGGCAGAATTAAGCCAATTGGCATAAGAGAAGATGTTTCCTGTATTCGCCGGAAAATTATTGAATTCTGTTCTGGTTCCGTCAGGATTATAGATTGGCATAATTGGCCAGGTGTGCAACGCATTAAATAGAAGTCCTGTTCCCCTGCTACCATCTGTTCTTGGTATATTATCCAATATGTAACTAGGTGCAATATTAACACCTAAGCGAATCTTGTCCGATAAATTATAATCCAAATTCGCACGTAATGAATATCTTTTATAATCTGAGCTTAAGACTACACCTTCTTGATCCAAGAAACCTAAAATCAGAGAGGTTCGCAATTTTTCTTTATTGGAGGTAACGGTGAGATTGTAGTTGGTCATAGGGGCCGTTCTAAGCATTGCATCGTACCAATCGTTGTTTTGTCCCTCATACTGTGACGGGTTCTGATAGATATCCGGAACTGGGTCCCCTTGATCTTCGTAGTACTCCTTTTTAAATTGGGCAAATTCAACGGCATTCATCATTTCTATTCTCCCTCTATCCGGAACGTTCTGCATACTGCTTGTAACATTCAAACTTATACTTGTTTCGCCTGGCTTTCCGCTTTTGGTCGTAATCAGCACAACACCATTGGCAGCCCTTGAACCATAAAGAGAAGTCGAAGCGGCATCTTTCAAAATGGAAATATCCTGGATTTCATCAGGATTTATATTGTTGATTCCTCCAGAAATGGGGAAGCCATCAACTACATATAAGGGATCGCTACCACCTGAAACGGAAAGTTGCCCGCGAATTCTTACCGACATACCCTGACCTGGTTTACCCGTGGTCTGATTGATTTGAACTCCTGGAATCCTACCCTGTATTTTTTGAGTAATCTGGGAGACCGGAATATCGGCAAGTTCAGTGGCCTGAATGGTAGACACTGACCCGGTGACCTGCCTTTTGATCTGGGTACCATAACCCACTACGACCACTTCATCGAGGCCGGCGGCACTCTCTTCGAGTGTAATATTTAAAGTTGATTGTCCATTTAAGGGCACTTCCTTGGTGGCAAACCCGATATATGATAAGATCAAGGTGGCATTTGTACTGGCAACTTCAATGGAAAAGTTCCCATCAAAATCAGCCGTTACTCCGTTTGTAGTGCCTTTTTCAACAATGTTGGCCCCGGGAAGCCCGAGTCCATCCGTTGAGGAAAGTACCGTGCCCGTAATAGTAACATCTTGTGCTTGGGTGTTGAGTGCCAAAAGTAGCATTATGGCAATAAGAAATTCCTTTGAAACAGCGTTCAATTTTTTTTTCATAATAAGTGTTGATTAAGTTGTTGTTGTAAATAGACGAGGGGTCAGAATACTTTATGGCCATAAAAGTAATTCTGTCGTCATAACGTCGAAAGTACTCACCTAGTTTTAAGGAACTATCCTGTACTGTCCTGTATTAGATGATAATAATTTAACAATAGAGCACTTTTTTTGATAAAAGACGCTATTCGCGTACGAGAATTAAAGGATTTAATAGTGTTCGTTGCTTTATAGTAATTTAAAAATTAAATTTTTTTTTCGTTGAATCGGGACAGTACAGGATACCTCGCTCGATTCCCTTGCTTACTTTAGCCCTATCAAAACTAAATTAAGACGATTAAAATGAGCAATACGGTTAAGAATTTCAACTATGTAGATTATCTCTGGGACGAGGAAAAAGCGGCAAAACTCGGTGAAGACCAAGTCGCGCTGTTTCTATACCGTTCGAACATTCTCGGGGCCGATTTGAGAATAACGAATTATGGCGGGGGAAATACAAGCTGCAAGACCATCGAGAAAGATCCGTTGACCGATGAAGAGGTCGAGGTGATGTGGATCAAGGGCTCGGGCGGCGATATTGGCACCCTTACCAAAGCAGGTATAGCCGGACTTTATACCGAGCGTCTTCGCAACCTAAAAAACGTATATGGCGGTTTGGCCGACGAAGATCGCATGGTAGGCCTCTTCAACCATTGTATCTACGATCTAGATAGCAAAGCACCTTCGATCGATACCCCTTTGCACGGCCTGTTGCCCTTTAAACATATCGATCACTTGCACCCCGACGCGCTTATTGCGGTAGCTGCCGCTAAAGACAGTGAGAAAGTGACCAAAGAGATTTGGGGCGATACCATGGGATGGGTGCCATGGCAACGACCAGGCTTCGATTTAGGGTTACAGTTGGAAAAATGTTTAAATGACAATCCGGGTATCCGCGGTATCGTTTTGGGCAGCCATGGACTTTTTACATGGGGAGACACTTCATATGAATGTTATATGAACAGTTTGGAGGTTATTGAAATGGCTTCTGAATATATCGAGAAAAAAATCAAGGAGAAGGGCAGCGTTTTTGGCGGGCAGAAAGTGCAGTCGCTCCCAAAAGATGAACGTCGTGAAAAAGCGGCGCAATTAATGCCGATGTTACGCGGACTCTGTTCTTCCGAAAATAGAATGATAGGCCATTTTACAGACAGTGATGTGGTACTTCAATATATAAACAGCAATGATCTTGAACGTTTGGCGCCCATGGGCACTTCGTGTCCCGATCATTTTTTACGGACAAAAATTCAACCCTTGGTACTTCAATTGGATACCAAGGAAGATCTTTCCGATACCGAGGCGGTTCTTGATAAATTAAAACCGGCTTTCGAGCAATATCGAAAAGAATATCAGGCTTATTATGACAACCATAAGCGGGACAACAGTCCGGCAGTTCGCGATGCCAATCCGGTTATCATCATCTACCCGGGAGTGGGGATGTTCAGTTTTGCCAAAAACAAACAAACAACCCGCGTTGCCAACGAATTTTATGTGAATGCCATTAATGTAATGCGTGGTGCAGAGGCTATTACCGAGTATACTTCGCTACCAAGACAGGAGGCTTTCGATATCGAGTATTGGTTGTTGGAAGAAGCAAAACTGCAGCGTATGCCCAAAGAAAAACCTTTGTCGCGTAAGGTGGCCGTGGTCACGGGTGCTGGGGGAGGTATCGGGAAGGCAATCGCCGATAAATTGGCAGAGCAAGGTGCAAATGTGGTCTTGACCGATATCGCCGAAGACCGTCTTCGGGAAGCCTTGGAGACCTATGGCCGGGATACGGCGGCCTATGCCGTATGCGATGTTACACAAAGCAGTTCAATTGCCGAAGCCTATAAAAAAGCATGTCTGGAATTCGGGGGAGTGGATATTGTCGTCCACAGTGCGGGTCTGGCCATTTCGAAACCGTTGAAAGAAACCACCGAAAAAGATTGGGATATTCTTCAGAACGTCTTGGTCAAAGGCCAGTTCGAACTGGCCAAGCAGGCTGTTGCGGTCATGCGCAAACAAGGTCAGGGAGGTGATTTTATTAGTATAGCCAGTAAAAATGGTCTAGTTTCAGGTCCCAATAACGTCGGTTACGGTACCGCAAAAGCAGCCCAACAACACATGGCCCGTTTATTGGCCGCCGAATTGGGCGGTGACAAGATACGTGTGAATACGGTCAATCCCGATGGGGTAATCGTCGGTAGTAAAATTTGGGAGGGCGATTGGGCCGAAGGTCGAGCCAAAGCCTATGGTATTACCGTGGAAGAATTACCGGCGCATTACGCGAAGCGTAATCTGTTGAATGAGATTATTTATCCAGAGGATATCGCCAATGGGGTCTTTGCCTTGGTCGGGATATTGGATAAGTCTACAGGAAATATTATCAATGTCGATGGCGGTATGGCCAACGCATTTGTACGATAGTTATTTGAGTGAGTTTTTTTGAGTTATTTTAGGACTATCCACGGGCCCGGTGCCTGTGGGTTTTCCTTCTTGTAAGTACATCAATATTATGAAGATAGAAAAAGAACAGATTTTAGGTGAAAACCAACGGCAAACGACTTCACATAATGAAAGTTTTGATTTTTTGGGGAACTCCTTGGGTAAGAAAGGAGTCGATGTCGAAGAAGTCGTTCAACGGTTGGCCGATTTTCAAGTAGCCATCCCAAGTTGGGCCTTAGGTGCTGGGGGAACACGGTTCGGAAGGTTTTCCTTTTACGGTGAACCTGCGACCTTGGAACAGAAAATCGACGATGTCGGTGTTTTGCACGCCCTTACGGGTACGGCCGGGGCCATTTCATTGCATATTCCCTGGGACATCCCCGAAGATTATAAGGCCATAAGGGAGCGGGCGGCCTCTCACGGATTGATTTTTGATGCGGTAAATTCCAATACTTTTCAAGACCAGAAAGACGCTAAGGAAAGTTACCGGTACGGTTCGCTATCGAACAGAAACGATGCTGCACGCGAACAAGCGGTACAACATAATCTTGATGTTATCAATATTGGTGAGAAGCTAGGGTCAAAAAGCCTTACGGTATGGCTTGCCGATGGTTCCAATTTTCCGGGCCAGGACAATTTTCAAACAGCACTGTTGAACACCGAGAAGAGTTTGAAACAAATCTATGCGGGCCTTCCCGAAGACTGGAAACTCTTTATTGAATACAAGCCTTACGAACCCAATTTCTACAGCACCGTAATACAAGATTGGGGCACTTCGTTCCTATTGGCGAACGCCTGTGGAGAAAAGGCTTATACGCTTGTCGATCTGGGGCATCACCTCCCCAATACCAATATCGAACAGATCGTCTCAACTTTAATGTTGAAGGGTAAATTAGGGGGCTTCCATTTTAATGATAGCAAGTATGGCGATGACGATAGTACCACAGGAAGCGTTAAACCGTATGCACTATTCTTGATATTCAACGAGCTGGTGTATGGTATGCAGAACAATCCGCAGAACCCATATCCCGCCTGGATGATCGATGCCAGTCATAATATCAAAGACCCTTTGGAAGATTTGATGCAGTCATTAGAGGCCATACAAGAGGCCTATGCCAAGGCTTTGTTGGTCGACCAAGAACAATTGAAAGCGGCACAACAGCAGAACGATGTGGTACAGTGCCAAGAGATTTTGCAAAATGCATACCGAACCGATGTACGGCCATTGTTAGAGCGGGCACGACTTCAAAGGGGTGGTGCCTTGAATCCTTTGATGACTTTCCGTTCCTTAAAAGTGCGTGAGAACTTAATAAAGGAGCGGGGCCGGCATACCGTTGCTACGGGACTCTAAGATGTATCGATGAAAAAAAAAGTTACCGCCATATTCGATATCGGGAGAACCAACAAAAAGTTCTTTCTTTTTGACGATGATTTTCAAGAAGTCTATCGGGAATATTCCCGTTTTGAAGAGATTACGGATGAGGATGGATATCCTACGGAAGATCTGGAAGCCCTTGAAAATTGGTTGAAGGAAGTCTTTGACCGTATGATGGACGTACCCGATTATGAGATAAAGGCCGTAAACTTTTCCAGCTATGGTGCCACCGTCGTTCATATCGACGAACATGGTAAGGTGCTTACACCTTTGTACAACTATATGAAACCTCTGGATGATGCCATATCCAACAGGTTTTATGACGAATACGGTCCCGAGGCGGAACTTTCTAGAATTACGGGGTCGCAAAAACTGGGTATGCTGAATACGGGCATGCAGCTCTATTGGCTCAAACACACACGGCCGGAAGTCTTTCAAAAAATAAAATATACAATGCACCTGCCACAATACCTGAGCTATTTGTTTACGGGCGTACCTGTGAGCGAATATACCAGTATCGGTTGCCATACCTTGCTTTGGGATTTTGAAAAAAAAGAGTACCATGCTTGGGTCTACAAGGAAGGAATAGATAAAATATTGCCTCCCATCACTACCGCTGATACTTGTTTGAATGTGGATTATAAAGGTAAAAAGCTAAAGGTCGGGGTGGGTATACATGACAGTTCTTCGGCGCTTTTGCCGTATGTGCGGAGCACTGAAAACCCTTTTGTTCTGGTTTCCACGGGAACCTGGAGTATCTCCATAAACCCGTTCGCGAAAGACATGCTTACCGATGACGATATTGCTAACGATGGTCTTTTCAATATGCGTATCGATGGAAGCCCGGTCAAAGTATCCCGTTTGTTTCTGGGCAATGAGTACAAATTTCAAATAAAACAACTCTCCGCACATTTTAATCTTCCCGAAGATTACCACAAATTGGTTAAATTCGATCAGGATATTCTATTCGAGGTTACCAAAGATTTTGTCACAATGTTCAAATGGACGAGCATTTCGGCCAAGAATATGCCGGCAGAAACTACGATTCCGTATGACAGGTTTGAACACGCCTATCACCAATTGATGTTGGAACTGGTGCTGCTGCAAGTTGAAAGTATCAAGGCGGCCGTAGGTGATACTCCTGTGGAGCATCTTTTTGTCGATGGCGGTTTTAGCGATAATGACGTATACATCAAATTGGTGTCCCATTACTTGGGCCATATGGGACTGCAAACGACCGATTCGTCCTTGGGTTCGGCGCTGGGTGCGGCAATCGCTATTTCGAAGGCGAAACTCGATGCGACATTCCTTAAAAACAATTATGCTTTGAAGAAACATGCACCCTTTATCCTAAAATAATTATGAAGTCCGAAATAATTTCACAATACCCATCCGTAGAAGATTTAAGGGCTAGAGCCAAAAAGCGTGTCCCGAAATTTGCTTTTGAATATCTCGACGGTGGGTGTAATGAAGATGTGAGTATTGCACGAAACACTTCGGAAATTAGGGAAGTACAGTTGCAGCCGCGGTACTTGCGCAATAAGGGGGTTAGCGATACCAAATCAAAAGTATTGGGTATGGAGTTTGACGCTCCTTTCGGCATAGCCCCCGTAGGGCTTCAGGGATTGATGTGGCCGAATTCGCCTGAAATTTTGGCCAAAGCGGCTTTTAAGCATAACATTCCTTTTATACTCAGTACCGTAACGACTATGGATATCGAAAGAGCCAGCGAACTGACTGAAGGGAACGCTTGGTTTCAATTGTACAATCCTGTTGAAGATGCACTACGCGATGATATTATTAACCGTGCTGAAGCCGCCGGTTGTCCGGTGCTTGTGTTGCTGTGCGATGTGCCTACATTTGGCTATCGGCCGCGCGACATTAGAAATGGTCTGGCGTTGCCTCCCAAAATGTCGTTGACCAACATTTTCCAGATTTTAGGAAAACCACGTTGGGCCTATAATACGCTCAAATACGGGCAACCAACTTTTGAGACCTTAAAACCTTACACGCCCGAGGGCCTTAATTTAAAGCAATTGGGGCAATTTATGGATAAGACTTTTTCAGGTCGATTGAATGAGGAACGAATAAAGCCCATTCGTGATAAGTGGAAGGGGAAACTGGTCTTAAAGGGTGTCGCCTCTGAACAAGATACGCAAGATGCGATTCGCATGGGATTCGATGGTATTATCCTATCCAATCATGGGGGTAGGCAATTGGATGCCGCACAATCGACCATCGGTTCGCTCCAGGAAATAGCATCAAAGTATGGCGATCAGATTGAAATCATGATGGACAGTGGCCTTCGATCAGGTCCCGATATTGCCAGAACAATAGCCAGCGGTGCGAAGTTTACATTTATGGGGCGCTCCTTTATGTACGGAGCAGGAGCTCTGGGCAACAAAGGTGGTGACCATACGATAGCCATGTTAAAAACACAGTTCAAACAGGTCATGGACCAATTATGCTGTGAGCGTGTCGAAGACCTTCCCAGGCATTTACTGCCCAGTTCTTAAATTACGACCATCCGAACAGCTAATTATAGAAACGATTCAAGTTTAAAACCAAACCAATGAGCCAATACAATATTGAAGGGGAAATAATTGAGGAAATCGCCGGTGGCGAATTTGAACGAACTCCAGTCCCCGAATCCAACCTTAAAAGCTGGAAAAGTTTTTTGGGTATGTATGCCGGGGAGCATGCCGCTGGAACCGAATTTGTGATTGGTCCGTTATTTTTAACAGCGGGGGTAAGTGCGTTTGACCTGATCATAGGGTTGTTGATTGGAAACCTGTTGGCTGTTTTAAGCTGGCGTTTTTTAACTGCTGAAATTGCCGTTAAATATCGGTTGACCTTATATTATCAATTGGAAAAAATTTGCGGAAAAACGCTAGTGACGGGTTATAACTTGGCCAATGGCATCTTATTCTGTTTTTTGGCGGGGGCCATGATCACCGTTTCCGCTACGGCAGTAGGAATCCCTTTTGGAATGGAAATGCCCAAATTGACCGATACAATGCCCAATGGCCCGACATGGGTGATTATCGTATTGATTATCGGTGCGGTTATTTCACTAATTGCTTCGAAAGGGTATGATACCGTTTCCAAGGCGGCAAATTGGATGTCTCCTGTAATCGTCTTGGCGTTTATTGCCTGCGGTGTTGTTGCATTAGGTCAATTGGGCGTGAACAGTTTTTCTGATTTTTGGAATATCTGGGGCGAAGGCTCCGATCCCTTTCCCGGGCAATTGAAATACACCTTCTGGCATGTGGTTATCTGGTCGTGGTTTGCCAATGCGGCCATGCATATCGGTATGTCGGATCTTTCGGTTTTTAGGTTTGCCAAAAAGCCCAGTTCAGGTTGGACGACCGCTGCGGGAATGTACGTCGGCCATTATATGGCGTGGATTGCAGCGGCGTTGTTATATGCCGTCTATCTCAAATCTCCCGAAGCCCAAGCATTTTTAACCAATGGGGAAGCGCCACCTGTGGCACCGGGACCTTTAGCGAATAATGCCATCGGTATTTTTGGTATCATCGCCGTGGTTTTGGCTGGCTGGACGACCGCTAATCCGACCATTTACAGGGCCGGACTCGCGTTTCAGGCGATTATTCCCAAGCTTTCCACTTTTTGGGTGACTATTATAGCAGGTACGGTGGCCACTATTGCAGGACTATTCCCAGCCTTTGCCATGAAATTATTAGGTTTTGTAGCACTCTACGGATTTATTTTGGCGCCTTTTGGAGCGATCATCGTGTTCGAGCACTTCTTTTCTAAAAATGCAGGGATTGTAAAAAACTATGCTGAAACAGCCAATATTAAGTTCAATAGATCGGTGTTTTGGGCTTGGGCCATAAGTTTCGGACTTTTCTATTTTATATCATTACAATTCGATGTGTTCTTAAGTTTTGTAACGCTTCCTGCCTGGTTGCTATGTGGCGGACTTTTCCTGTTGTTTAGTAAAATGTGGCAAAGGAAAATTTAAAATAGAAATCTTAAATTTTAAACATAGAAAATTTTACCGAAGTCTTTCTGAATGGTCGCTCGGGCCTGCTTGGGGTGTAACAAGGTCTTGATTAAAAGAACATTTGCCAGACCACTACATTTTTATCAAATTGGCTGCTTTACTATTGCTATAAGGAACGTTAAGGTGCCATGATTTTCCTTCAGATTTTATCGATAAGTCTATACCGTTTGCATCTTCAGAAATAATTTTAGCCTTCACCTTTGGCGTTTCTTTTTCGGAAGGTACAAGCAACCATACAAAAGTGGAATCAGAGTTGATTTGAGTGCTGTAATTAGCGGTGGTGTTGGGTTCGAACAAATTATATTCGGGACTGTACCATCCTTGTATTTCAGGAGTTTCCTGCCCCTTGATAAATGCAATATTAAATTTATGTTCGCTGACCGGAATTACGGCCAAATTCCCGAATTCATTAGTCGTCTTGACCACAGTACCATCTTTTTCCACCGCTGATTCAGGGTGCCAATGCCACAGCGCATCTATTTTCCGGGCTCTATCTGTATCAATACGGTCTACGACCACCCAAAATTTTCCACGGACATAAAGTACTGCACGGGTGTGCTTGGCTTTTCCTTCGACATCGATGAACTGATCAAATGAATTGGAGGCATAGTCGAAATCATCGGTTATTTTAAAATGCGTATCATCTATCGGAGCTTCGGCGAGTCTCGGCCCCGCGGTTTGACCTTTTTGGTCTATTAAAATACTATTATGTCCTGCCGTGCCCTTGGCGTAAGGCCTAAATTTTTCCGCTACTTCGCCAGTGTAGGCGAACCGCCCCGAATCGACCAGAAGATCTCTTCCGTAAGCGGAAATAGAAATATGTAATTTGTCGTTATGCTGATGGCCGCTGCCCCAAGGGCCCATATCGAAAAACGACCACTGTGCGTTGGCATCATATCCGCTACGTGATATAAAATGGCCTGCCCAAGGATAAAAATAAGAGGGGCCGTCATTTGGTTTGATTCCAGATGTACCGTTCGTGGCAATGTATTCCCACTCCGGGTGATTGAATCTTTTTGCACCTTTTAGAATTAAATCACGGTCACTGCCCTTATCACCATCATTATTTAAAATACGGAAGCCACTAGGCCGTACGACATGGGAGATATAACTGTACATATCTTCAATCGTATTGTTAAAGAAGTCGGGTAGCTGTTTGTTGGCCCTGTTACAGATATCTTGAAAGAGTTGAAAGTTGTGGAGTGAAACATTATGGTAATGGGAGGTAAGTTCCGTTTGAACCCCATCCGCATATACTTGACCTTTCATACTTTCGCTCATGGTTGTTATGGCATAGTCTAACCACTCATTCGATTCTTTGTACTCAGGAAAATTTGCTGCGACTGTGGCCAATGCAGAAATTTCCATGGTCAACCAGTTGTTACCACTGTGAAAGTTTCTGTTGTAATGGGCATGGTCTGGCAAACTCGCCAGCATCAAAATTTGTGTGGCAGGTGAAATATATTCACTGTCGATCATGCCATAAAAAATACGCGACCAAACTTTGACCCGAGCCGCAACTTCGAGGCCCCGCCATACTGAAGTTCCACTTTTTACAGCGGGGTAAGGCATACTTTTAACGATAAAATCCCTTAGAAACTGATCGATATATTCTGCATATTTCGGGTTGCCCGTTTCCAGATAAGTTGCGAATACACCGCTTAGTTGGCTATGTCTATTCGATAACCAGGCCCATTCTTTGTCGTTGTTAGGCCCTTTGTAATACCAATCACGGTGACCATCACTTAAAACGGGTACTTTTCCCCTTACATTTTGAATGATAAAAACATCCGTTAGCGTCGTGTCGGCTTCCGTTTTGGTGCTATTCGATTTTTTGGGCGAATCTTTTCTGAGCTCCGCCGCTGTATTTCCATTCTCGTAGTAGGCTAACAGCGCGGTACTGGCGTCTACCAAATTTCCGTTGGCATAAGCTTCTTTTACTTTTTCCAACCCGGGATAGTCAAGATTGAATTGTTCCAGCATCTTTTTTACGGTCTCGGGATAGCTTATGCAAAGTTGCTCCACAGTGGTAATGTCCTTCCAATTAGATTGGGAAAAACAAGTGGAATAAGAAAAAAATAGGATGGCTAGTAGGGCAAGGTTCCTCGTAATTTTTAATATCATCGTTTCTTTTTTGGTTAAAGTGACTACGGATTTTTTTCTTTTTTAAGAGGGAGTGTTAGTGATGTTTAATTTGCCAGTTCTTTATTCATGTCAGGAGCAATCGTTTGTAGCGCTTCATCGACATTGATGTATTCATGCAAATCTCTTAGCGCAATCACACTAAAGTCATGATCTGCCAAATAATTTAAATATGCTGTAAATAGTTCAGGAGGCGTGTTGACCCAAGGATGTTCGACATCGGGTACCCCGTGAAACGTTAAGACAACGATTTTTCCGTTGTTGGCCTGGTCAATCGCTGCCATGATGGTTTCTTTATTCGCTTCATTTGTAGCCCAGCTTGGAATAAGAAGTGGGTGGTCGACCAATGGGGAATAGGCCCTACTGCCTCCTGCACGGGCGAAGCGATACCCTAGTTCACTCAAAAATGGAAGTATATCTCGATTAAGTCCATATCCCGGGTATGCAAAACTTGTCGGTTTTTCAATGCTCAACGAATCACATTTATCTTCCATATAGCTAAGCTCTTTTACAAACTGTGCTTTCGACAATTTGCTGACATTTGAATGTGTCCGGGTGTGGTTGGCTATTTCAAAACCCATGTTGTCAAGTTCCTTTATTTGCCGCCAATTCATGTAAAGTGTACTGTCTTTATAATTGGGAGGAAATTCACAGACGAAGAAAGTAGCCCCAAAACCAAACTTTTTGAGTAACGGTGCCACTACCGAATATTGGCTTGCTGGGGCATCGTCAAAAGTAAGTACGACCAGTTTATCGGGAATCTCTTTTTTCAGGATTTGGGAATGCAGGCAGAAAAAAACAGAAAACGTAAAAAAAAGTACATACACTGACCTCATTTCGGATTCTTGGTTTTGTGAATAAAGGCATAGTCCATTTAGTCACCGTGACGAAAATCATATAAAAGTTTCTAAAAATAAGCGAATAATTTTAAACTGTTTGGATTTCCAGATGATTTACGATTTCGATAAACGCCAATATTCACTAGAAAGAATCGAAAAATTAAGAGCGTAAAATCACTTTCTTTTGAGACATAATGCTTGTCACTGGATAGTGATTATTTTATGAGCATAAAATTTTATTTAATGCGCTGCCAGCCAATCATCACCTAATCCGACTTCGACATCTAAGGGCACGGCCAGTTTATAGGCATTCTCCATTTCAGATTTAATCACGGACTTTATTTCATCAAGTTCGGTTTTTGGTACATCGAATACCAATTCATCATGTACTTGCAAAAGCATTTTGGTCTTATATCCACCTTGGGCCAACTTTTTATGGATATTGATCATTGCCAATTTTATGATGTCCGCGGCGCTACCCTGTATCGGAGCATTCACAGCGTTTCGTTCGGCAGCTCCACGAACTACCGCATTGCGGGAATTGATATCTTTTAAATACCTACGACGGCCCAACACCGTCTGTACGTAACCATTGTCACGGGCAAAATCGACCAGTTCGCTCATATAATTTCGAAGTTTTGGGTAGGTCTGATAGTAGGTATCTATCAGCTCCTTTGCTTCCGAACGGGAAAGATCGGTTTGGTTGCTCAATCCGAAAGCGGAAACGCCGTAGATAATTCCGAAATTTACGGTTTTGGCATTGCTTCGTTGTTCCCGGGTTACCTCTGAAATGGGCACATTAAAAACTTTTGCCGCCGTAGAGGCGTGAATGTCCTCGCCATTTTTGAAGGCGTCTATCATGGTGGTTTCTTCACTCAGTGCCGCAATGATTCTAAGTTCTATCTGCGAATAATCGGCAGCCAATAAGGTGTAGTCGCCATTTCTCGGAATAAAAGCTTTTCGCACTTGGCGTCCGCGTTCTGTGCGAATGGGAATGTTTTGTAGATTAGGGTTGTTGCTCGATAGTCTGCCGGTGGCCGCCACCGTCTGCATATAATCGGTATGTACACGCCCCGTACTCGGCTCGACTTGTTCTGGCAATGCATCTACATAAGTGCTTTTTAGCTTTGATAAACCTCGATATTCAAGAACATCTTGTATGATTTGATGGTCTTTTGCCAAATAAGAGAGTACGTCTTCGGCTGTAGAATATTGACCTGTCTTGGTTTTTTTTGGTTTATCGACAAGTTTCATCTTATCGAATAAAATTTCACCGAGTTGTTTTGGGGATGCAATATTGAACTGTTCTCCGGCAGTCTCATAAATTTGAATCTCCAAATTTTTAATGTCGTTGTCCAGGTCTTCTGAAAGTGATTGCAGGAAATCTTTATCGAGATTGATGCCTTCCAATTCCATATCGGCGAGTACCCGAAGTAGCGGCACTTCAATATCTTTAAACAGGGTCTCGATATTGGCTTCGGCCAGTTCGGGCCTGAAGTGTAGCGCCAATTGATACGTAATATCGGCATCCTCCACAGCATATTCGGTTTGTTGCTCCAAGGGTACCTGCCGCATCGATAACTGGTTCTTTCCTTTTTTACCGATTAGTTCGGTAATGGAAACGGGCGTATAATTCAAGTAGGTTTCCGCCAAGACATCCATGTTATGTCGCATATCGGGATTGATCAAATAATGGGCGAGCATGGTGTCGAACAAAGTGCCTTTGACTTCGATATTGTACTTCTTTAAAACCTTGATATCGTATTTCAGGTTTTGTCCGATTTTTTCGATTTTTTCGGATTCAAAGAAAGGCCGCAATTCTTCGATGAGTTTCTGTGCTTCCTGAGTGTCTTCTGGAAAAGGCACGTAAAAGCCCTTGCCTACTTCCCACGAAAAAGCAATGCCTACCAATTGAGCGGTAATCGGGTCAAGGCCTGTAGTCTCAGTGTCGAAACATACCGATGTTTGTTTCATCAACTGCTGTATAAAAAGCTTTAAGGCCATGCCCGCGGAAACACTTTGATAAACGTGGGGCGTGGTTTTGATTGTTTTTCTGCCCGTATCCGATGCTATGGTTTTTGATGTACTTGCGTCATCACCTCCAAATAAAGAAAATTGTCCGGCACCGGCAGTACTTTTGTTGCTTGACTTGGTCGTAGGTAGTACTTCTGAAGAAGTAGTTTCGGTAATAGATTCTTCGGTTGCGAAGGTTTTGAGAAAATTATCCAATAACCTTCTGAATTCGAGCTCTTGAAAGATTTCCGTCACTTTCTCGACATCAGGGGCACACATTTCAAAATCGGCCTCATCAAATTCAACGGGAACGTCGAGCATTATTTTCGCCAGTTCTTTGGATAGTATGCCGAGTTCGGCATTGGCCTCTATCTTTTCTTTCATCTTGCCCTTCAGTTCGTGGGTGTTTGCAAGAAGCCCCTCCATGCTGCCATAAGCGGCAAGAAACTTTTTAGCGGTTTTTTCACCTACCCCGGGTAGCCCGGGAATGTTATCGACAGAGTCGCCCATCATTCCTAGGAAATCGATAACTTGTTCGGGTCGCTCGACTTCGAATTTTTTCTGGACTTCAGGAATGCCCCAAGTTTCATACCCTCCTCCGAACATAGGACGGTACATGAAAATATTCTCGCTGACCAATTGGGCAAAATCCTTATCGGGCGTGACCATAAACGTTTGATAGCCCTGTTTTTCGGCTTTTTTAGATAGGGTTCCGATGATATCGTCGGCCTCAAACCCTTCTTTGACTATTACGGGAATACACATGGCATTCAATATTTTCTCAATATAGGGTATTGCTATTCGTATGCCCTCAGGGGTTTCGTCGCGATTTGCTTTGTAATCTTCGAACATTTCAGCCCGTGATACACTGCCGCCACGATCAAAACATACCGCCAAGTGGTCGGGGCGCTCCCGTTTTATAACATCCAACAAAGAGTTGGTAAAGCCTAAAATAGCAGAGGTGTCCATGCCTTTTGAATTGATACGCGGGTTTTTGATAAAAGCATAATATCCTCTGAAAATTAAGGCGTAGGCATCAAGTAAAAAAAGTCTTTTTTGTTCTGGCATCGTATGTTTTTTCCTGTATTAAATGCAATTCTGATTAAGGCATTAACCTTTCATAAAAGATCCTGCCGGATGGTTTATTTGTCCCTCATCGGTATATTGGCTATACGTAAATCCTGGGTGAACGCAATATCCTCCTGTTTCGCCTTTTTTATTAATAGCTAAAAAGCCTATCTGAAAATCATCGCGATCTTTATTTTTTTCCATTATACGTCTTACACCTTCTTTACAAGCTTCTTCGGGCGACTTGCCTTGTCTCATAAGTTCCACGATAAGAAAACTGCCTACAGTACGGACGACCTCCTCTCCGACGCCGGTTGCGGTGGCACCCCCAACTTCGTTATCGATGAAGAGTCCGGCTCCGATGATCGGCGAATCACCTACACGTCCCGCGACTTTATAAGCCATTCCACTTGTTGTACAAGCCCCCGCAATATCTCCCTTCTTATCGATGGCGAGCATACCAATGGTGTCGTGGTTTTCGATATTAATTATCGTTTCGTATTTCGAAGTCTTTTTCCATTCGAGCCATTGCTGTTTTGATTTTTCAGTGAGTAGGTTTTCTTTTTTAAACCCTTGCTCATAGGCAAATTTTTCGGCCCCTTTGCCGGCCAGCATTACATGTGGGGTTTCTTCCATGACCTTTCGGGCCACAGAAACGGGATGCGTGATATTCTGTATGCAAAGTACGGCGCCGCAGTTACTGTCTTTATCCATGATACACGCATCCAAGGTGACATTGCCGTCTCTGTCGGGCCGCCCACCCTTGCCAACCGTTTGGTTGTCAACATTGGCTTCTTCGACCATCACGCCTTGCTCTACGGCATCAAGGGAGTTGCCGCCATCTTTAAGAACTTCCCAAGCTTTTGCCGTGGCATTGTGGAAGTTCCAGGTGCATACCGCAATTGGTCTTACCATTTTTTCTTCTGAGGTGTCAATCGCTAGTTTGGTGTTGCTTTCTTTGCAGGAAGCGAGTAGGGGGGCAGAGATCAATCCGGCAGCACCTGTGGTGGAATTTTTTAAAAACTTTCTTCGTTTCATGAAAAAGGGATGCTTAATTTTAGGGTTTAAATATACTCAATATGATTGTAGAAGTATGTGCCAATTCGCTTGAATCTGCCTTGAATGCACAAAAATCGGGGGCTGATCGAATTGAATTGTGTTCAGAGTTGGGCGTAGGCGGAATTACGCCTTCCTATGGTCTGCTCAAAACTACAAGGCAGCATATAGTTATTCCTGTGCATGTTCTCATACGACCAAGAAGTGGCGATTTTACGTATTCCGATATTGAATTTGAGATAATGAAAAAGGATATCGAATTGTGTGTTGAACTGGGGTTCGATGGAATCGTTTCTGGGATTTTATTTTCAGATGGGATGCTTGATATTGAACGAACGCAAGAATTATTGAGCATATCTACTCCTTTAAAATTCACTTTTCATCGAGCTTTTGACTGGGTGAAAGATCCGTTGGTAGTTTTGGGGCAATTGGAAGCTATGGGTGTCGATACAATTTTGACGTCTGGCCATCAAAAATCGGCGTTCGAAGGACTTGAACTGTTAAAGGAACTCCATCAAAGATCTTCAAAAATAGTCCTCATGCCCGGTTCAGGAATCAACCCTGGGAACATACATCATTTTATAGCTGGTGGTTTCGGTGCCGTTCATCTTTCGGGAAGTAAATTCAACAAGGTGATGGACACCCCGCCAAAGGTATCAATGAATTCCCCATCATTTTTAAGAGACGATGCCATCGCCGTTACCGATGGGTCTATTATTGCCGATGTAGTCGATACGGTTAAAATAAAGAGTAAATAGACCGTAAAAAGGCCGACTAATGAAATATATTTGTAAAAAGTAATATGCTGCGCTGGTTTATTTTCATTCTTGTTTATTGTATACTTGGCTTTTACGTACTTCAAGCCTTAAAAACCGTTACCCGATATCAATGGGTCTATTATTTGGCTACGGCAGTTTCACTATTGGTGCTTTGTAACTTTATTTATCAGTTTACCCTGGGCGAGGCACCTGGTC
The DNA here is from genome assembly GCA_965368185.1 of uncultured Kriegella sp. GTDB lineage: Bacteria > Bacteroidota > Bacteroidia > Flavobacteriales > Flavobacteriaceae > Kriegella. The sequence continues at coordinate 43,677 of CBDULZ010000002.1, forward strand.
GCGTACTGAGCCGACCGAAAAGTTATGCGTTCGGTCTTCTTCTGGCCATTTTATCTTTTAAACTCATTGCTATTATATTCCTCTTTTCCGAAGACATTTTCCGTATGTTTACGGGCGCCTACCATAAAATTTCAGGTTCGTCACAGACATTCAGTCTTCCGGCACGCAGAAGGTTTCTTAGTCTTATTGGTCTTGGCGTAGCTGCCATTCCGTTGGGAGCCCTGCTTTATGGAATGTATAAGGGCAAGTACAACTATAAGGTTCTAAAATATAATTTAGAGTTCGATGATTTGCCCGATGCTTTTGATGGGTATCAGATTACTCAAATATCCGATGTGCATAGCGGTAGCTTTGACAATAGAAAAGAGATAGAATACGCAGTCGACTTAGTTAACCGACAAGAGAGTGATGTTATTTTTTTTACAGGAGACTTGGTAAATAACAAAACTGAGGAGATGAAACCCTGGGCATCACTTTTTTCTACTTTACAGGCGAAAGACGGCGTGTTTTCTGTCTTGGGAAATCATGATTATGGTGATTATGTAGATTGGGAATCGGAGGAAATCAAATTCCAAAATCTTGAGGATTTAAAATCCCTTCAAAAGGATATGGGATTCGATTTGTTATTGAACGAGAGCCGATATCTTAAGAAGGGAGCTGACAAAATTGCATTGGTCGGGGTCGAAAACTGGGGCAGGGGCGGTTTTAAAAAAGCAGGCGATTTGAAAAGGGCCAGTGCGGCAATTACCAAAAATGACTTCAAAATATTATTGAGCCACGATCCTTCGCATTGGGAAGACGTGGTGATTCCCGATGATTATCACTATCACTTGACCCTTAGTGGCCATACCCATGGCATGCAGTTCGGTATTGAAATTCCCGGTTGGGTAAAATGGAGCCCTGTCAAGTGGCGTTATAAATACTGGGCCGGAATTTATAATGAAATGGGGCAATACATTAATGTCAATCGCGGATTCGGATATTTAGGCTACCCCGGGCGTGTAGGTATTTGGCCTGAAATCACGGTGATAACCTTGAAAAAAAAGACAACGGCTTAAAACTCTAAATCTCGTGATTTTGGACAATTGTGGGTGCTTTACTTGTTTTTTGACAATTTTTACTACATTTGGCGCATAACCCAAAGCTAAACATATGTCTAAATTTGGTGAACTTATAGAAGGAAGCATTCCTGTACTGTTAGACTTTTATGCTGAATGGAACGAGCAATCGACCTCGATGCACGCTGTTTTGCGCGATGTTGCCGCGGCCCTTGGAGATAAGGGTAAAGTTATCAAAATAGACGTAGACAAGAACAAAGAACTTTCCCAAGCGCTTCGGGTCAAAGGACTGCCTACGCTTATGATTTACAAAAAAGGGGAAATGGTCTGGCGCCAAAGTGGCGAGCAAGATGCCAATACACTTATTGGAATACTAAACGAGTACGTTTAGGTGATATACTAAATCGCATCCCTGCTAGAATCTAGAACTTAAGTCTGTTGTTATTGCGAGCAGCGCTAGCAATCTGTCTATTTTGCAATCCAAATTACCAGATTACTTCTCTTGGTTCGTGAAGATGATATTTCTAATTCCCATCTGGCACTAAAACACTATCCAATAATTTTTCTTCAGTCGATGTAGCATCAATGGCCGATGTATCTGAAACCGGTAAGGTGTCTACCATATCTGAATCGCTTAGCGGTGCTTGTGGTGGAGGTACATCATCTAAGAGCTCATCCTTATAAAAGTGACTGAAATTATCGATATACTCGTTAAAGATCAGTGTTTCTTTTTCTGCAAGTTCCCGGTCTTGATTGGTAATAAGAATGTCAATGTTTCTTCGATAACCTTGCATGTCGGCTATGATGTCGTCAATGCGTTCGTATTGTTGATCCAAGGTTACACCGGCATAATATTCGAGCCGCTCTTGATATTTGTTTTTCAGTTTTTCAAAAAGTTCCTGGGCCTTTGTTACCTCACCGACTTTGTAATAACCGTCAACGAAAGGTTCAACAAATGTGTAATATCCATAATAGTCCAAGGGCATATTGGTCATGGCAATTTCGATAACGTCTTTGGCCTTGTCGATTTTATTCTCTTCGATTAATTTTTCCATCAATCGTGCAAGATTACTGCGCAGGGAAAGTCCTTGGATTCTGGTCTGAGGGTCATGATAAATATCCGGGCTTCCGGAGTTGCCCCAATCCCATTTTTTTACAATGTCGTACATGAGATCACTGTCGATACGGCCCATTTCAAAGGAACTTCTTCTCTCGGTCTTGATAGGTACTAGTTTATAGGCCAGTCCATCCAATTGAAGGTAGTCTTTCATCCAAATATATTCTGCGTCGTCAAAACTTCCACCTGAGAAATACAATGGTCTTTTCCAATCATTGTTGGCTAAAATATCCAACATCATCATGCTTTTTTTGGTAATTGCACTCTGGGGGAGGTCGATATCGATAAAATCAACGATAAGTGCCGAATCTTTTGCCTTGACCAAACCACTTTCAAGAACGTTTTTCTTGTTGACCGGAACGCGAATCTTATTCGTTGGATAAAATACGATGTTCTGGCTATTTTCTGAATATTCCGATAGATCGGCCCCTTGCTGTTGCAATATATGCTTCAATTTGGTCTGTGGTTTGTCACTGTCTATCCAATCGATAAAGTCTTGTAATAACCATCTGTTTTCTGTAATTCCTTGAAAATAAAGCACGTCTCTAGACCCCCAACGATATTTATCATGGCTTATCTGAGATGGTATCGCTTCACTTTCGTATGCTTTTCGTTTCATCTGGTCGATATACCAGTCCGTTTCAAAAAGACTCGTACAGACGATGCGCACATCGGTACGGTGGCCTTCTATTTCTTGGGCGTACCATAAAGGAAAAGTATCGTTATCGCCAATGGTGAACAATATGGCGCCGACATCTTCTTGGCAAGAGTCTAAATATGATTTTGCCGATGCACGGGCCGTAAAACGACCTGAGCGGTCGTGATCGTCCCAATTCTGAAAAGCCATGACCGTGGGAACCGCCAAAAGGCAGATAATAGTTACCAAGGGAGCCAGTATTTTTGGGGTAAGCCATTTCTTAAATTCGTCGAAAAGACCATATACCCCAATCCCTATCCATAATGCAAATACATAAAATGAACCTACCAGGGAATAATCACGTTCCCTGGGCTGAAAGATAGATGGGTTGGTATAGAACTGTATGGCGAGACCTGTAAATAAAAAGTAAATTAAAAGTACCCAAAACTGTTTGGGGTTTTTTGAAATCTGAAAAATGAGTCCGATGATGCCGAGTATCAGCGGAAGAAAGAAATAGGTGTTCCGGGCCTTGTTATCTGCTATATCGCTTGGTAAATTGTCTTGGCTGCCCAATCGCCAACTGTCTATAAAACCAATGCCGCTGAGCCAATTTCCGTTTTCATCATACCTTCCCTGAACATCATTGGTCTTTCCGGTAAAATTCCACATGAAATAGCGCCAATACATATAACCGAATTGAAATTCGAACATATACTGAATATTCTGCCAAACCGACGGGGGTTGAATCTCGAGGTATTCATTGAAACGCCTCAAAAAACTGATATACTGTTCGGCATCGATCTCACCATTGGCATAACCCGTTTTTACCTGATTGACCGCTTGGCGAAGCTCTTCATTCGATTGTTTCATTTTAAAATCGAGGGGACCAAAATAGCGCATGTAGTTTTCGGCATTTTGACTGCTCCACATACGGGGCAATATACCTACATGCTTTGGGTTCGGACCTTGAAGGGCATTTTTATAATGATTTACGATGACGTATTTTCCCAGCTCTTCGTCTTTTTCATACTTGGGCTTCTCATCTTTGTCTTCACCGGCGGGGGCGAACATATCTGAATAGTAGGTGCCGTAAATGGGGCTGTCGACACCAGGGTATTGTTCTCGATTATAATACGCCAACAAGGCACGGGCATCAGCGGGATTATTCTCGTTGATTACTACTTGGGCATTGGCGCGTATCGGCAACAATAGCCATGAAGAAAAGCCAAGAAACAAAAACATCAAGCAAAGTACAATGGTATTGGCGATTCTATAATTGTTCTTGCGGGTGTAATTCAGACTAAAATAGAAGGCGGCAATAAAAATGAGGCCCATGATAATACTGCCTGAATTAAATGGGAGACCGATATTGTTGATAAAGAAAACCTCGCTCCAACCGAAGAGTTCCAGAACATAGGTCAACGAAAATTTATAGACCAACATAAGTATCGCAATAACCGCGATATTGGCCAAAAGAAAATTCTTGACGGTGGTAGTCTTGTATTTTTTAAAGTAAAATAATAACCCTATCGAAGGAATTGCCAAGAAACCCATAAATTGAATACCGAAGGTCAAGCCTACGACAAAAGAAATAAGTACGAGCCAACGGTTTCCTCTGGGTTTGTCTAGGTCATCAATCCATTTTAGCCCCAACCATAACAGCAATGCCATAATTAAACTTGCCGTAGCGTACACTTCGGTCTCCACAGCATTGAACCAAAAACTATCGGAATAGGTAAACGCTAAGGCACCGACCATTCCACTGCCCAAAACGGCAATTGCTTTGCTATTGGTCAAAACCCCCTCAGATGCAATCAATTTGCGTACAAGGTTAGTGATGGTCCAAAACATAAAAAGTATGGTAAAGGCACTTGATACACCCGAAACGTAGTTGACCATTCGCGCCACTTGATTTGGTTCTAGGGCGAACATGGCAAAAAAAGCACCGATCATCTGCAATAGCGGGGCTCCTGGTGGATGCCCTACCTGTAACTTCGCCGAGGTTGCGATATATTCCCCGGCATCCCAGAAACTACTAGTTGGCTCAACGGTAATGGCGTACGTTATAAGGGCTATAAAAAAAACAGACCATCCCAGGATGGTGTCCCATTTCTCGAAGTTTTTTGAAAACATGCAATCGAAATTTTACCGATGCGGCGAATTTAGTAATTTAAATACATATGGTGCAGCATTTTTGATAAACCTTTAACAGGTAACCTAGACTTGTAGGAAGGCGGTAATCTTGGTGAAACTTCTCCAGAGTGAGTATAAAAATAGATAAATTGGTTATTGTACCTAAAAATGTTTGTGCAAACCAAACTTTGTTTTAAATTTGCACGCTCAAAATACCGAACTCGTTTCGGCATGAGAAGTGGTAATGGCCTATGGTGTAATTGGCAACACAGCTGGTTTTGGTCCAGTCGTTCTAGGTTCGAGTCCTAGTAGGCCAACGTGATAATCCCCTGATTTTATTAAAATCAGGGGATTTTTTGTTTTCTAGTACAATATGTGTTAGTGCTCTAAATAGTACTAATTTAAAGTGTAGAATTTTTTTGTATTGAATTATGTTACATCATTAACTGCATGGTAATAGTTATGCCTTTATAAAATGGATACATTTTGTTTCCATAAAAAAACCGTGAAAGTTGTTGTATGCAGTTTTTCATGTTATATTTCCATTTTTGTCCGAAGCATAAAAAACAAACATCTGTCAGGTGTCAGCCAAATTGTTTAATCCAAAAAGTCGCTAGACAAAGGGTTTAAAATACATGTTTTAGTTTTCTTATGGGATTGGATGGATTTTTAAGGATGGCGGGCTGGCTAATGAAAAAGTTGGCTAGAAAGTGGTTGGGGCCAAAAGAATAATGTTCGTTGAACTATTACTAAAATTTCAACAGCTCTGTTTAATATTAGACATATTGACACATCAGAAACAAACAAAATTAAAATAACCTGAACACTTATGAATTTTTTCAACGTTCCAAAGCTTGACGTATTCCTTTATTTAGCCATAATTTCTTTTTCCACGACAGGTTTGCTTGCTCAGAATACCCCAAAAGAAGAGCGCGAAAAAGTAAATTTATCGCCATTCAATTTTAATCCTAAATTTGAAAAAATCAAGTCTAGGGTGAGTTACGTTCCAGGGGTTAAGGTAATTAGAGGTGAGACCCATGTAATTGTTCCAGAGCAAGAATTTTTCTGTCCGGCCGGAAGTGTTTTCAAATATAACAATGGAGACATTCAAGTATTTGATAGGCGTTCAAATAATGGCGGAAAGACATGGCGTCAGGTTCCCCATATTCTGGAAAATTCTACCTACCAATTTCCTGGACCGGAAGGGGAAGTAGTTATGTTTCAATCGGATAATCAGGCGGGAGGATCGACTAGCGCGGGAAGACCGGAAATTTCTTTGCAAAATACCGATGAGGAAGGGGTTTTGGAAGCCAACTTTTTTCGTTCAAAAGATAATGGATTAACTAGAGTAAGTGACCCTGCGAGCGTTTATCTACCTGAAGGATTTAAGGATTGGTCGGGGGTTTTGTGTCGTAATATTGTTGGGCTTGATAATGGCAGCCTTCTTATAAGTATGTACCTCAGAAGTGGAGTCAAGAACACTAAGGAGAATAAATTTCGTGACATTGTTCTAAAATCCTCGGATAGAGGTAAGACTTGGCACTATCTATCAACGGTGGCTTTTGATATGTCAGAAGATAATAGGGGAGAAGGTTTTAATGAAGCATCACTGTTAGTTCTTCCCGATGGTAAAATCAACTGCTTCATGAGGTCGGGCGCTAGTTACCAAGCCTCTTTGGGTAGTTTTAATAATAACGATTGGGGTAATAAAATGCCTTTCGGATTGGGGCAACAATCACCTATTTATAAATCCGTTTCCGTTGATGCCGGTAAAAACTGGAGTATTCCGGATCCCATAACCGTACATGGTGTTTGGCCAGATGCTACCTTGATGGAAAATGGAATTACAGCATTAACTTATGGACGGCCTGGTAACTGGATAATGTTTAACGAAGGTGAGCGAGATACCTGGGGGCCAATTATTCCATTCTACAACGATCTTTATCCCCCAGATTGTGGAAATTATGTTTCAGCGACGGAAGTCGCTCCAGACGTCTTGTTGGTAGTGTATTCCCGCACCAACCCAAACGACCATTGGAAAAGTGAAATTGTGGGCACGTATTTTAATGTGAAGTCAATGACCGAGTAAGATAGATTTAAATCTTAGAAAGTTGAGATGGTCTGGTATTTTCGAGAAGGTCTGATGTGTTTATTTGGGCATCGGTTTAGTTATTGCCCCGATTATATTGGTAGAACCTAGCAGTCTAGATCTAAAGTTCCAAATGTAACTAAAATTGTTACGCAAGAACCTGGGTTGATAGCGTTGAAAATTGCCATGGAAAAGTTGAAGGGGGCAAGTGGAAGTGGCCGCGCGACCAGACAAATTGCCAAATTAGACCAAAATTGTATTTATAAATAAATTAATATATGATGAATTTAAAAGTTTGCTACGTATTTCTTATAACCCTAATGACACATAATTTGTTTCTAGGTCAAATGGATAAGACCTTTCTTGAACCGCCCAAATTAATAAAGAATCCATCATCGGAGAAGAATTATTCTCCTGAAAGCAGAAAATTCACGGGTATTTCTAGCCTAGCAATAAGCCCTAAAGGGCGTATGTGGGCCACATGGTATTCAGGTATAACACCCGGGGAAGATTTTAATAATTATGTAGTTGTTGCTACTAGTGGAGATAATGGGCAAACTTGGGAAGAAGTTCTTGTAATAGATCCCGACGAACAGGGTCCTGTTAGGGCATTTGATCCTGAGCTATGGATTGACCCTGAAGGCAAACTTTGGATATTTTGGTCACAATCAATTCATAAGGAGATGGATAAGCATTACGATGGCATTAATACCGGTGTCTGGGTTTTGACGGTTGATGATGCAGAAGATAGTAACCCATCATGGCCTCCGCCAAAACGGATTATTGATGGGATCATGATGTGTAAGCCAATCGTGTTATCTACGGGTGAATGGGTTTTACCAGTTTCAACATGGCAAATAAACGATGGGGCAAAAGCAGTTATATCGGTTGATCATGGCCAAAGTTGGCAAGTACGCGGCTCTGTTAACGTTCCAGAATTGTTTCGCAATGCTGATGAACACATGATTATTGAGAGAAAAGATGGAACATTGTGGATGCTTGTTCGAACCAAATATGGTATAGGTGAAAGCATTTCAAAGGATAAGGGGTATTCTTGGACCTCTCTAATACCTTCTAAAATTCAACACCCAACTGCTCGATTTTTTATTTATAGACTTAATTCCGGAAATCTTTTACTAGTAAAACACGGGCCAATAGATATGAAAATTGGTCGATCCCATCTGATGGCTTTTGTGTCAAAAGATGATGGCCATTCATGGTCAGAGGGGCTACTACTGGACCAAAGAAAAGATGTGTCCTATCCAGATGGTCAACAAACAAATGATGGAACTATTTATATTACCTATGATTATAAACGTAAAGGCGATCAACAAATATTGGTGACAAGTTTTTCTGAGGATGATATAGCTTTGGGCTCAGATAAATCAATCTTGGAGGTCTATAAACGAAGGAGAATTATTAGCCAAGGCGGAAAGAAATAGTACTGTATAAATGATGGAAATCGATTGGGCCATCGAAATAAGAAAATCCCGATACTGTATCGGGATTTTTTATAAAAAGGAGCCTAAGTTGGTAATGGTTTGATGCTGTGTCGCATTACAGTAATATGGTCTTCTTGATTACAAAGCCATTGTCAGCTTCCCTTCGGCATATAATCTTCTGATTTCTTTTTTGTCAAATTTACCGACACTGGTTTTGGGTACTTCATCTATTTGAACATAGTCTGTCGGAATTTGATATTTTGCAAAGTCCTTGGCCAAAAAGGAAATAAGCTCCTCATTGTTAGGCCTATCTTGGGGGGTTGTAAAAACGAGAAGGGCCAAAGGCCGTTCTACCCATTTTTTATCGGGAATGGCCACTACGGCAGCCTCCTTTATTTTCGGATGTGAGACTAGCGCAGATTCGAGGGCAACACTCGATATCCATTCACCACCACTTTTGATAAGGTCTTTTGTTCGATCCGTAATCTGCATATAACCGTCTTCATCGATTGTACTGACATCACCTGTTTTAAACCAACCATCTTTGGTGAAGCTTTCATGATTGTTCGTTTTAAAATAGGAACTCACCGTCCAAGCTCCTTTTACCTGTAATTCCCCCATTGTTTTTCCGTCATGAGGTGCTCGCTTGCCTTCATCCGTGATGATTCTTAATTCTATTCCTGGAAAAGCAACGCCTTGTTTGGCCCGTATCTTAAGTTTTTCTTTGTACGAGAGATGATCGTGCTTGGGCTGCAATCGACAAAGTGTTCCTAATGGTGATGTTTCGGTCATACCCCAGGCATGAACCCCTTTTATGCCAAAATCTTTTTCAAAGTTCTCGATAAGGCTCATAGGCAGGGCAGACCCACCGACCAAGTATTCCTCCAACGCCAATTTTTCCTTAGGTGGATTCTTTTTCATGGCCTCATAAATACCAAGCCAGATTGAAGGAACGCCGTTTGCCTTGGTAACCTTTTCTTCGATAAGAATCTTGATCAGCGTTTCAGGTTTTAAATTGGAGGAAGGCAATACCATTTTTGATCCCGATAATAGACACATGTAGGGGTAGCCCCAGGCCATCACATGAAATTGGGGTACAATTAGTAAGAAGGTATCTCGTGAACTTGCATTTCCTGCATTAGGCGCTACAATGGTTGCAGCGTGCAAAAATGTGGATCTATGAGAGTATAGCACTCCTTTGGGTAAGCCTGTGGTGCCACTGGTGTAGCACATACCACAGGCGTCTTTTTCATCTATAACCGGCCAATCAAAATCTTCAGATTGGTCTGCCAGTAAATCTTCATAGTGCAGTGTGTTGGGCAAGGTGGTGACAAAATCCTTCGGTGCATTTAAGAGTACGAAACATTCGACAGTTTCGAATAATGGCGCAATTTTTTCTAAAAGTGGCACTAACGTAGCATCTACAAAGATGACCTTATCCTCTGAATTGTTAATTATATATTCGGTTTGTTGCGCCGACAAGCGAATATTTATGGTGTGGCATACGGCGCCCATACCGCTTATTCCGTAGTATAGCTCTATATGCGGACCATGGTTCCATGCAAAAGTACCAACCATATCTCCTTTGGTTATTCCCAATTTATGGGTCAACGCATTGGCCAGTTGTTTACAACGTTTATACATATCGCCAAACGAATATTCATGACGCGTGCCATTGGGTAAATAGGTTACTATCTTTTTTTTATGGAAAACACTATTGCCATATTCAAGAATGGTGTTCGTGGTAAGCGGATAATCCATTATTAAGCCTTTCATATCGAATATTTTGTTGGTTCCATACGTTTTTTAGTCCGAAAAAGGTTAAAAAGCAGTTGTTTCAGAAACTTTAAGTTTAAGGTTTGTCGAACCGGGATTTACCTCATAAGTCTTTTATCGTTTTCATTCCTATTGGAAATGATATGTGTTTGATAAACAGATATAATTATTTATAAGCAGCAGCGGGGTTATCTTTTACAATATAATGAAATTTTGGTTTTTTTTGGGAGAATTTCTGAATCGTCGACTTCCTTTAAAATCGTGATAATCGTCTTTTATAAGTATGCTTCCAGGAAAACCAAATATGAGATACACCGAAAAATGTAGTTCTTCAGTGAACTTGATAAGACAACTGCCTGAAACGTATTTTTAACATGTAATTCTTAAATCAATAACTAATAGTTCTCCGTCGTCACCAAAACCTCGGATAATTTAATGCAAGGCCAACCCTATTCATTCCATTTTGGGATTTTGATGATTTAGTTTTCTGTAAACTTGGTTATTTCATTTGATGATTAAAATAAATTCCAATTTTAAACTGTACCACTTTCAGAAAAGGCTACAATTACTTAATAAAGACCATACAATGTTGCCAAGGCAAGTTGTCAATATTGCGTTCTAGTTGCATGCCGCCCGCCCGCATTTCGGCAACAGCCTGTTTTTCGGTCATTTTATGAACTTTTTTTATGGGCACTTGGTCATCTTCACCACGGTATTCAATCAAGAATAATTTTCCATCGGGGCGCAGGGCATTTTTAATCGAAGCTATCATTTCAATGGGGTAATCGAATTCGTGGTAGACGTCGACCAAGAGCGCTTTGTCAATTGAACTTTTTGGAAGGTTTATGCTTTTATCGCCTCCCTTAACAATAGTTACATTTTTGATTTTGGCTTTTTCTTTTTTTCTTTGAAGCTCCGCTAGCATTTCGTCTTGAATGTCAACGGCATAAATTAGTCCCTTTTTGGCCATTAGAGCCATTTTGAATACATGGTAGCCCGATCCGGCCCCAATGTCGGCTATATCATCGGCTACATCAATATCCATATTTAGAAGTAATTTACTTGTGTTTTCCTCTGCTTCCCGTTCGGGGCGATCCAGCCATTCCATACCTTGAAACCCCATGACACTGGCAATTTCCCGCCCCATATACCATTTTCCAATTCCGTTCGGATCACCCTTTTTAAAAGTATACTCGGAATCTGAGGCCGTTTCTTGTCCAGTACATTGGTATACCGTCAGTATACTGGTGAACAATAACAGTAGGATAATCTCTTTTTTCATGTTTTATATTTTGGTAAATTTTAATGCACAATTAGACCTATTGATCTAGTGGAATTTTCTAATTTTAATGGCATAGGCTCTTTTCGGATTCTCCCTTAGCAATATATCGATGTCTTTTTTCGTAAAACCATTTTCTTTAAGTCGCGGAATTAACTTTGCGAATAAATCGGTATAGCCTCTGTAATCGCCACCGTTCTTTTGTCCCACGTTATACCATCCGGCATCGTGTGAAATGAGGATATGGTTCAATATTCCGTGCGCCTTAAGTTCTGAAAGTGTTTTTACATACCAGCCAATACTTCCGGGGTCATTGGCGTTAGTCGTGGGCCGGTCGTGTATGTTGTCTAATGAAACCCATGCGCCCTGACCAGCTGCTTCCAGATAGCCCGACACCGAGCCGTTTTGCGCGTGTGTCCAGACAAAAGCTTCTGGCGATACGCCCATTTCTTTTAATACTTTGATTTGGGCCATGGCAGGGGTATCTCCCCCTGTGTGCGAAACAATGGTCATACCGGTTTCCAAATGGGTAAGCGCGGCTGCTTTTATCAAATTAGCGTGTATTTCAGAAAGCTTTTCTTTATTTTCCACTGCCATTTTTATAAAGCCCGGCCTGATGCCCGAACTATCGATTCCGTGTTCAAACTCCTTAATCCAATGCGCTGCCATATCTTTAGGAGAGTTGTTTCTAATGCTTTTAGGAATGTATTTGTTGTTTCCCGAACCGTAATAACCGGTATTGGTTAGTATATGGATGCCCGTACTATCAGATAATCTTTTTAAAATATAGGGATCACGACCGAGATAGGCAGGTGTACAGTCTAAAAAGGAAGTGACGCCATGTTCTTTTAGCGCCTTCAGATAAGGCAATGCCCGTTCTACTATGGTATTCTTGTTCCAACGATGGTAGCCTGTGCTATCCGCTCCGATCCAATCGACCATTATATGTTCATGGATAAGGACAAGACCCATTTCTTCAGGGGAGATAACCCCATTTACCGTTATAACCTGTGCCCTTAGCAGAGAGGGGAAAACGGAAATTAAAAAAATTAAAAATAAGGTTGGGAATCGAAGAAACATTGCCGTGCGTTCCCTGAACCCCGATTCATATGGTAGTGGTTGCTTGTTCATGATCAGTTTAAAGTTACTATTTTTTCTTAGGAAGTTGACTCTTGGTTTTAGTGGAGCTTTAATTGGTCGTCAATGTTTTCAGGTGTGATATAAAGATAAACCATATATCCGGGCAGCCTTGAAAGGAAAGGTTCGATCTCAATTAATGATTAAGACCATTTCTTGACTGGCTTTGTTTACTTTCGTTGTTCTTTATTCGAAATGTTCAAATCGGCGAATCGTTATGCCCAAATCAAAATCTGGAAACAAAGCTCAAAGTTCCTTCAATATTTTACTACTTGCAGGATTACTATGTATAGCATTCAATTTGCGACCCGCATTGGCCGGTGTTGGACCGTTAATCAGTGATATTCGGGAAGCAACCGGTCTTTCAAACGCTATGTTAGGGCTATTGACCACCTTGCCCCTTATGGCATTTGGCGTTTTTTCAACTTTAACTCCCTTGTTCACAAGTAGGTTCGGTATTGGTGGTACCCTGTTCGGAGCAATGCTTTTATTGGTAACTGGTATTGTAATTCGTTCGTTGGGGGGTGTATATATGCTGTACTTGGGGACACTTCTATTTGGTATTGCGATTGCCTTTGGCAACGTGCTATTGCCCAGTCTGACCAAACGCAATTTTGCTTCGAATTCGGGCTTGGTAACAAGTTTGTATTCCAGTCTTATGGCCGCTGGGGCGTCATTGGCCGCAGGTATTAGCGTTCCGTTGGCGCATGAGTATAAATTAGGTTGGCGCTTTTCCCTTGGGGTATGGGCAATTCTTGCCACCGTTGCATTGATGCTCTGGTTGCCCCAGCTCAGCAGGTTAAAAAAAGCCAATCAAAAACGTAACTATCTTAAGGCCATGAAGATGCTCGGTAAATCGAGATTGGCGTGGAATGTCGCCTTATTTATGGGATTGCAGTCTTTGACATTCTATGTCGTATTGGCTTGGCTTCCGGCTATTTTACAGAGTCGGGGGTTCGATGCCGAATTCTCAGGCTGGATGCTTTCCCTATCACAGGCGACGGGTATTTTAGGATCATTGGTCATTCCTATATTTGCAGGAAGGCAAAGAGACCAACGGGCCGTCGTGTTGTTTTTGGTAATAATTGAGGTTATAGGTTTGGCTGGACTCTTATTTCCACAAATTGGCTGGGTTCCGTTATGGGTATCACTTATTGGCCTGGTGCTAGGTGGAACGTTTGGTTTGGCGCTTCTCTTTATTGTACTTAGGTCCCAAGATGCGGACACTGCCACTGAGCTTTCAGGAATGGCACAATCTATCGGTTATATTATTGCGGCAACAGGACCCCTAATTTTTGGTAGTATTTTTGATTTTACCGGAAGTTGGGCGTATTCATTGGTCTTTCTTTTTGTTATTGCATTTCTGAAGCTCTACATGGGGTTGGGGGCTGGAAAGCACGGAAAGGTATAACTATTTTAAAGCTGGTGGAGACAACGAAACCGGCAATTCAAAAACCTCAAGACTAAAATACGGTAGTGCCGCCAAAAGATGGTCAAAAATATCGGCCATGACATATTCATAGTTTTCCCAACGCTTATCGGCGCTAAAGGCATATACCTCCAAGGGAATGCCCTGTGCTGTAGGAGGCAGTTGGCGCGTCATCAACGTCATTCCTTTGTTAATGGCAGAATGGTTTTTCAGGTAAGTTTCCACATATTTTCGAAATACCCCAATATTGGTGAGGTTGCGACCATTTATTAGCAAACTCTTATCTATTCCGTTTTCTTTATTGTAACTATCTACGTTTTCACTTCTAGTGACCAGATATGGGGTAATTCGTTGAATTTTTTTTAATGATTCGATATCCTCGTCGTTTAAAAACCGTATGCTTTTTTGGCTAATAATCAGTGCCCTTTTAATACGCCTGCCCCCTGACTCCTGCATGCCCCGCCAGTTTTGAAATGAATCGGAAATCAAGGCATAGGTCGGAATGGTAGTTATGGTCTTATCAAAATTCTGCACTTTTACCGTTGCCAAGGTTATCTCGCTAACATCGCCGTCGGCCCCGTATTTGTCGAAAGTTATCCAATCGCCAATGCGAACCATATCATTGATACTGACCTGAATGCTGGCCACCAATCCGAGAATGGAGTCTTTGAATATCAATAATATAATGGCGGATGCGGCACCAAGTGCCGTGAAAAACTTCCAGATGGTCGTATCGGTTACAATGGCGAAAATTGTCAACATCCCAAAAATCCAAGCAAAAATCATAAACACTTGAATATAGCTGTCCATAGGTTTGTCTTTAAACCTCGGGCGGGTCTTAAGGTAATCGTTGATACTTCGAAAGATGCTTTTGACCACAGAAAGCGTCAGGACTACAAATAAAATATGAAGTAACTTTAGTACAATGCGTTCCCCATAATCAAAATCAGAAAATGCAATAGGTACAAGCTCGAACAGCACTAGAAATGGGAGAATATGGGCAACATACCTTGGTACTTTATTGGCTACCAGAAAGTTGTCGAAATTATTCTTTGATTTTCTGGCCAATCGTACCGATACGGACCGTAGTACTTTCCAAACAATATAATCGAGTACTCCCGCTAGAATCAAAGCCCCGACAAGTAAAAGTAGTGTATTGAGATAAGCGGCAAAATCTTCGCTTATCCCAGTCTTCAACAGATAGTCATAAAGAAAGCGGTGCAAACCATTTTTCATAATAAGATGCATTTTAGTATTTGCCGTGGCAAAATTAAGACATGAAAAAGGATTTTGATCAAGCTATTTGTTGGAAAGTATCAATTTGTTGAAATACAGGCTTTCAGAATACCGTAAAGGATGTGTCAAGTAGAACTGATTGAAAAAATGAGGGGCTTAATAACTCCTGTCTCTTTTTAATGAAGTCAGCGGAAAAAATTTGCGCGAAAGGGCTGCCATAGGTAGCCCTTTTAAAAAGTTTAAAACCTTTAGTGGTTTTTCTCGGTTAACTTTTTATTAATTTTTTCAAGTTCATCATTGATGAAAGCAATTTCTTCGGATGTAAGATTAAGATCTGCAGCAGCGGCATTCTGAACGGATTGTTCCGCATTTCTGGCTCCTGCAAGGGCAATGGTGATTCCGGGGCGTTCAATCGTCCATTTTAGGACTAGCTGTGCCAGACTTGCTCCCTTTTCTTCGACAAGCGGTTTTATTTTGTCAAGAAACGCATTGGTTTTGGAGATGCTTTCATCGGTGAAAAAGGGATTGTTCGCACGATGATCCCCTTCCCCAAACTGCTGGCCAGTTTTCATTTTTCCGGTCAGCAGTCCTCGTTGCAATGGGCTATAGGCTAAAATTGACTTATTGTTAGCGATACAGTGCGGTACAATTTCCTCTTCAATTTCCCTGTCGACCATGCTGAACGGTACTTGGTTCGAAGCCAATTTGACATATTTTTCGGCTTCCTTCATTTGAGCTACACTATAATTACAAACCCCGGCATAGCGCACCTTTCCTTCTTTGATTAGTTCAGCGACCGTCTCGAAGGTTTCCTGAATGGGCGTGGTCGTATCCGGCCAGTGAATCTGATAGAGGTCAATATAGTCAGTGCCGAGTCTTTTGAGGCTGTCCTCAACCTCTTTTTTTATGCTTTCCCTTCCGGCATACTGGTAAATATCTATTTTGTTACCATCGTTATCTTCGCTGTTGAATTTGAAATTTCCCTTGGCCAGATCCCATCGCAAACCAAATTTTGTTAGGATTTGTACTTTGTCGCGCGATAAACCCTTAATTGCTTCACCCACTACCTCTTCGCTCGTACCCTGCCCGTAAATGGGGGCTGTGTCAATTGAGGTGACGCCTTGGTCATATGCTTTACGAATGGCCTTGATTGCATCATTGGTGTCATTTCCTCCCCACATCCAGCCACCTGCAGCCCATGCGCCAAAAGTTATTGCCGAAACCGCTAAATCTGTTTCTCCTAATTTTCTGTATTCCATTACTTTATTTTTTGGTATAAACTATTCTAAATATGGTGCCCCCTGCGTCATCGGATACATACAAAGAGCCATCGGGTCCTTGCGCCAAACCGGTCGGTCGATGTTTGGCGTCGTTTGGTGATTTTAAATTGTCGGAGCCGGCAAAACCATCGGCAAAAACTTCCCAATCGCCACTGGGACTACCGTCTTTAAATGGAACAAAGCCGACCATATAGCCCGCCTGTGGTTCCGGAGCCCGGTTCCAAGAGCCTCTGAAAGCAATGAAAGCCCCGTTCTTATATTTTTCCGGAAACATGTTTCCTGTGTAAAACAGTACGGCGTTTGGGGCCAAGTGACCGGGGAAGGCAATAACAGGGTCAATGGTGTTTTCCCCACCTGTTTTTTTGCCGTCGCCACCATATTCAGGGGCCAGAATTTTTTTCTGTTGTATTTGATCGTAATAAATATAGGGCCAGCCCGCATCGTCTCCCTCATTTAGCATGTATAAGGTTTCGGCAGGCAATAGGGCCGAGGTTTCCGTGTCGTATAAATCAGGGAATAAAGTATGTAGCATATCCCTGCCGTGTTGTGCCACAAATAAATGGTCGTTACTTTTGTTCCAATCAAGACCGACTACATTGCGAAGACCTGTTGCAAATCGGGTGCCTTCACCATACGATTGTTTTAATTTATCGGTCCTGAACTGCCAAATTCCCGCGGCGGAGTCAAGAATGGGGCAGGGCATCATGGCAGGAGATCCTTTTTTTCTGTCTACTTCTTGACAGGCATTGGATGGCGCTCCAATATTCACGTAAATGTTGCCCTTGGTGTCGAGGGTAAATGATTTTGTGGCATGCGATCCCCCGGCTAGCAGTCCGGTCACAATTGTTTCAGGTGATTCCGTATCGGTTACGTTTCCATCGGCATCTAGCTTATACCGAAATATTTCTTCGTCTGACGAAGCGTATAGGTAATCGTCGTCAAGATATATGCCCGTACCGCCATAATCGGCAAAGCCTTGTTTTGTTTCGGCGATGCCGTCACCATCCGTATCTTCTAAATACCATATGCCGTTTCCATCTACGAGTTCCCTTAGTTTTGCATAGATATCTCCGCTGGCATTGACCGCAATATGGCGAGGTTTTCCTAAGGAATCTGCCACTTTTATTACCCCAAATCCATCGGGAAGGGTAAGACCTGCATTATCTGGACTAATTTTTAGACTTGGGGATTCGCTCTGATTTTTGTTTTCTTCCTTACAGGCCGAAACAAGGAGTAGCGCTAAAAAGCAATAACCAAAAATGCTTTTTAAATTAGCCGGTTTTTTAAAAAAGGTAGCCATGATAGATGATTTTAAGGTTCGTAAAAAATTACAAAGGAGTCAAAAATATTTTTCGAATGTTCGATACGGTGTTTGCGTATTCCTCTTTCACTTTCATAGTTTCCCAATCGGAATTTGAACTAAAGCGCTTCCAATTGGCATCATGCTCATCCATATCTTTGAAGTTAAGCATGTATGTGAGACAAGGCCTATACGGTCCAGCTATCATTTCCCCAAAAAATACGGGATGTAAACCCGTTTTTAAGAAAATGTCGATTTCTCCATCATTAAACATTTTGATTTTTCGTCGTACGGCATCTTCGCTATAGCCTTCATAAGTTCGTAGTTCAAATAGGGAAGCCCCGTCAATGGGGTCCATCATTTTCGGCATTCCGTCAAATGCCAGAAGCAACGAAGATGTAAACCTATTGTACAGGGTTTTTTCAGGAGGCAAGGCATTATACTCGGCAGCAGCGGTAACATATTTCTCATCATTATTCAAATTTTGGGATTTCAGGTAAACGTCACTGTTGGGATAGGCGATAAGCCCGTAAATTTTGGTCGGGCCAGAATTTCCCAACTCGCCGAATAATTTGAAAGTAGTTGCACCCATTCGAATTAAGGATGGTGCTAGTACGTCCTTTAAATAGCTTAGCAGAACCTTCTGATCCGCGCCAAATTTCATTTCATAGGTTCTGATTTCATAAAGTTCTTTTTCTTCCGGGGCTGGTAGGGGTTGATTTGCTAGGCCTGTCAATGGCAAGGTTCCTGCGGCCATTGCAGAAAACATGAATTTTCTTCTCTTCATCGGGTTGTTTTAGTGTAATGATATAATCAATAAATTACTAAAATAAGTAATGGTTTACTAGAAAACAGTTTTTTTTGAATAGAAAATTAGTCGATACGAATTCACTTTCCTGGGTTGGTCTCTATTTTTCTTGCCCATTTTTATGCTGTTCCCTTCGAAAGGCACCTGGGGATTTTCCGGCATGCTTTTTAAAGACCCGTGAAAAGTATGAAAGGTTTTCAAAGCCTACTTTAGAAGCAATCTGTTTTAACGAATTGTTTGTTGTTAATAACAGTAATTGTGCGCGTTCAATACGTTGAGACCGAATATAGGCGTTGGGGCGAATACCGACCTTCTCAGCGAACATTCTTGAAAAATAATCGATATTCAAATTACTATAATCGGCAAGTTGCTTTACATCGATTTTTAAATGTAGGTTCTCCCCAATGTAATTGAGAATATCACCTATTTCCCATTGAGTTTGGGCGCCTCCGTCCGGTATTTTACTATGTCGAACGAACCGTGATACTAACAATTTCAAAATAGAATGGGTTTCCAAATAATCTTGTATGGGCAAATTGTTGTTACTTTGCTCAAAACGATCAAGTGTAGGCCGGTTGTCATAGGCCTGTGGATCTTTGTTTATTAATGATCGCCCGGGATTTAACTTCAAAAGTCTTTTAAAATAATACAAATCCATTTCTTGGGCTGCTACTTCGTATTCAAAATGACAAAGATTATAAATTGAGGGGCCATTCCCTATTCCTTCGAAACAGCTGATGTAATATTGTTCGTGGTAGGCTTCACATTTATATCGGCTGTACGTATAACTTGGGATTAAATATAGATATCCTTGTTTGAGTTGGAATTCTCGGTGGTTGTGGTATACCTTGGCGTTTCCTTTTGTAATGTAGTATATACGCGTAAACGGACTGAACACGTTGTCAAAGTCCCAATCCGTGCCCAGTTTGGCATATCCTATGTTTAGCAATCTTACCTGTAATGAGCGTAGTAATTGATTCATTTATATCGGATTTGGACTAATGCTATTGTCTTTCTATTTTTATAAAAGATGTTAAAAATATATAAGTTAACAAAATTTGAGTTTTAAACAAATTCACTTTAGGTCGGAAATGTACATTTTTTGGTCTGATTCGGAAAACGTTATGTGTCGAACAAACCTTATCTTTGATTGATTTGTCAATTACCAAAGATTTATGCAACAACTTAAGTATTATTTGGGATTTTTTACGTGCGTTTTCTTTTTATCGTGTGGCGGTCCAGAATTACCGGAAAACGTGGCTATGGAATATGAAAAACTTCCGAAAACCCTTGATTTCAACCAGCATATTAAGCCGATTTTGTCTGATAAGTGTTTTATCTGCCATGGCCCCGATAAGGCTAAGATAAAAGCGGGGCTTCAATTACATGTTTCTGAGAAAGCCTATGCCGAATTGCCAGACTCCCCAGGTAAATATGCTATTGTCCCAGGCAATTTGAGTAAAAGCCAAACCGTTGCGCGCATACTTACCGATAATCCAGAGTTGATTATGCCTGCGCCTGAATCACATTTGACCCTTAGTGATAGGGAAAAGGCATTGTTGGTGAAGTGGATTGAAGATGGTGCAGAATACAAAGATCATTGGGCGTTTTTAGCACCCCAACAACAGTCGATTCCCAAGGTGGTCCATAAAGACAAAGTAGACAATGCTATTGATAGTTTTGTATTGGCAAAATTGGAACAAGAAGGCTTAGAGCCTACCGATAGGGCCGATAAGGAAACATTGCTTCGAAGAGTGTCTTTTGACCTCACGGGACTGCCACCCACAATAAGTGAAATTGATTCCTTTTTAGCGGATGAAACTCCTGATGCATATGAAAAACAAGTGGACCGATTATTGGCCTCGCCCCATTTTTCTGAACAATTAGCATTGGATTGGATGGATCTTTCGCGTTATGCCGACACCCATGGTTATACCGTGGATCGTTATCGTGATGTGTCACCTTGGCGTGATTGGGTGATAAAGGCATTTAATGAAAACATGCCCTATGACCAATTTTTAAGATGGCAGATAGCAGGCGATATGATGCCCAATGCCAGTAAGGAACAAATTTTGGCTACAACGTTCAACCGTTTGCATCCCCAGAATTTAGAAGGAGGTATCGTCGACGAAGAGTTTCGCGTAGAATATGTATCCGACAGAACAAATGTTGTAAGTGAAGGTATGATGGGACTTACCATGGCTTGTGCCAAATGTCACGACCATAAATACGATCCCATTTCACAAAAGAACTATTTTGAGATGTACAGCTTTTTCAATAACGTGAACGAATCGGGCCAAATTCCGTGGGATTGGTCAATGCCTGTACCGAATATGCAGTTGCCAACAGAAGAACAGGATGCGTTCATGGCGTACATCGAAACACTTGTGAAGGAAAAAGACAAAAGGGTGACGGATGTAGAACATGATATTCTGCCGGAAGCAAATGAATGGATTGCCAATGGAGAATATCAAAAAGTCAATATTAATGCTTTGCCCGAAAACCTTATCGGAAAGATCGATTTCAATAATGGACAAATAAACAATACCGTACCCCCTTATCATAAAGGGGAAATGAAACAACAATTCGCCCAAAATCAAAAAGCGATATTAACCGAAGGATTTACCGGAAGGGCTATCTCGTTTGATGGCGATACCTGGCTCGATATGGGTAAACTGGCCATTTTTCAACGAAGCCACCCTTTCAGTATCGGTATCAGGGTTTTTATTCCCGAAGAGTTGGAGAATGGTGTCATCTTTCATAAACAAAATTCGACACAACTACATAGTTATCGGGGCTATCATGTGAGCCTAAAAGACAATAAAATAGAGGTTTTATTAGCCCATGTATGGCCTGATAATGCAATTGTTGAACGCACCTTGAACGAAATGCCCAAAAATAAATGGGTGCAACTGACGATGACTTATGATGGCTCGAGCAAAGCCGATGGTGTAAAGATTTATTTAGATGGCGAGGAACAGAAAACCACTATTGTCAACGATAATTTATATAAAGACATCATATTCAACAGCTATACTGATATTATTTACAAAAACCCCATTGAACCGGGGTTGCAGATAGGGGCCATTTGGCGTGGTAAAGGTATTGGGGGTGGCAAGGCAGATGATATTCTTGTATTTGATAAAGAGCTTTCGGCATTTGAAGTTGCCCAAATTTCCAATCCCGAAAAATTGAAAGATATAATGACAAGGCCGGTAGATCGACTTACCACCGAAGAGCGGGTCATGCTTGCCGATTACTTTGTACATACACATTCGGGAAAGGTGAAAAAGGCACTTCATGAACTGGAAGAAGTAAGAAAAACAATGGTTGATAGTATGGACCAGGTAAAGGAAATCATGGTCATGAAAGAAATGGCCGAACCCCGTGAGACCTTTTTATTGGAAAGAGGTCAGTATGATGCTTATGGCGAACAGGTTTTTCCGAATACTCCGGAACGCATATTTGCGTACCCGGATAGTCTGCCGAAAAATCGATTGGGACTTGCCCAATGGCTGACTAGTAACAAGCACCCTCTAACGGCGAGAGTGGCGGTGAACAGATATTGGCAGAATATTTTCGGTACGGGAATTGTTCGCACAACGGAAGATTTCGGAAATCAGGGAGAGTTGCCCAGTCATCCGAAATTGTTGGATTGGTTGGCGATTCATTTTATGGAGTCGGGTTGGGATGTTAAGGCATTGTATAAGTTGATGGTAATGTCGAATACATACCAACAGTCCTCAAAGGCCCCAGAGGAAATGTTGAAGAATGATAAAAGAAACCGATTGTTGGCAAGAGGTCCATCCAAACGGTTGACGGGAGAAATGTTACGTGATAATGCATTGGCCGCATCGGGGCTGCTCAATCCTAAAATTGGAGGAGAGAGTGTTAAACCTTATCAACCCGAAGGTCTTTGGAAGATAAATGGAGCTGCCTATGAAGAAGATAAAGGGGAGAAATTATACAGAAGAAGTATGTATACCATTTGGAAAAGGTCGGTACCACATCCGACCATTGCCACTTTTGATGCGCCCGAGCGCTCTTTCTGTACCGTACGTCGGCAGGAGACCAACACCCCTTTGCAGGCACTAGTACTGATGAACGACCCCACTTATATTGAGGCGTCCCGTGTTTTGGGCGGAAGCATGCTCTCGTATTCAGACCCTAAAGAAGGCATCTCGACGGTTTTTAGAAAGCTAACGGGAAGAAAGATCGAGACTGAAGAATTACAACTTCTAGCTGACCTGCGTGAAGGGGAATATCAAAAATTTAAGGAGAACAAAGCTAAGACTATCGGATGGCTCGATACGGGAGAATTTCGAATTTCAAATGCCGATGATGGTGCGATGGTCGCTGCTAATGCAGTCGTAGCCAGTGCCATAATGAACTCCGATGCCGCAATTACAAAACGATAGATTTCAATTAAAATATAGTTTATGTGCCATAATCACGACATTTTAAAATCGAACAATAAAGACCTGCAACAAATAGAAAAGCAATGGGATAGACGTAATTTTTTGACCAAAACTTCCATGGGTTTAGGGGCTTTGGCCTTGGGTTCTTTGCTCAATACCGAAAGGGCATTTGGTGCAATGAATAAAAGTTCAAGTGCTGATGCTTTTTTAAAAGCTTACAATAAAAATCGGTTGGGGTTGCCGCATCACATGCCCAAAGCAAAACGTATTGTCTATTTGTTCCAAAGTGGAGGTCCGTCGCAATTGGATATGTTCGATTATAAGCCAATGCTAAAGGATATGTTTGGTAAAGATTTACCTCCTTCGATTCGGCAGGGGCAACGATTGACGGGTATGAGTGCGGATCAAACGGTGTTTCCAATCGCACCTTCCATAATGGATTTTAAGCAATACGGAGAATCAAGGGCATGGGTGAGTGAATTAATGCCTTATACGGCGGAAGTGGTCGATGACCTGTGTTTTATAAAATCTATGCAGACCGATGCCATAAACCATGACCCCGCCATTACGTTTATGCAAACAGGAAACCAATTGCCGGGAAGACCATCCATCGGTTCGTGGTTAAGTTATGGCTTAGGGTCCGACAATGAAAACTTACCCACTTTTATCACCTTGATTACCAAAAATATGGGAGGTCAACCTCTGTATTCCCGCCTTTGGGGCAATGGATTTTTACCTACAGAACATCAGGGGGTGCAATTCCGTTCTGGCAAAGATCCCGTACTATATTTGAGCGATCCCGAAAATTATGACGGTTCCGATCGCCGAAAAATGTTGGATTATTTAGGGAAACTCAATAGCATTCAGCACGATGCCTACGGAGACCCAGAGATTAATGCCCGCATGGCCCAATATGAAATGGCATTTCGTATGCAGACTTCGGTTCCCGAAGTTACCGACATGTCAGATGAACCAGAATATATTTTCGATATGTATGGCGAAGACAGTCGTGACCCTGGTACGTATGCTGCCAATTGTCTCATGGCCCGCAAATTATTGGAGAAAGATGTGAAATTCGTACAGTTGTACCATCAGGGTTGGGATCAGCATATTGGTTGCCCAGGTGGTGTAAGGGCTCAGTGTAAAAGAACCGATCAAGCCAATGCCGCTTTAATCAAAGATTTGAAACAGCGAGGCATGTTAGAAGATACTTTGGTAATTTGGGGTGGTGAATTTGGGCGTACCGTATATTCCCAAGGGCAGTTGACATCTACAGATTATGGCCGAGATCACCATCCGAAGGCGTATACCATGTGGATGGCCGGCGCTGGTGTAAAGCCAGGGTTTGTTTATGGTGAGACCGACGACTTTAGTTATAATGTGGTCAAAGACCCTGTTCATGTACATGATTTTCATGCCACCTTGCTACATCTTTTCGGAATAGATCATGAACGCTTGATTTTTAAGCATCAAGGAAGGCGTTTCCGTCTGACCGATGTTCATGGTCATGTAGTGAAAGATCTATTGACTTAGTTAAATCCATTACGAAATACCACCTATCTTATAGGTTAACCTTGAAAGGCACGAAAATTTATGGGGAATAGAAGGAATTTTATAAAAAGAACCGCCATTGCGGGGACCGCTTTAGCTGCAACTCCATCATTCGGATTCAATATCCTTAAGAATAGTCGGCCCAAAGATGAAATTATCGGCCATGGTGATTTTAGGTATAAAGTGATTAAAGATTGGGCAAAAATGAGCGTGGGGCACAACCCCATTCTTAATTGCCATGAAATGCAAATGGACAGTAAGGGACGTCTTATTATGCTCGGCGATCATACCGATAACAACATATTGGTTTTCGATAAATCCGGTAAATTGTTGGACTATTGGGGAACCCGTTATCCCGGTGGGCACGGATTGACATTGCATGATGAAGGAGGTGAAGATATGCTGTATATCGTTGATTGCGGGTGGTTTCAAGACCGCACGGGCAAATGGAAGAAACAGGCGGGAACGGTAAGCAAGACAACAATCGATGGTAAGTTGCTTTTTATGCTACCTGACCCACACACAATCGGCTTGTACACTAAAGAACAGGAGTATTTGCCAACGGAGACTGCGGTGGGGCCTACGGGGGATATTTTTGTGGCCGATGGCTATGGATCGGATTTTATTTTGCAGTTCAGTCCCCAAGGGGAATTTATACGCAAATGGGGAGGGCACGACAATTCCGATGAAAATTACAACTTAAGCAATGCCCATGGGGTGGCCGTTGATTACCGAGATAAAACAAATCCTGTTTTGGTTATTACTTCTCGTGCCACCAATAGTTTTAAATTTTTCACCTTGGAAGGAAAGTATATAAAGACAGTCAACTTACCTGGTGCATATGTATGTCGTCCGGTATTGGATGATAGTAATATATATTCTGGTGTTTGTTGGTCTGAGAATGAGGCGGGACAGAGGTTTGGCGACTCTGGTTTCGTGACGATTTTAGACGCGGAAAATAAAGTGGTCTCTAATCCCGGAGGTAAAGCTCCGCAATACAAAAACGAAAAACTTCAGAAAATGTATCAGGCTGAAATACCCACCTTCAATCACGGTCATGATGTTTTTGTAGATGAAGATAAGAATCTGTATGTCTGTCAATGGAACGCCCATCACACACCTCCGATAAAATTGGAAAGAGTGTAGTTTTAAGTTTGATTTGTCAAGGTTTTATGCTTTAACGTAGTTTGTCTTGTTGAAAAAGACCATTTGTGGTATGAAAATACACATATCTTGTTTTCATGCAGTACAATAATATGTATTTTCACATCGCATAATTATGTTCAACAACCGACAAAATCATTTCATATATGTTATCTTGTAAAAACGGGGCTTTTTCCCTTCTCCTAGTTCTAATGGCTTTTTCCTCTTGCACAGAAAAAAAGGAGGCCGTCGAGAATAAACCCAACATTATTTATATTATGTCCGACGACCATACGACACAAGGTTTCGGTATTTATGGAAGTCGTTTGGCCGACCTAAATCCTACTCCGGTTTTGGACCAAATTGCAAAAGAAGGCATGATCTTCGAAAATTGTTTCGTCCATAATGCCATATGCACACCCAGTCGTGCAGCAATTATTACGGGGCAAAATTCACAGGCCAACGGGGTACTCGATTTAGAAGGTATATTGCCCGTCGAAAAACAATACTTGCCCCAGGAAATGAAAAAGCTGGGTTACCAGACTGCAATCGTGGGTAAATGGCATTTGCATGAAGAGCCTGCCTCCTTTGATTATTATCATGTTTTACCTGGACAAGGGAAATATTTTGATCCTGAATTTCGGGTCCAGGGCGAAAAACCTTGGCCTGAAAATGTGGTGAAGACCACAGGGCATTCTTCCGATATGATTATGGATGCAACTTTAGACTATTTAAAAAATAAAAGAGATCCAAATCAGCCCTTTTTCTTAATGCATCATTTTAAGGCCCCTCACGATGATTTTGAAAATGCACCCCGATATGAAGATTATTTAGCGGATACTTTTATACCTGAACCTGAAAGTTTATATGATAACGGCAATAATGGATCGGTCGCTACCCGTGGAAAAAACGATTCGTTGACAAGAATCATCGGATCGTCGGTTTCCCACCGAAATCTTATTCGTAATCAAGCCATGAACATATATACCAAGGATACAACGATTTATCGAAAATACCGGGAAGCGAAGGATATTCGGCCAGAGGAATATGTGAAATGGGAAATGTCACCTGAAGAGAAAGATTACACCAGTAAGGTATACCAAGATTATATCAAGAAATACCTGCGCTGCGTCAAAGGCGTCGATGACAACGTAAAGCGATTATTGGACTATCTCGATGCCGAAGGTCTTCTAGAGAATACGATTATCGTCTATACAGGGGACCAGGGATTTATGCTTGGCGAACACGACTATATCGATAAAAGATGGATGTACGACGAATCAATGCGAATGCCCTTTTTTGTAAGGTATCCAAAATCGATAAAAGCGGGAAGCCGCACCGACGCAATTATCAACAATACCGATTTTGCGCCCACACTCATAGAATTGGCGGGTGGCGCAACACCTGATTACATGCAGGGTAAAAGCTTTAAAGGAATATTAGAAACGGGTGAAGAGCCTGCCGATTGGCAAAAAGAGACCTATTATCGGTATTGGATGCACATGGCTCATAAGCACCAAAATCCTGCTCACTTCGGAATTCGCACTAAAGATTATAAATTGATATTTTTCTATGGCCGCTATTGGGTCGATACCGATGATCCGAATGCTGAATGGAACAAAGGTAGTTGGGGTAACGATTTTACTACACATACTCCGGCCGGTTGGGAGTTTTACGATTTAAAGAAAGATCCCAAGGAAATGAACAATGCCTACGCCGACCCGGCATATCAGGAAACTATCTCTAATTTAAAGGATCGGTTGGTGAAACTTCGGGAAGATCTTAATGAGACCGATGCCAACTATCCGCACATTCAGAAAGTAATCGATGCACATTGGGAAGATTGATTAACTCTTCGTTCTAGGTGTGAATGGTTTTTGGTTAATAAATGGGTTTGTCGGATTCTTTCCCTTCAATCATGAATGATAATAGGGTCGACAAAAATTTTGTTTTCAAGATGAAGAACCATTAAGTTCAAATCAAGATTTTCTGTTGTTTTTCAATGTGATTGAAATTCGCACTTAATAAATTCCTGTTCGTAAATTTGTATGATGTATGATAAATTATATATTTGTTTTTATAGACTTTATACATGTTTTCAAAATTAGGGCAACGAAAGTCACTTACCGAACAAGTTGAAGAAGAGCTTACCGGTGCGATACGCGCTGGCACCTATTTGCCTGGTCAAAGAATTCCGACCGAAAGCGAACTCTGCCAAATATTCGATGTGAGTAGAACGGCGGTTCGGGAAGCTGTTAAAAAAATGAGCGCCCGTGGTATTATTAAAGTGCGAAAAGGCAGTGGTGCCTATGTTTCTGAAGTAAGCGTGCAAAATGCCTCGGAGATATTGAACATGTTTTTTGAGCTGTCTTCGAACAAAGATCTCGTTTTGCAAACAATCGATGCCAGACAGATTTTAGAACCCACTTTGGCGGCTAGAGCCGCTAAAAGTCGGAACAATCATCATGTCGATTTGCTTAATAAGAACATGGAAAGTATGTATAGTTGTGCACTTGATGATAAAAAAAGGGAAGCTGAGTTGGATAATGATTTTCACAACACGCTGCTATCAATAACAGGTAATGAAGTATTGGAGTTACTGTTGGGGCCTATTTTTTGTCTGATACCAAAATTTAAGACCAGTGTCTTCGCCAAGCCTACGGGCGGTAATCTTTTGAAAGCTAAAAATAGCATGCTCGAGCATCACAAAAATATACTGGAGGCTATTGCTCAAAGAGATGAGGTAGGGGCCTCAGAAGCGATGAAAAATCACTTATTGGAAACACGGGAAAACTATGTGCAATCATTAAAGTGACTATGAGTTTTGCTAGGCCTTAAAGCACTCCTTACCCGGGGTCAGCCTAACAGTAATGAAAAGAAATTAGTTCTATAATGGAAGGCCGTACTTCCACACATGTACTGTAATGAAAGGAAATGAAATAACAGCAAGCTTATCGTGCGTAAAAAAATTGTTGCCATTATTCGCTTGAACATTCAAGATGAGGAGAAATACGGACTAAAGGGACCTGTTTTAAGCGAATCCGAGTGGGTGAATGGCCGAGACTGGATGGTCTTTGGAGCTGCTAGTTTGGGAATCGGAATTGTATTGATCAAATCAAGGAACTACAGTGGAAGATTTTGCAACCGGGTAAACATACAGCACAACAATTTGTAGAACAATCTAAATAGTAGCAATGGACGACTTAAGAATTGAGAAAATAGAATTATTTAAAGTGCCACCCAGATGGTTGTTCCTTAAGATAACAACCAAAAGTGGTATTGTCGGTTGGGGCGAGCCCGTTGTTGAGGGCAAGGCGGATACCGTCGCAGCATGTGTTAAAGAGTTGGAGCAATATGTTATCGGAAGAAATGCTAACGACATTGAGGATATCTGGCAGATTCTATATCGCGGAGGTTTCTACCGTGGTGGACCTATTCTAATGAGTGCCATATCAGGAATCGATCAGGCCTTATGGGACATCAAAGGAAAGTTTCTTAATATTCCCGTATTCGAACTACTTGGTGGGGCGGTACGAAATAAAATGAAAATGTATTGTTGGATTGGGGGCGATAATCCCGATGTTGTTTTGGAGCAGGCACATGAAAAGGTAAAGGCGGGCTATCAAGCGGTTAAAATGAATGCCACAGGGGGAATGCAATGGGTTTCCTCCTTAAAAGATATTAAAACGGTTGCTCTTAATATTAAACTATTGCGGGAAGAATTTGGTTATGATCTAGATATCGGACTTGATTTTCATGGAAGGGTTCATAAGCCGATGGTGAAAAAACTAATTGACGAATTAGCTCCTTATGAACCAATGTTTATCGAAGAGCCTGTGCTTTCGGAGAATAACGATGCTCTAAAGCATATTTATGCATATACCAATATTCCAATAGCCACTGGGGAACGTATGTTCTCTAGATGGGATTTTAAAGAGATATTGCATCAAGGAGTTGTCGATATTATTCAGCCAGACCTTAGTCACGCAGGGGGAATTTCCGAAGTGCGACGCATTGCTACTATGGCCGAGGCCTATGATGTAACCCTCGCGCCCCACTGTCCGCTAGGCCCGATTTCTTTGGCTTCGGCGTTACACATCGATTTTGTATCGGCGAATGCCATTATACAAGAAAGTAGCTTGGGAATTCATTACAATCAGGGGTATGATATATTGGATTATGTGCTGAACCCTGAAATTTTTGACGTTAAGGACGGGCATATCGATTTGTTCCAAAAACCCGGTCTCGGTGTTGAAATCAACGAAGAAAAACTATTGGAAGGACAGAAAGTAGGCCACAATTGGGCCAATCCTATTTGGCGTAACGAAGATGGGAATTTTTCGGAATGGTAAATAAATCTCACAAAAAAATAATTTAAATATTTCAAAACAGGCGCTATAATAAATTGCCCAATGAAACGAACCCATAACTTTTTGATTCGAATTCTTTATTTAGCAGGTTTTCTTATGTGCTTTGGGCCTTTAAGTGCCCAAAGCAATACCGCGGACAGACCCAATATAATTCTGATTATGGTCGATGATTTAGGATATGAAGCTGTCGGTTGTTATGGTGGTACTTCTTATCAAACGCCGAACATCGATAAATTAGCTTCAGGTGGTATGCAATTCAACCAAGCCTATGCTCAGCCCTTATGTTCTCCTACCCGTTTAGAAATTATGACCGGAAAATATACCTATCGAAATTGGACTTCCTTCGGTATTCTAGATCCCAGTGAGAAAACTTTCGGGCATCTCATGCAAGATGCAGGCTATGCGACCTGTATCATTGGAAAATGGCAGTTGCAGAGTTATGACCCCATTGATTATCCGGGTTCTGAATTCAGGCGCGATACTGGTATGAAAATCCATATGGCGGGTTTTGATCAATATTGCAGCTGGCATGTGGGGCATACGGAAGATAAAGGCTCTCGTTACGCCGATCCCGTTATTTTTCAAAATGGGGAGTTCTTGAAAAATACCAAGGATAGATACGGTCCTGATATATTCAGTGATTATTTGAATGAATATATAGGTCGTCAGCGAGAGAAGCCCTTTTTTGTATACTATCCGATGGTGCTTACCCATAATCCTTTTTCGCCAACTCCTAAAAGCATGACATGGAAAGACTCCACAAAAAGATTTGATGAAAATCCGGGATATTTTAAGGATATGGTGGAATATACCGATAAAATTGTGGGAGACATTGTGGATAATCTTGAGAAAAAAGGATTGCGGGAAAACACCCTCATTTTGTTCTATTCTGACAACGGCACAAATCGCGAAATTTACTCGAATATGGGTAGAAAGGTAGTTCAGGGCGGTAAAGGGTTGACCACCGAAGCTGGTATTAAGGTTCCTTTTATTGCGAATTGGCCCGGTAGGATAAAAGAGGGGTCTACAACCGATGAAATGATTTCAGCTATTGACTTTTTGCCAACGATATTAGAGGCTGGGGGGAAAGCAATTCCCGATGGTTTTCAGACTGATGGACAAAGTTTTTTACCTGTTTTGGAAGGGAAACCGTCACATAGAAAAGATTGGATTTATATGGATTACAATCCGAAACCGGGTTGGGACAAAGATCAATTTGCCCGTTCCGAATTCGTTATGAATAGGGCCTATAAATTATATGGCGATGGCAGGTTTTATAATATTGAGGATGATATCTTAGAACAAGATTCCATACCCTCTACCTTACTCGATGACCAAACTAAAATAATAAAAAGGCATTTCAGGGTCATTATCGATTCTTTAAAAAAGTATCCCAGCTTTGGTTGGATCGAACGTTTGGCTCCTGAATTTAATTCCGTCGTTTCCGAACATGCCAGAATTGAATTGGTCGCTGAGGGCTTTAACTGGTCTGAAGGCCCTGTTTGGCAGTCGAAGGGTCAAAGACTACTTTTCTCAGATGTTCCCGAAAATAAAATATATCAATGGAACGATATAAGCGGACTCGAACTTTATATGTCTCCTTCGGGTTATACGGGACCTTCGTTCGATAAGAATCAAAAAGGAGGAAAAGGCTCGAACGGTTTGACATTGGGCCCCGATGGTAATTTAATTTTATGCCAACAAGGCGATCGCATAATTGGCAAGTTAGTAGGCTTGGCTGATCCGCGAAACCCAAAATTTGAATCGATAGTTTCCCACTACGAAGGAAGAAAATTAAATTCACCTAACGATTTGGTTTATGACCAAAACGGTAATTTATATTTCACAGATCCTTCTTTCGGATTGGGCGACAAACAGAGTGAAATAGGGTTTAATGGCGTTTATTTCTATGGTAAGGATGGAACATTGACTCTTGTAGATGACAGTGTAAAAGCGCCAAATGGTATTGCCGTTTCAAATGACAATAAAACACTGTACGTAGCCGATTCCGATGTCAATTTTCCAAAAATTTTGAGCTATAATATTGTCGGTGAGGGGCGCGTTAACAACAAAAGAACATTCTTTGATGCCACTCAATTGCGTGAGGTCAGTATCAGTAAACAATCGCCTGATGGCATGAAAATCGACAAAAATGGGAATATCTTTTTGGCGGGACCCGATGGTGTGCTGGTGATTTCGCCAAAAGGAAAACATTTGGGTACGATCAGAACCGACAAGAAAACAGGTAATTGTGAGTTTAGTGATGACGGCAGGTACCTGTTTATCACGGCGGATGATTATCTATTGCGTGTAAATTTACGTCCGTATTCTAAATAAAATCGAGGAATAGCCGCTCGTGGGGGGGTGTCAAATTTTGACAGTAGCAATAAATAAGAATCCATTATTAAATGGAATTAAAATCAGTCAAATGAAAACATACCTAATCGCCTTCGCTTTGGTGCTTCAAGTTATTTGTACTAACTCATGCACCTCAAAAAAGGATGAAAGCAAAGTTGTAGAGGAAAGGCCGAACATCGTTTTTATTATAGCCGACGACATGGCTTGGGATGATAGTGGTGCTTATGGGCATCCACATATTCAAACGCCGCACATTGATAGGCTGGCCGCCCAAGGCATGCGTTTTGATAATGCTTTTTTGACAACAAGTTCTTGTAGTCCGAGTAGAACGAGTATTATTACGGGTATGTATCCCCATAATACAGATGCAGAACAACTGCATTGGCCTTTGCCCGCCGATCGGATAACCTTTGTAGAACATTTAAAAAAATCAGGATATTGGACGGCACAAGCTGGAAAATGGCATATGGGCGAGGCAATTAAAAATCGTTTTGATGTAATAAAAGATATTGGAACCACAGGTTTTCAGTTAGCTTCCGATGGTTCGAGGGCCGTACAAAAAGGAGATGGTAGTGGCTGCGAAAATTGGATACAGGTATTGAAAGAACGTCCAGAAGAGCAAACCTTTTTTCTATGGTTGGCCGCCGTAGACCCGCATCGGCCATATACCGAAGGTATTATTGAAAATCCACATGCGTTGGAAGATGTGGTGCTTCCTCCGTATTTTCCGGATACGGAAGAAGTAAGAAAAGACTTTGCACATTATTACAACGAAATCACACGATTGGATAAGTATGTCGGAAAGGTAGTGGCCGAGCTCGATGAACAGGGGCTATCGAAGAATACCTTGATACTTTTTATTAGTGATAATGGGAGGCCATTCCCAAGAGACAAAACCACGCTTTATGACGGGGGTATAAAAACGCCTTGGATCATGAAATGGCCGAAGAAGATAAAACCTGGTTCGGTTTGCGAGAGTTTGGTAAGTGCTGTTGATATAGCACCGACATTTGTAAAACTAGCGGGTCTCGAATCAATTCCGTCCTTCGAGGGTTTTGACTTTTCCGAACTATTGACCGCTCCTGAAAAAATTGTTAGGGATGAAATATATGCGGAAGACCACTGGCACGATTATGAAGATTATACCCGGGCCATCCGTACCAAAACTTATAAATACATTCGTAATTTTTATATCGATTTGCCAAACACACCATCGGCCGATGCTTTCATGGGCGGAACGTTTTCCTCCATGCTTGAACTAAAAGAAAAGGGAGAATTAAATGAAGCCCAATTGGCCTGTTTTACTATTCCACGTCCAGAAGAAGAATTATATAATGTGGTCGAAGACCCATATGAACTTATCAATCTTGCCGGAAGTCCCGATGCCGAGGAAACATTGCTGCAATTGCGAGCTGAACTCAGAAGGATGAGGTTCGTGTCTCATGATAGTCTTCCTGAATTTAGAACACCCGATGAGTTCGATCGAAACACGGGTAAATCGAACGATTTTAGAAAAAGGCCGCGCCCGTCGAAAAGGGAAATGCAAGAAATTATTCGCGAAATGAATGGGAAGTGATGATTGCCAACTTACCTGTAAATTGATATTATAATAATGACCTAACTATTAAAACCCATCCGGCGATAGTACCTAATTTGCTGTAATTCCATAAAATATCATGCGTTCATAGGTCGAATTCAATTGCAAACTATACCGTTTTTTAAGTAAATGATACATAGCTGATTGACAGTTATAGGTTAAATACACTACTTTTAGCTATCTAATTATTTTCTTAATTTAGATTGATCAGCATGAAACCCGCCTTTTAGGCTTGGTCTTTGTACTTAGGTAGCCCTTTTGTTTTTTGGTCAACACTATAACAATTCCCCGATTTTAGTGATCTGGCTTTATTTAGTTTAATAAAATAGCGGTCTGTTTCAAGACCGAATTAGATTTGGTTTAAAGAGCTATTGCGCATTTTAAATGGGTACTTTATTGTTGACAAAGAAAATTAAGTGCTAAAAAGCAGGGTTAAATCTTTAGAATATGAAAATATTTGTCACCTATAGCAGATCAACGCAGCGTGAAGTAATGTCACTCGTTAAAGATTTGGAAGAGCTAGGCCATGAGGTTTGGTTTGATAAGGATATAAGTGGAGGGCAAAGTTGGTGGGACAACATCCTAGGTCAAATTAGAGATTGTGAAATTTATGTATTTGCCATTGCTAAAGATTCTATAGACTCTACAGCATGTTTACGCGAATTAAAGTATGCCGAAGCACTTGGGAAGGCGCCATTACCCGTATTAATTAAGAATGATGTGTCGTTGGCGCTAGCACCGAGATACATATCTAACACTCAATATGCGGACTACACAAAATCTGACCAAAAAGATACTATCATTTATTTAATTAAGTCGTTAAATGCCATTACACCGACAACATCACTTCCGGATCCCTTACCAGAACCTCCTGAAATACCTATTTCATATCTAGATACGCTTAAAGAAAAAGTTGATGCACCAACGATGACTCGAAATGAGCAGATCGGTTTGGTTAAAACACTTCAATCAAAGTTGGATGACCCCCAAGTCAACCGAGAAGATATTATTCACTTATTGAAGCGATTACGAAAACATGATGATTTGCTGTTTGCAACAGCCAAAGACATTGATGCACTTTTAGAAAGAAACCCTGTTACGTCGCAACCTAAACCCAAACCAAAACCAGAAGAAGTCAAGACGCCGAAATCAGACCCCAGACCTCCCCATTCTTCAAATATCCATAATAGACCTGTACAAGGCCAGCCAGTGCTAAAAAAGGATAGCACGAACCAACAATGGAATGCAGGTTTGGTAGTTTTATTGGGTGTGGGAACACTTTGTGTTTTTCCAATTGGGATTATTGCCGGAATAATAGCTATAAATACAAAGGAAAATAAAACGGCGGGCTATTTTTTACTTGGTCTTGGGATAATAATGGGCATTTTGTTTGTGATAGCCCTGATTGCCGGTGCTTACGATGATTCCTATTACTATTAACCTGAATTCATAGCACATATTGCTTTACAAAAGGTAGTCTACCACTAAACTAAATTTGGGTTGTTGGTCATACATCTTTTTTGACCTATGCTTTTTTCTCCCACCATACCATTTCTGCTCTCGAGAAAACAGGTGTGAAGTTCGTGGTAGTATTGAAAGTCCGTACAAATAAATGAAAAAGGTATACTAAAAAAATCGAACGGACTCCTTGTCATAATTCAATGTGGCCCTTAGACGAAGTGCCAAGGTTCAAGCGATAGGAAGCATTGAGAGCCCTTACCATACTTCTAAAAGGAAGGGCAATCTCTTTGCCCTGATTATACAATGATTGCTGCCATCTATACATTTGGTTTGTTTACAGCTTGAGAATATGCCTAATTTTCAACGCCGTTTTATAGCCATTCCTTGATATCTCCCTCGTTAAAACCATGGTTTGTCCCCCTATATTTAATTCAAGTAATCCATTTAAATCTTTATAGTATGTTGACAAAAAACAGTGCCGCAACAATCAGCTTAAAGCCTTTAGCTCCGAAAGCAAAATCGATCGATCTTTATATTCCTAAAGACATAGCGGAACAGACTGAAATTAACGCATGGGTATTGTCAAGCCTTAATAAGGCAAAACCTGTACGAATCGATGAGACCATAGCAAAAGGGGTAAGGCCAATTAAATTCAAGCGGAAGTCATTATCGCAACCTAAAGTATTGAGAACTGCTGGTAGCGCTAGTGGTGGCGCACCTTTAATTCGAGAAAATTATATCGAAATAGAAATTAGCGATGGGAATGATAGCCATGGTAGTACCACGGACCATATTTTGTTGCATTTTGGCGATGGACATACCATTCGCCTTAATGGAAGGCCTACGACCAAATTTCAAAGGGGAGATACCTTAAAATGGGATTTCAATTCCATTCAGGCTACTATGGAAAACATTGATACCGACGCTTGGGACGAATTGATGATCGAGACCGAAAGTGGTGATGGTATTAAAATCGAGAACATTAAAGTAGTTCATAGCGGGGAAACGATTTTAGATTGGAACCAAACCGTGTGGTTAGATGATTCGATAATGGAGCCCAGCAGGTTTATTTCGTTAACGGCCCAGATTCTTCAGACTAAATTAGATCAAATAGACCACAATTGGATTGCCCAAATACATTGGGCGGCTAGAGAAATCGGAAAAACCGATTCGACCAAATACGGTACTGAAAATGCATGGTGTAGCGAATTTGCAAGCTGGGCATTACGAAAAGCCAGGTGGGATACACCAGGGGGGAATATCGGATCACAAGCGATGGAGAATTATTTCGAAGGACTAGGCCGCGCCCATCAAATAAGTGAAATTATGAACGGCTCATACACGTTGAACCCCGGGGATTACCTTCGTTTTGAATGGGCCAGTGGAGGTCAGCATAGTGGAATATTCATCGATTTTGTAGACGATGCCAATAACTTGACCGAAGACACCAGAATAAGAACCATTGAAGGAAATACAAGTTCTACGGTACGAGTTCGCACTAGCCGGAAACTAAGAGATGTTATTTCCTGCGGGAATACACGTTAAAATAAGATTGTGTCACAAACAAAAACCAAGGTTTGCGCCTTGGTTTTTTAGTTTTAGACAGGGTTCTATTTTTTTAATACGTATGTAATTTGTGGGTTCGATAGCCGTAGGCGGCCACGACAAAAAAACAGATAAGCGGTAATACGAACGAAAAATTAACTTCAGGTACCCCTAAAATTTCAATATCCGCATAACCATCACCACCAAGATCTAAAATCGCACCCTGTAATACGGGCATGATAGCACCGCCCACAATGGCCATGACCAAAAATGCCGCGCCATATTTCGCATCGTCACCCACCCCTTGCAGGGCAATACCGTAAATGGTTGGGAACATTAAAGACATACATAGTGAAATACCGACCAAAGAATACAGGCCGGTCATCCCTTGAATGAAAATTGCCCCTAGGGTAAATGCTATGGCTCCTATGGAAAAGAACATCAATAACCTGCCCGCATCAAAGAATTTCATCATATAGGTAGCTATCCAACGGCCGACTAAAAAGAGAATAAGTGCAACATAGGCATAGGTAACCGCGTCTCTATTGTCGATGCCCAATGTTTCAGCATATTGATAAATATAGGTCCAGCACATAATCTGCGCCCCAACATAAAACATTTGAGCGATAACACCTTCTACAAAACGTTTGTTCTTAAAGAGTCTTTTGACTCCAGCTCCTACGGAGTCGCTGCCATCATCTTTGCTTTCTGGCATCTTGACAATGGCGATGATTACGAGCATAATCAATACAAACAGCCCTAGTATTACATAAGGGTCTCTAATGACCATTAAATCGGATGTTCGTACCGCTGCTTTCGCTGATTCTGAAAGCGTGTCATAGACTGAATTGCCATTCGCATCGATATCATCAGATTGTAGTGACCCTAAAATAAAGGCTTGTGCAATGAACAACCCTGAGAGTGCGCCGATAGGATTAAAAGCCTGAGCAAGGTTTAGTCTTCGAGTGGCAGTGCGCTCATCTCCCATGGCAAGAATGAAGGGGTTGGCAGTGGTTTCCAAAAAAGCGAGACCAAAGGTCAGTATGTAAAGTGCGGCGAGAAAAAAGCCGAATTCGGCATATGCGGCGGCGGGGTAAAATAGTAAGGCTCCGATCGCGTATAAGACGAGCCCGGCGAGAATTCCTTTTTTATAGCTGTATTTTTTTATGAAGATCGCTGCAGGAAAGGCCATGGTAAAGTAGCCACCATAAAAAGCCATTTGTACCCATGAAGCTTGTGTGTTATTTAGCTCCAATACTTTTTTAAAGGCCGAAACCATAGGGTTGGTAATATCGTTAGCAAAACCCCATAGGGCAAATAAGGAGGTGATAAGGATAAAGGGCAAAAGAACTTTTTTCGAGACTACCGGAATATTTTCTTGGTTTTCCATGTTATATTGTTCTGCTTATTAAGTTGGTTCTAATTATTCGGTCAATAATGATCGGTCTAAATGTACATACCCGCCGTCAACAAAGATAAATTGGCCTGTGGTGTGTGATGATTTTTCCGAAATGGTGAAAAGACAGGTATCGGCAATCTCTTGCGGGGCGGTCATACGGTTTTCCAACGGGATTTTTTTAACGATCGATTTTAATTTTTCTTCCCCATCTTCTAAAGTTTTTATCCAATTGTCATAGGCTGGTGTCCAGC
The DNA here is from genome assembly GCA_965368185.1 of uncultured Kriegella sp. GTDB lineage: Bacteria > Bacteroidota > Bacteroidia > Flavobacteriales > Flavobacteriaceae > Kriegella. The sequence goes on from CBDULZ010000002.1 coordinate 82,491, forward strand.
TTTCGGCAATGATGATAGCGTTAGAGCGAATACCATGCTTGATGAGGTCGACCGCCCACTCGCGGGTTAGGCCTAGTACGCCCCCTTTTGCCGCGGCATAGCCTGAAGTTAGTCCTTGACCTGTGAGCGCAACCTTTGATCCAATATTCAGGATATTGCCTTTCGAGGCTATCAACAAGGGGAGTGCATGTTTTACAATTAAGAAATAACTGACCATGTTCAACTTCAAAGAGTTCATGAACTCTTCGTAAGAGGCATCAAGTCCTACGCCATCGTTAACGCCTACATTATTGATAACTACATCAATACGACCATATTTTTCGATGACACCATCCATGGCTTTTTTTATCTGTTCGGGGTCGGTTACATCTGTCTGAAAAAACGCCGCGTCGATTCCTTTTTTTTGTAGCTCTTCCGCATAGCCAAAACCACGTGCATTTCGATCTATTATTGCTGGGGTTGCTCCTTCAGTTGCCAATGACTGTAAAATGGTTTCGCCAATGCTTCCTTTTATTCCAGCGGCTCCACTAATAACGACCACTTTTCCTTTTAGGCCTAAATCCATACGTATTGCAGTTTATTTGTTCTATTAGATATCTATTATGTTCCTGTTTCCAAGAATATGTTCCAAGTTAGAGCTGCACGATTGCATCTTGTGGGGTATCTCGTTAGATCTGGTTGTTAAACTTAGAATTTCACGGTTGCCTTTATAACGCCTGTTTCAGGTTTGGTCCAACTATCGAAATTTGCTATCATATCGGTAAAAGGAACATTGTGTGTTACAAAAGAATCTGTAGGAAATTGTTTAATAACATTGATAACATGTTCAAAATCTTCTGTTGTAGCATTCCGGCTACACATGATCGTAGTTTCCTTGGCATGAATGGCCGGATGGGTGAACGTTAGCTCTCCCTTTGAAAGGCCAACAAGTATATATCGTCCACCATGGGCCATATAATCGGTGCCCGTTTCCAACGCTCCTTTGAATCCGGTGGCATCGAAGACCGCTGTGGCCATATCACCACTGGTTATTTCTTTGATCCGCGTTACGGGGTCGGCCGTTACATTAACGGTATAATCGGCACCGATCTCATTTTTCGCGTACGCCAAACGACCATCGTTAACATCCATCGCTATAACGGTCGCTCCGGCGATCTGCGCCAGTTTTATAATTCCTATTCCGATGGGTCCGCAACCGACAACGACAACGGTCTCTCCTTTTTGCACTCCAGCTCGGCGTATTGCGTGTGCCCCAATAGCCAATGGTTCGACAATAGCCATTTCATTGTCGGTCAGTTGATTTGCCGGTAGTAAAATGTCAGTGGGAACGGTAATTTGCTCCTGCATGCCTCCATCGGTATGTATGCCCAAAACGGCAATATTTGTACAGCAATTGGTTTTGCCTTTACGACATGCAACACAGGTGCCGCAGCTGAGATATGGCATGACCACAACATTGTCTCCGGCCTTTATGCCCTGTTCGTTGTCATCGATCTCTAGTACTTCACAGGCCAATTCATGACCCAATATTCTCGGATAAGTGAAAAAAGCTTGGTTACCAGAGTAGGCGTGGAGGTCAGTACCGCAGATACCTACTTTGTTGACTTTTAAAAGAGCTTCGTTGTTTTTCCTTGCTGGAGCATCCTTTTCTTTAATTAGAAAGGTTCCCGGTTCTTCACATACGATATACTTCATTATTCTGATTAAAATTCAAAGTTAAAAACGAGCCTCATTTTTTGGTGCGCCCTAAATTATAAAAAAACTAACGTAACCATACATCTTTATTAGCACTATCTGTTATTTATCTTATGTATTTATTCCGATAAATTAGACAGATGTGAATAATAGGAAGTGCAGGCGTGTTTTTAGAAAGGCTTTCGTTAGGTGCCTTTATTGATTAAATATTGTGCGAAGTTCTTGATTTGACAATGGTTTGTAGGGAACAAATGGGGAAATTGATGCAACAGATGGTTTGGTGGGATGTTATAGGATAAAAAAAAGGACTCTTTAGAAAATAAAGAATCCTTTTGGATATTGTTGATTCAATTTCCAAATTGTGAATGTTCCTTTGGTCTTGAAAGATGACCTTGATTCGTTGTATGTTAAAGGACACCAATACCGGCCAAAATGAGACCGATAACTACCGATAACAATATGCCTACCAAAATCACGACCATAATGGTTAGAAACCCATTTAACATCCTTGTGCCAAAAGTTAGTTCGTTTTCCATGATCTTAATGTTTACCACAATTTATGAAAAATTTACGTAAACTATGTCTTTCTGTTCCAGTATTTTACTGTGTTGTAATGGTTTAGTGTGTTTGTTCGGTAAATTGTCAATTAATTCGTTGAATCGAAAGGAGGCATGGCCTAGTTCTTTGCAGATTTCCCGCTCAACCTACTGCTAAGTTCTTCCAGCGATACACCTTTGGTCTCCGGCATCATGAAAAGCACAAAAAGCAATTGCAAAACCATCATAAAGGCGAAAAAGATAAATATCGGCCAAGGATTGTCTTTGAAAATACCATTTTCCGCATCTAAGAAAATAGGCGTGATCAAGGTGATGATTGCTGCAAATACCCAATGTGTTCCAGTACCCCATGATTGGCCATAGGCACGTACCTTATTCGGGAATATCTCTGAAATAAACACCCAAATCACAGCACCTTGCCCTACCGCATGCGAAGCGATGAATAGTAGCACGAAAGTAAGAAGTAAAGCGGAGCTGGCCCCTGAATAGAAGCACCATCCAACCATACTGAGGCTAATGATGTAGCCAAAAGAACCAATTTTCATGAGTTGTTTTCTTCCTAACCGATCAATCAACCATACACCAACAAAGGTGAAAATCAGATTCACAATACCAATAGATATCGAACTGAATAGCGATTCTTGTGCCGCAAGGCCAGCACGTTCAAGAATTTCGGGTGCGTAGTACAAGATAAAATTAATACCCGATAGCTGGTTGAAAAAGGCAATTAAAAAGGCTAGTACAAGCGGTGTCTTGTAACGTCCCGAAAAAAGCTTTTCTTTTATGTTGTTCGTCGTTATGCTCTCTTTTATTTCCTGCAATTTGTCAAGAGCTTGATTTTCTTCATAGATCAATTTCAAGGTGGCAAGGGCGCCTTCATTATCTCCCTTTGCAATGGCCAGCCATCGTGGACTGTTGGGTATACTCAAAACCATTATCGTATATAAAATAGCTGGAATAGCTTCTACACCTAGCATCCAACGCCAGTCACTGCTACCGCCAACACCCTGTAACAAGTAGTTTGAAATGAATGCAATTAATATACCCAATACTAAATTAAATTGGTAAAGTGCACCAAGCTTTCCTCTATTTTCCGGGGAAGAAATTTCAGATATATAAATAGGGGCTGCGACTGATGAGGCGCCAACACCTAAACCACCAATAAATCTAAAAAACGAAAACATATAAGGGTCTGTAGCTATTCCTGAGCCAATTGCTGAAGCAGCGTAAAGGATGCCAATCCAAAATAAGGTCTTTTTCCTTCCAAATCGATCACAAGGTATTCCGCCAAAAAGAGAGCCTACTACCGTTCCCCAGAGAGCCATAGACATAATGAATGTACCGTGAAACCAAGGTGTGGTATCCCAAAGTTCTTTTATTGGTAGATTGGCGCCACTGATGACAACAGTATCAAATCCGAATAAAAAACCTGAGAGTGCAGCCGTGAGCGATATTCGAAAAAGTTTTGGGTTCATGCGTTTGGGTTTACGGTTTTGGTAAAACTAACAAAAAAATGCACAGTAAAATAAAAGATTGCCAATGTCGCGGAAATCGGAATGATTATGCCAATTGTAAAAAATCTAAAACGTGGTCAAGAAGCGATTTTGAAATTTCTCCTTTTTTCAATCTATTTTAATACACTTTGTATATAAGCCATGATCTGAATACTGGCTCCCTTATTTTTTGCGATGTAGGCTGCATTTATCGCGCCTGTTTTTTTTCGGTACTCCGTGTTATCAAGTAGTTTTTTTAGAAGTTCACCAAAGGTCCAATTATCGGTAACGGTGAGAATGCCTTTTTGAGCCACCAATTCCTCGGCCTCTTTAAATCCCTTATATTGAGGCCCAATAATTACGGGAATTCCGAATACGGCAGGTTCCAGGGTATTGTGCAATCCGGTAGCAAAACCACCACCCACATAGGCGATATCTGCATAGCTATAAATTTTGGTCAAAAGACCTATGGTGTCAACGATGAGCACATCATAATCGCCCAAGGTGCTTTCGTCCATTTTGGAATAAAGCACTTTTTTCTTCGATATGGCCCCCGTCAGTCCAAGAATTTTATCTGTTTTGAGGGTGTGCGGTGCTAGTACATATTTGAAATTTTTGGGTGAGTTATTGATGTAGTCTATAAGTATGGCCTCGTCTTCGGGCCAAGTGCTTCCTGCGACAAAACACAAGCGGTCTTTTTTGAACTGATCCATAAACGACAACGAATTATCGCGATTAAGAATTTCGGAAACACGATCGAGCCTTGTATCCCCGCTTACCGATACATTGGTTATTTTAATTGATTTCAGCAGCTGTTTAGACTTTTCGTCTTGAACAAAAAAATGGTCGAAAACACGTAATGCATTACGCATAAAGCCACCATACCCTTTGAAATAAATTTGCTTTTCCCTGAAGATAGCCGAAATCAAAAATGTCGGAACTTGCTTTTTTCGTAACTCCCTAAGGTAGTTGGGCCAAATCTCATATTTAACAAAAATAACAAGTTTGGGGTTAACGAGGGAGACGAACTTACGGGCATTTTTAATCGTATCCAGCGGCAGGTAGGTAACCACATCTGCATCTGGTGTGTTCTTTTTCACCTCAAAGCCAGAGGGTGAAAAAAAAGTAACCAAAACTTTAAAGGATGGATATTCCTGTTTTATTTTTTTGAGTATTGGGAGGCCTTGTTCAAATTCTCCAAGGGAAGCCACATGCATCCAAATTACTTGGTCATCTTTTGCGAAGGCGTCTTTTAATTTGGGAAAGGTTCTTCTTCTTCCATTTACAAAAAGCTTGATTTTATTGCTGAAAAAGGCAATAAATATGAGTAGGGCCCAAGAAATACGTACTATAAGATCGTATATAAAATGCACTGTGAAATTCTTTGGGGCTAAATTACACTTCTTTCGACAATATCATTGATAGGCATTTTGTATTTTTGCCGGGGCATTCTAATTCCTAGTTATGAAGAAAATTCAAATGGTAGACCTTAAGGGGCAGTACCAACGTATTCAGGAACAAGTTAATTCGGCTATTTCGGGGGTTTTGGAGAGTTCGGCATTTATCAATGGGCCTGAAGTACATTCTTTTCAGGCAGAACTTGAAAGCTATTTAGATATCGCTCATGTCATTCCATGTGCCAACGGTACCGATGCCCTTCAGATTGCCATGATGGGATTGGATCTTCAGCCGGGCGATGAGGTTATTACAGCCGATTTTACTTTTGCAGCGACCGTTGAGGTCATTGCGCTATTACAATTGACACCGGTATTGGTCGATGTAGATCCAGATACTTTTAATATTGATATAAAAGCTATTGAAAAGGCCATTACACCAAAAACCAAAGCCATCGTTCCCGTACATCTTTTCGGTCAATGTGCCGATATGGATGCCATTCTTGAGCTCGCCCAAAAGCATGACCTGTACGTAATTGAAGACAATGCCCAGGCCATTGGTGCGGATTATGTTTCTAAGAATGGTACGAAACGAAAAGCGGGATCTTTGGGGCATGTAAGTGCCACATCGTTTTTTCCATCTAAAAACTTAGGATGTTACGGTGACGGAGGAGCGATTTTTACGAACGATGCCGAATTGGCCCATACGCTAAGAGGAATTGTAAATCATGGGATGTACGAACGGTATCACCATGATGTGGTCGGTGTAAATTCACGATTGGATTCTATACAAGCGGCAGTTTTGCGTGCCAAATTACCTAATTTAGACGCGTACAACGCAGCTAGGAGGGAAGCCGCTAGAAAATATTCCAAAGCTTTTGAGTCGCAAGAGCACATTGTAGTGCCAAAAACAATCTGCGAAAGCGACGGAATCTGTGAAGCCTGCAATTGTCATGTTTTCCATCAATATACCCTACGAATTACCAACGGCAAACGCGATGCTTTGGTACAACGTCTTGGAGAAGTTGGGGTGCCCTGTGGTGTGTATTATCCTATCCCGTTACATAAACAAAAGGCTTACGCCGACGAACGATATAATGAAGTCGATTTTATTGTTACCAATCAGTTGGTGAAAGAAGTGATTTCCCTACCCATGCATACCGAATTGGATGATGAGCAAATCGCGTATATTACTAGCACTGTGATTGAATTTGTAAATAAATAAACGGCCAATCCATAAAATTAAACTAAATAAAAAATGAAAATACTTGTAACAGGAGGACTCGGATTTATAGGTTCGCACACTGTTGTCGAACTTCAAAATGAAGGCTTCGAGGTGGTCATTATCGATGACTGCTCCAATTCTACTGAAAATGTATTGGACGGCATTGTGGCCATTACTGGAAAAAAGCCCCTGTTCGAAAAGTTGGACCTAAAGGAAAAGTCGAAGGTCGAGGATTTTTTTAGAAGACATGACGATGTTGTGGGAGTTATTCATTTTGCTGCATCAAAAGCCGTAGGAGAAAGTGTTGAAAAACCGCTTTTGTACTATGAGAACAACATTGGTACATTGGTATATCTACTCAAAGAACTTTCGAAAAAGAACGATGCCAGTTTTATTTTTAGTTCTTCTTGCACGGTCTATGGCCAGGCCGATCAGATGCCTATAACGGAAGATGCTCCGGTAAAACCGGCGGAATCGCCTTATGGGAATACCAAACAAATGGGAGAGGAGATTATTGAAGATACCTGTAAAGTGACACCGAATCTTAATGCGATTGCACTTCGTTATTTTAATCCCATGGGTGCGCACCCGAGTACCGAAATTGGGGAATTGCCTATTGGCGTGCCTCAGAATTTAGTACCTTTTATAACACAGACCGGGGCCGGACTGAGAGACCAACTTTCGGTTTTTGGCGACGATTATCCTACTGAAGATGGCACTTGTGTTCGTGACTATATATATGTGGTAGACCTGGCAAAGGCCCATGTGATTGCCTTAAAAAGATTGTTAGAAAAAAAGAATTCCAATAATTATGAGGTCTTCAACGTAGGTACTGGTAAGGGGAGCAGTGTTTTGGAGGTGATTCAAAGTTTTGAAAAAGTTTCAGGAAAGAAATTGAATTATAAAATCGTTGACCGGCGCCCCGGTGATATAACTACGGCCTATGCCGATACGACAAAGGCCAATAATGTTTTAGGTTGGAAGTCAGCTTATTCTTTAGATGAGGCTATGAAATCTGCTTGGGACTGGGAGCAGAAGATTCGAAGTTAGATTGGTGTGGTCAATATTCGAAATTAAGCACAAGACACAAGAAGGTTTCGTTGGGTTATTTCATTCGGTCGGAATATTAAAGATTTTCGGAATAAACCAATCGCCCAAAATTTTCGTAAATAGGGTATGGTTTTGAATTTTTCGAATAGCACAGACCTTCTTCAGAGTGCAACAGAAAACAAGTTGTATTCTAAAATGGTGGCCCAACTGGAAAAAGATTTTGGTCTCGCCAATATACCTATTGAGCTTTCTTTGAATATTTTGCCTAAAGACCTCAAAACCCTGCTTCATGAAAAAGTCTATGTGCTTATTCTAGAAAAGTTTCCCGATTATCTCAACCTTTTATATATCGTAGATGTTCCTGAAAAATCCTTTAAGGATATTGAAGTCACCGATGTTGTCGAAATAGCCGAGCAGGTTTCCTTCCTAATTTTAAAAAGGGAGTTTCAAAAAGTTTGGTTAAGGCAAAAATATAGTGGTAGCTAAAACAATAAACCCGCCGTTCGCATTGCTATGCGAACGGCGGGTTTCAAAAAACTACTGTAAAGAGTTAAAAAAATCTATACTTCAAAACCCGTTCTGTAAGTTCTACCCACAAACTGATTGGCCTCTTCAAGATTAGTAATTCGCATATTCTCGCCGTCCCATAACAATTTTTTGCGGGCAAAGAATTCCATTTTTCCTTCGCTATTTTCCCTTCTTAACAGATAGCTTCGAATTGCCAGATTACCCATAAGTACCGTTTCCGTCATTGGGCCGGCATAATCGAACGAAGAGGTGAGGCCTTTGTGTTCCGTACTATTAAAGCCAGCTTTACAGGCATCTACCCATTTGCGTTGATGACCATATTCAGGTTCGTCATTGGGTTCGGTTTCAGGGCCAAAATCGGTAGTACCATCATTAAGATATAATTTCGGCATCAATGGCGAACTGTCATTTATATTGGTAGAGATAATTCCCTTCTCCCCGATAATCAATACACCATTGGCACTGTCGTTACCTCCAATATCATTGTTTGCAGGAATAATTTCTGGGTGTGAGGGTTTAATGCCTCCGTCACTCCATGTCATTTCAATCGGCGATTTGCTTTTTTCCGTTGCTCCAAAATGCAGCGTGATAAATGATGAAGCAGGGCATCCTTCAGGGTGGTAATCCGCATTCCACATGCCGGAGTATACAGCTCCTACACTACATTCTGCATCGGTGGGGTATTTTAAGCCCAATGTACGGAAAGGTATATCGATCAAGTGGCAACCTACATCGCCAAGTGCGCCAGTACCATAATCCCACCAGCCTCTCCAACTAAAAGGATGTAAATTGGGAGTATATGGTTTTTGTTCCGCGGGCCCTAGCCATAGGTTCCAATCAAGATCCTCAGGTTTTTTGCTCGGGTCAGGTTGTGGCATTGCCCCACCTTGCGGCCAAACGGGGCGATTTGTCCAGACCTGTACTTTAGAAATCTTGCCAAGCGCATCTGAATCTATCCAGCCTTGAACCATGTTTAATAACGGGTTAGAACCACCTTGGTTACCCATTTGACTGACTATTTTGTTGCTTCGCGCCATTTCTGTCAGCATGCGCGCTTCCCGAATGTTGTGGGTCATCGGTTTTTGAACGTATACATGCTTGCCTCTTTGCATCGCGTACGAAGCGGCAGGTCCATGTACGTGGTCGGGTGTCGAAATTGTTACGGCGTCAATGTCTTTTTCTTTATCCAACATTTCCCTGTAATCACTGTATAATTTTGCCTTCGGAAAACGCTCGACAGAACGCTTTGCAGAGCCCGAAAAATCAACATCGCAAAGGGCAGTTACCCTTTCACGGCCATTGACCGATGCATTGGCAATATCACTTGCGCCTTTTCCTCCTGCACCTATAGCTGCCAAATTCAATTGGTCGCTCGGTGCAATGTATCCCAGGCCACCAAGAACATGTCTGGGTACAATAAAAATAGAGGAGGCTACAGCGCCCGTTTTAATAAATGACCTGCGAGATGTGGTCGATTTTTTTGTTTTCTCGTCTTTCATGATAGTGAACTGTTTAAGTTGTTGTACAAATTTTTTAAAATTAGTAAAATAAATAGAATGCAAAGGTTAATATTCTATCATCTTTTGAATGATATTAATAGTCGTGTCAGTTGAGGGGCCGAACTTTAGCATTTCAGGCTTATAAAACTAGAAATAGACCCGTACAAAGGGCATCCAAGCATTGGCATAAATACTTTGGGTATCATCGTACAATACGTCATAGCGAATACCAAAAGTAACATTGCTATTGCTATATCCGATCCCTAAAAATAAGGCCGGAGACCAATAATTCTTCTCTAGGGTGCCAAAACCCGTATCGAATGTCCTGTTGATTCGCAATTGTTCAAATTCCGCCGAGAATTGTAGGTAGGGCAACGGGTTGTATAGCGAGAGCACACTCCCTCCATAAGCCAAAAGCTTATCATCGTTAAATTTGGCATAGTTAAGATTAAGGCTCAGACCGCTGGCGAATTTATCGTTGAATTCATATATCGAACTTGGCGAAATAGAACCGTTAAATCCTCCATTGGTAAAACCAAGTCCGATACCTCCCCCAAACCGTACATTTTTCCAAAAGTCATTTTTGCCATTGGGGTTTTGTGATGAACACAAAAGGGTCATGGATAGAAAAATAAAGCATAAAAAAACCTTTTTGTGATACATAGACTGTTTTTTAATCAAAATCTTTGATTTTTCCCATTATTGCTTACTAAGTTACATTCAGAAATGGTAAATGTTGTATTTTTGATTTTATTTTAATCAAATAGGCCCATGTTTATGTTATTAATAAACATGTGCAACAGTCATTAAAGTAGTCTATGGACAAGTATTCTTTTTTAAATACCGCGCATACTTCTTTTTTTGCGGAGTTATACGATAAATATCTCAAAAATCCCGATAGCGTTGAGCCTAGCTGGCGAGCCTTTTTTCAAGGATTCGATTTTGGTATGGAAAGCTCATTGGAGGAGTTGGATCTTTCTTCGCAAAATGGCATGGTGACCATAGCCAATGGAGATCAGGTTCAAATGCCCCAGTCATTGCAAAAAGAATTCCAGGTTATTCGGTTGATCGATGGGTATCGAAGTCGTGGTCATTTGTTTACTAAAACCAATCCGGTTCGGGATAGAAGGCAATATACTCCCACCCTGGATCTCGAAAATTTTGGACTATCGGAGGCTGATTTGGACACGGTTTTCAATGCTGGCGAAATCATCGGCATAGGATCGAACATCCTACGGGAAATTATAAAACACCTACAAAGTATTTATTGTGATGCCATTGGGGTAGAGTATATGTACATTCGTACTCCTGAACGTATTGCATGGATACAAAATTGGCTGAATGTAAACGACAATCACCCGAAGTATGATGCGGATCGGAAAAAATATATTTTAAAGAAACTTAACCAAGCCGTTTCCTTTGAAGGTTTTTTGCATACTAAGTATGTAGGTCAAAAACGTTTTTCCCTAGAGGGTAACGAGTCTTTGATTCCCGCTTTGGATGTAGTCGTTGAACGGGCTGCCGAAATGGGTGTTGAGCAATTTGTTATGGGCATGGCCCATAGAGGGAGACTCAATGTTTTGACCAATATTTTCGGAAAGGCGGCTAAGGATATTTTCAGCGAGTTTGATGGTAAAGATTATGAGCAGGAGATCTTTGACGGTGATGTAAAGTACCATTTGGGTTGGACTTCAGAGCGAAAGACCAACAACGGTAACAAAATCAAGATGAATATTGCTCCAAACCCTTCCCATTTGGAAACCGTCGGTGCCGTAGTGGAAGGTATAGCAAGAGCGAAGCAAGATGCACATTTTCCCGAAGATTTTTCCAAGGTGTTGCCGATTATAGTTCATGGTGATGCGGCAATTGCAGGGCAAGGCTTAGTGTACGAGGTCGTTCAAATGGCCAATTTAGATGGCTATAAGACCAATGGAACAATACATTTGGTGGTTAACAATCAAATTGGCTTTACAACCAATTATTTAGACGCGCGAACTTCTACCTACTGCACTGATGTGGGCAAAGTAACTTTGAGCCCCGTGCTTCATGTTAATGCCGATGATGTTGAAGCCGTAGTACATGCTTCACTGTTTGCGTTGGAATATCGCATGCGTTTTAACCGTGATGTCTTTCTTGATTTGTTAGGATATAGAAAATACGGGCATAACGAAGGTGATGAGCCACGATTTACGCAGCCAAAATTATACAAGGCTATTGCCAAACACAAGAACCCAAGGGATATCTATGCCGAACGATTGCTTGCGGAGGGAGTTATCGAAGAGGGTTATGTAAAGCATTTGGAGGATGAATATAAAGCCTCTTTGGAGGAAGAGTTGGAAGATTCTCGAAAAGAAGACAAGACTGAAATCACTCCTTTTATGGCCGATGAATGGAGCGGATTTGAAAATGTAAGGGAGTGGGAAATGATGGATCCTGTCGACACTACTTACGATAAGAAAAAGTTGACGGCCATTGCCAAGGTCATTACTGAACTCCCAAAGGACAAAAAATTCTTAAGAAAGGTCGAGAAATTGGTGGGTGATCGAAAAAAGATGTTCTTCGAGACAAATAAATTAGATTGGGCCATGGGCGAACTGTTGGCCTATGGCACTTTATTGGAGGAAGGTTTCGGAGTTCGTATGTCAGGCCAAGATGTCGAACGGGGTACTTTCTCGCATCGACATGCCGTAATGAAGGTCGAAGAGAGCGAAGAGGAAATTTTACTGTTGAACAGAATTTCCGATCAACAGGGGCAATTTCAAATTTACAATTCCCTATTGTCGGAATACGGAGTTGTAGGGTTTGATTACGGCTATGCGATGGCGAGTCCGAATACCTTGACCATATGGGAAGCACAGTTTGGCGATTTTAGCAATGGTGCCCAGATAATGATTGATCAGTATATTTCTGCAGCCGAAGACAAATGGAAGCTCCAGAACGGTTTGGTCATGTTGTTGCCGCACGGTTACGAAGGGCAGGGTGCCGAGCATTCTTCCGCCCGCATGGAACGTTATTTGCAATTGTGCGCTCGAGATAATATGTATGTAGCGGATGTTTCGACCCCGGCACAAATGTTCCACATCTTGCGAAGACAATTGAAGGTGAATTTTAGAAAACCGTTGATTATATTCACGCCAAAGAGTTTGTTGCGGCATCCAAAAGCCGTTTCGACCGTCGATGAGTTGGCTACAGGAAGATTTCAAGCGGTTATCGATGATGGTCTGGCCGATGTTAAGAAAGTTAAATCAGTAGTTTTCTGTACCGGTAAATTTTATTACGATTTATTGGCGGTTCAAGAAGATCAAAATCGTGAAGATGTGGCGTTGGTCAGGGTAGAACAGTTGTTTCCATTACCGTCTGATCTGATGAACGAGGTAATTGAAAAATATGTGAACGCCGATGATCTGGTATGGGCACAAGAAGAGCCTCGTAATATGGGGGCTTGGAGTCATTTAATGATGCATTATAAAGATGCCAATAGGTTTAGGGTAGCTTCACGAAGATTTTATGCGTCACCTGCTGCCGGTAGCGCAGTTCGTTCGAAGCGGCGTCATCAACAGGTTATCGATTATGTTTTCGATAAAACAAAGGATAATATGACGCGACCAAAAAGCAGTGATACTCAATGATAAAGTTTTTTTTCATAGTATTATGTTCTTCGATTTTGTCAGTTTTTTCACAAGATGAGCAGGCAAACTATGCAGGTGTGGCTGCAGAGTTCAAATCACTCTACAACGGAGGCAACTATGAAGGTATTTTTGATTTGTTTGATATAAATATGAAAAAGGCGCTCCCAAGGCAAAAGACCGTTCGTTTTTTTACCGAAAATGTAAACGGTATCATGGGGGAAATTAAATATATGCAGTTTCACGGACTAAAACAAGGTGCACATATTTATAGAACCAGTTTTGATCGAGCAATTGCTGACGTGTTGATTTCGTTGGATGCTAAAAACAATGTTAATGGACTTTATATCACCCCTCCGAAATCCCTGGATATGCCAATTTTGGAGCGGAATAGTACTGAAATGATATTGCCCTTTAAGGAAGAGTGGTTTGTTTATTGGGGAGGCACCACGTTAGAGCAAAATTACCATGTGTCGGAAGTAAGCCAGCAATACGCTTACGACTTCCTGATGGTCCAAAATGGTGCTTCATATTCGGGAGATGCCATGCGCAATGAAAGCTATTTTGTCTTTGGAAAGGAAATTATCGCACCTTGCGATGCCAAAGTGGCAAAAGTTATCAGCGGAATTCCGGATAATGTACCGGGTGAGACGAATCCTAGGCAACTGACAGGAAATACCGTAGTTTTGGAAACATTGAATAACGAATATGTTCTTTTGGCGCACTTGAAAGACAGGTCAATAGTGGTTCGCGAAGGGCAATTTGTGAAGCAAGGAGAATTACTGGGGCTTTGTGGAAATTCTGGGAATTCAACAGAGCCACATTTGCATTTGAGTTTACAGAATACAGTTGATATGGAAGCATCCACGGGTGCAAAGCTATATTTCGGATCCATTGTGGTCAATGGAGAAGATAGGGAAGATTACCTTCCGATAAAGGAAGATTTTATTAAAAATAACGAGAAGATAACACAGCAAATAATAAGCGAATGATTTTAGAAATGAAAGTTCCCTCTCCGGGAGAGTCGATAACAGAGGTAGAGATTGCAGAATGGTTGGTGCAAGATGGGGATTATGTTGAAAAAGATCAGGCTATTGCCGAAGTCGATTCCGATAAGGCGACCTTGGAATTACCTGCTGAAGAAAGTGGTACCATAACCCTAAAGGCGGAAGAAGGTGATGCCGTAGCCGTTGGAGCTGTTGTCTGCTTGATCGACACTAGCGCGAAAAAGCCCGATGCAGCAGGTGATGAGGGTTCAGGCGATGCTGCCGAAAAAGATTTGGCGAAAGATAAAGCTAAGGAAGAAAAAAAGAGCGAAAGCGAAAAAGCGCCACAGCCTCCACAAGCAAAAGAAACGTATGCTTCGGGTACTGCTTCTCCCGCCGCTAAAAAGATATTGACTGAAAAGGGAATCGACGCATCGGCTGTGAAAGGTTCCGGAAAAGATGGTCGAATCACCAAAGACGATGCGGTAAATGCGGTTCCTTCGATGGGTACACCTACCGGTGGGAATAGGGGAGAAACCCGCTCGAAGCTTTCTATGCTGCGACGTAAAGTTGCTGAACGTCTAGTTTCCGCCAAGAACGAAACTGCGATGCTTACCACTTTCAATGAGGTCGATATGTCTCCAATATTTGAACTGAGAAAGCAATACAAAGATGCGTTTAAAGAAAAGCATGGCGTAAGTCTGGGCTTTATGTCATTCTTTACCAAAGCTGTTGTTAGGGCCTTGGATTTATATCCTTCGGTCAATTCAATGATTGATGGTAAGGAAATGATCTCTTATGATTTCTGTGATATTAGTATAGCGGTTTCCGGCCCTAAGGGGCTAATGGTGCCCGTAATCCGAAATGCAGAAAATCTAACCTTTAGGGGGGTAGAAGCGGAGGTAAAACGGTTGGCTATCCGTGCTCGCGAAGGTGAAATTACTGTTGATGAAATGACCGGTGGTACATTTACCATCACCAATGGAGGCGTATTCGGTTCAATGTTGTCGACGCCAATAATCAATCCGCCACAAAGTGCCATTTTAGGAATGCACAATATTGTTGAGCGGCCTATTGCCAAGAATGGGGCAATCGCTATTGCTCCTATAATGTATGTTGCCCTTTCTTACGATCACCGAATTATTGATGGTAAAGAGTCAGTCGGCTTTTTGGTCGCGGTCAAAGAGGCTTTGGAAAGCCCTGAAGAGTTGTTGATGGACAACAATGTGAAAAAAGCTTTGGAAATGTAGATTATCCTGACCTGTCAGGTTGTTCAATCTGACAGGTTTTTAATATAGGTCGTGGGTACTTTATAATTCGAAAAAAGGATGTATTTCCTATCGACTTTAAAAACTATTTCTTCTTTAAGTATACACAACTTTTGTCATAATCGATAATGGCCCTTGTCTTCTTAAGTACATCGGCCCCGATGATACCATCAACAGGCATTGCCTTATGAATCGTCAGTGCTTCGTTGACGTGGACCAGGTCGAATAGTACAATTTTTAGTTTCTTCTTTTTCCAATCACCAATTTCGATACTATTTTTGGTAGATACCAAAGTTTCCATGTTTGTGGCCCCGGCACCTGCCGCTTTAATTTTTGACTCTTTTGAGGTAAGGTTGAACAATTCAATTTTGTCGAACCCGACACAGGTATTCGATGCCCCGGTATCTAAAATAAATCGGCCTTTTACACCATTTATTTTGGCCATGATCTCGAAATGGTTTGTACCTGTCAATACTAGGGGAATTTTAATGTAGTTTTTCTTTTTCAGAAATTTTTTAAGGGAAGTCATACGGTCTAATCTTGATGTAAAGATACCGCTTTTGTCGATCGTTCGAATTAAAAATGATGTTGACTAATGCTACTTTTGGAGAAACCTTATAAAGGTACGAATGTGTGTATCCAAATCTCTTTGAACTTGAACCGTTACCAACCTACATTGGTTTGGCGACGGCTTTCGGCATTTTTATTAAATGTCGATTTTGATGTCCAAAAACGAGATATAAACTTATTTTTGCCCCATGACAATAACAGATACCCATACACATTTATATAGTGAGGCCTTTGACGGGGATCGCGATCAAGTAATTAAAAAAGCCATTGCGAATGGTGTTGAGCGTTTTTTTATCCCGGCTATTGATTCTACCTATACGCAGTCAATGCTGGATCTTGAGCAAGCATATCCCGCTCATATGTTTTTGATGATGGGGTTGCACCCAACTCATGTAAAAGAGAATTATTTAGATGAGTTGAAACATATGGAGGAGATGCTCTCAAGCCGGAAGTTTTATGCCGTTGGCGAAATCGGGGTTGACCTTTATTGGGATAAAACCTTTCTGCCGCAACAACAAGACGCCTTTACACGACAAATCAAATTGGCCAAAAAACATAAATTGCCTATTGTAATACACTGCCGTGACGCCTTTGACGAAATTTTTGAAATTTTGGAGAAGGAAGAAGGCGATGATTTATTCGGAATTTTTCACTGTTTTACGGGAACAATCGAGCAAGCTAGAAAAGCAATATCCTATAATATGAAATTGGGTATTGGCGGAGTGGTCACTTTCAAAAATGGTAAAATCGATACTTTTCTTAATAAAGTGGATTTAAAACATATTGTTTTGGAAACTGATTCACCGTACCTGGCACCTGCACCGTACAGGGGTAAACGGAATGAAAGTAGCTATATCATCGAAGTGTTGGAAAAACTATCCTCTATATATGGTCTAAGTCCGGAGGATGTCGCTAAAGCTACCACAGAAAATTCCAAAACTGTTTTTGGTGTTTAACCGAGATTCCTCCAAGGGCTGAAATTTGAACAGACCTAATTTGAGTAGAAAATAGGTCGAGTTTCTTCCTGACCACTATGTTTAATTTTTGAAATCTTGGCTTGCAAAGTATATATAAAAAGTAAAACTATGACATCGAAACCAGAAGCGAAAATTTTACTCATTTATACAGGAGGTACCATAGGTATGGTCAAGGACTATGATTCAGGTGCTCTAAAGGCTTTCAATTTTAACAAACTGTTAAAAAATATACCGGAATTAAGTCAACTAAATTGTACGATAGATAGCATTTCATTCGAAATACCTATAGATTCTTCGAATATGAGCCCGGTTCATTGGGCAAATATTGCTGGCATGATCGAAGATCATTATGAAAGTCATGACGGTTTTGTAATCTTGCACGGGAGTGATACGATGGCTTATTCGGCATCGGCATTAAGCTTTATGCTTGAAAATCTAACAAAACCTGTAATCTTTACAGGATCTCAATTGCCTATCGGGGATTTACGGACTGATGCCAAAGAAAACTTGATAACCTCGATACAAATTGCGGCTTTAAGGGAAAAAGGCAGACCTGTTGTTCAAGAGGTGGGCCTCTATTTTGAATATAAACTGTATAGGGCCAACCGAACAACAAAAATAAATGCTGAACATTTTCAGGCATTTGCTTCAATGAACTATCCACCGTTGGCCGAGTCGGGAGTGCATTTAAAAGTCTATCAAGAATATTTACTAAGACCTAATCCAGGAAAAAAACTGAAAGTCCATAAACATATGGATACCCATGTTGCCGTGTTAAAGCTGTTCCCTGGCTTGTCAAGGGCAGTTCTAGCGGGTGTGCTTCAAATTCCCGATTTAAAGGCACTGATTTTAGAAACTTACGGGGCGGGAAATGCTCCGAACGAAAAGTGGCTGACCGTCGAGTTGGAAAGTGCAAAAAAAAAGGGAATACATATTGTCAATGTAACACAATGTTCGGGAGGTAGTGTAATGATGGGACAGTACGAGACAAGTCAGCAATTGAAAAAGTTGAAAGTTATTGATGGTAAGGATATTACGACAGAAGCAGCCGTAGCCAAGCTCATGTATCTCTTGGGGAACAATGTGTCATTTAAATTGTTCAAGACCGTATTTGAAACTTCATTGAGGGGAGAAATGAATTAAAAATAGTTTGGTTAAATTTTATTAACCAATAATTTTTTCGTTATTTGGGCACCCCATTAAGGGCTTGATTAGAGAGGTGGCCGAGTGGTCGAAGGCGCACGCCTGGAAAGTGTGTATACACCAAAAGTGTATCGAGGGTTCGAATCCCTTCCTCTCTGCGAAGACAAAGGAGTTTGAAATTGATTGTCTAGGATCATTTGTTATAAAATTTTTGGTTTTTGATTTTTAATTATTTACGGAGTTGGCCGTAAGTCGGAACTTTTTTTGAATTCATGTTATCTTAGTGGCGATATAAGGGCTTATCTTTGGTAACCCTTGATTTCCGCAACGAAGTTTTACTTTTTTTATTGCAATTTTTTTTTATCTTTAACCCTATTAACTAATCTAATTTAAGTTTGAAAGAAATGAAAAGATTATTCTCTATCCTGGCTGTAGCTGGGTTATTTGTGGCAGGTACAAATACAGTAAGTGCAAATATGACTTCAGCAGTTATGGTTTTGCAGGATGCGGCTCCAGAAGCTGAGAAAGGCTTTACGCAGGTTTTAAAGGAAATGTTCATTCAAGGTGGTGCAGGTTTCATGGGCATCGTACTTTTATGTTTGATTCTGGGCTTGGCAGTGGCTATTGAAAGAATTATTTATTTAAACTTGGCCAGTACCAATACGTCTAAGTTAAAGCAGCAAGTTGAAGATGCTTTGGCCTCAGGCGGTGTAGAAGCGGCTAAAGAAGTGTGCCGAAACACTAAAGGTCCTGTTGCATCCATCTACTACCAAGGTTTGGATAGAGCTGGTGAGAGCATCGACTCCGCCGAAAAAGCGGTTGTTGCTTACGGAGGTGTTCAAATGGGTCGATTGGAAAAGAACGTTTCTTGGCTGTCATTGTTTATCGCTATTGCGCCGATGCTTGGTTTCATGGGTACGGTAATCGGTATGATTCAGGCCTTCCAGAAAATTAGTGCAGTTGGTAACTTGAGTGCATCGCTTATCGCAGGTGATATTCAGGTGGCGTTATTGACAACGGTATTCGGTCTTATTGTGGCTATCATACTTCAAATCTTCTATAACTATATCATTGCAAAAATTGATAGTATTGTAAATGATATGGAAGATTCATCAATCGTTTTGATTGATATGTTGGTAGACCATAAAAAATAAGTCGGACTCAATAATACAAAATCATGCATAAAATTGTAAAAATAATATTAATTGTAGTGGGCTTGATTGGGGCCGTTCTCTGGTTCATGCTTCCTGAAAGGAACATGCCGGCTGGAGAGGCCGCTCAAAGTGGTGCCATGAACGCTATGTTCTGGATTACCTATCTTCTTCTTGGGATAGCGGTAGTCTTTAGCCTTGTATTTGCTTTTAAGAACCTGTTTTCAGACCCTGCAAACCTTAAAAAGACCTTATTTGTAGTTGTTGGTTTTTTATTGGTTGTAGCTATAGCCTACGTGATGTCATCCGGTACCGATGTTAGTATCGAAGAGATGGCCGATAAGGGTCTCTCAACTACAGAGGGTACTATCAAAAACATTGGAACAGGCCTGAATATGTTCTTTATCCTTACCATAGTTGCTGTTGGAGCAATGTTGTGGGGAGGAGCTAAGAAAATGGGCAGTAAATAAAAAACTTAGAAATTATGGCTAGAAGAGCAGGAGCACCTGAAGTAAATGCCGGTTCGATGGCAGACATAGCATTCTTGTTGCTTATCTTTTTCTTGGTGACCACCACCATAGAAACAGATGCAGGGTTAGATCGTATGTTGCCGCCTATCGAGCCGCCCGAGACTGATGTGGTTATTAAACAAAAGAACATCTTTGAGGTCAATATCAATAAGAATGGTCAATTGTTGGCCGATGACGAGTTGATTGATTTAAAGACGTTGAGGGATAAGGCAAAAGAATTTTTAGATAACGGGGGCGACGGTACTTGTACTTATTGTAAGGGCAAGAAAGATGCTTCATCGTCTGATAATCCTACCAAGGCAATTATTTCCTTGAAAAATGATAGGGAGACCAAATACGGTACCTATATTACAGTTCAGAATGAACTTGTAGGGGCTTATAACGACCTTCGGAATAGGGAGGCACAACGTCTTTTTGGAAGGGCCTTTACTGATATGGAAGCAGAGTATTTAAATCCTGAGACCTCTTCAGATGCCAAAGATGAGCTGAAAGAAAAGGTTAAAAGAATACAGGATTTATTTCCTCAAAAACTTTCGGAAGCGGAAACGTCAACTTCCAATTAATAAAAGCTTAAAATAAAGACTATGTCAAAATTCAATAAGAAAAAAGATGGAGATACACCGGCAGTATCTACCGCATCGTTACCTGATATTGTATTTATGCTTTTGTTCTTCTTCATGACGGTTACCGTTATGAAAGATAGCACCCTGAAAGTTGAGAATACACTTCCTAATGCCAGTGAAACAAAAAAGCTGGAAAAAAAGGATAGGGTGATTTACATTTATGTTGGTGCGCCTACCTCTCAATACAAGAGTACTTTTGGTACTGAACCGAAAATTCAGCTGAACGATAAATTTTCAGATCCTTCTGATGTTGGTGATTACATTTTGCAAGAACGTGCCAAGAAGGCACAGGAATTACAAAATGTTCTTACAACAGCGCTCAAAGTAGATAAGAATGCGAATATGGGATTGATATCCGATATCAAGCAAGAGCTTCGAAAGGTTAATGCCTTAAAGGTCAACTATACCACCTACGAGGGTGATGCTTTTAATAACTTGCAGTAGCTTCGATTGTAATTTCAAACTTATAAAAGCGCTCCAAATAGACATTTGGAGCGCTTTTTTATTTATGTAACTTTGTTTTATATGAGGCATATATTGATTAGGATTTTGATAATTGGTTTTTCCGTGGTGTCTATGAATGCACAGACCTTTGTCAATGATACTTTAGTTCGAAATTCGAATTATTTGGAAGATCAGTTCTATTTAGGCGTCACGTATAATTTTTTGTTGAGCAAACCGGAGACCGTGACACAGCGAAATTTGTCATACGGTCTGCAGGTTGGTTTGATCAAAGATATTCCCTTAAACAAGAAAAGAACTATCGCTTTGGGAGTGGGCCTTGGCCTAGGTATAAACTCCTATTATTCGAATATGTTGGTTTCTGAAATAGCCAATGGTTTTTCATATACGGTGTTGGAAAGTGGTACTGATTTTAAGCGCAGCAAGATCGAAACACATTTGATAGAAATGCCTTTTGAGTTTAGATGGCGAAATTCTACACCCGAAGAGTATAAATTTTGGCGTGCTTATGCCGGTGTCAAACTTGCGTACGTTGCAGGGGCTAGGTCTAAGTTTATTTCCGACTCCGATAGAATTTCGTTTTACAACACCAATGTTGAAAAATTTCAATATGGTGCTATTTTTAGTTTTGGGTATAATACATTTAATATTCATATTCATTATGCCCTGAATGCACTTTTTGACAATTCAGCGACGTTGAATGGGGAGGAAATTAATTCGAAACCATTAAGAGTCGGTTTTATATTCTATATATTATAGCCAGTACCTGATGAGTAGTAATTGCGAAAGTATTCCCACGCAAAAACCAATAAAGATTTCAGTTTTGCTATGTGCTCGCAAATAGAGCCGTGCGGTACTTACAAGACCAATTAAAAAGGTCAGTAGACTGATAGCCAATGTGAGGTTTACTGAAAAATGTACGCTGAGACCTACAAGAAATGTGAGCAAGCTTCCGAGGCCCAATAAATGCATACTGCTTTTAATATTAAAAAAAAGAAGCACTAAGGTCGACATAGCGGCAACGATAAGCCCAAGGAAATAATAGTGAAGCTCTTGTATATAGTAATTCGGAATAACTTTATATACAATCATCAAGAGCAAAAGAATATGAATGTAAAGCGGGTATTTGCGTTCTTTTGCGCTCGGCATAAAAATAGAGGTCACCATACCCACATTTCTCAAAATAAAATATGCTATGATGGGAATGATAACGGTTAGAATGAAAATGGGAAGTACATTGCCCGTTTGCACTTCTTCAGGGCTATATTTCGGGGTAACCATGAAATAACCCACTGTTCCCGCGATAGGAACAAAAAGCGGATGGGAAAAGTAAGAAATTAATATGGCGAGCAGGCGCATTAAATTTGTTTTCGCAATCTGGCAACAGGTATGCCGAGCTGTTCGCGGTATTTGGCCACCGTTCTACGTGCGATAGGATATCCCTTGTCCTTTAATATGGCTGCCAGTTTATCATCTGTCAACGGCTTTTTCTTTTCTTCCTTTTGGATAACCGTTTCCAATATTTTTTTGATCTCCCTCGTAGAAACATCCTCTCCCTGCTCGTTCTTCATTGACTCCGAAAAGTATTCCTTTATCAATTTCGTGCCATAAGGGGTGTCGACATATTTACTGTTGGCAACCCTGGAAACGGTCGAAACATCCATATGTATTTCGTCAGCAATATCCTTTAAGATCATAGGCCGCAAATTGCGCTCATCACCAGTCAGAAAATACTCTTGCTGATATTGCATAATGGCGTTCATGGTGACATAGAGTGTCTGTTGACGCTGCCTAATTGCATCGATAAACCACTTTGCGGCATCTAGTTTTTGCTTTATGAACTGTACTGTATCTTTTTGTGATTTAGATTTATCTTTGGCGTCTTTATACCCTTTAAGCATATTGCTATACTCTCTCGAAACATGTAATTCGGGAGCATTTCTTCCATTTAGGGTCAGCTCGAGTTCTCCATCGACTATGCGAATGGAAAAATCAGGAACGACATGCTCGACTATACGGTTGTTTCCTGAATATGATCCGCCTGGTTTTGGGTTTAATCGTTCAATTTCGGCAATGGCACTTTTTAATTCCTCTTCGGTAATGCCATGCTTTTGAATCAACTTTTTATAATGTTTCTTGGTGAATTGTTCAAAAGATTTTTCTAGAATGGAGGTGGCCAACTCAACACTTGGCGTTAGGTCTTTTTGCTTGAGTTGAATAATAAGACATTCTTCCAAAGACCTTGAAGCAACCCCTGGTGGATCCAATGATTGAACAATTTTTAAAACCTTTTCGATGGTTTGTTCGTCGGTATATATATTTTGGGTAAATGCAAGGTCGTCCAAAATATCGGATAATGGTCTGCGAATATATCCGCTCTCATCGACGCTCCCCACCAAAAATTCGGCGATACCCCATTCGTCATCGCTTAGATAGACCGTATTTAGTTGGTTAATTAGGTATTGGTTAAAAGAGGTACCTGCTGCATAGGGCACATTTTTTTCTTCATCATCCGTACTATAATTATTGGCTTTGGTACGATAATCGGGTATTTCGTCATCACTGAGGTAGTCATCGATATTGATGTCTTCCGTGTTTATTTCTTCACTTCCGGCTTCGGTATCTCCTTCGTATAGGTCATCAAATTCGTCCTCTACACTATCACTTTCCTCTTTACCCCCCTCTAGTGCTGGATTTTCTTCAAGCTCCTGTTTCAAGCGTTGTTCAAAAGCCTGCGTAGGCAATTGAATCAACTTCATCAACTGAATTTGCTGAGGAGATAGTTTTTGGGATAATTTAAATTGTAAATGTTGTTTCAGCATAGAGTTTGAATTCTACTTCTCCCTAAAGTTAAAAAATCAATTTTAAAATTCCGCATTTTGCGGTGTTCGTGGAAAAGGTATTACATCTCGTATATTGCCCATACCCGTTGCAAACAGTACAAGTCGTTCGAAACCGAGTCCGAAACCACTATGGACTGCCGTGCCAAACTTTCGAAGGTCTAAATACCACCATAGTTCTTTCTCATCGATGCCCAATGCCGCCATTTTTTCCTTAAGTATATCTAATCGTTCTTCACGTTGCGATCCCCCAACAATTTCACCGATTCCGGGAAAAAGGATATCCATTGCACGAACTGTTTTTCCATCTTCATTTAAACGCATATAAAATGCCTTTATTTTCGCTGGGTAGTCAAATAAGATAACGGGGCACTTAAAATGTTTTTCGACCAAAAAACGCTCGTGCTCACTCTGTAGGTCTGCACCCCATTCGTTTATAGGATATTTAAATTTTTTCTTTTTATTGGGTTTGCTATTTCTGAGTATATCAATGGCTTCCGTGTAAGTAACCCTTTTAAAATTGTTTTCTACGATAAACCGTAACTTTTCTAGCAATGCCATTTCACTACGCTCGGCCTGTGGCTTTGTCTTTTCTTCATCAAACAGTCTTTTCTCTAAAAATTTGAGGTCTTCTTCGCAGTTGTCCAAAATATATTGGATTACGTTTTTGATAAAATCCTCGGCGAGGTCCATGTTATCGTCAAGGTTGTAAAAGGCCATTTCAGGTTCGATCATCCAAAATTCGGCCAAATGTCTCGAAGTATTGGAGTTTTCTGCCCTAAAGGTAGGGCCAAAAGTATATACTTTGCCCAGTGCCATGGCATAAGCCTCGGCTTCCAATTGTCCGGAAACCGTTAAATTGGTCTCTTTGCCAAAAAAATCTTCTTTGTAATTTACATCTCCTGCTTCGGTCAACGGTGGGTTTTTGTCATCCAATGTAGTCACCCGAAACATTTCACCGGCTCCTTCAGCGTCAGAACCCGTGATAATGGGTGCATGGAAATAGTAGAACCCATTCTGGCGAAAATATTGATGAATCGCAAAGGATAATGCCGACCTTACGCGCATTACGGCAGCGAAGGTGTTGGTGCGCACTCTTAGGTGTGCTTTTTCCCGTAAGAACTCCAACGAATGCTTTTTGGGCTGTATAGGGTAGGTCTCGGGATCGGCGCTACCGTGAACCACGATGTCGACAGTTTGAATTTCAACATTTTGACCTTTACCCTGACTTTCTACTAGTGTTCCTTTGACTTTAATGGCGGCACCGGTAGCAATCTGCTTTAAGAGGTTTTCGTCAAACTTTTCAAAGTCGACTACACATTGAATATTATTGAGGGTCGACCCATCGTTGAGGGCGATAAAACGATTGCTTCGAAAGGTTTTTACCCATCCGTTTATTTCAACCTCCTGCAGCACGGGAGCTGTTGTAAGTAGTTCTTTTACGCTAAGTGACATCATTTTAAATCAAATCGGAATTAGATTGGCAAAGATAACTTTTTGATAAAAAGAATCGAAGTATATATGGTATAATAGCTAATCTGAAAACTATTACTTTTCGGAATCGTTTATTTCGATTTCTTCTTTTGGTAGGATATCGATCTGCGGTTTTTTAAGTACTTCCTTATTCGCAATATTTCGCTCTAAAGAGAGTAACAGTGAGGGGAGTAGAATAAGGTTCGCCAACATTGCAAAAAGCAGTGTCGCCGAAACCAAAGCCCCCAAAGCAACCGTGCCTCCAAAGTTGGAAATCACAAAGACCGAAAAACCGAAAAAGAGTACGATCGAGGTGTAGAACATACTGACCCCAGTTTCCCTCAAGGCGGCATAGACCGACTTTTGGATACGCCATTTGTTGGCGATAAGTTCTTGCCGGTATTTCGCCAAAAAGTGAATGGTGTCGTCGACAGATATCCCAAAGGCGATGCTAAATACCAAGATAGTAGATGGTTTTATGGGAACTCCTGCGAAACCCATGACCCCAGCTGTAACGACCAAGGGAAGTAAATTGGGAATCAGTGAAATAACAATCATTCGAAAGGAGCGGAACAAGTAGGCCATAAACAAGGCAATCAATCCGATTGCCAATGCCAATGACATCACGAGGTTTTTTACCAGATATTTGGTTCCCTTTAAAAATAGTAGCGCACTACCCGTCATATACACTTCATAGCGGTCAGGTGGAAAGTATTTATCGATGTTTTCTTTAAGCTTGGCTTCGATAGTTTCCATGCGCGAAGTCTTCACGTCTTTCATAAATGTCGTGATTCGGGCAGTTTGTCCGGTACTATCTACAAAATTTTTAAGCAGGTTGCTATTGCTCGATGATTTTCGGGCAACATCCATAATGAAATTATTTTCTTGGGTCGTTGGCAGCTGGTAGTATTTGGGAATGCCATTGTAAAAAGCCTGTTTGGAGTATTTGACCAAATTGACGACGGAAACCGGCTTTGATAATTCCGGTATTTCTTCGATTACATCGCCCAATTGATCCATGCTTTTAAGGGTTGAAGACTTTAAAACACCATTGGGCCGTTTGGTGTCGACAACGATTTCTACGGGCATAATACCATCGAACTCTTGTTCAAAAAACCGAATATCCTTGAAAAAACCGGCATTTTTTGGCATGTCTTCAATGGGACTTCCTGAGATATCGATTTGATATATGCCAATTATACTGACTACTAAAAGAATTATCGAGACAATATAAACTGAGATCCGACTTTCCCGAACAATGCGTTCCATCCAATTTACAAAAGTATCGATCCACCTCTTGTTCAAATGTTTGAGATGCTTTGTTTTGGGCAACGACATAAAGCTATAGACGATGGGGATAATCAACAACGACAATATAAAAATGCCTATGATATTGATCGATGCCACTATACCGAATTCTTTTAGCAACTTACTATCTGTAATGATAAAAGTGGCGAAGCCGGAAGCCGTGGTCATGTTGGTCATTAGAGTGGCATTCCCAATTTTCGAAATGACACGTTGTAATGAAAGTGCCTGATTACCATGTTTCTTTACTTCCTGTTGGTACTTGTTGATTAAGAAGATACAGTTGGGTATACCGATAACGATGATCAATGGAGGAATCAATGCGGTTAAGACTGTTATCTCATATTGCAAAAGGCCTAAAAAACCAAAAGCCCACATAACCCCTACGATGACTACGCCCATCGATATGAATGTGGCTCGAAAGCTTCTAAAGAAAAAGAAAAAAATCAATGAGGTAACACCCAAAGCGGCCAGAATGAATTTACCGATCTCATCAATGATATTTTGGGAGTTCATGGTGCGTATATAGGGCATACCCGATACGTGCATGTCTAAACCTGTATCCTCTTCGAAATCTGTAATTAAATTGGTCAAATCACGCAATATAAAGTCTTTTCGTACCGACGTATTTACGATGTCCTTATCGAGATTCGCAATAGTTCGTATGGTGCCACTCTCTTTATTGAACAACAGGCGGTTGTAAAAAGGTAGGTCATTGAACAAGTGCCTTCTTAGGCTGTCAACTCCCTGCTCGGTATCCAATTTTGACTTAATTAGGGGTTCAAGAACAAATTGATTTTTATCCTTATCCCGTACCAACTCTTGTAGATTATCTGTGGAAAGTACAAAATCAACTTCGGGGAAAGCATCGACTTGTTTGCTGAATTTGTTCCACCTCTTGAAGTTTTCCGGAGTGAACAGCGCACTGTCTTTAACAGCGAATACAATGGCATTGCCTTCTTCGCCAAACTCTTTTAAAAACGATTGATATTCAATATTTACCGGATGGTCGTCAGGTAATAAATTGGTTTGGGAGTTGCTGAACCGCATATTTTCCCATTGCAAGCCCAAAAAGACGGTAAAGCCTGCAATCAGAACTAATATTAAAATCCTGTTTCTTAGGATTATCCGCGCTGTTGCTTCCCAAAAACCCTTTGTTAATTTTGCCACCCTAATCGTTTTTCAGTGCGCAAAGGTAGAAAATGATTGTCTGTGTTCCTAAATAAGCGGAATCGAATTAAAGAGGACGGTATTAAGAACAAGAGTGGCTCGAATAGATTGTTAAATTATCCAATATACTCATCACTTCGATTCCTGAAATAGATGACTGTCGTTGATGCCGATCAGCGTCGTACTATTTTTAATAGTAGTCGGAAACTAGACCTTCATGATTTCTGCCTCTTTCGCGGCTAAAAAGGCATCAATTTTTTTACTGTATTTATCAGTAAGTTCCTGTACGTCGACTTCGGCGTTTTTTTGCAAATCTTCAGAAACATCAAGGTCTCGAATTTCTTTATTGGCATCTTGACGTGCACTTCGAACCCCTACCTTTGCATGTTCGGCCTCGGCTTTCGCCTGCTTTGTCAGCTGAATTCTACGCTCTTCGGTCAGTGGTGGAACATTGATAATGATAAGATCTCCGTTGTTCATGGGGTTGAACCCCAAGTTGGCGTTCATAATTGCTTTTTCAATTTCTTGCAACATGTTCTTTTCCCATGGTTGTACGGAAATAGTGCGACCATCGGGAGTGTTTATGTTGGCAACTTGTGATAAAGGTGTCTGGGATCCGTAGTATTCCACCTTTACCGAAGATAGCATGGCCGGGCTGGCCTTTCCGGCGCGTATCTTTATGAATTCCCTTTCCAAATGGGTTATGGCTGCATCCATAGCCTCTTTTGTTGCGTCTAATATAAATGTTATTTCTTCGTTCATAATCTGAATTTTAAAACCAAACTAACAAAAATTAAACCAATTAGAGGTTTACTACCGTCCCAATGTTTTCACCATCCACCAGTTTAAGTAAATTTCCTTTTTTGTTCATATCGAAAACTACAATGGGCAAATTGTTTTCTTGGCTTAATGTGAAGGCTGTTGTATCCATAACTTTCAACCCCTTTCGTAAAACTTCGTTGAAGGAAATGGAATCGAATTTTGTGGCAGTTTTATCTTTTTCGGGGTCAGAGGTATAAATTCCATCTACACGTGTTCCTTTTAGGATAACATCGGCTTCGACTTCAATAGCTCGAAGTACCGCAGCGGAGTCAGTAGTGAAATATGGGTTTCCTGTTCCACCACCGAAAATAACGACTCTGCCTTTTTCGAGATGCCTCATGGCTCTACGTCGAATAAAGGGCTCGGCCACTTCGTTAATTTTTATGGCTGATTGCAATCGGGTTTGTACCCCTTTGATTTCTAATGCGCTTTGTAGTGCGAGACCATTTATGACCGTAGCAAGCATTCCCATATGGTCGCCCTGTACTCTGTCCATTCCTGTAGCAGCCCCTGCAAGGCCCCTGAAAATATTACCTCCGCCAATAACTATGGCAACTTCAATACCTTTGTCGACTACCTCTTTGATTTCATCGGCATATTCCTCCAACCTTTTGGAGTCAATACCATATTGTTTCTCGCCCATCAGGGCTTCTCCACTAAGTTTCAAAAGTATTCTTTTGTATTGCATGCCGTGTTTTTGTTTCTGGCAAAAATAATCAAAAAAATTTAGCACGCACCTTCTACTTAGTCCTTATATGAACCTTAATTATTTGCTAATGTTGAGGGTAGGTTTTATTTTATTTTATATTCTTGCAACACCAAAAAAAGGAAGATGTTTCCTACTTATGTAATTTAAAGATATAACTATGAAGAGATTGCTGGTGTTATCCCTTGTGGGAATGTTGGTTTATGGATGCGGATCGACAAAAGGTTTGATTTCAGCTGATAAGGCACCCATAGCTGTGGTTATGGACTTGGTCAATGTAAAGGATGATAAGGTCAGGGTAGAGGTAGACCCTGGGGCGTTTGGAACAGACCGTGTTTCATTTTATATTCCGAAAACGGTTCCGGGTACCTATAGTACCGATAACTATGGAAAATATATCGAACAGTTCCTGGCTTTGGACTATAATGGAAAAGAATTGCCAGTTTCTAAAATTGATGATAATACTTGGGGCATCTCGAGTGGAAAGTCACTTGATAAGGTGGTTTATTATGTGAATGATACTTATGATACCGAGACAGAAGTGGACGACCCCGTATTTTCTCCTTCGGGCACCAATATTCTGGCAGGAGAAAATTTTATGTTGAACCTACATGGATTTGTAGGGTATTTTGGTGGGTTAAAGGAAGTGCCTTATGAACTGAAAATCAACAAACCGGCCGATTTAGTGGCAACGACGTCATTGACAAAAAATTCAGGTACTCAAACCGAAGTTACATCGGATACTTTTTTTGCGGAGCGTTATTTTGAGGTTATCGATAATCCGATTTTGTATGCCAAATCCAATATCGAATCTTTCAAAATCAATGATATCACTGTAACTTTGAGTGTATATTCTCCAAATGAGCTCTATACGGCCGCCAGCTTGAGAGATCGAATGGAGAAAATGATGGCGGCACAAAAGGCTTTCTTAGGCGATATTGATGGCACTAAAAAGTACAACATCATGTTGTATTTAAGTACTATGGAGCCCGACGATGCTACTGGTTTTGGGGCTCTGGAGCATCATACTTCAACGGTTGTAGTGTTGCCGGAAGCAATGACTAAGGAACGATTGGAACAGGCCATGGTGGATGTGGTGTCCCATGAATTTTTCCATATCGTTACACCTTTGAACGTACATTCGGAAGAGGTTCAGTATTTTGACTTCAACGATCCTAAGATGTCACAGCATTTATGGATGTACGAGGGAACAACAGAATACTTTGCCAATCTATTTCAGATACAACAGGGTTTAATCGATGAAGTTGAATTTTATCAGCGAATTATGGATAAGATAAGCAACGCCAAATCATATGATGACACCATGTCTTTCACTGAAATGAGCAAGAATATTTTGAGCGAACCATATGATAAGAATTATGCCAATGTGTATGAGAAAGGCGCTTTGATCAATATGGCTCTTGATCTCACCCTTCGGGAACTAAGCAATGGAGAAAAGGGAGTCTTGTGGTTGATGAAAGAACTTTCTAAGAAATACGGGAATAACACCCCTTTTAAAGACGGCAAGTTGATTGATGAAATCGTAAAAATGACTTATCCTGAAATACGTACGTTTTTCGACAAACACGTAATCGGTAACACGCCCATTGATTACAACAGCTATTTCGAAAAGGTCGGATTGACTACTTCCAATGAAAAACAACAGTCCGGATATTTCTTGAATGGAGAAGTTCCTTTTATAGATGTTGATCAGGCGAACAATAATGCCGTTTTTATAAGAAGAGGAATAGAATTAAACAGTTTTCTGTCCGATTTAGGGGCTCAAGGTGGTGACGTTATTAAGAGTATCAACGGAAACGCAATAAACTTAGAGACTATTCGACCCATTATCGGTGAAAGTTTTGGTTGGACGCCCGAAACCGAAATCAATATGGTTTTAAAGCGTGGTGAGGAAGAAATTGCCGTTTCTAGGAAAGTAGGTTCACCTACTTTAAACGTCGAAGCCATTGTCCCGCAAGAAAACGTTAGTGAGCGAAAATCAGTGCTGAGGGAGGCTTGGCTAAAAGGGTAGGAAGCAAAGGTTTCTTTAAAACAAGAAGCTGCTCATAATTTGAGCGGTGTTTTTGTTCAATATTGCCCAAATTTACAAAGATGAATATCAGTAATATCAAAGGGCTGCCATCCGAAGTTGAATAGGAAAGGCTGTTTGAACAGCCAGTTGTGAATTATCAAAAAAAAAAGCTCGACCATATGGTCGAGCTTTTTTTTATATAGTATATAGGTTTTGTAAAACGTTAACCTAAAGCAACCCTTTTGAATCCGGTTACTTTTAAATCGGAGTTTACTGATTTTACATATTGGGCAACACTTTGTTTGCTATCTTTAATGAAATCTTGGTTCACCAAAGTATTGTCTTTAAAAAAACGCTTTAATTTTCCTTTGGCAATATTATCCAACATAGCCTCTGGTTTACCTTCTTGGCGCAATTGATCTTTGGCAATTTCGATTTCCTTATCGATTACCGATTGGTCTACGCCTTCTTCATTCAATGCTACGGGGTTCATAGCCGCGGCCTGCATAGCTACATCTTTGGCAACAACTTCAGCACCATCGACTGCAGCGGAAAGCCCTACCAAAGTGGCAATTTTGTTACCTGCGTGAATATATGATCCAATAAACGGAGCACTTAGTTTGCTAAAGCTCCCGATTTCTATTTTCTCACCGATTACGCCAGTTTGTTCGGTTAATTTTTCTTGGACACTCAATCCCTTAAAATCAGCGGCCAGAAATGCTTCTTTGTTATCAAATCCCAAAGCCAATTCGGCCAATTCGTTGGCCAAAGTAACAAAACTGTCATTTTTGGCTACGAAGTCGGTCTCGCAATTCAAGGAGATAGCAACACCTTCGTTATTTGAAGCATTTACTTTGGCAATAGCTGCACCTTCCGAAGATTCTCGATCGGCTCTCTTTGCTGCTACTTTTTGTCCTTTTTTACGAAGAATTTCGATTGCCTTTTCGAAATCTCCATCTGCCTCGACCAGTGCATTTTTGCAGTCCATCATTCCGGCACCAGTGGTCTTCCTTAATTTGTTTACTTCTGCGGCGGTAATTTTAGCCATTTTATTTTGTTTTTTTAGGTGCTATAGTTACTATAGTACCATCAATTATAGAATTCAAATTATCTGCTACGGTATTCGGTAACTTATTCAACCCCTCCCTTGACGCTGTCTTGCCATTCTTTAAGCTCGTCCCATTTTCCGTTGGCAGCCATTTCAGCTTGCTTTGGCCAAGAAGTTGGATCTAGGTGGGCCATTCGTGAACTGGCTTCGGTCAAAATCTCTTTAATGTTGTCGGGCTCTGCTTTTGCCAATGTAGCATAAGAGTTAATTCCGTTTTTTCCTAACGCCTCTGCAGCTTTAGGACCGATACCTTCAACTTTGGTAAGGTCATCTGCCTGTTCTTTAGCTTCTTTCGCTTCGGGCTTGGCTTCTTTTGGCTCTGCTTTGGTTTCTTCTTTTACCTCAGCCTTAGTTTCCTCTTCTGGAGCCTCTTCTGCTTTAGGTTGCGGTTCTTCGGCTGGGACCGCGACCTTCTTCTTGGCTTTTGGTTCAGCTTGTTCTTTTCCTTCGTTATCAGACTGCTTTTCAGACTTTCTTTCAGCTAGACCTTCAGCAATTGCATTGGTCACGTCAGACATTATAATGTCAATCGATTTTGACGCATCATCATTTGAAGGGATGACGTAATCGACATCTCTAGGGTCTGAATTTGTGTCGACCATTGCGAAAATTGGAATATTCAATTTTTGAGCCTCTTTGACCGCAATGTGCTCGCGCATAGTATCAACGATAAACAAGGCACCCGGTAAGCGGGTCATCTCAGAAATAGAACCAAGGTTTTTTTCCAATTTGGATCGAAGACGGTCTACTTGTAAACGTTCTTTTTTAGATAGGGTATTAAAAGTTCCATCTTTTTTCATACGGTCGATGGACGCCATTTTCTTTACGGCCTTTCGAATCGTTACAAAGTTGGTCAACATTCCGCCTGGCCATCTTTCGGTAATATAGGGCATATTTACATTGGCTACTTTTTCGGCAACAATGTCTTTTGCTTGTTTTTTAGTGGCGACAAAAAGAATTTTTCGCCCAGATGCGGATATTTTTTTGAGTGCCTCGTTGGCCTCATCTAATTTAGCAACTGTTTTATAAAGGTTGATGACGTGGATTCCGTTACGCTCCATGTAGATGTAGGGCGCCATGTTAGGATTCCATTTTCTTGTAAGGTGGCCGAAATGCACACCTGCTTCCAATAATTGTTTTACTTCGACTTTTGTAGCCATATTTAATTTTAGTTTACGTTCTTTTGAATTAGCAATGCCGAAGTGGTATCCGCTTTACGCAGAAGCCTTCGGCATTTAGATGCTAAACTAACGGTGCCAAAACCTAACCAAAGTTATGTTCGTGGTCTCCCGAAGCTTGCTCGATTTGCACCGAGATTGCTTTTTAATTGTCTCTATTTAAAATAAAGACTTTCAATGAACTTGTTTTATACCGAACTCATTTCGGTATTTGTATAATATATATGTAAGATGCCGAAATAATTCGACAAAAAATACTAACGTTTTGAGAACTGGAATTTCTTACGGGCTTTCTTCTGTCCGAATTTCTTACGTTCTACCATTCTTGGGTCACGGGTCAAAAGACCTTCTGGTTTAAGTACCAACCTGTTTTCGGCATCAACTTCGCACATTGCTCTTGACAAAGCAAGACGAATGGCCTCTGCCTGGCCGGTAATTCCTCCTCCATAAACATTTACCTTTACATCATAGGCTTCCTCATTGCTAGTTAGGGCAAAAGGTTGTTTTACCTTATATTGCAATGTTGCAGTAGGGAAGTAATCGTTGATGTCTCTTTGGTTTACCGTAATGCTTCCCTTTCCTTGAGAAACATAAACACGGGCAACGGCTGTTTTTCTTCTGCCGATTTTATGAATGGTCTCCATTACTTAAATTCTTTTAAATTGATTTCCGTTGGCTTTTGGGCTTCTTGATCGTGCTCGGCCCCTGCATATACTTTCAGGTTTCTGAAAAGATCTGCTCCCAATTTATTTTTTGGCAACATTCCCTTAATAGCTTTTTCAACGATGCGTCCCGGATTCTTTTCCAATAATTCTTTAACCGTGGTAGCACGTTGCCCACCTGGGTAGCCAGTATACCTTAAGTAGGTTTTGTTGTCCCACTTAGTGCCGGACAAATTGATTTTTTCTGCGTTGATAACAACTACATTATCGCCACAATCAACATGTGGTGTAAAATTTGGCTTATGCTTTCCTCTAAGCAATTTTGCTACTTTAGAGGCCATACGGCCTAAAGTTTCTCCTTCTGCATTAACCAACAACCATTGCTTGTCAACGGTAGCCTTATTGGCCGAAACAGTCTTATAACTCAATGTGTCCACTACTGCTATTTTAAATGTTTAATACTCCAATCCCCATAAATGGGCTGCAAATGTACAACTATTAAGTTGAAATACAAATGCTTGTTTTTGATTATTTTTAGTTTTTTTACGAAGTTATTTGATACTTCCATTTTTTTAAATTGTTATTGCCATTATTTTGTAAATCGGGTAAAGAATAGAGCGCTATGGCCTTTGTCTTCTATAGTGGCAATAAGGATGAGACAAAAGATTCGTTCAATATATCATGCGTGTTACAGCGAAAAGATTGGAATATTTTGGTCAACTGAAAAAATCAACGCATATTGCGTTTTTATATTTAATTAGAAATTAGAGTATTATGAAATACGGTGCAGCGCTTCTTATGGTTTTTAGTATTTTTCTTTTTTCCTGTTCATCGGACAAAGAAGATGAAACAATGGAAGCTGAAAATAGCATAGTTGGAACATGGCAGGCAACGGAATTGAAAATCAATGACGGAACTGCTGGTGATGATGCCAAATTTGGAAAACAAATTCTTGATATTCTGACAAGTAACGATTGTCACATTATTGCATTCACATTCCATGAAGATTTAAGTGTGGTTGCTGAGAATTCAGTAAACTACCTTGAATTCAATGCATCATCTACGGGTCAATTGGTTCCATGTCCTACCGAAAAAGATGCTGATACTGGCACTTACACTTTTGAGAACAATCTACTGACGATTATTGATAGTGATGGAGAGAAAATCGAGGTAAATGTGATTGTTGATGGTGATACAATGACTATAGATGCCAGCGATCTGGATGTCCCGAACTTCAATGCCGATGGGGAACTTGTCTTTGAGAGAAAACAATAGCCGCTATATTGTTTTGGCGCTCGAGGCTATTTTTTTTGACAATTGTTTTTATTCGAAAGAGTTGCCGAATGTAATTAATTCGTGTCGGATTTACCGTTTGTAGAATTTTGTTTTCACATTTTGCTCTTGCGAACGAATAGCAACCATATAGATACCCGCTTCTAGGGTTGAAATGGGAATGTTCACCGCGTGGTTTCGAATTTCCCATTCATGCGAAAGTAACAGATTTCCGTACATATCAGAAATTAGAATTTCTGCTTTTAGACTATTTTTAAGTCCAAGAATATTTACCACATTGGTTGCAGGATTGGGGAAAACTTTGATTTTGGTATTTACTGTACTTATTTTTTCTGAAGATGTAGTGTGTTCGGTCTCGCTTTGTGCATTGCAGTAAAAACTGCCGACAAAAAGAGCGAATAAGATAAATACATTTTTCATGGGATACTGAGTTCATAGTGCGTAATGCGCTATTCGAGACCAAAATTATGCCAATTCATAAATTAATTGCAAGAAAATGTTGTGAAATGGTATTTTCTAATAGTGATCGGCCAATTCCATCGGAATAATCAATGTGGAATGTGCAAAAATAATCTAGAAGCTATTCGAGAAATGGGGTCAATAGGGTCGTTCTGTAAAGGAAAGCCCTGATGGAAAGATGCGCTAAAATGGTAAATTCATTGCCCTTTAGATTCGATTTCTTCAGTATTTAACCTCATTTTCAAGATGTCGGGTTGAAACCCCATTTTCAAATAGGCACGAATAGCACTGTCGTTCGATGCGTAGACTTCTAATTGAATTTCTGACAAACCACGTTTTTTTGCCCATGTGATTAGATTCTGGTTTATAGTCCCATTGATTCCTTGGCCCCGATAATCTGGGGCTACAAACATAAAGCCTAAATAGGCATACTGCCCTGGCTGGAAATAGGGTTTTGAGTTTTTGACGAGCGCATAGCCAGAGGCAATGATTCTGTTCCGGTCTGTAGCGACAAGCACATGGGCGTCATCTCGTTGAATTAGCCCTTTTATGTCATAATAGGAGATGGGATCCTTTTTTAGGTTTGGAGCAAAAGGCCGCTCGTAGCGAATGATTTCCTGTTCGAACGCCTTAAGGGTGGGTAGGTCATCTAGGATTGCCTCACGAATGTTTAAGTCCATTTGCCTGTTCATTGAAATTATTTTATGGTTCTAGTGTATTTGGTTTCCAAATATCGCGGTAAATATGCGGAATAGTTTTTTTAGACTCGTCCTTTAGGTTCGAATTAATAGCGCCGTACATGCTACAAGACAACAACAATCTTTCCTGTATGTCTGCCGCGGCCAAAATATGTTATAAGTTCTGGGATTTTCTCAAAAGCATGCGGACCATCAATTATGCATTTTAGTTTTCCTTGGCTATAAAGCTCGTTAATAGTGTCTAGACCTTGATTCGGTTTAAGACTTAGAATCTGGAGTTGCCTCTTAAAGAAAAAGGAAATGAATTTTTTGTAGCATAATATTTGCAATAGACGATGTAGTTTTCCACCTACCGAAACGTAACGGCCATTCTGCTTTAGTGAACGTAAATAAGCAAAAGGATTTCGATTGGTCTTACAATCTAGAATCAGGTCGTATTCTTGTTTGTTTCTGGTGAAATCGATTTTTTTATAATCGATGACACTGTCAAACCCCATTGATTTTATGGTTTCCAGCTTTTTACCAGTGTCTACTCCTGTAACTTCGCACTCGTGATGTTTTGCCAGTTGTAGAGCGAAAGTGCCTACGCCTCCACCTGCACCGTTGAGCAAAATTTTGTATCCTTTTTTAATTTTTCCCATCCGTAGACCCTGTAAAGCCAAAAGTGCCGCATGGGGTAGTGAAGCGGCTTCATGAAAATCCATGGTCTCCGGTTTTTTGACTACTGCTTTTTCATGAATGCAAATGTATTCGGCAAAGCTGCCGAAACCGTAGTCCGAAATATCACCGTAGACGCTATCACCGATTTTGAGATTTTCAACATTACGGCCTAGCGCTTCAACCGTACCTGCCAATTCCATTCCTGGAATTTGTCTTTTGGGTTTTCCAAGGCCGAACATAAGACGGTACAAATAGGGCTTACCGCGTACCATGCTCCAATCATAGTCGTTGATGGCTGTGGCACGGACACGAATGAGAATTTCATTTTTTTTAGGTGCAGGTTGTACAACTTCTTGGATTTTGAGCAACTCGGGAGCCCCGTATTTTGTACAAACAATTGCCTTCATTGAAACGGAAAGGTTTTATCTCGGTTGAGAATTTAAATATAGTAAAAAGGAAAAAGGCCCTGTATACGCTCCGTTTGTTCGCCCTACTGTTTTTAAATTTCGATTACGAATGAGGTAATGGATTTTAATTTCGTGGCTTTGGCTCCGCTAAATTCATAAAAATCAGAAAAAGCATAGTTTTTTCCGTTTTGCATTTTCACAATTCCGCTAGCTGCGCCTTCCTTTCCATGGGTTAAAATTCGGTCAAGTATTAATTCAGATGCCTTTTGGGCTTTCATATTTTTCAATTCTTCCCTCAATTTTTCTTTGCCCTCAATTTTTTTATCGCCGATTATATTCCAAACTATGCCGTCTGTAACACTTTCCAGCAGAAAATCTGAATTTCCTTTTGCAAAAGCGATATTAATCTTCTTTATGAATTCTTTTTTTGGTGCGTTTCCGCAATCTATGGTCAAGGTGATTTTTGTCATTTTGTGAATTTAATATCTTACCCCCAACTATTGGGGTAAAACATACGGAAATATGGGGGTTATATAATTGAAATACAATGATGTATGCTGAGGTTTTGCAGGGGTATGAATAGTTAGTTTCCT
Source organism: uncultured Kriegella sp. (assembly GCA_965368185.1). GTDB lineage: Bacteria > Bacteroidota > Bacteroidia > Flavobacteriales > Flavobacteriaceae > Kriegella. The sequence continues at coordinate 120,674 of CBDULZ010000002.1, forward strand.
AGTCCGTTTAAGTTCGCTTTTAATATGGACTCGACATCGGCCTCTTCAACATGTCCCAAAATGCCAAAATCTCCTTTGTATCCTTTTTCTATCAATATGTTGATCATTTCAATTTCATGGTCACCCGCTCCAATGGTAAGTAATTTTGGACCTTCTTTTCTTAATCCATTTAAATTTACATTCCAAAGGTGGGGCAACATTATCGTTACCAATTCAGGAAAAGCGTCAATTTGTTTGTGCGCATGATGAAAATTGTAGACCAGACCTAAATCTTCTTGCGGTAAAGATTCGATTATCTTTATTTGATTTTTAGGTTCCCCGAACCAACCCCCATGATTATACAACGCAACTTTACAGCCCAGGGTGGTTGCTTTTTTACTTAAGAATTCAATCATTTTCGCACCCTTTTCCATTGCATCGGCATCCGATAGGTTCTCAAAAAAATTGTTATTGAAACTTACCCAGATATGTCCCTTATAACCTACCTCCTCTATTACATTAAAGACCTTCTCATTTGAGCTATTCAATCCGTGCAAAGAATCCGAGTTATTATCTATCCAAAGCCATAGCGCAATTACTTCGATGTCGTTCTTTTCAGCCAATCTCAATTCTTCAGCCATTTGTGGAAGATGCTCGCTTCTCCAATCATAGGCGTATTTGGTAATTCCCAGCCGCTTAAGCATTTCAATTCTTTCGGCAGGAGACCGTTTCATGCGGTCATAGGGAACTATGCACCAAGCGTAAATATTCTCAAGGTCAATGATGCGATCCTTTTTTGTTTCCTTGCATGAAACGAAAAAGACAAGAGATACTATCAATATTGGAATATAATGTTTCATGTCGTTTGATTTTGTTTCCTTAGTTCTTCGTATGCTTTTTGCTCAAGTGTGTTTTTTATGGAAATCGGTGGCGACGAGAGGTTCGAAATTTGAGTGTTTGGCGATTCTTGGGTATTTTGATTAGGTGTACAAGAATATCGCCCTACTAATATAGCCATTAGCTGTACGGGAGTGCTTACAAATTTAATCGTTTTTGATTTTAGTAGGGAATATTTAATAACAACGCTTCGAACAATGGCTGCCCGAAGCGCTGGTTACTATTTTTGTTTATGGAATTTTATTCAACATCCCACCAAACTCGTGTGTCTAAAATATCAGGGCCTTGTCTGCCAATTGCAGCGTCTAGATTGGCCGAATTGACCGTTCGTTCGGCATCGGGGTAGGTCAACCTTCGAATAAAATCTTCGGTCTTCAATTCCCCACCAGGGTAAGGGTTAGGGGCTACGACGGGAAAACCGCTTCTTCGGAAATTGGCCCAACTCTCCGAACCGTTCAAAAAGGAAGATATCCAATATTGGGTGTTGATGTCTTCCAATTCCGATCCCGGTGTCAACGAATGTGTTGCCAAGTAAGCTGTGATTTCTGATTCAGGAACGGTCGTTTCTCCCGGCCAATCGGCCAATTGTTCCATATGGGCGCGAATAGCCTCTTGATATACCGCGTTGGCATCTCCGGAAGCCCATCCACGAACGATTGCCTCTGCATGCAACAATAACGTTTCGGAATAGGTTACATAGAAACTTGGAGCCTCTGGGGCGCCTAAGCGTGTTCGATCCAACTGGCTATAATCAAAAAGACTTGCTACTCCGTCGGCGGCAACCTGTGGTGCTATGGTGGTATTATCGAACCCTTGAGGCATTCCTATTTGCACATCGGGATCTCTATCGCCATTTTCCGGAATTTGCCCCCCCTCCGACGCTGATCCTACATACCGAACCGCTATGGCCTCCAATCTTGGATCATCGTTGCTTTGCATAAAGTCGACCAGCTCTTTGTCCAAATAATAAAATGGCGCTTGACCACCGTTCAAATTGGTTCCCATAGCATTACGGAAGCTGGGGTCATGTCGAACCAAGGCATTGTCCTCATTGGAAGTCATAATACCACCGGCAATCGCCTTGGCCGAAAATTCCTGGGCCTTTGCGGGGTTGACTTTGACCAATCGCATGGCTGCTCTTAATAAAAGGGAGTTCCCCAATCTTTTCCATGCACTTATATTATCGCTAATGCCGGCACCCGCATACATGACTTCTTGGTCTACTGCATCATTTGCAGGGTTTAAGGCTGCGGAAGCTTCTTCCAGTTCTTTGAGAAGGTCATCGTAAATCAGCTCCTGAGGGTCGTATTCCGGAAAAGGAATCTGTTCCAAAAATCCCTTCCCGGCATTAAAATATGGCACATCTCCATAGCTGTCGGTCAAAATCATAAATTGATGCGCCCGCCAAATTCGAAGCATTGACAACAAATTCGTTTTTTCGGGATCATCTTCAATGGATGCGATGCCGTCGACTAGATTTTTGATGGTAGTGCGATACCCAAGGTTCCAAAGTTCGAGCGTTGCAGCACGGTTATCTTGATTGAGATTCGCCCCGGTACCAACTCCCGCAAAGGGGGTAATCATTTGCCTAACGATTGTTACTTGATAGGTTAGGTTATTCCCATAACCGGGGGCACCTTGTATGATGGCGGTGTTCAGTTGATAGGTCGGATCTATTGAGACCAGACGAACTTTGTCGGTATTCAGGTCATCGAACCCATCATCACATGAGATAAGCAATGCCATTATCAAAAACGTACTCGATATATATTTTGCTATATTTTTCATCGTCTTTGTATTAAAATTTAATGTTCATGTTAAAACCGATATCCCTGGTAATCGGTAGACCTGTGGCCTCAAGACCTGTGTATTGATCCCCGATGATCCCGTTTTGATCGGGATGGATATGGGGGACCCATTTTTTAAGAACTGCCACATTATTGGCAACAATATCGAATTTCAGGTTTTTTATAAACTTGATTTTATCCAAGTGTGATGTAAAGTCATACCCTATTGATAATTGTCTTAGCTGCCAAGATCCCGCATTGAAAACCGATGCTTCAGATCCCCTATGGGTACGTATCGTCTGGTAGTACCCTTGAATATCGGCCTGTGCCGTATTGACACTGCCATCGGGATTGACCCCTTCGCCAATGACGTACCCGACATCCCGTCCGACCAAAGTTGCTTTGTCAAGCCCATGCCGATACGCATTGATATGGGTGCCTGAAATCATTTTATGGCCCAATTTGTAGTCTATTAAGAAGGAAGCCGTAACGTTTTTGTATTTAAAGGTATTGGTAAAACCACCGACCCAGACGGGTAGGGCAGTACCAAAATTAAGCTGCTCTTCAGACCGTAGCGGGAATCCGTTGTTTGGGTCGAATACTTGGTTTCCTTGGTCGTCGCGCAACCATCCATATCCGTAGAGCTGAGCCATGGGCTTACCGACTACCTGTCTAAGTTCTCCATGGAATTCGGCAAGTCCGACAGTAATAAAGTTATCATCGACACTTTCGCCAAGACTCAATACTTCTGAAGTATTATAGGATACGTTCGCAGAGGTGTTCCACGTAAAGTTTGGGCTGCGTATGGGGCTGACCGATAGGAAAACTTCGAATCCTTCGTTTCTACTTTCCCCAACATTTATGCGCCGGGTGGTATAGCCCGAGGCATCTGAGGTTTGTGCCTGGAGGATTTGATCGGAGGAAAGCTTGTTGTAATAGGAGGCCTCGAACCGCAAATTATTGAACAATGTCAGTTCTAGCCCTATTTCCCGCTCGGTCACACGCATGGGTCTTAAATCGGTGTTGGGAATAGTACTGGTGTCGATACCGCCAACGGGCTGGCCTAAAAGTTGTAACGGATTGATTCGATAAGGCAAGTTGTCGGCGTATGCACCCACATCGGTGTCACTGCCAACTTCTGCATAGGCTAATCGTATTTTTCCGAAGGAAAGCCAGCTTGGCATATTTTTAAAGGCCTGGCTGAAAACAAAACTACCGGTTATGGAAGGATAGAGGATGCTTCTATTTTCAGGGGAAAGGGTAGAGAACCAGTCATTTCTGGCGGTGGCATTTACATACAGGAAGCCGCCGTAAGAAAGTTCCGCTGCGGCATATAGCGAATTTATCTGTTCTTCCGAACGTACGTAATTTGGCGATACCGTACTGGCGTTTCCAATAGTGTAAAGATCTCTCGTGTAAAAGTTCTCTCCTAAAATAGTATTTACATCAGAGCGTCGATACATTTGGTTACCACCAAAATTCAACATGGTGCCAAATTCGCCAAATTGTTTGTTAGCACTGATTAAAAAGTCGGCATTGACCTCTCTGAAACGGCGTTGGTCTTGAATATATTGACCGTTTACAAAACCTGGCGGCGGATCCGATTGTCTTTGACTACCCGTGGGCAGGTTATAGTCGACATCGCGCATATAATAATCTTGCCCGATCCGAACTTGGGCAAAAAGCCAATCAGCAAAATCGTATTTAGTGGTAATGTTACCATACACCCGATCTCGCGTATTGTTTTCAAACCGTTTTAGGGCAAAATAAGGGTTGGTTCTATTGGTAAACCTTGAGTACGGAATTTCGTCCCCATTTGCATCGCAACAGTTCTCCCTTAAGAGATCCAGTGGCATTGTAGATGCAAGGGTATATATGACCACAGGGCTGAAATCCTGTTCGGCGATATTCGGGGGGTTGGTACGTTCCTCATTCGAGTAATTGACATTTCCTGAAATGGTAAACTTTTTAAGTTTTTGGGTAAAACCAAGGTTTACCGTTCTTCTTACGTAGTCGGAACCGGGCAGAATAGAGGTTGCATCCATATTGGAAGCAGAAAAATTCAAGCCGCCATTTTCGCCACCCGAAGCAACACTAATGGTGTTCATTAATGTAGAACTATTTCGATAATAGTCCTTGATTTTGTTCGGGGTCGGGGTATAAGGAACTACTAATCCGTCGAATAAGATCTGTGTGCCCCCTACAGGCTCTCCGAAACTCCAAACCCCTGTATTGGGGAATGGTGCATTGGGTCGAACCCCGCCTTCACCTTGGCCGTATTCATACTGATAATCTGTAAAATCAAGAGGGGCGCCATTGGTATAGTTGGTATTAAAGGTGACTTCTACCCCGCCGTCTGCAGACCTATTTTTGGTCGTAATCATAATGACGCCATCTTTGGCCCTTGATCCGTATAAGGCCGATGCGGCTGCACCCTTTAGAATTGTCATGTCTTCGACATCGTCAGGATTGATACTACTGAGACCGTCACCACTATCGGATCGTCTGTTGCTGCCTACTTCGCCAACGTCTCCCTGTACACCAAAAGAAGTGTTGTTTATGGGAACACCGTTCACAACGATTAATGGGGAGTTGTTATTCCCAAACGAGGAAATACCGCGTATGCGTATTTTACTGCTTCCTTGGGGGCCAGACCCTAAACCTGAAATATTTACACCAGCGACTTTTCCTTGAAGGGCATCCATAAAATTCGGGGTTCGATTTACGGCAAATTCTTCCGAATCGACATTTGCCGTGGCATAGCCGAGTGTTTTTCTGTCTCTTTCAATTCCCAGTGCCGTCACTACGACTTCCCCTAAAGCCTCGGCACTTTCTTCTAAAATTACATTGATGGTAGATTGTTCGCCCACCGCCACTTCTTTAGGGGTGAAACCGATATAACTAAAAATCAGAACGGCACTTGTGTTCGGTACCTTTATTGTGTAATCGCCGTTAAAATCGGAGGTGACCCCTGTGCTGGTCCCTTTTACAAGAATACTTGTTCCGGGCAATGGAGTGCCATTGGAATCGGCGACATTACCGCTTATCTCTATGGGTTCTTGTAAAGGCGCCGGTATTTTAGTCTTTTCAGTAGCACGATAGGTAGTGTTCGCCGTCAGTACAATTTGTTTGTCAATAATTTTGAAATTGACCTTACCAAAAGGGAAGAGTTTTTGAAGTACTTTTTCTATGTTTAACCCTTTCACACGAATATCTACTTTGCGTTGCAGGTTTAAATCTTGTTTACTGTAAAAGAATTTAAACTCGGTCTTGGCCTCGATTGCATCGATTATCTCGAGTATCGTAGCGCCAGTCTTGTCTAAATCGATTTTGGTATTTTGGGCGTAGCCCGATGCTGCCTGTAATTGGCAAAATGCCCCTGTGAAAAAAAAGAGGATGGCAATTACTTGACTCTTGAATTTTGGAAGCAGCACATGGCCCCCTTCCAATAGCCTTGTTGGTTTTCTCATAATTACTTTTTTGGTTGATTATTTTGTTGAGTGTTTCCGCGGGAAAATACTTTTGCACTTTCCGCGCATGCTGAAATGTGTCAGGTTTAATTCATTCGCTCTTTTTTAAAATTGTTACTTTTCCAAAATCGTTATAGTGCTTCCTTTTTCCCTGAAATCGAAAGGTGTATGTTCTTGAAACACCCTTAAAATTTGATTGAGGGATTCTTTGGTGAAAGTTCCTGTAAATCGTTTTTTGTCCAACTGTGCAACTTGGTTGTCGATTGTGGTATTGAAATGTCTTTCTAGTGTTTTGACTATTGTTTCAAAGGAGTCATCGATGAATATCAATTTTCCTTGCGTCCAGGCTATGTATTTTTCTACATTCACTTGTTCAATGGCAATGGTGTCTTTGGCCATAACGGCACGTTGTCCGGGTACTATTTCGATGTCATCGTTGCTTGAAGTATTACTAGCTTTATAAACACCTACGCTTCCTTCGATTAGAACCACAGCGGTTTCGTTGGTTTCCTCATAACTCGAAACATTGAATTTCGTGCCGTATACCCGTGTATTCATTTTACTGGTAATGACCTTAAAAGGCCAGATCTTGTCTTTTTCGACCGAGAAATAGGCTTCCCCATCAAGAAAAACATTTCTTGCACTATTATTTGGGAAAGAGACAGGGTACCGAATTTTGGAGCCCGAATTCAAAAAAACATGGGAGCCGTCTGAAAGTACCAATTCGAATTTTTTACCATAGGGCACCATCAATTCGTTATAAGTAATATGTTCTTGGTCTTTGGCCCTTTTTCTTTCATAGACCAAGGTCTTTTTTTCTTGTTTTACGATTTTTTTTCCTTGCGCATTCGTTATAATGTCGGAGGCTTTTTCATCGAGTACTTGTACAGAGCCGTCTTCAAGCAGCAAGGTTATTTGCGTTCCCGAAGTTTCTAGATTGTTCTCTTCGGAATTGAAAAGAAGGTGGTAAAGCCCGAATGTGGTACCTATTAAGACTATAAACAGGGCCGCAAACCGGAGTAGGGACCGGATTTCGAATTGGGGCGAGGGATGAAGTCGGAAATAATTTCCACCCCGTTTTTTTCTTTTTTGATGAATGTTTTGCCACATAACTTCAATTTCCGCATCGGAAAGTTCTTCGTTACCGGCAAAATGTATTAGCCGTATCAGGTTGGCGGCGTTTTCGACTGTTTCTTTTTTACTGGGATTCTCCAATACCCAATTTTCCCAAAATTTTCTAGTCATGCGGTCAGGATCCAATATCCATTTTTGGAAATAAGTGTCCTTGGCAAAATCTTCTTCCTTGTAATGGGTGTATTTCATGCATCAATCCATTTGACCAAACCGGGGTTATCGTGTTACGTCGACTACCTGTTAATAGAAAGAGATGAAAATTTGATTTTTACCCCAAAAAAAAAGATTTATTTACTAAATAATGCATATAAAAATGGTATTTACTAACTTGATACAAAGTGTTTTGGTAGAAATATGAAATGTTTACGAGGCCTTTCTGCTGATATATATCCAACCTATTTTAACTGCCAGGCCCAAGTGCGAATGTTCCTTAATGTTATTTTATAAGGAATTGGCAATTTTTACAGACCATAAAAAAACAGCACCGGTTGAATTAAGCGATGCTGTTTCTAACTAACTAACCAAACTAACTATTTTTTTGCTAATACCCCATGTCAATGGCGTGCATTAGCGCTTTGATATATCCGAAGGCGTAGGCGTGACCTTGAAGATTGCTTCCCGGATCTTCGTGTCGCGGAATATGGTCGGGCATGACCATTCCGGCATAGTCAACATCACGTAGGGCTTTGATAATTTCACCGAAATCCATATCCCCATTATCAGGATATACTTCCTGGAAATTATTATACCCTCCCTTGATATTGCGTAGATGGATGTTGAATATCTGTTTGCGTTCACCTACCCACTTTATAATAGGTAAAATTTCCGTTCTAGGATTTTCCAAACCTTCGGCCGTCGACCCAAGACAAAGGTTGAAGCCGTGTACTGGGCTGTCGTACAATTGGGCAAACCGCTTAATACCCTCGAAAACATTGGGGCTGTTCCATCGCGTTATGCCACGGTAACCAACCGGTGCGGGTGGATCTGCAATATGATTGGCCAGTTGCACGTTGTATTCCTCAGCTACGGGAATGACCCTATCTAAAAAATAAGTGATGCGTTCGAATATTTCGTCGATGTCAACTTTTCCGGCAATGGTAAGTCCTTCATTTTTGGCGAGTGCCTTTTCCAGATTCCAGGTGCTGTAATAAGAATTACCGCGAGTAGGGTCCAATGTTGGCTCGGTCCTAAGAATAACGTGTATTATGGTGTTGTACAACAATGCTTTTACCCCCGTCTTGCTGGCCACGGTTATCATTTGTTGAATCATTTCGATTTCTCGGTCACGGGCTGGACTCTTGCCCAACATAATATTCGGGGTGCTAATGTTTTCAATGCCGGCAGATGATAAAGGCAGATGATACGCATCTAGGGCAATACCGTATTTTTCACAAGCTTCCCGTTTTCGCATAGAGTCATCGAGATCCCAGCCAACACCTTCGATCATTTTAGGGGATCCACCATCCATATTAAAAACACCGTATCGGGCCAGGAATTCCAGATTTTCTTTTCCGGTTCCCCCATGTTGGCATCCGATTTTCATCAACATCGGTTTTTTAGGTGTCTCGGCAATCGGGGCTTGTTCACTTGCTTTTGGGGTTTGTTCAGCGCAAGCCGAAACGGTACCTATCGTTCCGAATGCGGCGGTAGCTCCCAATCCTCCTTTTAATAA
>CBDULZ010000003.1:0-113762 GCA_965368185.1 uncultured Kriegella sp.
TCGTTATCCAGATCGGCAATGATCTTCAACGACTTTTTTCGCTAACTTGTGCAACAGGCACAACGTGTATCAAAATTTATTGTGATTTGCTTAAATATATTTTTCAATATTGTTCACAAAACTGAACACTTTTGGAAAACGATTTTATAAAATAGCGCCCGGTAGACCCAGTATTTACGCATTTGATAAGGAATAGCCTGAATTCATAACCCTAGGGTCGGGGGTTCAAGTCTCCCTCTCGCTACTAGGAAATAAAGGGACTTCATTATTTGAAGTCCCTTTTTCTTTTCTCAGGTTAAACATAGGTAAAACATTTTGATATTTTACTTATCTATTACTAACGAGTCAATTCATATTTAGATGCAAAAATACCGGCCACCTATTTTGTAGCCAATGAGGAAAATCATTTTCCCATAAAAATGTATGGCGAACCATAGCTGACCTAAGTCATTTCATACCCGATGTCGGATTCTTAATTTTAAGTTTCGTTTGTTCACGAAAACCGCGACATGGCACAGGTAGTACACACGTCAAAAAAAATACGGCAATTCTTCATCGAAATCGGGGAACTCTCCTATTTTGCGGGGCGTTTTTTTAAGGAAGCGTTGCGTCCACCATATGAGTTCAAGGAGTTCTTGCGCCAATGCTACCAAATGGGCAACCGATCACTGGTTTTGGTATTGGTAACAGGTTTTATAATCGGGTTGGTGCTCGACCTGCAATCGCGCCCTACCATGATCCAGTTCGGGGCGGTCTCTATGATGCCCAATATGGTGGGCATATCCATTGTACGCGAACTGGGACCTGTTATCACGGCCTTGGTCTGTGCGGGCCGAATCGCTTCGGGCATTGGGGCGGAACTGGGCTCTATGCGGGTCACGGAACAGATCGATGCGATGGAAGTTTCCGGCACAAACCCCTTCAAGTATTTGGTCGTTACGCGTATTTTGGCGACAACGCTGATGCTTCCGCTTTTGGTTGTTTTGGGCGATGCCGTTGCCCTTTACGGTTCGGCCTTGGTGGAGTATTATAAAGGTGGTGTTTCCTTTCAACTTTATTTTAATACGGTTTTTGATGCCTTGTCGTACGGTGATTTGATTCCCGCCACGGTAAAGTCTTTCTTTTTCGGGTTTGCCATTGGCCTAGTAGGCTGTTTTAAGGGCTATTACTCTAAAAAAGGAACGGCAGGGGTAGGTGTTGCGGCCAATACTGCGGTCGTTTTTACATCGATGCTCCTCTTCGTCATCGATTTTGTGGCGGTCTTTATATCGGATATTTTTTATGATCTATGATGGAAACGAAAAACGACATATCGGTGGAAAAACAAAAATACGGCCCTAGGGAAGTTATGTTGGAAATCAGGAACCTGCACAAAAGTTTTGGGGAAAACAAGGTACTCAACGGATTCAACATGACGCTCTACAAAGGCGAAAATTTGGTCGTTATGGGCAAGTCGGGTTCAGGAAAATCGGTAATGATAAAATGTTTGGTAGGATTGATGCAGCCCGATAGCGGATATATTTCGGTAATGGGAAGGGAAATCAAGACCTTGGACCGTGAAACCTTGGATGCACTGCGTTCAGACATAGGGTTTCTTTTTCAAGGAAGTGCGCTGTACGATTCCATGACCGTACGTGAAAATCTGGAATTTCCCATGCGCAGGCATAAAGAAAAACTGGGCAATGTTTCCGATACCACTCCCCTAGTATTGGAAGCCTTGGAAAACGTGGGCCTTGCCCATACCATGGATTTGATGCCGGAGGAACTCTCAGGAGGAATGAAAAGACGTGTTGCCCTGGCGCGTACGCTCATCTTAAAACCGAAAATTATTTTGTACGACGAGCCCACCAGCGGGTTAGATCCCATTACTTCGAAAGAAATCATTGAACTGATGCGCAACATCCAAAAAAAATACGGTACATCATCATTGATCATTACCCATGACGTGGACTGTGCCCGTGTCATTTCCGAGCGGATGATCCTATTGGTCGATGGCATCAATTATGCGGAAGGAACCTACTCAGAACTTGTAAAATCCACAGACCCGAGGGTTGAGGCATTTTTTAAAAATTAGATTATGGAACGAACGACATCCGAAAAATTAAGATTGGGCATTTTTGTGTTGATAGGAACGTTATTACTCTTGGTGGGAGCCTACCAGATCGGCAATCAGGAAAACCTGTTCGGCGATACCTTTACTATCAATGCGGTCTTTAAGAATGTAGGCGGACTACAAAAAGGCAATAACGTGCGCTATTCGGGCATCAACATCGGTACAGTGAACGAGATTGAAATGGAGAACGATACGGCGATACGCGTTACCATGCTCATACAGCAAAAAATGCGCAACCATATCAAGACAAACGCCATTGCCGCCATAGGCTCCGATGGGCTGGTTGGCAGTATGGTCATCAACATAGTACCCGGTAATGGGATGGCGCCATTAGTGGAAGCGGGCGATGAGATCCAGTCGTTGAGCAAGATCGCCACCGCCGATATGCTCAGTACCCTGAACGTTACCAATGAAAATGCCGCCTTGCTGACGGAAGACCTCTTAAAAGTAACCGCATCGCTCAATAAGGGAGAGGGCACTTTGGGCAGATTGCTCAACGACACGGTTATGGGAAACGATTTAAAACAGACCCTGACCAACCTAAAATATATGAGCAGGGAGGCCAATACGACCATAGCCGAATTGAACAAAATAATACGGCAATTCGACACCGAAGAAAGTGTGGCGGGCGTACTGCTGGCCGACTCCATTTCGGGGGAAAAGATGCAAAACCTGATTGCCCATCTCGAAAACGCTTCCATCGAAATCGTAAAAACGGCCAAAAATCTCGATTCGGTCGTGGGCGATCTCAAAGATGGAAAGGGCGCCGTCAACTATTTGTCGACCGATACCGTGTTGGTCGATCAGCTCCGAAACACAATGCAAAATGTAGATCAAGGCGTGGAACGTTTCAATGAGAATATGGAGGCGCTAAAACACAACTTCTTGACACGTCGATATTTCAGGAAGCTGGAAAAACAAAAAGAAAAAGAGGAAAGAAACAAGAGTTAAAACGGAAGAATCTCGGGTTCGGTTGTATAGATCGAGTTATTTCTTGCGCCTCGAAATTGAAAACAATAGGGTTGTAATGACAATAGCAGGGATATTATACACCGAATAGACCGCTCTAGGAGCATAAATATCTTAAGGGATAGATTAATAGTGCGACTTGTAAAGGCAGACGTCCTATTTAGAAAACGAGTTATATTTACCTAACAGCCGAACTTTTTGGAAATAACCGCTAATGGGAACACAGAAGATCAATAAAATCGATAACAAAATGCGCGCCTTATTCGTTCGACATCTATTGGACGACATTATAGCCTTGGAAATCATGTTGGAAAAAGGCATGATAGAGAGCGATATTGTCCGGATTGGTTCCGAGCAGGAGTTTTGTCTCGTCAATAACAATTGGCGTCCTTCAAAAAAGGCGCTTGACATACTCGAGGCGATCGATGATTCCCATTTTACCACTGAACTGGCACTTTACAATCTTGAGATCAACCTGGACCCCGTAGAACTGAAGGGCGATTGCTTTTTGAAAGTTGAAAACCAATTGAGGTCCCTACTTGCCAAAGCATCTGCTATTTCGAAGAAATTCGGTGCCAAAGTAGTACTCGCCGGTATACTACCGACAATCAGCAAAAATGAACTTTTATTGGATTTTATGACTCCAAGCCCGAGATACCGTTTGTTGAATGAAGTCATAAAACAAATGCGCAAAAACGACCTTTTGCTGCATATAAGAGGGATCGATGAACTGTCGATAACCCACGATTCCGTCCTGTTCGAAGCCTGCAACACGAGTTTCCAGACACATCTACAGATTGCACCCAACGATTTTATATCGAGCTACAACTGGGCCCAGGCCATTGCGGGCCCTGTCCTTGGCGTTTGTACCAACTCTCCACTGCTCCTCGGCAGGGAGCTTTGGAGCGAAACGCGTATTGCCCTTTTTGAGCAGAGTATAGATACCCGAAGTTCATCCTATTCCCTAAGCGACAAAGAGGCAAGGGTCACCTTTGGCAATACTTGGGCATCCGGTTCTATCGCTGACATTTTTAAGGATGATATAGCGAGATTCGAGGTCATGTTCGGAACGGACATCGAAAATAATTCACTTGATGAACTAAAAAAGGGAAATGTGCCCAAACTTAAGGCCCTTGGGTTGCATAATGGTACGATTTACCGATGGAACCGTCCATGTTATGGGTGCAGTAAAGGCAAGGCGCACATACGTATCGAATGTAGGTATCTTCCTGCCGGGCCGACCGTATCGGACGAAATGGCAAATTTTGCCCTTTGGGTAGGGTTAATGATGGGAAGACCTAAAAAATTCGACGATATACCCAGTCGTATGGATTTTCGTGACGCAAAATCTAATTTTATAAAATCGGCACGGACGGGCAGTAACAGCATGATGTCTTGGATGGATGGGCATCTTTCGACAAGGGAACTGGTACTTCGGGAATTACTTCCCATAGCCTATTCAGGCCTTGAAAAAGCATTGGTCGATAAAAACGATATCGAACGCTTACTTGGGATTGTGGAAAAAAGGGCAAAAAGCATGACTGGGGCCCAATGGAATATTAGAAGCTATCGCAACCTTAAGAAGCGTATGAAACAAGATGATGCCTTGGTAACGTTGACCAAAGGCATCTATGAAAACCAACAAACCTCACTTCCGGTCAGCGAATGGCCCGAACTTGCCGAAGCTTCCAAAACGGTTGCAAACGCTTTCTTGGCTGAGCATATCATGTCAACACAACTTTTTAAGGTCAATGCACATGACCTTGCGGATATGGCGACCAGCATCATGCAATGGAAAAACATCCACCATGTGCCCGTTGAGAACGATGCGGGCGAACTTTGCGGACTGCTTACTTGGAACCACATGAAAGAACATTTAAAAGAGGGACTGGACAAAAGCGGGGCCACTGTTGCCGATATTATGGTAAACGATGTCATCACCATAACACCCGATACGGGAATCGTGAACCTTGTTCAATTAATGAATGACTATAAAATAGGGTGCCTGCCCGTCGTACAGAACAATATCCTTATCGGAATAATTACCAAAAACGATAGTATCGGATTATCAACCGATAGTCAAGATAAAAAATTCTGATAGCTAGTAAGACCGGTCCTTCCAACACGGCCAAACTGATGCAAACCCACACCCCAATGTCCACTTTGTTGCTGATTACGGAATGTAACCTTTTATGTTTATGTCGCGAAAAGCCCTAAAATTTCGTTGGTGTGCGTGCTGAGAAGGGAAATATGACCTTCAGTTAGATAGAACTTAGGAATACAGTTTGGCAACTGATTTGCTAGATATTTAGCCGCTGCGATTTTTACGTTTAAATCCTCTTCGCCGTGCCATAGATATATTGGGTACTTGATTTCATATAAGGGAAAGCCCCAATCATATTTATATGTTCTGGCTTCTTGCAATGCACCCTTGTGATCTAGCCTGAACGCCTCCTCCAATACTCCTAAAAAAGTATTCATTACTCCGGGTTTTTTAAAAATTTCCTTATCAATATCCTCCAAACTTTTGTCTATGCTATTTTTGATATTTTCGGATTTATTCCGGACCCTATTGCTCATTTTTTTTAGGAATACGGTCTGTAGCCAGATGGGCAATTTGTGTAAAGCATAGCGTTTCCTTTTTTCGATTATTGGGAATCAAAAGGTACCATGCCGCTAAAAATACCTGCCGTCTTTAGGCGATCGGGTTATTTACTAGAGTAGGCCAGCGTATACGGAGCGCCTCCGGAATACCCCAAAACAGAAAAAGTATCGATGCCCAAAGTATCTGCTACCTCTATAACAACATTGGCCCAATGGAGTAATGATTGCCCGGGTACAAAATGCGAGTTCCCATACCCAGGGCGATCTATAGCAATGACCCTAATGCCCAATTTTCCGCCTACATCATCTATATTGAAAAAGGCAACCTCTAAGTGCGAACCCGAAAAACGATGAAAATAGAAAACTGGAATTCCGGGTTTTCTGCCGTATTCAAAATAGCTGATATTTGGGTTGCCCTCTAAAAAATGCCATTGAAGGTTCATTTTGGAATTTCAAGTTTATGGTCTGAAATAGTTGAGGTATCATCGATATTTTGCCAGCGTGCTTTCCATAAAAACCATATCCCCAAAATGGTCAATACCAACATCTGCCAATTTTGACCCAATGCCCCCAGCCCGACCGAGCTTTCTAAGACATCCCGTATTTCATCAAAGGAGACATGGTAGATAGTGACCACCGCCAAACTTGCCGCCCGATTCCAGATATAGGCGAAAACCACCGCGTGCATAATAGTAGGTAAAAAACTGACCACCAAAACCACAGCAACGGAAACAAAAGGTGTACCGCCAACTTTGAGTCCCATAATGATCAGTACGGGCAAATGCCAAATCCAAGTGACCAGACCGTGCAAAAGCAACGCTTTTCGATGAGAGTGTTTTTTGAGCAATCGGGGCAACAAATAGCCCCTCCAACTGAATTCTTCGCCAAAGGCAGGGATTATGGTCAGCAGAAAACTGTACGAAAATAAGGAGACGGCCGAGGCCGTTTCCATGTCCGAAAAAGGAGTATACCATCTTATCAATCGTTCAAAGACACTCGGAAAAAGCCATAAAAACAGCGCAAACCCAAACACATAAAAATAGTGCTTGGGTTTTCCCCAGTTCCATCCTGCATTTTTAAAACCATCCTTAAAAATATGATTTCCGCAGATATAAGTAGCTACTCCGACCATGACCATAGAAACCAAAAGAAGGGGTTTATGGGTTTCCCCTAAAAAGAAATAAGCGATTTGAAAAGGCCATGATAACAGGATGACGATTCCGAGATAAACACATAATGAAAATGATTTTTTCATTTTTTAAGGATATGTAATCGGGTATACCAAAACAATAATAACAATTCAGAAAATACTTTTATAGATCAGTTTGTTGTACTTGGCCAACCAGTTGGGCAGGAAAATAGCAAAGTTGGCATTTGTGAAATCTAAATAATTACGGGCGATAACGGTATGCGGGCAAAACATTTTAAACGCCAAAAAATCTAAGGCTTTGGCAAAGCCCTTTAAATGGATAAGGCCGTTGATAAACAATATAATGACAAATACGATTTTCATATTTTTTGCGCCCTTATCGTATCGATATCCTCCACAAGCAACCAATCATCCATTTTGGGATATTTTGTTCGGTCAAAGGCAAAAGGCTCCAATTCTTCAAAATTTGTGATGGTAAACAAATTGATATACCGTTTTCCCGAGAACCGTTTTAAAAGCCCTGTATCGAGCATCAGTTTGTTCTGGTACTTTTCGATTAATTCGGCGGATTCCTCTTTTGTTAGCTTGCCGGAATTAAAAACCTCCTCGACCTCCGCAGCACCTTTTATCAGTCTGTCGCCCTTGTTTTCGATAAAGTAGAGGATATCGCCCACGGAAACTTCGCCGTAAGGCGTTCGCCTTCCCATTGCCCCACGAATGATCATGGTTTTATCGCCTGATTTCAAATGTTCAAGTTCTTTGGCTTTGTGATCTATATATACGATGTGGTCCATGTTAAGCTATTTTAAAAATTTCACGACCAAGTTAGCTCGGGTAGCATTTTATCGCAATGATTTGTATCAGTCCGATAACTATTGTTATCAGAATACTATCTAGTGAAAAGTTTGAGAAATCCTTTACTGATCTAAATCATTCTGTTCCTGAATTTTAACCAATAACTTGCCGATCAAAATAAATTGAAATGAAGGCAGCCTACCTCGTAAAATATGGTCCTGCGGAAACCGCTTTTGAAATCAGGGAAGTAGAAAAACCGGAACCTGGTCCAGATCAGGCCCTGATAAAAGTGGAAGCTTTTGGGCTGAATTTCGCCGACATTGCCGCCCGTTACGGTAAATATCGAGGGGCACCGCCTCTACCGGCCCTACTCGGTTACGATGTGGTCGGCACCGTCGAGAAATGTGGTGCAAGTGTCAAGAATATAAGCATCGGCGACCGCGTTACGGCACTTACCCTTTTTGGTGGATATGCCGAATATGCCCTTGCCGAAAAAGGGGTGACCCACAAAATACCGGAAAACATTACTCCCGGCATTGCGGTTGCCTTGGCTACACAATCTTGTGCGGCCTACTATTTATCAAACAGGTTGACCAATATTCAGGAAAACGAAAAAGTCTTGATCCATGCTGCTGCGGGGGGAGTAGGAACGGCCCTGGTACAATTGGCCTTACATAAAAAATGTATCATTTTTGGTACATGCAGTTCGCACGAAAAAATGGAATATCTCAAAGAAAATAAGGTCCACCATCCTATCGATCATACGAAAACGGATTTTGCCGAAACCATAAAATCACTCATTGGCGACAAGGGGCTTGATGTGGTTTTTAATCCCATCGGAGGTAAATCGCTCAAACAGGGGTATCGATTATTGGGCGCAGGAGGCCGCTTGGCCAGCTATGGGGTCTCCTCTTTAAATAGCAAGAAAACCATTTTTGGGAAACTGAAAGAGCTATGGCAGTTCGGCATATATCATCCCATACAGTTTTTGAGCAATTCTAAAGGAATGATCGGCATGAACATGTTGAAAATTGCCGAGGAAAAACCGGAGAAGATCGCCAAGGTAATGCAAGAGGTCATACAATTGAAACAAGAAGGCATACTACGTCCCCATGTGGGCGCGGAATATTCCATTGAGCAATTGGCCGAGGCGCATCAATTTTTGGAATCGCGCAAATCGATGGGGAAAATCGTTGTGAAGTGGTAAAGTGGAAATAATGGGCGGTTGGCAGTAAAAGGTGTTGAAGGGCAATACGCAAATATTCCCAGTTTATGGGATAAGCAAAAAGAAACCAAAATGAAAGACAAAGTAGCTATAGTAACCGGTTCAAGCATGGGCATCGGAAAAGCCATTGCGATGGAATTGGCCCAGAACGGGGCAAAAATAATTCTGAACGGGCGAGATCAAAAGAAGCTCTACAACACAGAAAAGGAATTTTTAAAGAACGGTTTTGATGTTACTGCGGTCGCCGCCGATGTCAGCCGACCGGATCAATGTAAATACCTGATTTCAGAAACCTTGAAAGCTTACGGTAAAATTGACATCTTGGTCAACAATGCAGGGGAAAGTAGTCGGGGAACTGTAGAAAGAATGGCAATTTCAAACATTAAGGCCCTAATAGAAACCAACTATTCCGGGGCGGCCTATATGTCAAAATACAGCATACCACAGCTAAAAGAGACGAAAGGTAACATCATTTTTATAAATAGTGTTGGCGGGTTAAGGGGCATGCCCTACAATTCGGCCTACACCGCATCGAAAATGGCCCAAGCGGCTTTGGCACAAGCGCTGCGTATAGAACTCTATGACTACGGTATTCATGTCGGATTGGTTTATGTGGGGTTTACCGAAAACGATCCGAAAAAAATTATTCTGGACGAGGACGGCACCAAAACCTACCTGCCCAAAAGGGGTAACGTTCGGTTGGCAAAACCAGAATCCGTAGCCCGAAATGTCCACCGAATGATTGAAAATAGAACGGACAGTATTACATTGACCAATCTGGGACATTTGGCGGATTTTATGATACACCTCTTTCCAAAACTAAGCGATTGGATTTTGTTGACCAGCAGGGAACAGATCCAAAAACAATTTACAGAGATTGGGGGTAAAAAAGTAATCGAAAAACAGGAATTGAAAAAAGTGGTCTATGAAGATGCCAAGTAACTATTTCGTTAACTATTAAATATCTAATAATCTTAGGTACCCCTCCATCAACATCATGTATTTTTCGACTTCTGAAAGTGCTTTGGTCTTATCGGTCTTATTCGCTGCACTCTGCGCCCGCAGACTGTTGACCTTAGCCCGCACATTGGCGCGGTAGCTTTTGTAATAAACAAAAAGTTGTTTTTCAACTTCATCCCGAATGACTAAAAATAGACTGTTGTAATGCTCAATAAAGAGATTGGAAAGGTCCTTTCTGCCCAGTGCATCCAAATCCATACAGAGAAAGGCGATTTCGTTCAACACATCGATTTGGCGATAATCGTCATTGAACTCGATACAATCGAAAGGCTGCGGTTCTGGTAATAAAAAAATATTTCGCGCATGAAGGTCGCCATGGCAATCACGAAAAAAACCAGAGCGCAATCTATCATGAAGCAGGTCCTTATTTTTTTCCAAAAAAGTATCGGAAGTTTTAATGGCGTGGCCGATTCGGTTGCCGTAATCTTGGTTAAAATACTTTGACAAAAAAAATTTTTCCAATACCAGATCGTTGAATTCTTCAGTAACATCCAACACGTTTTTTTTGTAAATGATAGTGGTGTTTTTATGAAAATCCACAATACGTTCCGCAAGATTTCTTATATCGGTTATAGAAACTTTATCGTTCTCCAAAAGCACGTCCATTTGTTTTTCGGGGTCTAGTTTCCGCATTTTTAGAGCATAATCCATTAGGATTCCCTTCTTTCCGCCAATATGGAAACGGCCTTTATATGCAAGAACGGGCAGTACTTCGAGATAAATGTCCTTGGAAAAGCGTTGGTTCAATTCCAGTTCCCTTCCACAGAAATGTTTTCGCTGTTCGAGGGTGGAAAAATCCAAAAAGGAATACTTGATAGGCTTTTTGAGCTTATACACGTAGGCATCACATAGCACGACCCATGAAATATGGGTCTCGACCAATTCACATTTTTTGGTCGGTTCGGGAAATACTCCCTCGGAAATCAGTTTATCGATCTGCTTCCTAGTCATTTTTCAGATATTCTAGGGCCTGTCGCAGCATGGCCTCTATATTTACGTTGGTGGATTGCAATACCAAATGGGGCATTTCCAAAGGCTCCCATTCTTGTTTGATTAATCGGTACACCTTAAAGTCGGCTTCGGAAAAGGGTCTTTTTTTTTGCACCCGTTGCCTGATGATTTCTTCAATGGCCTTAACCTCTATCCAAAATATATTTTTCCCATTTTTTGCCCTTTCAACAAAAGGCTTCCTCGTTTCTCGTTTATGAAAGGTGCCATCCAATACCAAGGTTTTTCCTTGCAACATTGCTTCCTCCATTTTTTCCAACATGATGGCATACACTTTGGCCTTTTCCTGAATGGAATAGATGCGTTTCGAAAACAAATTCCTCCGTAAGCGGTCACTATTCAGGTATTCGGCATCGAGTCGTTTGGCAAGTCGTTCTGCGAAAAAACTTTTTCCCGATCCAGGAAGACCTAGAACAAGTACAATCATATTTTTGCGATTTTTCTGGGCAGTATTGCTAGTGAAAATACGAATCGGATTTTAAGTCTTGCCAGTTCATTCATGATTTTCGAATCTTCTTTAAATCACCTCAAGGGTACTCCCCATACCCACAAAGCATTCCCACCTCCTTTAAGTTTTTTCTTTTCTGGTGGTGGAAATACCCAAATGATCCTAGAAAAACCGGTCCTTTATGAGTTGCCGGTACAGTAACACATCCCTACTCAATAGAAATTGTTTTTCTCGGTTGGTCAACAGATTTGATACAGTTGTCGGGTAGAGGCCCAGACGATCTATTCGGTCTTTTAATCCGTTTTCTTTGGGGTAATCCCAGCTTAACAGATTCAGTCCGACGCAGTTGCCATAGGCAATGGCATCTTGGGTAAAACTGGTGTTCGTGACCACTCCTCCCCTTTCCATTTTCTTTGATGGGTCTTTGCGCTTTTCCCATTGATGTTTAACGTTCTGATAGCGGGAATGGATGTAGAACGGTATTTTTACGTTGCAATTTCGCCCCTCATCGCCGTGGAACTTACACTCGATAATGCTCACATTCCCGTTTCTTTCGGCGAAGACATCGATTTCGTGGGTTACGCAAATTCCGGGCATGATTTTTCCGACCTCGGTCTTATAGCCCGAATACTCCAAAATGAAAGCTACGAATTTTTCAAAGGGAAATCCCGCCGGTCCCAGTTCGTAAATGGCTTTCTTCAATTTGTACTTAGAGGCGAATACGGATTTTTTCTTTTTCAAGAGTGCAAAGGCGCGATTGTAAATTTCCTTTGTGGAAATGCCCTGATAGAGCTCGTCACGAACGGTATTTACGATTTGTTGCACCGATTTATCATCTGCCCCGCTGTGCTTTAGGGAACTGCGAAATTTTTCTATAGAAAATTTGACTTTCTCGCCGGATGTTTTTACAATTTCGATATTCGATATTTCCAAAGGCCTTTCCATTTATTTCTTCCGAAAAAAATCCCTGACCAAGGCCTTGACCTGATTATCGGTCATCTTTTGAAAATATTCGCGCATCTGGTGTTTCTCGCGTTCCAGATATTTGCTGTCCCGCACGATGTCTTGCGGGGCCCATTTTGTGTTCGTTGTTCTTGAACCGCCCTTGATATTGAAAAATTCCATTTCGGAATATAGTGTTTCGAAGGTTTCGCCATTTTGATCCAAACGGACGATATGGGCCTTTTCCTTATCCATCCAAATTCCTGTTTTTGTCATGGCACTATGATTTAGAATGATCGTTCAACGCGATGATGGGAATGCGGGAATGGTAGCCCAACTCCTTGACCAGCGGTTTTGAGAATACGCTGCCAAAAAAGCTGTGCTTTCTATTGATAAAGGCGACCATATCGCTGCCACGGCTTTCGATAAACGTATTGATCCCTGTTTGTACTTTTACATCATCCAAAGTGTGGAAACTGTGGTCGGTTTTTTCAAGGATCGATTCCAAAAGCACCTTGTTATCTTGTTGCCTTTTGCTGAGATCTGCTTCTTCCTTGATATGTAGCACACATATAAAAGTGCCGTGCATCTTCCCGATTTCAATGAGGTAATTGAGCTCCCTACGCTTGAAAGGGGTCTTGTAATCCGTTGGAAAAACGATTTCCTTCGGGGGTGAGAACCGTACCCCTTCGGGAACGGCCAAAACGGGACATTCGGTTATTTTTTCCATCATATTGACCGTGTTCGAGCCAAAAATAACAGACCTGGAAGCGGTAGCCCCCTTGGTACCCATGACCACGATATCAATATCCTTTTTGGCAATGGTATCGTTCACAGCCTCCAACAGCGAATTGAATGTGGAAATGGTATGGAAGTTATGTTTTGGATTGTCTGGGTGCAACCGTAATATTTCCATCAATTTTTCAAACCGTTCTTCCGATTGTTTTTTTGCAGATTCGAATGCCCGTTCCCCAGGTTCAGGTACCATCATGGCATTGTCCAAGTTGTACCCATCGACCTGATATACGTTTAATAAATAGAAATCGCAGGTCTGATCCTTATAAAGATTTAAGGCATACCGAACGGCGTTCAGCGCATTTTTGGAGAAATCGGTAGGCAATAAAATTCGCTTGTCCATAACACATAGTTTTTGTTATAGATAAAATTAAGCCTCAAAAATGCGATTATCCATGACTTAGGTCAGTTCGCTTTCAAGTTATGGGTCGGTCTCCAATTAATACCCCAACGGGTGCCATCACTTTCGAAGAATGCCGACAAGCTAGTCTTTACTGATTTTCAGGAATAACCAAAAAAGGAATATCGATATTGAACACCATTTTTTCGATGATGGGCTCGCGCAACATTTTTTCCAAAATGCCATGCTCGTTGTTGACCATGACCAATAAATCAATTTCCGAATCTTTTAAGAACAGCTGTATTAACTTTGTTTTGCTGATAAAATCGGGCATGTTTACAAAGGAAATCGAAAAAGGTTTCAAACAGGTAGCAAGTGACTTCAAGTTCGATTTTTGATGGTTGTCCAACTTTTTTTTAGTGTCAATATGTAAAATACTGATGGCCGCATCATATAGTCCGGCCACAAAGGTCAAGGGCCCGATCGAACGCTCGGTAAAACGGTTTTTATAGTCCGTGGCGAAACCTATTTCTTTAGGCGGAACAAATTCGGCATTTATCGGAACGGTCAAGATTGGACATTTTTTTACCGATTGCAGGGCCTTGGTAGCACTACTTCCTAAATATACGGGTATGCTGCTCTTTTTGCCTTTGTTGCCCATTACGATCAGATCGATTTCGAGTTTTTCTAGAAGCTGGTTTACTACATTAATCAGGTCGGTAGGCTCTGAAATCAATTCATAGCTATGTTTATGATCAGACTTTTTCTTTTTGATTTTGTTAAGGGTACGTTCTAAGCCTACCTTGGATTTCTTCCTTAAACTATCCGATGCTTTGGTAATATGTTCATCGATTTGTTTGCCATTAAATCCCTTCCTTTCATTATATACGTTCAATAGAAAAAAAGTACAAGCCCTACTACTAAAGAGTTCTGTAGCATAATTTAGGGCGTGGAATGCGTTATTGGAAAAATCGGTCGGCACCAATATATTTTGCATAGTATCAGTTATTTGTATTAATTAAAGGGAATGACCAATAACGGAATAGTATTATCAAACCCTACTCGTTTGATTACCGGCTCTCGGGTCATACGCTCCAAAAAACTATGCTCGTAGTTGACCATTACCAGCATATCGATTTCGAGTTCCTCTAAAAAGGTGTTTATGGCAGTCGCCTTGCTTTTGAAAAGGGGCACCCAATGAAAACTGTGCTCAAAGCGAAGCAGGTACTCCACCAGAATGCTCTTGTTCATGGTTTGATGCTTGTCCAGCACCTGCTCTTCGTTGATGTGCATGACGGCAATTTTCGACTTGAAGCGTTCGGCCATAAAAAGTAAGAGGTGCAGCAATCCTGCATCATAGGGCCTTCCGTAATCGGTTACAAAGGCGATTTTCTTGGGCGGTTTGAAATCGATTTCCTTCGGGACGGTCAAAACGGGGCATTGCCTTATCTTGGTCGCAACATCGAGTGCATTGCTGCCCATGAAGATAGCTTCGATTTCAGAACGGCCGCTATTGCCCATGACCACGAGGTCTATCTTTTTTTCATCAATGACGTTTGAAATTTCAATGACCAAATCTCCTCGTTTGGAAATGATCTTGAAGGTGTGTCCCGGGTTTTTTTCGTCAAACCGTATACGATGGCAAACACTTTTTAACCCTTCGAGGGATTCATCTTCACGCTGTTCGGCTATTTCCTTACCGGGAGTTTTGCATTTTAAAGGAGTAAACCCATTAAATACGTTGAGGATGTGAAATGTACACTTCGACCCATGCATCAACCGTACCGCATGAAAAAGGGCGTTATAGGCGTTGTTCGAGAAATCGGTGGGTATAAGGATGTTGTTCATTTTTTTTAAGTATTAGTACCTGGCACAAAATAATGAGTAGTTGGGTTTAAGTGTATTTTGTTTCACGTTCTACTGTCTGCGGGCTAACAGGTAAATTGAAAACTTTACAATCACTTATCTGTTTGCTGCCCACTGCAACTGCCCAGTGCCGTTATTTTTCCTTATGAGGAATGACCATAAAAGGAATAGTCACATGCAACGCGATTTTTTTGATGACAGGCTCTATGAACAGTCTTTCCAAAAAGGTATGCTTGTTCTTGACCATGACCAGAAAGTTCATCCGTTTCTTCATTTGAAAGCCGTTGATGGCGGCAATGACCCCTTGATTGGGAAGAGCATGGAACAGATGGACGGTTTTGGCAAGAATTTCATCCAGCTTTTGCTTATTTTTTAATTGTGTCGGAGTCAGGTCATATCCCTCCGAAACGTGTATAACTTCGATACTACACATGTGTTCTTTGGCGATATCTAATAATACTTTCAACTGTTCTTTTTTATAATCGATTTCATAATCCGTCGGAAATAGAATCTCTTTCGGATTTTCAAACTCAAAGCCGGATGGAATAATAATTACAGGACAAGTCGCCCTTTTAAGTACGTGTACCGCGTTACTTCCGAGAAATATTTCCTTTGCACCCGTTGCTCCCTGGGTTCCCATAATGATCAGATCGGCATTTTCCTTTTCCACGGTTTCCACCACCTCATCAACAAGGACATTGAACGCAGAATGTGGAATGAACATATGCTTTGGATTCTTGAATTCAATATCCAATTTTTCCATTAATTCCGCCAATTGGGCCAATGACTTCTCTTGAAGAACATCGCCCAAACCGATTTGTCCGGGACTATGAATTACATATTCCGCTTGATAGATTGCCGGAGTGTACGTATGCAGCAAATAAAAAGTGGTTTCAACATCTTTGAACAATCGTAACGCATATTTGATGGCGTTGTATGCGTTCTCTGAAAAATCGGTAGGAATCAGTACTTTTTGCATGCCACTTTCATTTTATATCAAAAGTAACGGGCATGACTTGTAAAAACCATGATATTCGTCAGTTTTAAAATCTATCTTTAGGTTTAAATTTGTGGAACAAACAGGAAGAGATGAAAAGCAGTTTTCAAAAAATCATAGATTCCAAAACACCCGTTCTTGTGGATTTCTTTGCTGATTGGTGTGGACCCTGCAAAATGTTGGCACCAATTCTGAAGCAAGTGAAAGACGAATTGGGGGAAGACGTAAAAATCATAAAAATAGATGTGGACAAAAACCAGCCGCTGGCGAATACATATCAAGTGCGCGGTGTTCCTACCATGATATTGTTCAAAGATGGGAAGCAGGTCTGGAGACAATCGGGCGTTTTGCAGAAGAACGATTTAGTCAGCGTGATCAAAACCCATCGTTAGATGCACTTCTTGATCAACTTATATGCCCAATCGTAATGGCTTGAGGTTATTGAAATCAAATAGGATCCGAGTGAAGTCGAGCCTGTCCATTTATATTTCTTTTTGGTGAACAGTTCTTCGTCGGAATGTTTTTCGATAATTTTTTGAACGGAATCAAATGACGTTTGCAACAGTTCTTTGGCTTCCGCTAGGTGCACATCTTGATACTTTTTCCAGATTTCACGGTTCAGATCGGGCAAGGTTTTCCACGTATATCCTTTGGCGGGCATATCGGGTTTTTCACCGTTCATTCCAACTTTATACCATTCCAAAAACATGAGGTGCCAATGGTGTAAGTGGGTAATTACATCGCGAATGTTCCGGTTCAAATATTCTTTAGGGAATGCTGACTGCTGTTCTTTTTCAGAAAGTGAACCAATATAATCCAAAAGCTTGGAATAGTTTATTTGGCTCAACTCCAACAGTTCTAGTTTTGCTTTGGGTCTTGGCATATTTGAAGGGTTTTTATTTTAAAAATTTACTTTCGAAGGTTGAATATAAATTTGGAGTATTTATATCACGGAGAACACTCCCCTGCCCCCTCAATGGGGGAATCTTATTTTCAACCTTAAACCTGATGCATTAAAACTTTTTACTCATGGAGTACCAAAAAAGGCACTTTGGTATGGTAACTTATCTTTTCCACCTCGGGACGGAAAAGGATGCGCTGGAAAAAGTTCAGGTTCTTGGCGACCATTGCGATCATATCGATATTCCTACTTTCGGTAAACGCCTGTACCGCGGTCGCCAATTTTGTTCCGGTCAGGGAATGGAAGCTGTGCTCCACATCGACCAAGTAATCGTCAAGAAAATCCTTATTCTTTAGTTGTTCATCGGAGAGTTCTTCCCCTTTTCTGGAAATGTGCAGTACCCGAATGATGGAATTGTGCAAAACCGCCATGTCGATCAAGGTGTCCAATACCTTGGGATCGTATCCTATATGATAATCGGTGGCGAAGGCGATTTCCTTGGGCGTGACAAACGCCGCATCTTCGGGAACCGCCAAAAGCGGACATTTGATTTTCGTTATGACATCGCCAGTATTGCTTCCTATGGTGGCCTTTTTAAGTCCTGATGCGCCCTTGGTCCCCATGATGATAAGGTCTATCGTTTTCGTTTCCGATTCCCTTTTTATAGCATCCACAAAGTAATCGTAGAGCGCAAGTGGCACAAAAGTATGTTTATTGTTAGAAGGTAAACTGTCGATTCGGGCTATAAGCTCTTGAAGACTTTTTTTGCTTTCCTTTAGAAGAATATCCTTAAAGTTTTCTCGCGACGCACGAACCGAAGTGCCTGCACCAGAATAGGGCGGAATCGGATTTACATGCAGTAAATGAACGGTACATTTGGTCTCTTTGAAAAGTTCTAGGCCATATTTTAAGGCGTTCCAAGCATTTTCCGAGAAATCGGTGGGAATTAGCAACCGTTGCATATCGAAATTGTTTTTGTTCAACATTTTAAAATTAAGATACTCGAACACGACGCAAAATGATTACGGTCATGTTTTCCCAAGAAATTTTGTAGCTTTCCTACTCCCTGAAATTTCTGGGCAAGGGGAAGAATGTACTTTTTGAAGGGAAAAGAAAGGTAAAGAGCCTATAGATGACAAGCGTCATTTTGGGAAATCTTGGCACCAATTAATTTTGGGACTGTTCGGGAATTTGTCAAATTCCCGAACAGTCCCTTATAACAAATAGCCATTTTCAAATGGAATACATTGATTACTACAAGGTGCTCGGGGTTGCAAATAATGCCACCGAAAAGGATATCAAAAAGGCCTTCCGGAAACTCGCGCGAAAATACCACCCCGATGTCAACCCCAATGATGCTACGGCAGAACAAAAATTCAAGGAAGTCAACGAGGCGAACGAAGTGCTGGGCGACCCCGAAAAACGCAAAAAATACGACCAATATGGTAAGGATTGGATGCATGCCGACGAATTTGAAAAAGCAAGACAGCAACAAGGCCGCCGAAGCACTTCCCGACAACAGTATTCGGGGAATTTCGGAGGAGGCGATTTTTCCGATTTCTTCGAGGCCATGTTCGGTGGAAGCGGATTTTCAAGAGGGGATGGGTTTCCCGGTGGGGGCGGACAGGTAAAATTCCGCGGTCAGGATTTCAATGCCGAACTGCGCCTACAACTTCGGGATGCCTACAAAACACATAAACAGACCCTGACGGTCAATGGAAAAAACATCCGTATTACGATTCCTGCAGGCATCGAAAACGGGCAGACCATAAAAATCAAGGGGCATGGCGGCCCAGGTCGAAACGGAGGCCCCAATGGCGACCTCTATATTACGTTTTCCATAGAAAATAATACCGATTTCAAAAGAGACGGAAGCAATCTTTATAAAACCGTAAACCTTGATCTGTATACCGCAGTTTTAGGAGGCGACCTTACGGTAGACACTTTTGATGGAAAAGCCAAGCTCAAGATCAGGCCGGAGACACAAAACGGTGCTACGGTCAAATTGAAGGGCAAAGGCTTCCCTGAATATAAAAAAGATGGGCAGTTCGGGGACCTCTTCATTACCTATTCCGTGAAAACGCCGACCGACCTTTCATCCCAAGAAAAAGAACTGTTCAAACAACTGGCAGCCCTAAAAAAGTAGAATTATGCGACTCGAAGATTTTATATCCGTAACCGATTTTTGCGCCATCCATAACATCTCGCATGCCCTGATCATAAAACTTAAAGAATATGAACTCGTAGAAATTATAGAGGAACGCGATATCTTTTACATTCCGTTGGAAGAACTGCCCAAGACCGAAAAAATAATAAGGCTACATGCCGACTTGGATATCAATCTTGAAGGTGTCGAGGTCATTACCCAATTGTTGCAGCGTGTGGAAAAAATGCAGGACGAAATGCAAAGGTTACGAAATCGACTGCGGTTATATGAGTAGGTGGTTTGCTAAGTTACTACGCCTATGGATATAGCTTCAAATTTGGTAATCGAAGGCTCGACACCCCTTTTTCCATGACAAAATATCATTATACACTTACTCTTTAAATTTAATAACAAGATGCCGTTTTTGAATCGAGAATGACAGGCGTCATGTTTTGCCTTAAAATTGCTCCTTATTTTTATCCGGAGCAACAAAAAATTCCATACCATGGATAAGATTTCCACCATTCTAGTGCCTTTCGATTTTTCGCAAAGTGCCCAAAAAGCGTTGCAATATGCCGTAGCCTTCGTTGGGCGCGATGACGACATTCAAATTGTATTGGCCCATATCTCTGGACATAGCAATTTCACGTTGAGTCCCGAAAACTTCCCAAAGCTGGAGGAAAAATACCGGAGGCTGCTCAAGAACAAATTGAAATGGACAATTCAAGACGGTACGTTGACCCAAGCCCTGTTAGAAGTTCAAAAAACAAGGGAGATAGACCTTATCATTATGGGTACCTTCGGCACGAATAAAAAAGGTAAAGCCGCACAGACCAATACCTCAAAGCTCGTATTGGAGGCCGATTGCCCGGTTCTGATCATACCAAGGGGACATCAAGGTTTTCAATTAAAGCGTATCGCCCTAGTTCTTGGAAACGAGGAAATAGACGATACCGAAGATTTGGGAACCTTGTTGGAAGTCGCCCGAAGATTCAATGCCAAGGTACATGTCGTAACAATACAGAACCAATCCCGCAATTACGGATACTCAAAAGCAGAGGAAAGGAACGAGAACGCCATCGAATACTATCTTGAAAATTTTTATGCGGAGCGAGTCTTTATCAAAAACAAAGATGTCGTCGATGGTATCTTGACCTATGCCTCGAAGTGCAACCTTGACCTTATCGCCATTCTGCCCAGAAATCATACGCATCACAGCGAACCGTCAGAAGGGCAACTTACACAATTGTTAAGCTTGTATTCGAAGGTGCCGGTATTGGCCATAGATTAAAACGTGAACTGAAAAAGTATTGGTCGGGTTAAATCTGTCTAAAAAAATGGTCGTAATGATTTAGGTCATTTGAAGTACACTTCAACAGTTTTACTTTGAGGCCAAACAATAAATATCCTTATCATGAAAGCAACAGCAACACTCAATGACCTAAAATCTCCCGAAGGCAGACACATCATCGTTCGTAACCTAAGCCGAATCCTCGACATCCGAATTTTTGATATCGATTTGGAAAGTAAAACGATCTCATTGGTATATGACTCCGTTTTGGCACTTGAAAAAGCTAAAAATGAACTACGGCATATCGGGTTTCCGATATCGAAATGCACCTATCAACCTCCTTCCGAAACATCCGTTTTGCAGGATTATAATGATAGACGAATAACTGCATAAAACTTTAGATTATGATTGTATCGAAAAAAACCCTGAACGAGTTCTATCAAAACTTGGGCAAATTTTTCTACGCCGTCGCGATGGCCGATAAGAAGGTGGCACCGAAACAAGTCGAAAAGTTAATGGAAGACGTTCGCAAATACTGATTGCCGGTCGATGAAAGCGAAGACGAATTCGGTGCCGATGCTGCCTATTAGATCGAGATTGTTTTCGGTTGGTTGCAACAAGAAGAAAAGCGGCACGAAAACTTGTGGATATGGGCTTTTCGAAGATGTATGAGCTCAAAGGTGGGTATATGAAATGGTAGCCCCCTAACCCCGAAAGGATTAGTAGAATTGCGGAAGTAAGTGGGCAGTAGCCCTTTTAATTTGTCATTCAGGGCGCAGCGAAGAATCCCCCGCAAGGCCATGCCGCAACAGTGAGAAATAATTCAAAATGAAAACAATGGAACCAGCGACAAAAAGATTCCTTGTGCCTCGGAATGACAAAAAAGGGGACCGGAGAATAATAAAAACACAATATTCATTGAAACATCGATTCTAATACAAAACCTAAAATGCGGCTGATGCGCCAAGACCAGTTCATTCAGAATATCGGAGGTTGAAAATATTTACGATGTACTGGTCGATGTTGAATGGGCAATGGTGTCGTTCGTTTACAAAAACATAAACGATGCCCTGGTTGTAAAGGAAAAATTGAATGCATTCGGATATCCATCCGTAGATAGTAATAACTCTATGGCGGCCAAAGCGATTTCATTCGTAAGCTGTGCCGCGGGCAAAATTTCAAAATCATGAAACATATCGCTTTCCTAACACTACTAATTTTTGTCCTTTTGGGCTGCAAGGAAGCCAAGAAATCGGACTATAGGTCCGTTGAATCTACTTCCGAAAACGGGATGGCGGGAGTCGCTCAATCCCATCCAGGAAAAAAAATCATGGAAACCGAATGCTACATCTGCCACGACCCACAGGCGTCTCAAGAAAGCATGATCGCACCGCCTTTGGCTGCGGTCAAAGAAATTTACATCAACAATACGACCACTAAAGGGCAATTTACGGAGGCCCTTATCAAATGGGTCAACGATCCCGAAACGGAATCGAAAATGCCCCAAGCCCTTATCGAATTCGGCAGCATGCCTTACATACCCTACCCTGATGATGCCCTGACCCAGATTGCCGAGTACATCTATGAAAATGATATCGAGCGGCCAAGCTGGTACGACAAAGTCTTGGAAGAAGAAAACGGGCAAAATCTATGGATGAACAGGAATATGGTAACCCAAGAAATACAGGAAAAAAATGCACAAAAAGGAATGGCCTATGCCCAGAGTACACAAAAAGCACTGGGCAAGAACCTTGTAAAAGCCATTGGGGAAAAAGGAACGCTCGGGGCCATAGAATTTTGCAATATAAAAGCATTGGCAATCACCGATAGCATGTCGGTCATGAACAATGCCACTATCGAACGGGTGTCGGACAAGCCGCGAAATCCGAATAACAAGGCCAATAAAGAAGAGCTAGGTTACATTACCTATTACAAAAAACTGATAGCTGCAGGAAAGGAACCAAAACCAATCGTCAAAAATGAGCAGGGGGAGGTCGATTTTTACTTTCCCATTACCACAAACGCCATGTGCCTGCAATGCCACGGAAAACCCAACGAACAGATCCAACCGGAAACCTTGACCGCTTTGAAAAATCTATACCCCGAAGATTTGGCCGTAGGCTACGATGAGAACGAAGTAAGAGGGCTTTGGGCAATTAATTTTAATAATGAAAATGTAGAATAGCGATGAAAATTCTGGGTCTGATCGGAGGCACTTCTTGGCATTCAACAATAGTCTATTACCGCTTAATCAACGAATTGGTCAGCGAAAAAATCGGAACCCAGGGCAATCCGCCTTTGATTATCTATAGTTTGAACATCGAATTAATGCGCGAACAAAATTTGGGAAAAATCAATGCCACTTATTTGAATGTCACCCAAAAACTTCGAAATGCCGGTGCCAAGGCTATAGTAATCTGTGCCAATACGCCGCACATGGTTTATGATTTTGTGCAGCCGAAAATCGATATTCCCATATTACACATAGCCGATGCCACTGGAAAAGAAGCATCAAGATTGGGCCTCAAAAAACTGGGACTTCTAGGAAACCGGCCTACGATGACCGGAAATTTCATTCCCGATGTTTTAAAAAATAATTATGGTATCGAAACGATACTGCCTGAAGCGCATTGTATTAGTCAGGCACATGATTACATCTCAAAGGAACTAACCCAAGGCCGATTTACCGAGAAGGCCAAAAACTTTTTTCGTGACCAGATCAGAATGTTGAACGAACGAGGTGCCGATGGAATTATTTTTGGCTGTACCGAACTTCCTTTGTTGATCAAACAAGAAGACGTTGAAATACCCGTACTATCGACCACGGATCTTCATGCCCAAAAGACGGCGGATTTTATTTTGCATTGACTTTTTAATCAAACTTTTATTTTCAATATTCTAATAACCCTTAAAACGTACATTATGAAAAAAAACATGGGCGGCACGGACCGCATAATCCGCAGTATAGTTGCATTGGCCGTAGTGGCCTTGTATTATTTTAAAGTTATCGATGGCACTTTGGCCTATATACTTTTGGCATTGGCCGCAGTATTCTTATTGACCAGTTTCGTCAGTTTTTGTCCTATATATACCCTTTTCGGAGCTAATACTTGCAAGGTCAAGAAGTGATATTGATTGTTCAAAAAATCGTAAGGGTTATTCCAAAAAATAGCATAAGGCCCTTTTTGCGGTTCGTTTTTTGCCTTTTAAAAACTGTATAACAAAAGTTCCTGTATTCTTAAAACACATATTATAGTTTTAGGGAGTCTACCGGAATCTATTCAGATACGGAATCACATCACCAAATTCTAATTATGGCAAAATGGTATTGACCGAGTTCGATTATAAAAACAACTATATTTCGGATCCAAAACTAAAGCGGATGTTGATCTCCGATTCTTTCAAAGAACATTGGCGACTTTGGATGTTGAAGAAATACGGACTTCCTTATCTGCATTGGAACAAGATACTAAAAGGAGAATCTGTTTAAATAATGACGCTAAATTTTATTAAAATTAGCTCAAAATTGATTTTACCCTTGGTTTCATGGGAAAACGGCACCCTAATGATTGCAATTTTTACAGTAGTATGTGTGATTCTTATAGAAACCGTACTCGCCATGATGTCTGCCGGTAACAAGAAAAAATAATGACAAAAAAAGCACTACTATAAACGCTTTTGGGTGTGGCTATCGGTGCGTTCGCAGGCTGTATCTACCATGCAAAATTCGACAGTTTGAGCGGTACTTGCGCCATAACCTCAAAATGGGTGGCCTGTTGTTCAATAAGTTCAAAACGCTGGTTTTATTGATTGATGAAAAGCATTTCGGTAAAATGGAATGCTTTTTTTTCATTTGGTAACATTGGTTACTGTACAGCACCTTTTATGGCTCTAATTTTGTTCCAAATTAGTACCGAAGATGAAGTACAACCTATTGTTTATTATTCTCTTTTCGACATTATTTTCCGCAGTGGCACAACAGAGCATGCTGATTACCAAAGAAGAAGCCTTGGCCAAAGCAAAGGAAAACAACAATTCCCTAAAAATGTCGGAACAAGATGTTTTGGCTGCGCAGGGCGATTATCGACAGACCAATGCCGTTTTATTGCCCAATGTGGGAATTTCCCATACGGGAATCGCCACCACGAATCCGTTAATGGCCTTTGGTTCCAAATTGAACCAATCTATTTTGAACCCAGGGGATTTTGACCCTTCGCTATTGAATGACCCTCTTCAAATCGAAGACTATGCCACACGAATCGAGGTGCAACAACCACTGATAAATTTAGATGGAATCTATCAACGTAAGGCCGCCAAGGCCAAATGGAACGCCACCGAACTACAATTGGAACGTACTCGGGAATACCTTGAGTTAGAGGTCGATAAAGCCTATATGCAGTTGCAACTGGCCTATAAAACGGTGGAAGTTTTGAAAAAGGCAAAAGAAGCTGCCTTGGACAACAAGCGTATAGCGGACAACAGTTTTAAACAGGGCTACCTACAAAAATCGGATGTGCTCGCCGTTGAAGTCCGGGTCGGCGAAATCGAAAATCAATTGCTGTATGCAAAGAGCAACATTCAAAATGCTTCCAATTATCTATCGGTTTTGATGGATGATTCCAGCTATGCGATTCTACAGCCGGCCGATTCCCTAACGGTTAAGGCAAGAGATATAATGGTGGATGGACTTTCAGATAACAGGTCGGACATTCAGGCCATGGCGTCCGCCAGCGAAGCCTACCAACAAATGCACAAGGCCGACAAGATGAGTTTCTTGCCTAGCCTGAACGCTTTCGGTACGTATGAACTGCACGATGATGAAGTCTTTCAAGGCAATGCCGATGGCTACCTATTCGGGGCCGAGCTCAGATGGAACATCCTGGAAGGCAGTAAGCGTTTCGGAAAGGCCCAAAAAAGCAAGGCCGAATACGAAAAATCAAAACTGGAACTCGAACAATACAAAGCGGAAAGTCAGGTAGAGCTCAACCGGGCCAAACGTTCGCTCCAAGATGCCAAGAACAACTTGGGGCTTACGGCCCTTGCCCTTGAACAATCAAAAGAATCGCTGCGCATTCGAACCAACCGCTTTGAACAGGGACTCGAAAAAACAACAGATCTATTGATGGCCGAGACCCAATACGCCCAAAAACAACTGGAATATTACAACACTATTTTTCAGCATAATTATGCGTTGGCCTATATGCATTTCTTAGCAAAATAAAAACCACAACACAGATTCTAGAAAGTATTTAATTCTAAAATGATGAGAGACAAAAATTACATAGCAACAGCACTCCTAACAATGACAATTTTGTTGTCAAGTTGTGTCGGAAACGAACAAAAAACGGTTGCCGATAACTCCCCCGCGGTACCCGTTTTCGTAACTACGGTAACCGAAAATTCCAACAATCCATTTTTAACGGCGAGCGGTAAAATTGAAGCCGTTAAAAGTGCCAATATCAGCACTCGTATGATGGGCTATGTAGATAAAATCTATGTGCAGGTAGGCGAAAAGGTCAGAAACGGGGAACTCTTATTGAGCATTAACAATGCCGATGTATCCGCAAAATTGGCACAGGTAAATGCGGGAATTACCGAAGCAACCGCCGCCTATACCAATGCGGAAAAGGATTATAATCGATTTACGAACCTTTTTCAAGAAAAAAGTGCCTCCCAAAAAGAATTGGACGATATCACGGCCAATTACAATATGGCCAAGGCGCGATTGGAAGCTGCAAAACAGATGAAAAACGAGGTAAATGCGCAACTGTCGTATGCGAATATTCGTGCGCCTTTTAGCGGAGTCGTGACGAACAAATTCATCAATGCGGGCGATATGGCCAACCCTGGAATGTCTTTGTTGGAAGTGGAATCCCCGGGAAAATATCAGGTCGTGGCCATGGTGCCCGAATCCGAAATTCTAAACATACAAACGAATATCGAGGTTGATGTGCTTTTAAAATCGTTGGACAAAAAGGTCAAGGGCAAAGTGACCGAAGTAAGCACCTCCGCCAAAAATACGGGCGGGCAGTACATGGTAAAAGTCATCTTGGAAGATTCAGACGCCAATATTTTATCGGGCATGTACGCCACGGTACAATTTCCGGTGGAGCGAAAAGCGAGGACCAATGCCGTTATGATACCAACCGAAGCCATTTTCGAACACGGACAGTTGACCGGAGTCTATACCATAAGCCAAAACAACACCGCTTTGCTCCGTTGGTTGCGTTTGGGAAGAACTTTTGGCGATAAAACAGAAGTGCTTTCGGGTCTTTCCGCGAATGAGCAATATATCATTTCGGCAGAAGGGAAATTGTTTAATGGAGCAAAGGTTTTGATTCAATAGCACAGGTTTTCACTAATAGAAACGAAAAATGAAAGAAGGATTAGCAGGTAAAATCGCAAAGATGTTCATAGGCAGCAAGTTAACCGTGCTGTTGATGATCGTATTCATGGTCATCGGGGTGTACAGCTCGTTTTTGATCCCGAGGGAGGAGGAACCCCAAATCGATGTGCCGATGGCGGATATTTTTGTGGGTTACCCAGGTGCGAGTCCGACCGAAGTGGAAAGCCGTGTAACCAAACCGTTGGAAAAACTAATCTCGAACATCAAGGGGGTGGAATATGTGTATTCGACCTCTATGAAGGAACAGGGCATGGTGATTGTGCAATTTTACGTGGGCGAGGATATTGAGCGTTCGTTCGTAAAGCTGTACAACGAGATCAACAAGCACATGGACATTATGCCCGAGGGCGTAACGTTTCCATTGGTAAAGACCCGTGCCATCGACGATGTGCCGATGTTGGGGCTAACGTTGTGGAGTGAGAATTACGATGATTACCGTCTAAAACAGATTGCACAGGAACTGACGGACGAGATAGAAAAAGTGAACGATGTTTCCGCCACCCAAAAGATCGGGGGACGCAATCGTCAGCTCCGTGTGGTGCTGGACAAGGATAAAATGGCGACCAGCGGACTGGATTTTCTTTCTGTCGCCGAGATGATCAAGGCGAACAACCAACAATTAAGCGGTGGTACTTTTGACAAAAATGATACGGAATTTCAGGTCACAACGGGTAAATTCCTCGAAACGGTATCCGATGTGGAGAATTTGGTGGTGGGCGTGCAGCAGAACCGCCCCATTTATTTGAAACAGATAGCTACAGTGGCCGATGGCCCTGAAATCCCCAAAGATTATGTGTCCCACGGGTTTGGGCAGGCGAGCGAAATAGCGTTGGATTTTAAATCGGAATATCCTGCCGTGACCATTGCTATCGCCAAGCGTAAGGGTGCGGATGCGATGAAGATTTCAGATCTGATCATCGATAAGGTAGAACATCTGAAAAAAACCTTGATTCCCGATGATGTTCATGTAGAGGTTTCTAGAAACTATGGCGAAACCGCCTCCCATAAGGTTTCCGAGCTGTTGATGCACCTCATCGGAGCGATTATCGCCGTGACCTTTGTTGTCATGTTGGCCATGGGCTGGCGTGGTGGTTTGGTAGTATTCCTATCCGTTCCGATTACGTTCGCATTGACCTTGTTGAGCTACTATATGCTGGACTATACACTAAACCGTATCACGCTGTTCGCCTTGGTTTTCGTTACGGGTATCGTGGTAGACGACTCCATCATCATCGCCGAGAACATGCACCGGCATTTTAAGATGAAACGCTTGCCGTTCAAACAGGCCGCATTATACGCCATCAACGAAGTGGGCAACCCGACCATTTTGGCCACCTTTACCGTTATCGCTTCGGTATTGCCGATGGCCTTTGTGTCAGGATTGATGGGCCCATATATGTCGCCTATGCCCATAGGTGCCTCGATTGCAATGATGTTGTCGCTCTTTGTCGCCTTGACCATTACACCGTATTTGGGCTATGTCTTTTTACGGGAAAAGGAGAAACCTGCCCGTCCGTCAGGCGGGAAAGACGAGGAGAAAACGGAAAAACCTTTAGAGGACACCTTGATCTACCGTTGGTATGCCAAATTCGAAAAACCCTTGATTGAAAACAAAAAATACCGTTGGCTGTTTCTGGGCACTACTTTTTTACTGCTGATGGGTTCTATAGGAATGTTCTTTACAAAATCCGTAGCTGTAAAAATGCTGCCGTTCGATAACAAGAACGAATTTCAAGTGGTCATCGATATGCCGGAAGGCACCACTTTAGAACGTACCGCGGTCGTTACCAAGGAAATTGCACAATATTTACGCACCCGACCTGAAGTGGTCAATTACCAGAGTTATGTGGGCACTTCCGCACCGATAACATTTAACGGATTGGTACGCCATTACGACCTGCGCGGTGGCAGCAATATGGCCGATATTCAGGTCAATCTGATCGACAAAGGGGAAAGAAGTATTCAAAGTCACGGTATCGCCAGCTTGTTGCGACCGGAGATTCAGCGTATCGGTCAAAAGTATAATGCCAATGTGAAGGTTGTGGAAGTGCCTCCAGGGCCGCCCGTATTGTCAACAATCGTTGGCGAGATTTATGGACCCGATTACGATACACAAATCGATATTGCGGACCAAGTCCAAAGCATCCTGAACGATACGGATGATGTGGTCGATGTCGATTGGATGGTCGAGGCCGACCAGATTGAATATCAATTTGTCATCGACAAGGAAAAAGCGATGCTCTACGGAGTGGCACCTCAACAAATCGCCCGTACCGTGAACATGGCACTTTCTGAACGTACCGTAACCACTTTGTACGATGAGGATGCCAGTAACCAAGTGGGGTTGTTTTTGGCTTTGGACGAAAAGGAGAAATCCACCATCAACGATATTGCCAGCTTACAGGTAAAATCGAACCTAGGGAATATGGTTACGATAGGCGATTTGACCGATATTCAGGAAACCACAAGCGCCAAAAGCATCTATCGGAAAAACCAAAAACGGGTTGTTTACGTCTTGGCGGATATGGCTGGGGAATTGGAGAGTCCCGTTTATGCCATTTTGGGCATGACCGATAAATTGAAAGGGATGAACTTGCCCGAAGGCTATTCCATCGATGAACTCTATATTCAACAACCCGATTTTGAGGATGATTATACGGTAAAATGGGATGGCGAATGGCAGATTACCTTGGAAGTTTTCCGTGATTTGGGGATTGCCTTTTTGGGAGTTATCATCATCATCTATATTTTGATTGTGGGCTGGTTCCAGAATTTTAAGACACCGGTCGTGATGATGGTAGCCATACCGCTTTCGCTGGTGGG
The DNA here is from genome assembly GCA_965368185.1 of uncultured Kriegella sp. Classification (GTDB taxonomy): domain Bacteria; phylum Bacteroidota; class Bacteroidia; order Flavobacteriales; family Flavobacteriaceae; genus Kriegella. Next base: position 29,840 of record CBDULZ010000003.1, read on the forward strand.
AATTGTTTTGGGGCACTGGATTTTAGGTGCTTTTTTTACGGCAACATCATTTATCGGTATGATCGCCTTGGCGGGAATTATGGTACGAAACTCCGTTTTATTAATCGATTTTGTGAACTTACGGTTGGCCGAGGGCATACCCATTAAACAAGCTGTTATCGAAGCGGGTGCCGTTCGTACCACCCCTATTTTGTTGACTGCCGGAACCGTGGTTATTGGCGCTTTCGTCATCTTGTTCGACCCTATTTTCCAAGGTCTGGCGATTTCGTTGATGGGCGGGACTATTGTTTCTACTGTGTTAACGCTGTTAGTGGTGCCGTTGGTGTATTATATGATCGAACGGAAGAAGTATCCAGAAAGCCCCCTAGCCCCAGAAGGGGGAACTCAGTTGATTGAGGAAGAAATAAATAGTGAGCAATAGCAGTTGGCAGTTATGGGTTCAAGGTTAGATAAAAGGTTATTTTCTCCTCCCCTCAGACGAGGGGAGGTGGATTATAGCTAAGCGAAGAAAACGGAGGGGCTGAATGCGCAAGCTTTTGTCTACTGCCACGAAGTTAGGATTCAAACCCAAACATTCGGACTTGACCCCTCCTTCCGTCGGCAGGTAAGCTTTCTCCCGTCAAAATATCGGGATTCATTCCCTCAAAAATATAAACAAATCTTCGACTACTCGGGGATGATATTAAAAAGAGAGAATTTATGAAACTACTAATAGTAACGGTCGTAGAGGAATTCGAGAAAGAAATCCTGCGACTTTTCAAAGAAGCGAACATCGAGAGTTTTAGTGGATCGGACATTGATGGATATAAAAATCCAACTTCGATGGTTCGCACATCGAGTTGGTTCCCAAGTGAAAAAGGCGGCGTAGAATCTAGCCTGTTCTTTTCGTTTACCGAAGAAGAAAATATTGATACCCTTTTCGGTTTGATTAAGGAATTCAATAAAAATTTAGAAACCAACAACCCCATTAAAGCGGTTGTGGTTCCCATCGAGAAATATATTTAAATCCTAAAAATTGGAAATTATGATAAACAGATATATTCGGGCCATTGCAGGTACTTTTATTATCATAAGCGTGCTTTTGGCGCTGTACGTCAATATCAAATGGCTTTGGTTTACCGTATTTGTGGGGGCCAATCTATTGCAATCGTCTTTTACCAAATGGTGTTTAATGGAAAAATTGCTGCATAAATTAGGTGTAAAGAAAGATGGGGATAATTGTACGGTTTAGCTGAATTTAACTTTCTTAAAAATCGAATGCTTCGATGATTAAATCTTGAAAGTCATCACGGGCAGCTTGGCATGGTTGGCCAAATCTTCGCCGATGCTACCAACAAAGAAATGTGCCAGTCCGTTACGGCCGTGGGTGGGAATGGCGATAAGGTCGGCATCGATCTTTTCGGCGTAACTATACATACCCTTTTCTTCGGAATAGTCCGGAATTTGATGTGCGTTTATGTTGTTGGGCAGAGGTCGCCATGATTGGCAGCCCTAAGAAAAGCATCGATTTGCTCCTTTATCTCCTAGGAACTCATTAAATTGATGCCTGGCAGGTTTACATGCGCCAAATGGACATCGGCCTTTAAGCTCCCAACCAGCTTTAGCGCTTTGTGATAGCCCGGTACGTTTTCTATCTGAAAATCAAATCCGAAAACTACTTTTTTAATTTTAAAATCCGGAATCCGTTTTTTATGACCAGAACGGGTGCTATTGACGTCCGTACCACTTTTTCGGTATTCGAGCCTACGAAGATTTCGCTCAGTCCACCCGAACCGGGCGACCCCATAATAACTAAATCGATATCTTTTTCCTTGACGATATTATTGATTTCCTTAAAAAATTTATAGTTCTGCACCATTCGGGTCTGCTTGATGTCTGAGCCATGGCCTGTTCAAGAACATATCGAAGCGCTTTTTGGCGAGTTTCATATAGTACTGCGCCTTCATAAATTCTTGGGATTCGTCTTTAGTCAATATAGCTTCGAACAGGCCCAGCAGATGTAGAACAATAATTTCGGTTTTCTCTTTTCTTGCCTAGGATGCGGCTACTTCCAAAGCATATTCTGAATGTTCCGAAAAAACAACGGAGACCAGTATTTTATTCATTATAAGTTCCAGGTTTTTTTATCCAACTTAACTTTTTATGCCCGAATGTACGAGCCACTAATTCACGTACGCCTTATCCGCCGATTTCAAGATCTACAATAATGTTTTCCCGATATTCGTCCTGTTCCCCGTTATCCTCTTCCTCTTCCTCATAGACCGAAATTTCGACCCGATATACCACGGTAAACATTCTGCCTTGATAGCTCCCGTCGGTCAAGTCGTACTTTTCCATGGCACTTGCTTCCATATCCTGAAATTCGTAGGTCGTACCCTCCATATCCACGAAACAATAGGTCCCTTGGGCATACGAATCGAAACATGCCTCAACGTAAAATAGCTCTTGTGCCCTAGAGTTAGGAAACGATAAAATCGTTACAAACAAAACGATGAACAGAGATTTCATTTTCAGTCTTTCCCAAAAGTAGTGCGGTTTGAAACTATCGGAAATGATTAATGTCAGATTACAAGAATTAAACGACATGAATTGCAAGAATGAACCTTTACTGCCAACTGCAACTTCCAACTCCACAGTTCTTTCAACGCTTCAGCAGTATTGTCTTCTTTCTACGCAATTGCCCTTCGAGTTCTTTTACCGTTTCGGCCAGTGATTTTTCAAAATCGTCGGAACGGGACTTGGCAAATAACCGGGGGCCCGGTGCGCTGAGTTCTATTTCGCAGATTTTGCCCTTGCCCGTAGGGTCGTTTTCTAATTTAAAATGCACCTGCGCCCGGATCAGCCAATCGTATTTTTGGGCAAGTTTGTTCAGCTTTTGGGCTGCCAAATCGTTCATACTCTCACTTGTGGGCATCCTTTCGTATTGAATTTCTATCGTCATAATTTTGGTGTTTTAAGCTTTTGGCCTCAAAGTTATGACGGACACACAAGAATTTCTATGATTAAAGTCATTGTTGTCGGCTTATAGCATGATCGATATCATGGTCGTTAGACCATTAACCGCTTAATTTAGCAATCATTATTTAAGTTGCCCAAAATGCTCTACACCATTTTGTTCATTGTTTATGTGGTCATCGCCCTCGCCATCGTCATCAGCCTTTTGGTCAATGGGGTGCGTCCGGCAAAGACTTTGGCATGGCTCTTGGCGATATTTACAATTCCCGTTGGTGGCATTTTACTGTACTTAATGGTAGGCAGAAATCGCAGGAAGAAACGATGGGAACAATTATCGAAACAGACCAAGCTGACAGACATCGGGGTCCATATTCCAAATACCCCACAAATTACCGAAAAGCATAAAAGACTGATACGCTTAATCCAGCAGAACAGTGCCTTTAACCCTTCTGATGATAATGAGGTGGTATACCTAAAGGATGGCAGAACGACCTTCGAGACCATTTTTAAGGCACTGGAAACCGCTACGGTCTTTGTCCATTTACAATACTATATTTTTGAGGAAGGCGAACTGGCCGATAAACTGTTGCAACTGTTCAGAACAAAAGTGCAAGAAGGCGTTAAAATACGGTTAATCTATGACGGTGTCGGAAGTTTTTCCTTGAGCAAACCGTATCTGAAAAAATTGAAACTCATAGGAGTCGAGGTCTTTCCTTTTCTGCCCTTTCGGTTCGGGCGGTTTCTGGTCTCCCTCAACTATCGAAACCACCGAAAAATAATTGTCATTGATGGCATTACGGCATTTACCGGCGGTATCAACATATCGGATAAATACCTCAAGGGCGATACAATATTGGGTAAATGGCACGATATGCACCTCAAAATCGAAGGTTCGGCCGTGGTTGACCTGAACAAAATTTTTCTATTGGATTGGCAGTTGGTGAGCGGACAGGAAATCCGTCAGGCCCAAAAAACGCCATTTTTTGTGAAGGGAAGTTCTACCGTACAAATTGTTTCGAGCGGGCCCGATGAGGATTTTCCTGCCATTGAGCAAGCATATTTTTCGATCATCAATTCGGCGGAGCGTTACCTCTATATTACCAACCCCTATATCATTCCCGGACAATCCATTCTTACCGCCTTGGAAACGGCTGCTCTCAGTGGGGTCGATGTTCGTTTGTTGATATCAGAAAAGAACGATAGCCGATTGGTCAACTGGAGTGTGCGTTCCTATTTTGAACCGTTGCTCAGGGCCGGGGTCAAGATCTATCTTTTCCCTGACGGATTTCTTCACAGTAAAATTATGCTGGGAGATGATGCCGTCGCCTCTGTAGGTACTGCCAATATCGATGTACGCAGCTTTGAACAGAACTATGAAGTGAATGCCCTAATTTATGACCCAAAATTCGTTATGGCCCTAAAGGAAGATTTTTTACGGGATAGTCGGGACAGCCATGAACTTACCTATCAAGAACATCAAAAACGCCAGTGGCCGGACAGATTAAAGGAAGGATTTGCCAAGATTTTTAGTCCGGTGTTATGATACCAAGGCACCATATCCCAATTCATTTTTACATTTGCGCCCTTCCATCCAGCAATACAGGTTCTCAAAAGTGGTATGTGCAATATTGGTAAGTGCCTCGTCGGTCATATAGCCTTGATGCGGTGTCAGCAATACGCTGGGGAGTGATAGCAGTTTTTTCAATTGTTCGTCTTCCATCCCATCCTTTGAATTGTCCCTGAAAAAAGTGCCTTTTTCCTTTTCATAGACATCGGTACAATAGCCTGCTATTTTTCCATCTTCCAACGCAGTTATAAGATCTTTGGTATTTACGACAGCCCCTCGGGAAGTATTGATGAGAATAGCATTCCGTTTCATCAAGGCCAGTTTTTTCTTATCGATCAACTGATGATTGTCATAGGTCAAGGGAATATGCAGACTGATAATGTCCGATTTCTTACAGAGGTCTTCCAGAGAAGTATATTTAACATCGCATAACTCCATCAGGTCATCATCGGCCTCCAAATCGCAGCCCAAAATCTTACAGCCGAACCCGTACATGATCTTGACCATGATGCTTCCTATTCTTCCGGTGCCGATAATGCCCACAGTCTTTCCATGTAGGTTGAAACCCATTAACCCATCCTGTAAAAAATCATATTGGTGTACTTGGGCATCGGCCCGTACTAGTTTACGGTTGAAGGCCAACAAAAGCGCCGTGGCATGCTCGGCAATGGCATGTGGCGAATACTCTGGTGTGTTGGCGACCCTGAAACCAAAACGTTGTGCCGCCTTGATATGTATGTTGTTATAACCCGCCGAGCGCAGCGTAATATAACGAACTCCCAAATCCCATAATTTTTCAAGTACGACCAAGGACGCATCATCCCCAGAAAATATTGAAATGGCATCAAAACCTGTTGCCTGCAAAGCCGTTTGCGAATCGAGCGCATCTATGGTATAGGTTACCTTGACGCCCCTGGTGTTCGCCTTGTTCAGATAGCGTAATTCGTATTTTTTAGCACTAAACACCAGTAATTTCATCGGTTTTATCTTTATCAATTATCAAATCCTGTTCTTCCATTGTGGTAACGACCAGTTTCACATATTCCCTGCCGGTTTTTGCAATGTCGTTCGAGTCGGTTATTTCAATATTACCGCGTCATATCAACGCACGTTCCTTGCCTTCTCAGATACAATAAAGCGAAGTTTCGGCGTGATAGACCGTAAAGGTCTCAAAATATTCGGGGTCGTAGAAAATGTCTTGATGCCGTAGATAATCATCGCGAAACCTAGCGTTATAACTGTTCCATTGAGAAATAGTTTTACAGAACGACTGTCGGTTTTCGGATCCGAGAATCTTTGTAAGCAGAATGGCATCGAAGTCCTTATCCCATAGGCTTGTTTCCATATTATCGCTTTCCTTTTCGGTGCGCTTTGAATTCGTAAACTGCACGTCGAAAAGATCGATACTGCGCATGGACTCGACTCCCCTTGCATCGAATTCTTCTTTTAGGCGGGTTTCTAAATCGATACGGGCCACTTCGTTCTGGGTCATTCCGACCAGCAATATTTTGTACGCATCAAAAATGACGATATCAGGATTTTTCCAGTTCTCCACCATTTCCGCTGAAGAGCAGGAAACCAAGATTAAAAGGGATAGTATAATTAATTTTCTCATGGTATTACCCTATTAGGTAACGAGTTATCCTAAATTCAATTCAGCAGTCTTTTCTGTTTTTGTTTTTTCATCACATCAGATACCAGTTGAAACAATCGAGACTTCAGTTTTCTATATTCGCCCATATAGTTTTGCATCTCAGTTGTCAGCTGCCAATGGGTGTTTATATAGGCCTTTTCCATAGTCTGCTCTTCGACATCGTCGACCATGATTTTCAACAAGCTTTCGTGAGATTGTACTTTTTTCATCAGTACGACCACTTCTTTTTCAGACCTCAAAATGGCATCGATGATCTCCTTGCTTTCATCGAAAACAGTATTACCTATCAACTCCAAGGTGTGCGATCTTACCAAGTCGTTGAGAAAGAGTTGTTCATCCTTGGCGAATTTTAGTTCCGACATCCATTGTACGCTTTCCTTGTGCATTTCTTCCGCGCTTAGCCATTCGATAGAGCGGTATTTTTTGTATTTACTTTCCATCTTATGAAGCCTTTTTAAAAATCTATACCAAATTAAGGGGATTGAGGGGAATAGAAAATGATTTTGGTCAGGTCTGTAATGCAAGACCAAGTGTAAAATCAAAACGTTTATGCGTTTATTATCACATATATCTGCAACCACGCACAATAACAACTGCTCAAATCATAACTCTGAACTCATACCCTTTCTACTGTAACCTGCCAATGCCTACGGCCAAATCTCCCCTATTATTTCGGCTTTTTTATTTCAAAATACCACCGGCATAATTGATGATTTTCCCTTTCAGGTCTTGAACAAAAAGGTTTTCCCTTTCATGGATCGCCCTTTTGATAAGGTCTACAAATAACTGTTCCACATCTTCTTTTGGGTGCAGTTTATTGCCGTAGGTGCTTTCCAAGAACAGATAATCGGCCCAGTTCGGGCGTTCGGGAGGCGATAGTACAAATCTTCCATCCTACCCAGATCTCCGGAAAAAACGAATTGGTTTACGAAAATCAACAGTTCGATAAAAGTGGCAACAATCAAATGGCCGTTATAGCGAAACCTGAAATTGGTGTTTTACGAAAGCGGAATCCAAACGTCCCTTTCCTTGGCAACGAAAAGTCTGAAGGCCCGCTCGGCCTCTTTAGGTGAATAGAACGATAGTGCAGGCTTATGTTTGCTACAGCCCTCTGCATTGGCACGTTCGGCCTCTTCTTCATGTATTTTGGCACTATCCCTCAAAATAATCGAGGTAACGGACAAGGTCGGCGCGATTGCGATGATCTGCCCTTGAAACATGCCGCAATTGACCATGATGTTTCGTTCTGAGATTTCCAAATAGAATTTTGAGCGGGTTACCTATGTGATATGCCTAGAAAAGGGATTTTTATTTTGTTCATGTTCTAATGTTATATTTCTCTAAAACCCGCAAGGCGCGCAACGTAGTCCAACGGCTCGGTCGCCCAGCTTTTTCCATATCAAAATGGATCTCTCCGGCGTGCTTGGCCTGCACGTTCCAAGTACCGTTTTTATTTCTTTTCTTTAAAAGGATAGTAATGGCAGGCTGCATTCGTTCATCCCATTTTGTTTCGGAATACTGAAAATAATCCAAGGCACTCAAAATGTCGTATCGCCATCGTCTCGGATAGGACAGCTTAAGAAAATTTTTATCGATGATCTTTCCCGTCCTGTCAGAAATAAAGAGCTGGTGCATAAGGATAAATTCCTTAGAGCTTTTGATGGCCTTTTTGACTTCATTGAGGCGATATGAATAGCCATTGCGTTCGTATTCCGTTAAGCCCTCTAAAACCGAAAGTGTACTATGCAGCGAACTGTGTATAGCCCCCGAACGGTTGGATCGACAATTAAACCCGCCATCGGTTATAATTTCCTCCACCAAGCAATCGATGACCGATTTTAACCCGTTTTCATCAGCCTGAAAATAACTGGCATAGTTCAGGAACATGCCGTTTACACAAACATCGCTCTTTTTTGCTTTAAGAAGAAGAATACCGCCATCTTCGTTTTTACACGTTTTCAACACCATAGCAATAGACGCTTTGACTAATAAATTATCTGGGGAAATGCAAAGATTGCGAAGGTCAAGGAGCGTATAATGTGTCGATGTCCATTTAGGTAGGTAGAACTCCCTGCCCCAATGCCCATTCTCGTTTTGTTTTGATAAAAATTTGGCTCCCCAACCTTCTTGGGCAATCCTTGCTTGCAAATCCTTTCGTTCTCTAGCTAACAAATCGCGATGTACCTGATATCGGATGGCAACATCGCCTTGCAAAAGCCAGTTTATAAGTTCTTCCGTATTCATTCAAAAGCTTGCCCTATAAGGGTTTTCCATTTCTTGGATGCCGCCATGCGGATGTCGCAAAGGTAAATTCCATGATGCCATTCGATTTGAGAAGCGGATTTAGTTTTTGAATGATCTTATCCGTAAATAACGGAGCATCCTCCAAAACCGATTCGCCGGTAATCGCATCTACTTCGTCCATTTTTTCGGAACCTTCGCCGGAAGTGGTCAGTACGACTACTTTGTTTTTTAGCCCATAATTTTTGTTGATGAACACTTGCACGGATTCGGGTGGTTTACCAATTTCCCATGTATGTATTAGTACAATAGCATCAAAAATCGAAGAATCAACATTTTCCAATGCAGAAACATCGACAACTTTTATATAGATGGAATCGGATCTGAAATGGTTTAGGATACCCGTTACCACGGAATCCTTGAAATCGCTGCCTTGCGTGCCGATCAAGAGCTTGCGTTCCAAATCGGGTGAATTAACCTCAGAGGACTGAGCAATCCCCATTGAATAGGTATGCTTGTACCACGCCAAAAAAATCAGGAAAATCACGAGCAACAGCAACGTTATCAGTCCCAATTTTTGTGCAAACTTCAGGTTGTTCATATTTGTCATTTCTGCGTGTTTGTTTTCATTTCCCCATTTTTGCATACTGACAACTCCCCTATCGTTTTTAAATCTTAATGATGTCCGTAGGGGTTTCCACCAAAATAGTCTTGTTGCCTCGTAGTGCGATCGGCTGTTTCATAATATCGGGGTTATGCTTTATCATCTTTATCCAGTCTTTGGTAGAAAGATCATGGTGTTTGAACTTATGCGTATACGCAGGGTGTTCTTGATTGACAAGATCTTTGACGGCAATGCCCAACCGATCAGCAAACTCAGCGATCTGGGTGCCCGTCAACGGGGTCTTGAGCATATCAACCTCTAAGATGGGTAAGCCCTCTGCTTTGGCATAGGCTAAGGTCTGTTTGGCCCTGCTCGAACCTGCATTGCAGAACAGGGTTATCTGTCTATCCGATGTGGCGATTTCCCCCATATTCAAGACGTTGGGTTTTTGATATGTGTTTCTTTATGATGTTCCAACAACTGTCGCAGGCTTTGCAAGTATTCCTCAAGAGCATATGTGTCTAGCTGCGGATGTGCCATGACGGGCAGCGTCAACGGATTATCGTCCAAATAGCAATAAAGTTCCGGATAGTCGGATTCAATGCTGTTCGTGAATTCGCTTATTTCGGTCAAAATGGTTCGCTGCTTCTTCATCTCAAGCTACGTTAGATTTGATTTTAAGGTGCTTTAGGTCGGTCCATTGCTCACTTTGCAGTACGTGCTCGGTAACTGCCATAACATCTTTTCGGGTGTTCTTGAATTTTTTTGCGAAACGGAAAATATCGTCCTCTAAATTTTCATGTTCCATTCGGAAGATCCGTGTCGGTTTATTTTGGGGATCCTCAACGGTTTCCGCCAATTGAACGAGATGCTTTCGAACTTTTCGAAGTAAGTCTTCACAGATTACATCGTTTTCCAAGAGGGCCATTTCAAGTTCGCGTACCGTGTCCAGATTTTCCCCACGGGTCATCCAAATAAAATAGTTGTCGATCAACCTACGGAAAAAACGAAGTTCATCGATGCAAAACAATAGCTCCGATTTCCAATGTTGCGTCATTTCGTAAAGTTCCGCCCAATCAGACACTTGGATGTATGTGCCTTTTGGCCTTCTTCTAAAATCCGCCATTTTACTTGTTTTAAAAATTAATATCGATAAATGTACTTTACCGAAGGTTCATCCAAAATGATTAAAATCATCCGAAACATTTTAGCTTGACTGATTACCGTCATTTTCCCTTTGATACCAAGGATTTAATTTTATTTCGTAGTAAGTATAGATTTCCACCGGAGTTCACCTTGAGCAGAGTCGAAAGGCGGAAAAGACAATAAAATATTTTACCTGTGAAATGAGCCAATACAAATCTTGATACTGACCAAGAGGTTGAATGGCGAATTACATCTGACTTTTAAAAAACAAATAAATAGCAACATATGAAAACGATTTTATACAACACGGACTATTCGGAAAATTCGGTGGCCGCCCTACATTTCAGCTATGCACTAAGCAAAGAATTCGATGCGGACCTAATGGCATTGCACGTTTTCGAACTGCCCTTGACCTTGGCGAGCACCGTTTCTTATACGTATTCAAGAAGGGAGGTCCGGGCCTTCGGCGACCACCGCGAAAGACTGATCGCATTCTGTACCCAACATTTGCGCAACGAACCCGAACCCTTAAAAATCACTTGGAAAATCGATGAAGGCAAGCCCGCCTCCGATGTTATCATCAAAAACGCCAAGGAAGTCAACGCCGACCTTATCGTTGTAGGCACCAAAGGTGGTAGTCCCATGCGAATGATTCTTTTGGGCAGCAATACCACTTCCCTTATCAATTCGGCACCCTGCCCCGTATTGGTCGTGCCTGAGGATGCCGATTTTCACGGATTCAGGAAAATCGCCTATGCCACCGATTTCGAAGTAGCGGATATCTTTATACTTGAAAAAATGGTGGAACTCGCCAAACCCTTCGAGGGCGATATGCACTTGGTACACGTATCCCCCAAGGAAGGGGACACGGGCGAAGACCAAATGGCATGGTTCAAGAATATGTTGCGCCAGAAGGTCGATTATGAAAACGTTCATTTTGACCTCCGTTATGGCAGTGATATTTTGGAAACCCTGCAAAACTATGTCAACGAAATCAAGCCCGATATGTTCGCCATGTTAGAGCGGGAAGGTAATGGCCTGATCAAAAACTTACGCCATTACGATTTGGTCAAGCGCATGAAGAGGGAAGGGCATGTTCCCTTGTTGAGCTATCATAAAAGAAATGTTGAGGAGCTTTGAAAACGCTTGGTGGCTATTTCATAAAAACTTGGTTTTTATATATCGAATGCGATTAAACCCCTAAATGAAAAATCGTCTTTTTGTTCGATGGTGCAACTATGGTCGATAACGCATTTCAGTTCTTGGTCGAAACGGTCGAACCATGAACCAAAGAGTGTGGCTACCAGTTTATTTTCCGATAGTTCCTCTACGTACATTCTACAAAAAATGGCATGCTGTTTAATGCTTAATGCCAATACTTTGGTCAAAAAATCGATTAATAATGCCGAACTATCATCTCCCGAAGCCTCGACCTTCATCATACAATCGGCATGGGACACCGATTTGCAAAATTCAGGTTTTAAAAGATGAGCCAATCCCTTGAGACTGTTTTTAAAAAAATGTTGGAGTGAACTTGCTTCGACCGCCATTTGCCTATTTGAAGTAGACGACCTTCTCTCAACGGGTATCCTGATTGTTTTTCGCTGTCTGTATTTTCGGGTTTCTAGTTCCATGTCCATTGTGTTGCTGATTTGAAAGAAAAGAGAGCCACCGACCTCCACAATAAATATACTGGAGTCTGTTTTCTTCTACAATGACGTGGGTCAGTCAGATTGGTTTTCGTAAATTTTAACAAAAAACGAGGAAGGAATCTGATTTGAAAAGATAAAATTAAAACAAGTTCAACTTTAGTTCGGGATCCTTTTGAGCAAACATTTCTTGATGGATGCCAATAGTTCTTTAAGTTCACAAGGTTTGACCAAGTAGTCGTCGGCACCGGCATCCAGCCCGGTTCTAACATCGCTGTTTTCAGATTTGGCGGAGTAGAAAATGAAGGGAATTTTTTTTAAACCCGTATTCATCCCTAAATGAGCTAGTAGGGTCAATCCGTCCATTTCGGGCATCCGCATATCACAAATGATAAGGTCGGGTGGGGCAAGTTTGATTAGTTCAAGTCCCTCTTTCCCATTGCTGGCCGTAATCACGTGATAGCCCTCCAGTTCTAAAAGTTCGGCAGTACCTTCCCGTATATCGGTAAAATCTTCGATAAGTAAAATAGATGCCATAGGCAGGTTGATTTTTGGGGATGCATCTAGCGGGGTATGGTCGTTACTCAAAAGTAAAGTTCTTAGTACGAAAAATCTTAAAATTAATGTTAAATCCTTGCGATAAAAAAGGCACTATTAACTTTTGGAGAAATCTAGACCACAACGCACTTGAAAATCACCTGACGGATTGACCTGCATCATAGCGAGAATGATCACTGTCTTTTAATTTTGTTTTCAAATATATAAATCAAGCTATGATAACAGATTTAGATCCGGAGGAATGCGTGCAACTGCTGCGTAACAACTATATCGGCCGTTTGGCCTATGATATGGGCCAGGGGCCTTTTGTGATTCCCGTTACCTACCACTATTACGATCAGACCGATAGCAGCATTCTAAGCTATTCCTTGGAGGGCCATAAAATCGATACGATGCGCATCAACCCATCTGTTTGCGTACAAGTTGATGAAATCGAGTCGATAACCCAATGGAAATCGGTCTTGGTTCATGGGGAATTAGAGGTATTCAGTGGTATCGATGCACAGAATTTACTCCATGAATTTTCAAAAGGGTCAAGGAAATCATCACGCACAAACGGGATAAAGACGTTCAGTTCATTCATGAATTTTCAAGTAAACTTAGTGCGGAAGGTACTTCGACAATTGTGTATCGCATTAAGATTATAGAGATTACGGGGAAGCAGCGAACGGAATAACCAACTGATCCAAATCATTGTACGCTACACGTAAAGCCATGATATTTGGCGGGTAGACCTAAAAGCAATGCAGACTTTCATCAGACCCTTCGAAGAAATAGAAATTGCCGATGTGCCCTATGTCGGTGGAAAAAACGCCTCTTTGGGCGAAATGTATAATCACTTGACCTCACAGGGAGTCAGAGTCCCCAACGGCTTCGCGACCACTTCTCATGCCTTTTGGTCGTTCTTGGATGAAAACAAACTACGGAAACCATTGGAAAATCTATTGACGGAATTGGACACGGACAAATACTCCAATTTAAATACCGTTGGAAAAAAAGCCCGTAATCTGATTCTGGGCGGCAGATTGTCGGAAGAACTCTCCAAAAATATCGAGGATGCTTATCAACGTTTATGCGGAAATGATGTTTGTGCGGTCGCCGTGCGCAGTAGCGCAACTGCCGAAGACCTGCCCGATGCCAGTTTTGCAGGGCAACACGATACCTTTTTGAACATTGAGGGTTCGAAAGCCCTTTTGGAAGCCGTTAAAAAATGTTTTGCCTCCCTGTACACCGATCGTGCCATCAAATACCGCGACGACAAGGGTTTTAGGCATAGTGATGTAGCGCTCTCCGTTGGGGTACAGAAAATGGTACGGGCCGATAAGAGCTGCTCGGGGGTAGGCTTCACCATCGAACCGGAATCGGGATTCGAAAATGTGATCTTATTGTCCGGCGTTTGGGGCTTGGGCGAAAATATTGTTCAGGGAGCGGTAAATCCCGATGAGTTCTATGTTTTTAAACCGACTTTAGGGCAAGGGAAAAATCCCATCATCCAAAAGAAAATGGGCGATAAGAAATTGACCATGATCTACGGCAAATCAAAAGATGGCGATGCTACCGTCAACATCCATACGCCAAAACCCAGGCAACAACAATTTATCTTGTCCGATGATGAAGTAATTACGTTGGCGAAATGGGCCTTATTGATTGAAGAACACTATCAAAAACCGATGGATATCGAATGGGCCAAAGATGGGCTTACCAATGAGCTTTTTATCATTCAGGCGAGGCCTGAAACGGTACAACAATCCAAAAATAAAAATCAGCACATTGAATACAAATTGCTCGAAAAAGGCAAACTTTTGACTACGGGAAACGCTGTAGGCTCCAAAATAAAAATCGGAAATCCTATCCTCTTAAAATCTCCAAAAGATGCCAAAAATTTGACCCCCGATCATGTTATTGTCACCGATACCATTACCCCCGATTGGGATCCGCTGCTTAAACAGGTCGGAGGTATCATTACCAACAAAGGAGGTCGTACCAGCCATGCTGCCATAGTCGCAAGAGAATTGGGTGTGCCAGCAATCGTAGGTTGTGGAAACGCGACGACGACCATCAAAGATGGAAACACCATCACTATGTCTTGTGCCCAAGGCAAGACGGGCTACATCTATGAGGGAAAACTTGACTATAAGGAAGAAAAAATCGACTTTTCGAATATTCAGATGCCTAGAACAGAGGCCAAAATGATCCTCGCCGATCCCGAAAATGCGTTTCAATTATCATTCTACCCGAACAACGGAGTGGGACTATTACGGATGGAATTCATTATAACCCATTCCGTAAAAATACACCCTATGGCTTTGGTCAAGTTCGACCAACTGAAAAATGCAAGTGTTATACGAAAAATCGAAAAGTTCACCCAAGGCTATAAAAATAAACAGGATTATTTCATCGACCACCTTTCACAGGGAATCGCCACCATCGCGGCGGCATTTTATCCCAAGGAAGTCATTGTTCGGTTGAGCGATTTCAAGACCAACGAATATGCCAATCTCGTCGGCGGCACGGATTTTGAACCCGATGAGGAAAATCCGATGTTGGGTTTTCGGGGTGCTTCACGGTATTACAGCGATTTATACAAGGAAGGGTTCGCCCTCGAATGTGCGGCGATCAAAAGGGTACGGGAAGATAGGGGACTGACCAATCTAAAAGTGATGGTGCCTTTTTGCCGAACTCTGGAAGAAGGTGAAAAAGTAGTGGGGATCATGAAAGAGTACGGACTTGAACGTGGCGAAAACGGCCTTGAAATTTATACCATGGTCGAGATTCCCAGCAACGTTATTTTGGCCGATAAATTTGCCGAAATCTTTGACGGATTTTCTATAGGCTCCAATGACCTTACTCAACTGACCTTGGGCATCGACCGAGATTCCGAGATCATGGGCAAATTGTTCGACGAGAACGATATGGCGGCCAAACGCATGATTGCCATGGCCATAGCATCCGCCAGAAAGACCAACACGAAAATCGGCCTTTGCGGACAGGCCCCAAGCGACTTCCCTGAATTCGCCAAGTTCTTGGTAAAAGAAGGTATCGACAGTATTTCTTTTAATCCGGATGCATTGCTGCAGGGCATCGAGAACATCAACAAAGCGGAGGAAAGTTTTGTCAATTTCGGTATGGCGGAAAGCAGCAATTAAAAATAGTACTGTTTCAAGACCAATTAAAAAATTTCTCAAATGCAAAAAATCATAACCCTGACCATGAACCCCGCAGTCGATAAGGATACTTCGGTCGCCGGGGTAGTACCCAACAAAAAATTGCGATGCGCAATGCCAACCTATTATGCTGGTGGTGGCGGTATCAATGTTTCTAGGGCAATAAAAAAACTGGAAGGTGAATCGCTTTGTCTCTATGTGGCAGGAGGTTCGACTGGCACCCATTTACAGCAATTGGTATCCGACGAAAATATTGAACAAAAGGTAATCGAGATCGAAGGATGGACACGTGAAAACCTCTCCGTTACCGATACAAATGCCAATTTGCAATATCGTTTTGGGGTTCCTGGCCCCAGTGTTACCGAAGCGGAATGGCGGAAAGTGCTCGAACAGGTAGATGATTCTATAGAAGAAGGTGATTATTTGATCGCCAGTGGAAAACTTCCGCTAGGTATTCCGAACGATTTTTATGTACAGGTCGCCGAAATCGTAGCAAGGAAAAAAGGACGGTTTGTACTAGATACATCGGGCGAAGCCCTGTTGCCCAGTATGAAAGCGGATATTTTCCTGATGAAACCCAATCTCGGCGAGTTGAGCACCGTTTTGGGCTTAAAATCCATATCCGCAATGGAACTGGAAGACCTGTCCAAAAAATTTCTCAGCGAAAACAACTGCGAAGTACTGGTAGTATCCTTGGGCGCCAAAGGTGCTTTTTGGGCCACCAAAAAAGAAATGGAGCATATTCCCGCCCCTACCGTACACCAACAAAGTACCATCGGCGCAGGCGACAGCATGGTCGCGGGCATGGTAAACTACCTAAGAGAGGGCAACCCGTTGGGCGATGCCATAAAATATGGGGTCGCCTGCGGTACGGCCGCTACCTTGCACCCTGGCACACAGCTTTGTAAAAAAGAAGATGCGGACAAGTTATATCAGTGGATTAAAAACAATTGTGTTAAAAAAAAATTGACCAAACTGACCTAAGTCATTTTAAAGGCAAACATTTTGCCTTATTTTAGTGGTATAATTAATAAAGATAGTTCCTTGAAAACAACATAAGTAGGTTGGATTTTTGATTCGTGGGGAAACAAAAATCCAAAGAAAAGGAAGAGGTTACAGAAACTCTTTACACCTTTTGAGTCTTGAACGGATTTAGCAATAAATTCAAGTAGAGTCCAGTATAAGTGGTCATTGGGTCGAGTTACATCTTCCAGGAATCCGGGGTATTTCGGTATCCCGGATTCTTTTAAAAAATTGATCGTGCGCCGCAAGGCAATAGATCATGATGAAGGGCTTTATGCACTTCATGGGAAACAGGAAGTTTCGGCTTCCTGTTTCTTTTTAAAACGTTCATAATTAACAAGATAGGCCTCTAAGCAGCAATGCCTTAGCGGCCATAATAAGGTGTCCGAAAACCTTCATTATTGAAAATCCGAATAAATGCGTAGCTAGTACGCTTCCATTCGGAACTGCATTCAAAAATAAAGTAATCGGGTACCTGATAAAAGAATCGGCATATTCCACTATGTCGGTTCTTTTTTCAAAAACATCAAAGTAATGGTTTTTAGCGTCGCAAGGCACTAAAGACCGGAAAGGTTCGAGTCGTTTTAGGCCAAGATTGCCCCTATACCATTTTAACGATAAGATGGCTCAAGGATGGATTGGAAGCAAAAACAAATCGAACACTTCAAAAGAAACAGGAGACCTCGGGCCTCCTGTTTCTGTTTTGGCCACCTCTTTGCCTCTCAGAAATGGCCCGTGACGGGCACTCGGAGTGACGGATAAAGGGGGCTGAACGACCAGTTAAAAACTAAAACAGTACAAAAATGGAATACTACTTTAACAAAACGATCGATAACACTACTTTTAATGAAGCGATAGAAAAAACAACCCAGGCCCTAGGGGAAGAAGGCTTCGGTATACTGACCGAAATCAACATCAAGACGACCCTGAAGAAAAAACTGGATGTGGATTTTCCGAACTACAAAATCCTGAGTGCGTGCAATGCCTCTTTTGCGCATAAAGCGTTATTGGCCGAAAACAAAATCGGTACGATGCTGCCGTGTAACGTCTTTGTACGCGAAATTGATAACGGAACAATAGAGGTGGCGGCCGTAGATCCCGCGGCCTCCATGATGGGGGTCGAAAACGAAGCCCTTCCCGGTATTGCGAAAGAAGTGCGGGACAAGCTGATAAGGGTTGTTGAAAGCCTTTAAAATTTCCGATTAGCTTACCTAAAACCATAGCTCCTACCCTCTGCATCAATATCGTTACCCAGGTTTCTAACAATAAAAAGGCTTAACCAAGACAACAACATAAATTGAAGGATTGGGGAAAGTCCCACTTCCAATACGGGCAATATGAGCATTTCATGGGCATACTGCCAACCGCCCCGAACGGTGTACCACATTTCCGAAAAGATGGCTCCCAAGCATCCTACTGCTATGAGTGCTATTATCTTTTTAAGCCCATTTTCGAGATTCAGAGCGCATCTTTGTATAGCATCGCAAATGCAAAAAACAGCAGCAGTACCATCAAGATATCCGCACCAGATGCCAAAAGGTATTTAAGAATGTGCCTAACGCCATATCCGTAAATACTGTACAAAGGGGCATGAAGCAATTCCCAAATTAGGTTCGACAGAAAAGCCGATAGCGCTATAAAAAATACCGTAGGGCGATAGCGTCGTCTATACTTTATGGTTTTGACGAAATGAACCTAAAAACCGGTTACCGTTGCCAAAACCAAAGCAGGAACAATAAATATATCAAGACCCAATCCATCCATATATTTCAGCCTGGTTTAAATCTTACTTTTCCAGGTTTTCCCTAACCTAAATAGCAAAAAGATTGCATGGGGTTTTAGGGTGCCTCTGGAACGTCAAAAAGAATCGGTGTCATACAGTTCACTATTGCTATTTTAAAAACGCCGATATGAGCGTGTCACATTCAGTAATCCTTTAAATGTCCTTCCCATATTATTCCCTACCGTATTTAAGCAATAAGGCCATCTGCCCGGCATGATGGTTGGTATGTGATATTATTCTCCCGAATGCCTCCGTTTTGGTTTTGGTGCCAAACTCTTTTGTTGTTATCGTTGATTCCCAATCAGCATCAA
The DNA here is from genome assembly GCA_965368185.1 of uncultured Kriegella sp. Taxonomy (GTDB): domain Bacteria; phylum Bacteroidota; class Bacteroidia; order Flavobacteriales; family Flavobacteriaceae; genus Kriegella. The sequence goes on from CBDULZ010000003.1 coordinate 48,495, forward strand.
TCTGTTTTTCTACGATCGATTTTAACGTATTGAAAGAATTTTCGACATAGGCCGTTAATTCCGTAAGATCCGTCCATTCCCCGGTATCCGTTTGTGCGATTACGGTTTTTGCCACGACCCTAATGTCCTTACCCCCAAAAACGTTCTTGGCAAAGAGCAATTCAACATCGCCGATATGCCGTATTAGAAAGCCGACACTATTTATTGAAGGCGGGAGCCTCTTCTTCAAATCTTCTTCCGTGAGCTTTTCTAGTTGATTGGTAAATCGTGTTCTAGCCTCGGCCCAGAGCTCTAGGTACGATTCTGTTATCGTTTTCATTTTCTATTCCTTTATTTATCCTCAAAAATCCTTTGCCATAAGCATCCCCCCGTCCACGACATGGGCGCGACCAGTAATACCTTTGCTGTCGTCGGAAGCCAAGAACAGGGCCATATCGGCGATTTCCTTGGACTCGACGTACCTGGCAAAGGGTACCGTAGACTCAAAACCTTTCATGACTTCGTTGGGGTTTGCGGGATGCATATCTTTTCGATCCGCCGCATGACATGATTGTTGACCAGCCCCGGATGAATGTTTTTCACACGTATCTTACCTTCAACATTTTTCAAGTGCCGCTACCCGCATGATACCGACAACCGCATGCTTGGTGGCTACATTGGCCCCTAAGCCCTTGAAACCTTTTAAGCCTGCGACCTATAAAGTAATCATTACGCTCACCCCCTCCTCCATTTTTGCGATAACGTACTTGCAGCCAAACGAAACCCCTTTAGGTTCACCGGTACGACCTTATCAAAACTTCGTCGGGATATTCGGCAATAGGTTTGGTAGTCCCTTCGATTCCGGCATTGGAGAAAAAGATGTTGGTTTTTCCGTGTACTTCCAAAGTATGTACTACGTATTTATTGGTATCGTTTGCCTTAGAGATATCGTCCACAAAGAATGACAGGTTCTCATGATCCAATTCATAGCTGGCCTTTACCAAAATTTCCTTGTTAAGGTCCACAATGAACACTTTTGCCCCTCGTGCACGAAAAGTTTTGCGGTTATCTTTCCTAGCCGCCCCGCCTCCAGTGATTATTGCCACCTTATCCTTCAGTCTTATCTTTGCTTTCTTTTACTTGGTGGAGGTTCCGTATTTCCCATCCCTTGTCCTTTATGTGGACTGCTACCAGATTGTCCGATATTTTTTTTGCCCCTATAAAGGGAAGCTTATATCTTTTTACGGTCATCTGAATGTTTTGTCTCGGCCCGAAATATTCTTCCATATCGCCATTGGCATTTACCAGTACATCGAAGAACTTAAAATCGTAAATATTCAGCTTGAATTCGTTCTTTCCCCGTAGGACTTTCTCGAAAAGAACCCCCGTGGTCTGGCCATCCTTAAAGGGATATACGTTCAGAAATTTGGGTTCTATAACCGTGTTTCCCGAAGTGTCCATAAAACCATATAGGGGTACACCGTCTTCCACCTTTTTTGTAATCATACACAACCCTTCACGGAACATGGGGTAACGTACCCCCCTAACATCGGATTTTGAGTTATCCGCATCTTTTTTCCAATGAAGGTCATCGCGAAAATCGATAACCAAGGTCCCCTTTTCATTGATAAAACCCCATTGGTTTCCTTTTCTGACGGCGGCGAGGCCTTCGCTAAAGGGAGCTACTTCATCGAGTGCGGATATTGTTGGCTTGTTGCGTTGCTCCGTCGTTTGCGAGAGGGCCAATACCGGCATCAGCAACAGTACTGTAACTAATGTGCTTATACGTTTCATATCATATGTTTTTATTTGTACTAAAGTAAATTGGGTACGGTATATTTGAAATGATCTAGGTCAGTCGTATCAAAAAAGTAAGCAGTAATCAGTATTCAGTAAGCCATTGGAAAATATCTGCCCACCAGCCTCAAAACATCAAATTCGAATAGATCATGTTTTTGAGGTCTTTGGGCAATCCAGAGCGGATATCTTCCATTTCTCCGAACGAAACATATTTTATGAGATAGATAAAGGTAACATCGATATACTTCTCGGCCAGTTCATCTTCATGGCCAAAATCGTTGACGGCGGCCGGACCGTCGAGTTGCCTTACCAGTTCTACAAATTCCTCCATACGTTTGATTTTTGGCTTTTGCTTTTTAATCGTCCAGCCATTGACATATGCCCCTTTCAAGAACATCGGTAATTGGGCGATCAATTGCAACGATTCTTCCACAGGAATAATCTCGCGCAGGGCATGTATGATCGATACAAATATCCTTCCCGCCTTTTCAGGCTCGTTTTTCATGCCCATTTGTTTTGCATAATCCTTTAAAAAGGTATGGCCTTCGGTCGCATATTGATTAAAATTAAGTGCCATGATCTATAGTTTTTTAGTGTCGTATAAATATGGGGATTTCATCTTGCACCCTAAATGACCTTCGTCATTTTTCAAGGTTTTTTCTGCAATTATCTTTGGGTATTAGCAAGGCAAAAATTCTCGTCTTCCCTTCGACAAGCAGGGCAAAGCGCGGAAACGACCATAAAAACGAACACATGAAAAAAATATTGATTCCCACCGATTTTTCCGATAACGCTTGGAACGCCATTTCTTATGCCCTGCAGTTTTTTAAGAACGAAAAGTGTATATTTTATTTTCTACATACCTACACTCCTATTTTTTATCGGATGGACTATGCCATGGGAGGCCCTGCTTTCAGTGCAATTCCCGATCTGGAAGTGGACGTTGCCTTGGCCGGACTGGAAAAAACAATGGAAGATGTTAAGGAACAATACCCCAATCCGAACCATGTTTTCGAAATCGTATCGGCCTTCAATACGCTGACCGACGAGATCAACGAACTTACCAAAAAAAAGAATATCGATTTGGTCGTCATGGGAACAAAGGGAGCGACCGGTGCCAAACAGTTGTTCTTGGGCTCCAGCACGGTATTTGTCATCCGCAAGGTAAAAGTACCGGTACTCGTGATTCCTGAAAATTGCAAATTTGTACCCGTTAAAAAAGTACTGTTCCCTTCCGACTTTTCCGCACCCTATAAGAAAGATGAAGTATATAACGTCATCGAAATGGTCAAAATGCACGGCGGCGATATAACGGTGTTACATGTAAACGATGAATATGACCTGTCCGAAGGTCAAAAGCGGTACAAACAGGTTTTGCTGAAACATCTCAAAAACCTGCCCTACGAATATGTAGAAGTCAAAGACAAAGTCATGCCCAATGCCATTCTCGAATATATCGACGAAAATAATATCGACCTGTTGGCAATGATGAACCGCGGCCACTCCTTTTTTGAGCGGATTCTCATAAAACAAAATATCGACCAGATCGGGTTCCATGTACATATACCGTTTTTGGTCGTGCGTGATACGGCCGAAATTGAAAAATAAAGCATTATGAAACGCATCCTTCTTCCCACCGATTTTTCGAAAAACGCTTGGAACGCCCTGTTCACGGCAGTAAAGCTTTATGCGGATGTCACCTGTCATTTTTATCTGTTAAATGCACACGAACTCAGTTTTGCAAATCTTTTGGGTCATAAAGGGAAGCAACGCCTGGGAGTCATTTACGACTCCATGGAGGCCTATTCCAATCAGGAACTGGACAAAGTGCTCGACTACCTCAAAAAGAACCATAAAAACAGCAGACACACTTTTGAGAAGGTTTCCAGAACCGATGATCTTGAATCGGCCATCAAAGAAATGGTTCTCAAAAATGACATCGAAATGATCATCTTGGGCACTCAAGGTGCAACGGGCGCAAAAGAAGTCTATATGGGCAGCCATGCGGTAAAGGTCATCAAGGCCATACGTAACCGCCCCATAATTGCCGTACCCGAAAACCATGACCTACAACGACTGAAGCGCATCGTTTTTCCGACCGATTTTACGAAACCATACGAAAGCTTTGAACTAAAACCCTTGATTGAACTTGCATCGCTTTGGAAAACCAAAATAACGGTCTTTCAGGTAGGACAGGAATTTCTAATGAACGACACACAGATTGCAAATCAGGAACTTTTGGTCAAACGGTTCGGAGCGATAGCGCACGATTTCAGAGAAGTGGAATTCAAGACTAGTGTGACCGAGGCCATCGGCGATTTTGCCAAAGAGCAAAAGGCCGATATGGTTGCATTCATACATTATAAGCACACCTTTATGGAAAAACTGACCCGTGAACCTGTGGTCAAGAAAGTTGCCTTTCATAGCGGGATACCCTTGTTGATCCTGCCCGAGCTATCCTAAAAAATAATCCGTAAATAACAAACACATGAAAAAGATTTTATTGCCCACCGATTTTTCCAAAAATGCCCGAAAAGCCATCGATTATGCACTTTATCTTTTTGAAAAAGAAGCATGTACATTTTATCTGCTACATGCCTACTATAGTGCGCCTTCGGCACCTGGCAATAAAATGACGGCCCAAAAAGACCTAGAGCAACTCGTACGAACATTGCAAAATAAAAACAACCCGAACCACCGTTTTAAAGGGGTGTTGGAAAGCGATTCCGTAATCAACTTGATTAACAGAACCGTTATTGACAATACTGTACATTTTATTTTTATGGGTACCAAAGGGTCTTCGGCCCTCCGTGAGATATTCATGGGCGGCAACACCACCGATGTTTTAAAATACCTCGTTCCTGCTTGCCCTGTTGTCGCCGTTCCCGATGGGTATGATTACGACTTGCCCGACGAAATCGTTTTTGCCACCGATTTTAAACATGCCTTCAAAAAACCTGAACTGGCTCCGTTGATCACTCTAGCAAAACTTTGGAATTCTAAATTGAACGTGGTACACATCCACGCGGAAAAAGAATTGGACCATGACCAAAAAAAGAATAAAGAGCTGCTTAAAAATCGTCTAAAGCGATTAAAATCAGGCTTTATGGAAATAACAATGGAAGATACGATTGCTGGCACATTACGCAATTTAGAACGGGAGAATCCAGCAATCGGTATGGTGGCCCTTTTAAAGACAAAGCACGGATTCTTTCAAAAACTGTTGCGTGAACCTGTCATTCGAAATATGGCCTTTCACACTGAAGTGCCGCTATTGGTGCTTCCCATGGTACCATAAGGGAATGTTTGCAAATCATCCACAAAAACTGAGGATATAGTTTACTCTTTGTTCGTTTTCCAGTTTACCCAGCTCAAGGAATTCTATCCCGTACTAGGTCTTAAAATGGTGGTCATGAAGGAATTTCCGGTTAAGATGATGCCATTCCACATTCGTAATGTGCAATATTCCCTTTATATCCCATTCGCAAGGAAACAACAGTTTTTTGTAGAAAATATTCGGCGTGCCAATATAGAAGATATCGGCATCGCACAATACTTCGGCATACGAATCGGTCGGATGTTGAGACATTTTTGTCGCTAGGGTAACCGGCCTTATTAAGACATGCCAAGGCCAATGATTTAACGATGTTTTCATGGTCTCGTACTTTTTTGAAAATTCGGTATCATGAAACCACGCCGCAATGATGATCTGTTCGATTTCTTCTTTGGTCAATTGCATGTAATTGGTAATGACCTTGAAGTTCGAGACGACTTCTTTTTTGGAGGCATCATAATACTGCTCTGAAATAATAAAGTTGGTGGTTGCCTTCCCTGAAACTCAGAAGCGAAACCTCGCCATACGATCCCATTTTTTTAACAAGACCCTGACGGGACTATTTTTTGAGGGTGCCCTTGTGCTCCCTTTCTCACTTGTCGACCACATCGGCATTCACATCGTTGAGATAGACCTTGAGCGATTCGAAAATATCACAAAAAGAATAGCTTAAATTCCATTCTTTCGAAGGTTACTTTTTGTTCGAGAAGTTCTTTGAACCATTCCATCCGTGTTTCTCCCTCGTATTCATCTTTGGTAATAATGTGCATCACCTTTATTTCGATATCAAAGACCTTGGCCTTTGGTCGAACTCATCGCAATAGGTAAGGTTATGGTTTTCTGCTGTCATGACAATTGGTTTTCAGGCTTCTTCTTTCCCCGTTTAGAATAATTTCGCAATGATAACGTCGCAACTGAACACAATACTACTGATCAATAGGTTAAAAGTAGTCTTCGTCTACAGCTGTGCCAGAACCGCACCATTGTAGGCCATACAGGATATGGTTACCAAAAAGAGTTAGGCCAATTTAGAAAATGTCGCCCAATCGTTGATCAACAACAGTATTGCCGCGTCTGATCCGATACAACTTTGGGGTAATATGGCAATAGAAGCACAACCCGTTTGTTCTTTCTTGAATTCGGCCAGCAAACTGTTGTATAGTTTTGAAATTGGATTCATTGATTTTTCAGACCCAGAACGGGTCTTCGGCATGTAATTTTGAAATTATTCTTGACTGTTCTTCTGTGGCAACTTTTTGTATTTGGTTAAGGAGTACCCTTTCCTCGAACCGGATGTGCCGTTCAAGTTCTTCCTTAATCAAGCTGATGGATTTGGAGACTTCTTCCGAATCGTTAAAAAGCCAAATGAGCCTTTTATGTTGGGAAATTGCTTTTTCGACCTATTCGATTTCGCTGCCCAAAATGTTAAAAATGTGTTTTTTCTCTATTTCTAAATGGGGAATCAAATGGGTTTCATAAAACCAGTCGGCATAGCGTTTTATTCTTTAAGGCTCGATCCTTTTTGAAAAACCCCTGCGTATTTTACAACAAAGAAGCAGGCCGTGATGATGTTCACGCCTCACTCCTTGTTATGTTTTATCACGTGTTATGGGGGAAGTTTTCATTCGTTGAACGTGTTTTAGCTGAAAGCTGCCGGTTGATTTTCCGAAATTTCCGCTTTTGGAAATAGGATGTTGTTCTCTAAATTGCCTAGCCTTTCTCTACTACAATAACAACTACTTTGGTACTGTAGTGCGGGGGCATTGTCATACCTGACAGCCCTTTGATCTGTTTTACCTTGTACGTATTGCCGACAGCTAAATATATAAGTTCGGGTTTGTTTATTACCTTCATAGTGCTATGTTTTAGATTCTCCCCAAGTTTCTTTTTCGTTTTTTGACCACAACGTCGGGAAGAATTTGCGTTGTTGGTATTTGGGGTGTAGGTATTTTTTCCATTCCGAACTTCCGGTCGCGGCCTTGTTTTCCCCTTTTCGATTCAGGTAATGTTCCGCTGTACTTAAATGTACCAACGGCCATTCGACATTGTACAGGCGGTCGAATTCCCTTAGTTTTGCCTTTAATTCGGATGAAGGATTTTTAATGCATAACACTTTATCTTCCACAGTTTTTCCTTGTACTTTAATTGCTAGACCCACAAAACTCTCCAGATATTTTTCTTCAAATTGAATCAGTGTCAAGCTTTTTTTGCCCGTTTTTCGGTTCAATCCGGCATCGATCCAGTAAATCTGTTCAAAATAATCACTGATTACAGGATTGGCGGGAAGGCGCTTTTTTCCTTCATCGTTCACTAGATTTTCCAAACGCGTGCATAGAATTTCAATATAGCGGAACTGTGCACTTTGAAACCCGCTTGCAGGGGTCAATGTTTTCCTGAATTCGTTATAATCATCATAGTCCATTCCATCTTTCATAATATCGAATGAGGTAATCAACATCAATGTATATCGGTTCAATCTACCAATTTTGACCATTAAAAGTTCTTCAATAACGTTTTCGGCTTCTATAATTTGTTCCAGCTCGTGCCGCATCATTTTGAGCAAGAGTTCGGTCACTTGGTGGTACATGATAAAAATGGTCTCGTCCTTAAAGAGGGTACGCGGTTTTTGAAGGGAAAGCAGGGTATCGACCTCAATATAATCCCAATAGGTAATAGGTTTGGAATGTAGCAGCCCTTGAAAATAGGTTTCGGGGTTTTCACCGAGTTGGTGATATTTTTGTTGAATTTTTTTGTTGGTATCCAAGGGTTCTATTTTTATTGTGACAAATTTGTCCGATTTAAAGTGAATTTTTTTTTTTACCTTTTCAAGCAGGTTAATTCCACTTCAAGGCCTGCGGTCATTTCATAGAGACTGGTGTTTTCAAGCATATATCTTAAATCGTCCCTTATTTGAACGAATTTGTGGTGTACGGGGCAAGGTTTGTTCGCGTTGCATTTTCTTAATCCCGGGCCGCAACCCATATAAACATTATCGCCATCGATGGCAAGTACGATATCGCTAAGTTTTATTTGATTGATATCCGCTTTTTTGAATTTCAAAACCTCCAGCAGCTCCTTGAACCGAACCGACGATTACATTTCTTGACAATTGTTGTATAATTTTAGCGGTAAACGCTACCGGGGTATCGATTTCTTCCGCAATTTCCATTAAACTTATCCCCCTGGCCTCCAAGGATTGTGAGGCGATGTAGCTCGCTGCCCTTTTACCATATTCACATGCTTTTAAAAACATCAAGATTGGTTTTAAAATCGATGACAAAGATAATGGCATTTCTAATTCGGACAAAATTATCCGAATTAAATTTTGAAATCGGGTGTTTAAAGGGTTTAACCGGCCTTACATATGAAATTAGAATCTTAGGAGCTCGGTCATAATACCAAAGCGGATAATATCCAACTGATGCTGAAAATAGATGTTATAATAATCTACGCCGTGGTATAGTTGTACGAAAAACCCGATTTCTTCCAAAAACTTTGGATGGTAATAAAAAGTAAGGCTTGCGTTGAACCTTTTAAAATTAAAGGTATCCCAATTGTTGATGTTGTCGATTAGCCATGTGGTTTCGGCCTTTACCGAAAAATCGGCCTTTACGGATCCACCATGCCCCATTTTCGTGGGAAGTTTATAGGCTAAAAATGCATTGTGCCAGCGAAAGCCGCTATACGTGCCATGGAGCTCGGCCAACATCCAACTTCGTGGATGTATTTCAAAGGAACTTTTGAAGAACTTTGTGGCGTTCAACGTTTTACTGAACCCGGTTCTTATCAACCCCAGTTCAATGAAGTTGGTGGCGAAGTTGCCGTTCTGTAGATTGATGCTACCATCGGCAACATAAAATTGGCCATCCTGCCCGTTGGAATGATGGGCGAATTTTCCGAATAACGTATAATTGTTTGCAGAATTTTTATCCCCTGTCAAATAATAAAAAGTTACCTGTGGAATGTAACTTGGTGTTTTCACTGGGTACGAATCTTCGTTGTACATTCGGATTGTGATCTGTGAGGTAAGCACCGCCATCAAGTTTGATTCTTTCCGTTCTCGTATGATAAAACTGGGGTTTACATTGGCCTCGAACATTAGGGGTTCCAAATTTCCGATATCCGTAGGAAATGTAATATAGCTATCACGCTGGTTGACCTGCGCTATTTTTGCCAAATCGATTATTGGAGTTGCAACAGTGTCTTGAGCATGCATCGAACCCCAAAAAAGAAGGAACACGTAAAGAATGTAATCAAACTGTTTCATCCATTTTCGCCAAACCACCATTTTGGCTTTTGTTCTTTTTTGACCAGATTGAATTTTTTGATAGCATGTGTCTTGATGTGTTCCGCCATTTCTTCTACGGAATCTGTTACAAAAAGTAGTTTCATATCCTCGGGACTTATACTTTCATTTTCCGCCATGATCTGGATGTGTTGGCAGAGTTCCTTATGGTATTCCGAACCGAAAATGACGACAGGGAAATCCTGGATCATCTTGGTCTGTATCAGAGTAATCGATTCGAAAAGTTCATCGAGCGTACCCATTCCCCCGGGCATAACCACAAAGGCATACGAGTACTTTATCAAAAGGAATTTTCGAACAAAAAAGTATCGGATGTCGATCCATTTATGCAGGTATGGATTCGGTTTCTGTTCAAAAGGAAGAATAATATTGCACCCCACTGAATATCCCCCGGCCTCGTATGCCCCCTTATTCGCCGCTTCCATTATGCCGGGACCTCCACCCGTCATTACGGTAAATCCCAAATTTGCCAAAGCCGCGCCAACTTTTTCGGCCTGTTGATAATAGATATTGTCTGGCTCAAACCGTGCCGATCCAAAAACGGTAACACAAGGCCCGATAAAGTGCATTTTCCGAAAGGCCTTGATAAAACTGAACTGTACCCTGAAGGTAAAGAACAGTTCCTTGAAGCGAGAAAGTGGTCCGCGTAGAAATTTGGATTCCTCGGTCTGCAGGCGATTGTTATTGTTGTTTTCCATGATATAATGTATGTTTAAGTGTCAAGCTCAAATTGAAAAATGCTGTCGGTTACCAGTCAACGATAACGGTGCCGTTTTCCAGCTTCAAACCTTTATACTGCATACTGTCTCCACCGCAACTGCTTACTTTTTAATCTTGTTTACTCGATAATCGCGGTTTGAATGCTCCGAGGCTTGCCCCCAAGTTGTTTACTGATTCTAGTCTCCAGTTCTTTATTCTTTTCTTTATTTTCTATTTTTCAAGTAACCTTTTTATAGCTCCATACCGCCAAGGCATTGATCAATAAGGCATAGATTCCCAATTTTATCAACTGCGGGGAGATGTCCTTCAGGGAAGAACCTTTCAGCATGACCATACGCACCACTTCTACAAAATATTTTACGGGGTTGAACTCCGTGATAAACTGCGCCCACACCGGCATACTTTCTAAAGGCGTAAAAAGCCCACTCATCAGAATAAAGATCACGGCAAAGAACCACGCCAGAAACATGGCCTGTTGTTGTGTCTCTGTAAAATTGGAGATGAACAGCCCAATGCCCAAGACGACGAGCAGATATACCGAGGCAAATAAAAATAAAAGGACCGGATTCCCCACCATAGGAATATCGAATGCAATTTTAGCGATAATCAGCCCTATTACGAGTTCCGCAATTCCCAAGATCCAGAAGGGTGTGAGTTTTCCTATGATGAATTGGTATTTTTTGATCGGTGTAACATTGATCTGTTCCAAAGTGCCGAGCTCTTTTTCCCGAACAATGTTCATTCCCGCCAGAAAAAGGGCTACCATGGTAACCAGCAACACCAAGATTCCCGGTACCATAAACGTTTTGTAGTTGAGTTCGGGGTTGAACCAAAAAAGTGAAATAGCGTTTACTTTTTTAGGCCTTTGTTTTATGTCTGCCGGGCTCATCAATTGTACCTGTACGGATTGGTTAAAATCCTTGATAATGGAGGTTACATAAATATTCTCCACCGCCGCCGCGGAACCGTTGATAGCATTGATGGTAACCAACAGATTTGATTTTTTTTCCTTTTGTAGATTGCGCGCAAAATATTGGGGTATGTGCAGCACTACATCAACCGTACCCTGTTGCATGGCCTCTTTCGCCTTATTTTCCGAGGTGTACATAGCAATAAAATCGAATTGGGCAGAGGCCTTGAACTTGCTCAACAACTCCCTAGAATAAGAAGTCTTGTCCATATCGATGGCCGAGAACTTGATGTTCTTTACCTCATAGGAAGCGGCGTTGGCCAAGATCAACAACTGTATAACAGGTAACATAAAGATGATGACCAACATGGGCCTGTTGCGGAAGATCTGCTTGAATTCCTTTACCAATATGAAGTTTATCGTACGCATGTGCTACTCCAATCTAATTTTATATTTTTTTATACTTAGCCCTATAAAAACGGAAATCATCAACAAAAGCACCAGGGTTTCTTTCCACAGTACTGTCAGACCAACACCTTTCAACAGGATTCCTTTTATCAGGATAATGAACCATTTTGCGGGAATGATGTTGCTTATAATTTGAAGAACTACAGGCATACTGGAAATGGGAAAGATGAATCCGGACAATAGTATGGTAGGCAGCATCAACCCCATTAAAGAGGCCATCATGGCGGTCTGTTGTGTGTCTGCCAACGTTGAGATCAAAATACCTAATGCGAGTGCGCTGAAAATAAAGAGGATGCTTTCCAAGGCCAATAGAAAATAACTCCCGTTGATCGGCATTCCAAAAACGAAGAATCCTAGGGCGAGAATTACGAGGGCATTGATGATGGCAAGGAAAACATAAGGAAATACCTTGCCCAATATAACCTGATACGATTTTAAGGGAGACACCAATAAGATTTCCATAGTGCCCATTTCCTTTTCCCTAGTGATGCTGATAGAGGTCATGATCGCCGAAACCAACATCAGGATTACGGTCATGATTCCCGGTACGAACATAAAAACACTTTTCAGTTCGGGGTTGTAATACATTTTGGCCTGTGGTACTATTTGATAAGGTACTTGTATCGCCATATTGATGTCCGTTTGGTATTTCTGTAAAATGGAGGTCAGGTAATTACTTATTGAGTTGGCCACGTTGGGCTCGGTGGCATCGGTAATAATCTGCACATCGGCGGAATTGCTCGTAACGAGGTCTTTATCAAAATTAGGCCCAAAAACCAGTACGGCCTTTACCTGTCCTTTTTTGAATATGGCCTCTATTTCGCCCTCATCGTCCAAGACATCGCTGATCTTAAAATATTTTGATGCCGCTATGTAGTTGATAATCTTTTGGGTTTCGGTGTCCTTAGATTTGTCAAGAATGGCAAGATCAACGTTGTTGATCTCATTGGTAACAGCATATCCGAACAGCAGGATCTGTACAATGGGCATCCCGAACAGTATGACCAAGGTGCGCTTATCACGAAAAATGTGGTAAAACTCCTTGATGACAAATCCCCGGAAACGTTTAATATCAACATTCATATTTATTCTATATTCCGTGCTAATTTTAAAAAGACATCGTTCATCGAATCGACTTTAAATTGCGCCTTTAAATTTTTGGGCGTATCCAAGGCTTCGATTATTCCTTCCACCATAATGGAGACACGGTCGCAATATTCGGCCTCGTCCATATAGTGGGTCGTTACGAAAATGGTCACGCCTTTACTGGCCTCGCGATAGATCATTTCCCAAAATTGGCGGCGGGTTATCGGGTCGACACCACTTGTGGGCTCGTCCAAAAAAATGACCTTTGGATTGTGCAGCAATGCCACGGAAAAAGCCACCTTTTGCTTCCAGCCCAAGGGAAGTGAGCGTACCAATTTATCAGCTACTTCGTGTAGCCCAAGTTCATCTATCAGGGCTTTCGTCTTCTTTTTGATTACGGACTTTTCCAATCCGTAAATACCTCCGAAAAAAGTGATATTCTCCTTGATCGTAAGATCGTTGTACAACGAGAATTTTTGGCTCATATAGCCAATATTTTTCTTGACATCCTCGGCATTTGATTTAATGTCAAAACCGGCGACACGGGCTTCCCCCGAGGTGGGCTTTGAAATGCCGATGAGCATTTTCATGGCGGTGGTCTTTCCGGCCCCGTTCGCCCCCAGAAAGCCGAAGACCTCTCCTTTGCCCACTTGAAAGGAAATTTTGTTGACCGCCGTGAACGGGCCGAACGTTTTGGTCAGGTTTTCCACTTCTATGACGTTGTTGTTATCCATTGTCGATCAATTCATTTTCCTTTGACAATTCCATAAAAGCATCTTCTATGGTGGCCACTGTTTCCGATACCTCGATGCCCGAATGTTGTTTTTTTTCTAAATAGAGGATAAGGTCGGAAGGGCTGAAACCCCTATCCTTACTTGTAAAATGTGAAAACTCGCCGAAGGGATAGACGCTATGCACATCGGGGTAGTGCTCCAAGTCGCGTAACAACTTATAGGTCTCCATCGCCTTAACGTTGTAGATTTTAGTGGGAAATGTATCTATAATCTCTTGGGGGCGGTCTATTTTCAGGATAGTGCCATCCTGTATCAACGCAATTCTATCGCACAGTCTGGCCTCGTCCATATAGGCGGTGGAAACCAAGATGGTAATGTCTTTCTGTTGCAATCGTTTGAGCATCTCCCAAAGTTCCTTTCTGGATACAGGGTCTACCCCAGTCGTAGGCTCGTCAAGGAACAGGACTTTAGGCTTATGGATCAATGCACAGGACAGTGCCAATTTTTGTTTCATACCGCCCGAAAGTTTTCCTGCCCTACGATTCTTAAATGGTTCGATATGTTCGTAGATGTCCTTGATCAGATCGTAATTTTCCTCGATTGTAGTTCCAAAAATTGTCGCAAAAAAGTTTAGGTTTTCCTCTACCGTAAGATCTTGGTAGAGCGAGAATCTTCCGGGCATATAACCAATATGTTTCCTGATTTCCTTGAAATCCTTGATTACTTCGTATCCAGCCACGTCTGCCTCGCCTTCATCGGCGATCAACAATGTGGTCAAGATGCGAAACAGCGTAGTTTTGCCCGCGCCATCAGGACCTATCAGCCCAAACAGTTCCCCCGGCTCTACCTCAAAAGAAATGTCGTTCAAGGCCTTGACCTTGTCGTATGATTTAGATATCTTTTTTATGGATATTGACATTGTCTGTAATTGTTTCCCGGTTTGGGTTTTGAGGTCAAAAAATTACTTGCAACGATAAAATGCATTTAGTTGAAATAATCGTAATACCCCTCCAAATGTTCTTTGATATTGGAAGTCAGGTACGCCCCTTCTTGGGTGTTTTCCATCTTCTGGAGCATCTCGATTTTTTCGATAAGTGGATGCAGCCAAATATGCAAGTTGTCATGGGATGCTCCTTTCATAGTACACTCCTCGACTACGGTATTCTTGACCTCGTTTAGGTCATCGCCTAGTTTTTTATAATCGGCGGTAGTAGGTGTTTTGGCTTCATTGATCAATGTCAGCATGGCCATGACCCCATCGGTCGTTTCTTTGTTCGCCTCCCATTTGATTCCGTTGTTCAGTACGATTTTGTTGGTCCAGGAATTGTCTAATTCTTGTGTTGCTCCCGTATAGCTATCATGCTCGACCGTTTCGATGGTGGTTTCCCCCTCGGTAGGATTTTCCTTTTTTGTTTCCTTGCAACGGATCAGCATTAAGGAAAATACCGATAGTAAGATTGCTGTTCTTTTCATTGTTCTATTATTTGGAAATGATTCATACCGTTTTAATCAACTCATAACTTCCCCTCCCAACTGCTACCGTCCACTTGACAGCCACATCTCGGCCGGCATCCCAATTTTGAGACTGCCATCGTTTTTTACCCTCACTTTTACCGCATATACCAGATTGACCCGTTCTTCCTTGGTTTGTATGATCTTCGGAGTAAACTCTGCAGAATCAGAGATCCATGCTACGGTTCCATTATATGATTTCATATTATCGGCATCATCGATTTTTACGGTTACTTCCTGTCCCGTTTGTATATTTGCCAATTGGGTTTCACTAATATAGACACGAAGCTCCATTTCATCTAGATCGGAGATTTTGTACAGCGGTTTTCCAAAGGCAGCAACCTCGTTAGGCTCGGCATATTTTACCAGAACGGTTCCCTTTACAGGGTTTTTGATGATGCTTTTCACGATCTGATCCTCGATCTGTTGTATCTGCACCTCGATGCTTTTTACCTCGTTCACGATAGGGGCGTTTTGAGTCTCTACATTTTTCATCTGTTGTTTCAAGATGTCCATTTGACCATTGATGTCGTCTAATTGTTTTTGGGTGGCAGCATTTTCATTTATGAGGTTTTCGATGCGGGTCTGGTCGTATTGGGCGACTTTTAGTTGTTCTTTTATAACTTCCCGCTGCGATAGCACGCTGCGGGATTTAGAGAAAATGGTGTTCTTGGCTGCCAACAGCTGGTCGCGTTTCAATGACAATTGAATGGTGTCGATGACGCCCACCACTTTGTTTTCCTCAAGCACATTCCCTTCCTCTACATCAAAAAATAGGATTCTGCCATTGGCCTCAGCGGAAACCGTAATTTCCGTAGCCTCGAAATTACCGTAACCGTCGGCCTTGTCGCCATTGCCGTCACAGGATATTAGGACGGCTAGGAAGACCGTATATAATAGTACGTTTGTGTTTTTCATCGCTTTCGTCTGGTATTATTTTCAGTTGTTAATTTTTCCATAGGTTCCCTGCGTAATCTTATATTGTAACTGCTTCAATAATAGTTGTGTCTTATGCAAGGCCAGGTTGCTCTTGGCTTCATAAAGGTTCGTAAACTCCGTAATGTATGCCGATGTCGTTATGACCCCGTTCTTCAACTGGGATTCCGCCGACTTTGCCATCTTTTCGCGAAGGGGAATAATCGCTTCGTCATAGGAAATCAGCTCGCCTATCTTATCGATCTCCGATTGTAGGCCTGCCAGTTCCAGATCGTTGTTCAGTTCAAAGGTTTCCTTTTGGGCTTCGATAATTTCCTTGTTGATTTGAAGTGATTGTTTTTCGGTCTTGTTCTTGTTCCAATCAAAGACGTTCCAGTTCAATCGCAATCCGGTCATATAAAAAGTATTGAACGAATTGTCGAGCATGTTCAGTCCGGGATTCCCATATCCGCCCTGGGCAAAAGCATTTATTTTTGGAAGCTTCGATTTTGACAGGAGTTCCGTGGAAAGTGTGACCTGTTCTTTTTTAAGGTCAAAAAGTAGCAGTTCTGGTCTGCGCGACTCTATTTCTGGTGCCATAAACACATCGGGGCGTTGCAAGACTACATTTTTGTTCAGTTCCCTACCTATTAGGAGGGAAAGCCTTTGGATCAATCCCGACTTGGAGTAATCGAGTTCCGCATAGTTCTGTTTTATTTTCAGGAGTTCCACTTCAAGGGCATCAACAGAAGAGGGCAACAACATTCCGAACTTTACACCTGCCGCTACCTCTTCAAGCCTTGTCAGCAATTGTTTTTCTTTGGCTTCCAGCAAGGCCCTATTTTCATGTACCAATAATACGGATAGATACAATTGGTTGACCTGATTTTTCAGCCCGTACAGATTTACTTCCACTTCTTGTTGGCCTACTTTAGAGGTCACTTCCTTTACTTTTGCCGATGCGTCTATGACTCCCCCATTATAGATCAATTGGTTGACATCCAAAGTCGCCCTGTATTGATCGTTGTTCGGTGGCTCCACAGTCACATTCGGAAGTTGGATCGGCAAACTCGTAACATCCGATTGGTAGGTGGCCACGGCATTGACATCCATTTGAGGCAGTTTACCCTTGTTGATGGCGTCGATGTCAAAACGAGATTGCTCCTTTAACAAGCCGGACTGCTTGGCCAGCGGATAGTTTTCGGTTACGAGTTCAAAGCATTCGTCCAATGTAATCGTTTGCTGTGCCGATACGGCGCAAGGTAAAACAAGTACTAACAAAATCAGGATTCTCGTCATTTTGACAGATTTCAATTCTGCCCCAAGTTTCTTTTTTCCGATATGCTTTCCAATGATATGCATCATGCTTTTATTGAGTTGATAATCAGTTCGGGGATTAGCTTCTTTCGTTTTTCCATCAGGGTATTGAATGAGTCTTTATCGAGTTTTAAAACCCCTTTCACCAATCCGCTTCCCACAAAGGGGAAGGCGCAGAGCGAAAAAAGATTCAGCAAAAGTTGTTTGGGATCCGTAGGTCTTAGGATGCCTTTTTTTATCTCTTCGGCAATCTGCTTTTCGAACAACGACGGATTAGGTGCCGAATGTGCATTGAAAAAAGAATCGGCAAAATCAGGGTTAATATTGATTTCCTGTATCAGAAAAGTGGGCAGATACGGATTTTCGCTTACAAAGGAGATATAGCTTTCCGCAAAACTCTTTATTTTTTCAAAAACGGAAGCCTCAGAGTTGAATATGCCGTTCATCTGCGGTGCAAACTTTTGGAAGGCTTGCAAAAACACTGCCTCGAACAATTGTTGTTTGTTGCGAAAATAATAGTGCAACATCGCTTTATTGATGTTGGCCTCGTCGGCTATTTCTTGCATACGTGCACCTGCCATGCCCTTTTTCTGGAATACGGAAATTGCAGCCTTCAAAATGTTCTGTTCCGCGCTTGAATCTTTCATTAACTATATGGTTTAACCAAATGGTTAGTAAATATATAAACTTTATTTGCCAAGTCAAAAACTCATCGAATTTTTTAAGAAATATTTATGGTAGCATAACCACAGTCATGCATTGTTTCCGTCGAACTCATTTAGACTTTTGATTTGGAACCGAGAATTTCGGCTTTTGTGCCCTAATGAAGACTTTTTAGAGAAGCATAGCCTTCGCTACGGTGCGAGAAAAAGGTAAAATTAGAGTGCAAAATGTGAAATACGCAGGTAAAAGTAAAAGTCTAAATGAGTTCGTTATTTAAAGTTGAAAAAAGGGAATCGATTTCTATCGAGATGGCTTAAAAAGGTATAAATCGGTCAATTATACCACTAGGGTTGCTACCGTTTCTCGAACCGACCCGTTTTCTTCGTCAATTTGATCCGATATACGATGCCTTGCATCGCTTTTATTCCTATACCATGGGCATCAGTCATGCCATGTTGTATCGTTGTTTCCCCTGTTAAGAATGGCATAACGCGATCCATTAAAATGCGCATGCCCATTTCGCGATCTTCGGGTTTTTTCAATTCCTCGAACGTTCCCCAAGCGATTACACTCCTCCAATTGCCCAGGTTCTCCATCGCATCGACTTGAAAGCAAACATTCGGATTTTCCCGCATCATATCAATTTTCAATCCCTCCCTTGTGTGTCCGTAAACATAGTGTCCGTCATAGGCGTAAGTCGTCGGTACTACATAGGTCTGCCCATTTGAGTGGCAACCGATCCGACCAACGACCAGCTGTTGTAAAACGTGTTCTATTTGTCCATCCGTTAAATCTGCCAGCATGGCTTAAAATTTAAGAATTAGTGCTGTAGTAATTTTCGCTAATTAAAACCATATTGATTTTATGTGGAATGACTTAAGTCATTTTGAAACCGAACTGCATAAAATAGCTTTGCAATAGCTATAAAGCTGCTATGCGAATGGAAAAAGAAGTAGAATAAAAAAAGGGATAACGATGATACGGGATTATTCAAAGAACTACAACGACCTGACCTGGCCCATGGAGAAATTGGGCACCCGCGTACCCGATACCATAAAAGGTTTTACCGATTTGCACGGGGCAAGCCCGGCCAAGGGCGCACTCTCGACAAAGACCAAGGAACTCATCGCCTTGGGCATTGCCATTACCGTACGTTGTGATGGCTGTATCGCCTTTCACGTACACGATTCGTTGAATAGCGGTGCCTGTTCGGAGGAGATTATGGAAACCATCGGCGTGGCCATAATGATGGGCGGTGGACCTTCGGTGGTATATGGTTGCGAGGCCATGGAAGCGTTGGATCAATTCTAAATTTTGGAAAAATAATGAAAAGGCCCTCTAATAAGAATAAGACTTCAGATACTTCGGAAAAAAAGAACACTAAACCACCCTATGGTGGTAAGGGCATTAGTTGGTTCTACTTCTTTCTGTTCGGGATGATATTGTGGTTTTCCATCTTTTCCAATCCCGCCACGAACACCAAGGAAATTAGCTGGACATTTTTACAGGATTCTCTACTCGCACAACGCCAAGTATCAAAAATTGTGGTCATCAACAAGGAAATGGCCGAGATATATATCAAAAAGGAACTGCATGATGACCCCAGACAAGATCAAGTCACGGACAAATTGTTCCGTTCGGCGGAAGCACCGCAATACAGGATCACCATCGGATCGGTAGAGACCTTTGAGGACAAACTGCAAAGGGCGCAAACCGATTTTCAATCTGCGGAGAAAATCGACGTACAATACAAAACACGAACCAGTTGGGTCAATGTATTCTCGTGGCTCCTACCTTTTGCCATCATCATTTTCTTTTGGATGTACATGCTCCGACGAATGGGTGGCGGTGGAACGGGCGGAAACCCTTTGTTCAATTTCGGAAAATCAACGCCGAAAATTTCGGAAAAAGGCACGAAAAGCTCTGCATCCTTCAAGGATGTTGCCGGATTGAAAGAAGCCAAGACCGAGGTCATGGAGGTGGTCGATTTTCTAAAAAACCCGGAAACCTATACCAAGTTGGGAGCTAAAATTCCGAAGGGCGTTTTATTGGTAGGCCCACCCGGAACGGGAAAAACGTTAATGGCAAGGGCCGTTGCGGGGGAGGCACAAGTCCCCTTTTTCTCGATGTCTGGATCGGAATTTGTCGAAATGTTTGTGGGTGTCGGTGCCTCTCGGGTTCGCGACCTCTTCAAAAAGGCCAAGGAAAAATCTCCCAGCATCATTTTTATCGATGAAATCGATGCCGTGGGGCGTTCCCGTGGCAAGGTCAACGCATTTCAGGCCAACGACGAGCGCGAAAGCACATTGAACCAACTATTGACCGAATTGGACGGATTCGGCCCCAACACGGGGGTTATCGTATTGGCGGCCACCAACCGCCCAGATGTATTGGACAAGGCGCTTTTACGGCCAGGTCGTTTCGATCGCCATATTTATTTGGAGCTTCCTACCAAAGAAGAACGCCAAGAGATTTTCGGGGTACACCTTCGCCCCTTAAAACTGTCAAAAAATGTGGATGTGGATTTATTGGCCAAATTGAGTCCCGGATTTTCCGGTGCCGATATTGCCAATATCTGTAACGAGGCCGCCCTTATCGCCGCACGGAAGAAAAAGAAGGAAGTGGAGCAGCAAGATTTTATGGAGGCACGTGACCGTGTCATCGGCGGCATGGAACGCAAGAGCAAGATCATTTCTCCCAAGGAAAAGGAAATCGTCGCCCATCATGAAGCCGGTCATGCCGTAGTCAGCTGGTACCTTAAAAAGGTAGATTCTTTGGTCAAAGTGTCCATCATTCCCAGGGGTAAATCGTTGGGGTCTGCATGGTACTTACCAGAGGAACGCCAAATTGTGACCAAATCGCAGTTTATGGATCAAATATGTGCCTCTTTGGGTGGGCGCGCCGCCGAGGAAATCATCTTTGCCGAAGCTTCTTCCGGTGCCTTGGACGATTTGGAAAAAGTGACCAAACAAGCGTATACGATGGTATCGTACTACGGGCTCGACGAAGAAATAGGCCCCATAAGCTTTTACGATTCCTCCGGACAAAATGAACGCATGTTGGGAAAGCCGTACAGTGAAGATATGGCCAAAAAAATCGACAAGGAAGTCCAAGCCCTGATTGCCACCGCCTATGAGCGCACCAAGAACCTCTTGATCGAACACAGGGACGAATTGGAAAAATTGGCCCGACTACTTTTAAAACAGGAAGTGGTCGAAAAAGAGGATTTGGAGTCCATTTTGGGCAAACGCGGGGTAAAAGAGTTGGTGGAAAACAAAGAATGACTGTAGAGAAATACAATAAACTAAATCAATAACCATTAAAATAGAAACCATCATGGATAAGACAAAAGAAGTGGTGTACGACGAATACCTTCATTTCGAGCACCAAAACTGGAAATCGGAACTCGACTTTTGGAAAGACGAGCTCAAAACCTTCACGAACCGTTTGAGCGAACTGGTAACCCGATATACCAACAAGGATATGCTCAAGCAATTGGAACATTACCAAAATGAAATTGCACTCCATATCGGTACGATCCAAGATCTGCAGGAAACTATCGATGAACACGAAGCGAGTATTTCGGGCCATAGCCAAAAAGGCGATGCATCAATGAATGTCGCCCTCGTAAAGACCCACATAGATTTTAGGGAAAAAATGGAAACCCAACGCCAGGTCTATGCCGAAATGAAAAAGGGCTTTTTTAGGTTTTTGACCAAGTATATGTAATTATGCTCGGCCTACACTTCCCTAAAAAAAGAGAACTTAAACGGTACAACAAGCTCTTTAGCGTACTGGCCAAATATGGTTTTGAGGATGTTATGGCACAAAGTGGGATCAAAAAAGTGATTCCTGCCAGCTATTTGAAAAAACATCCGGATACGGAGCGAAACATGTCGTTTTCGACCTTCGAGCGTATCCGTATGGTTCTGGAGGAATTGGGGCCGAGCTACATAAAACTAGGACAGATTTTCAGCAATCGGGAAGATATGCTGCCCCCCGATCTGGTCAAGGAACTTGAAAAACTTCAGGATCATGTACCTCATCTGAAAGATTTCGATGTGTATAAGGCCATCGAAGAAGAACTGGACATCAAGATGGAAGACCATTTTCGCTCCATCGAAATTGAGCCTTTGGCGGCTGCTTCTTTGGCACAGGTACATAAGGCACAGTTACTTACCGGCGAAACAGTCGCGCTGAAAATCCAGCGGCCGAACATAACCGAAACCATCGAGGCCGATATTAGCGTTATGAAACAGTTGGCCGGCAGCCTCGAGAAATATAGCCAACAGGCAAAGGCCTTCCAGCCGATGCGTATCGTGGAATCGTTCGAGCAGAGCATCCATGAAGAACTTCACTTCCTAAAGGAAATAGGCCACATCGAACGCTTTGCCGAAAATTTCGGGGGCAACGAGGCCATTTACGTTCCGAAAGTATATCACGGGCTTTCCACAGATCATCTGATCTGTATGGAATATATCGAGGGAATTAAAATATCAGAAATAAAACGACTAAAAGCCTTGGGCATCGATTGCAAAATGGTGGGAAAAATAGGTGTTGACCTCTATCTGGAACAAGTTCTCGAACATGGCTTTTTTCATGCCGACCCGCATCCGGGAAATCTATTCGTGCTTCCTTATCGCGACCAACTCTGTTTTCTAGATTTTGGCATGATGGGCACCTTGCTGCCCAAAGATAAGGAGCTGCTCGGCGACCTCCTACTACATTTTATTCGGAAGGATGTCAGAAAACTGATTCCCGTCCTAGAGGATATCGCCGTAAAAACCGACATTCCCGATTATAAAAAACTGGAACAAGACCTCTATACGTTAGTGCAGGGTATCAGCGATACTTCCCTCCAAAATATCAAACTCGGCACTACCCTGACACAATTCAAAAGCATTTTGTACGGCAACAATATTGTACTACCCCATAACTTATACTTATTGATCCGTGCCCTGATTATCATGGAAGGTGTCGGACTCAAACTGGATCCGGAATTCAATATTACCGACAACCTAAAACCGTACTTGTCGCAATTGACCCGCAAGCGTTTCGGGCTAAAGCGATTGTTCAAAAAGAACATGTCACGGTTGCAGGACTTTGGTACTCTTATCGACACCCTGCCCGATGACCTCAGCACCATCCTCAAGAAAATAAAGGAAGGTAAATTGGTGGTCATTCATGAACATAAAGGTCTGAAAGAACTGCAAATGGCACTGAGCAAAGCGGCCAACCGGCTCGTCTTTGCGGTCATTATCGCAGCACTTTCCGTCGGTTCCTCGATCTTGGTCATTGCAAAAATGCCGCCCATGGTAAATGGCGTTCCATTGTTGGGTGCCATTGGGTTTGTGCTTTCCGCCATTCTCGGCTTTTTGGTGGTAATCTCCATATTTCGAAACAATCAATTTTAATCAACCATCCGCATGCAATTCAACCAGACCTTCAATGAAATTTTAGATCCCTATATTCTGGGCGTATTGATAAGTATGGGCATCGGCTTGATCTTGGGTCTTGAAAGGGAATATGACAAACTAAGGGACGACAAAGGTTTTTCGGGCATTCGAACTTTTCCTATCGTAACAATCCTGGGCTATGTGCTAGGCTACCTAACGGATACGTTAACGCCTTGGCTGTTGATTATCGCTTTTGGCGCCTTCATTCTGTTTCTGGGCATTGGCCATATTCCCAAAATTGGAAAAGAACCGACCACGGGCATGACCACCAACTTGGCCTTGTTCGCAACCTTTGTTCTGGGAATCATGGTCTCCAAAAATTTGTATCGCGATTCGGTAGCTATGGCCGTTATCATCGTTACGATACTTTCATTAAAGACTACTTTTAAATCGTTTATCAAAAATATTACCTCGGAAGAGCTTTTTGCTTTTATCAAATTTGCCATAATCGCCTTATTGATATTACCTTTTTTACCAATTAGAACGTATGATCCGAATAACCTCATGAATCCGTCTGAGATCGGGTCTATTGTTGTCATCGTATCTTTTTTGAATTTTATCGGCTACTTTTTGATCAAATACGTAGGTTCTGGAAAGGGCATTTTATTGACCGCCATTTTAGGTGGATTGATCTCTAGTACGGCTGTGGCATGGAACTAAGCCTTAAGAATTAGTAATGCTCCCGGACTAGCAAAAAAATATAGCGCGGGCATCATCATTACCTCGGCGATCATGTTTCCTCCATTGGCCTTGCTGGCCTATATTTTCAATACAGCATTCTTACCGCATTTGGCAGTTCATTTTAGCCTGCTCACTTTGATATGTCTTATTTCTGCCACCCTATTGATAAGAAAGGATACCGAAAACGCCGCTACCGACATAAATCTGGGCAACCCACTCAACATGATAAACGCCCTTGGTTTTGCGGTCATTTTTGTGGGCATTCAATTTGCCGTTTTCTACGCCAACAAGTATTTTGGCGAAAGCGGACTTTATTATTCGGTACTGATCGCCGGTCTTGCCGATACCGATGCGATTACGATCAGCATGGCAAAATTCGGCTTGGGAGGAGAAAAACTGCAACTCGCTACCAACGTGATCATTGCAGCCACATTGAGCAATACACTGGTAAAATTGGGTATTTCGTTCATCAAAGGCTCAAAGACCACAGGAAAACTGGTCGGCTATGTTTTCGGTGGCATAATCATTGTTGGAATGGTTTATATTCTGATTGGCGGATAACTACTACCGTCTTCCTGTTCTTTCGGTTCCCTGACCCAAGTCATTTTGATTCTAGGCCAAGCTCTATAGTTTTGACATGATTATTGGTAACGACCCTAAAATTTTAAAATCATGGCTACAATTAAAAGTTACCTACAGGCTATGAAAACGACAGGTATTATATTTTTAATTGTGACATTTTTAAGTTCCTGCAACTCACAAACAATAAAAATAAATGAAATTGATAACATTTTGAATAAACAAATTAAGGGTAATAAAACACCTTCAGTTCAATATGTTATTTTCAACAAAGATAGTGTCATTCATAAATTTCAAGAAGGTTTAGCCGACATTAAAAAACAAACGAGAACATCGAAAAACACTACATACAATGCATATTCGGTAACAAAGACATTTACGGCTTTGGCAATTTTGCAATTATCGCAACAGAAAAAAATCGATATTGAACGCCCGATAAAAGAATATTTGCCCGAATTTCCTTATTCAACTAAAATTACCATACGACAACTAATGACCCATTCAGGTGAAATTCCAAACCCGATTCCCTTGAGTTGGATTCATTTATCAGAAGAACATCAGTCTTTCGATAGAAATCGTTTTTTTAAACAAATCTTCGCAGAAAAAAACAAGACAAAATCACACCCAAATGAAAAATGTTCCTATTCCAACCTAGGGTATGTGTTACTTGGGCAACTTATAGAACAGGTCTCAGGAATAAGTTATGAAGAATACATTCTCTCAAATATTTTAAGTCCGTTAGGAATTGAAAAATCTGAAATGGGTTTTACAATAAGCAATGTTGAACGGCATGCAAAAGGCTATCATAAAAAATACAGCTTCTCGAATGCCATTTTGGGCTTTATGATCGACAGATCGAAATTCATGGAAACCACAAAAGGTAAATGGAATTCATTTAATGATATTTATGTCAATGGCCCTTCTTACGGTGGTTTAATCGGAACTTCAAATTCATTCGTGATATACCTTCAGGAATTGCTAAAGCCAGATTGCAAGTTAATAACAGGTGAATTTAAGAAAATGCTTTTCATTGAGAATTATACAAATGATGGCAAACCCACAGGAATGTGCCTGTCTTGCTTTAGCGGACAATTAAAAGGCAACCCATATTTTGCACACGCAGGTGGCGGAGGTGGTTATTATTGTGAAACCAGGATTTATCCTGACAAAGGAATTGGGAGTGTTATTATGTTTAATCGAACAGGAATGAGCGATGAACGATTTTTAGATAAACTTGACAAATATATTATTAATGAATAAAAGCCAGCAGGTAACTACATATCAACAACGTAACAATGAGATCAAATTGTTAAAAGCAGTGTACAAAGCTATAACCGCAAAAACATGGAGCTACTTTTTTTCGAAACCAAGAATTCTTTAAAAAATTTGCGCATCTTGTTCGTGCCCGCAATTCTTTACCTAGTCGTGGGTGTTCTGACCTTTGCTGTATCTTACGAAAACTATCCTGCCTTGAGCAAAGTATTTGCAATAACCTTTCTTGTATCAGGGGTATTGGAAATCGTTTTCTTTTTCAAGATCCAAACAAAGGCAATTGTTCGTGAAGGTTCGATGGCAGGGGCCGTCCTCGATTTGATCATGGCCTTTTTGCTATGGGGCTATCCCGAAGCTATGCTATCGTTTTTACCATTTTATATTGGTGTTTGGGTACTCTTTAAGGGAATTATGGCTATTATCTTTTCGTTCAGGACGAAGCTTTTCGGAAATCTCGATTGGCTATGGCTCATACTTTTTGGACTGGTTGTTCTTAACTTTTTCCTTTTGTTGTTGGGAATATCCCTTATGGATACTTTATATGCTTCCCATTTAACGGGATTAGCTTTTATGGCCGTAGGGGCTTTTCGGATATTTTTGGCCTTTGACCTTAAAATGGTACATAGTTTTGAAACCAAATATCGCCATATCGGTTTGCGCCATAAATAATGTTACTTTTAGTAAGAAGACCCAATCGCCGAATATGTCAATAGAAAATAGCAACATCAAGGGACTGATCTCCGAGCATGTACTTGAGGCTCGGAAAGTCTATCGAAAAAATAACTTGGACGGCAAAAAACAAATCCGTTAGGTAATCAAAAGGATTTTCGTGAATCTTGTCGAGATATTTAAGCATGTTGCCTTATTCCGATTCTTTGACCTCCTTTTAATCCAAAAGAAGGGCAAAGAATTTGGTCTTGTCTTTCCAAATGACAATGGTCTCGAGCCATTAACGGCTTTCTTGGTGGAGCACATCAAGGCCCGCCCAGCTAGAGTTCCCTTTTCGGGTTTGAAGTTGTTGCATTCATGATATTTGGGTTTAGCTAATTTCCGCGAAGTGCCTATTGAAAAAACTGGTCTCAAGACTTTTACGTGCATTCTCAAGAAGCTGGCTAGTTTCTTGAATGCTCTGATTCCTTATTTTGGCAATTTCCGCGACATCAAAATGGTATTGCGTGGCCAATTCAAAGACCGCTCGCATGGACATGGGCAGATGGTGCAATACCATAGCGGTGTGTTTTCTGATGTTCTCCTCCCCCAATTCTTTGTCCAATCTGTCAATGAATCCCTTTTTGTCGTCTTCAACGAAAACATGGTTCAATACGTAGTCGTTCTTGGGGTACGAACTATCGTCCAACTCTTCGATCATAACGAGATCGCCATCGCCGTCGGTACTGAATTTTTCTTCCATTTCATCCCATTCCGGTCGTGAAAAATCATCGATGTTCTCGAAGAAATATTCATCGAACTCCTCATCTATAATCGTGTCTTCCAACAGCTCATCGGCCTTTTTAAAAAGCCACGGGTACAGATCCGCCTTGCCATCTACCTCATCAAAATGGTCATAGACCTCGATGAACAACTGGTCCAAAAAATCTTCGGGGCGGTATTTACCCCTTGGGAGGTTTCCTTTCGACAAGGCCGTGTTCAACCGTTTGGTAATGTACCGCTTTACCTGTGGCAAATCTTTCAACAATAGTTCGTTGAAGGCCGTTTTGTCTCCAGAATCCTTGATTTTCTTTAGGTCGGAATAGGTGCTTGCCACGAAAACGTGGAACTCCTTTTGGCTTTTATAGTCTATTGTATTTTCCATCGATATGGATTTTAAATTTTAGGATAGCACAAAAATGCAACCTTCTACCGGTAGATAAAATGATGTAGGTCAGTTGTAGAGATTTTTAAAGATGCCTAAACCATTGTAAAACGATTTCAAAACTGATGTACATCATTTTCAGGTTTAGTGCATGAAGCTATTTTTAAAGGAATAACAATGGCAACGGTCTGACTACGTAAACCAAAGACAATGCAAATAGCACACGGCGACAAAATACTTTTCCCCGAATCAAAGATTACCAAAAGAGACCTTATCGGGTATTACGAAAAAATAGCCGATTGGATGCTGCCCTTTCTCAAAGGTCGCCCGTTGACCATGCATAGGTTTCCCGACGGAATCTCTAAAGAAGGGTTCTACCAAAAGAACGCATCGGAGTATTTTCCAGATTGGATCAAGACGGAAAGCATTCAAAAGGAAGGCGGTTGGGTCAACCATGTGGTTTGCGAGAACCAAAACACTATAACGTATCTAGCAGGTCTTGGCACCATTACCTTTCACGTTGCGCTCAGTAAGATCGATAAATTGGACTACCCCGATAAACTGATCTTTGACCTTGATCCGCCCGACGATGATTTTGCCCTGACGGTAAAGGGGGCAAAGAAACTTCGCATTTTTTTGGAAAAAGTTCTTGGTCTATCGACCTACGTGATGCTCACGGGTTCCCGCGGACTTCATGTAACCGTACCGCTATGCCGAGCGGAAAACTTTGACGAGGTACGCGACTTTGCGAAAAAAGCGGCTGGCTATCTTGCCGACCAAAATCCCCATGGGTTTACTACCGCCATTCGCAAAGGAAAGCGTGGGGGAAGGCTATTTTTTGACTATCTACGGAATTCCTATGCACAGACAGCGGTCTGTCCGTATTCGGTTCGGGCATTTGAAGGGGCTCCCGTAGCGACACCTATTGACTGGGAAGAATTGGACGACCCTGCTATAAACTCCCGATCTTTTAACATCCATACTATTTTCGATAGGCTAAGGGACAAAGGGAATCCTTGGAAAAACTTTGACAAAGATGCTGTGATGATCAGCAATGCCAAAAAGAAACTGGAAAAATTGATAGGAGGAACACTTGGAGTAGAAATCGCCTCGTTTATATTAACCAGCTTTTTCGAGGCTATATAGGGCGTTTTCCAGAGCGTTTAGATCAAGACCATGGCCCCGAATCAGCAATAGATAACATCCTTCGTTCAATTTTCTAATGTACGCGACTGCATCGGTTTCATCGATGCCTAACCCCCTTAATATGCCGTACGGCCCTGCGGAGAGCTCGCCCAGTTTCCTTCCGTCAACATCATATAGAAAGAGTTCGGACAACGGGCCTGCGATAAAAACGGTGCCGATCTCACGGTTATAAAAAAACCCGAAATCGGTCTTTGGCCCCAACAGCTTTTTCCAATAGGTTTTTAACCGTTCGTTCATTTCCTCGGCCTCCCATAATTCAGAATGCCGGATCTGATCCAAATTTACAAGCAGGGTCAATCTTGAATCTAAAGGGTTTTCTGCAAGAACAAAGGTTATAGCCTTCTCTACCTGAGATAATTGATCAAATGTTTTTGAGAAAAAACGTTTTTCCCTTGGTGTTGGCAGTTGTGCGCCCACAGCAACTTTATTGAGAATATATTCCTTCATAAGTTTTTAGGCGGATGTACTCTCGGCAAATCAATTGCAAGGTACTGTACTATAAAAATGCCCAAAATGATGTTGGGCATCCAAAAAAGGGGGTCGGACTGACCAAGGTCATTTCGCAAAATATGCGCTACGGTTATTTTAGCATTGAAGATTATTTATTCATTTAAAAACCTAGAAATCATGTCAAACGATAGCGGAAACATTTTATTGGCACTTTTAACAGGAGCCGCAATAGGTGCGGGTATCGGAATCTTGTACGCGCCGGACGAGGGTAAGGAAACCCGAAGAAAAATCAAAAAAAAGGTCGAGGACACCAGCCACGACATCTCTGAACGGATCGCCCATGCCAAGGACGAACTTACCAAATCGGCCAGCGAACAGAAGGACAAATTCGACCGAAAACTTGACGAGGCCATCTCGACCATGAGCTACAAGGCCGATGATATTATCGCCACTTTGGAGCGCAAATTGGAAGACCTGAAAAAGAAAAACGCCCAACTACAGAAATAACGTCCCATGGCTTTTGACGAATTGAAGCAAAATCTAGCGGAGGCCGAGGTTTCCGTTAGATCTTATCTTGAGCATAGTGAGGAGTATTTACAACTGAAGGTTTTTAAGGTACTTATGGCTTGGGTAACTACGATGTCCCAGATGGTATTGATAGGTACCATCGCAGTACTAGCCCTATTCATGGTGTCATTGGGAATCTCACTTGCCCTTAACGAGGCACTGGATAGCTTCTATCTCGGATTTATCATCACCGGGGCTTTCTACATGTTCGTTGCCGTTCTCTGCTATTTTCTTAGGTACAAACTCAATAGTCCGTTGTTGCGAAAATTCTCGGAACATTATTTCGACTGAAATGGAAAAAAGATACAGTTCCTTTGCCGAAATAGATGAACGGCTTCGCATTTTGCGGCTACAACGGGAAATCGATAAGGAAAGTATAAAACTGCATATGAATCGGGCTAAAACAAGTTTATATCCCGTCCGATTGGCTGGTGGTTTTACCGGATTGCTGCAAAAAATAGTTTTGACGTTTGCTGTTAAAAAGTTATCATACTTCTCTAACCGATTGAGAACGTTTCGTAAGGAAAAGCAGAGTTCCCGTGCCTCATGAACAATTGCCCCTTAGACAAGTCATATTGAAGGCTATATCGAATGCTTCCCTGAATTGTTCATCCATATGGAACACTTATCGAAAATCAACAATATGCTGTAATTCCTCTTTATCCAAAATAACAATCCTTCTGGCATGGCCCATCGTAATCAGGCCTTCTTCCTTGAAATCCGACAAGGTTCGTATAGCAGTTTCGGTGGCGGTACCTATCATGCCCGCAAAATCTTCCCGCGAAATATCGATGCCTTCGTCGGGGCTATCTTTGATAATGCCCTTGCCGTGCAAGTTCAACAAAGCCTTGGCCACCCGTTGCCGTACAGAAGAATAGGCCATATTGACCAACTGATCTTGTACCTCCATCAAGTTGTTTGAAATGATGGCCATGAACTTGTGCGATATCTCTTTGTTGTCGTAGAGAAGATGAATAAAATCGGTTTTCGGAATACTGTAAACTTCGGCATCCTCTATGACCATTGCGGTCTCCAGATACGTTCCGTTCGGGTTCAATAGCGACAGTTGCCCCATAAAATCGCCAGCCTTGTGGATACCGGTTATAAACTCCTTACCCGATTCGGTCGACTTGTACGTTTTGACAATACCCATATCGATAAAAAATAGCGAATGTGCACCATCGCCCTCCATATAGATAAAGTTTTTTTTAACATAGCCTTTGGGGCGATACTCTTTTGTAATGGTTTCCAGGTTCAGGTAATGAGATGCATCCTGCATAAATTCATGGATGCCTTCTACATCCTTCGAAAATTCCTTCCTCAAAAAATCGTTCTTTTTTAAACGGCTTCGAATCGCATCCAAAAGTTCGTGTTCTTCGAAGGGCTTGGTCAGGTAATCGTCGGCCCCGAGGTTCATGCCTTTTCTCAGATCCGATCTTTCCGATCTGGCGGTCAGAAAAATAAAGGGTATACTTGCCGTTTCGGTCTTTTTGCCCAATTCTTCCAACACGCTATAACCATCCATGACGGGCATCATAATATCGCAGAGGATGACATCGGGATTGAAGCTTTGGGCCTTTTCGATACCTACCTTGCCATTTTCGGCGGTAATTACTTCGTAGTCCGACAATTCGAGAATATCGGCCGTGTTCTCTCGAACGTCTTTGTTGTCTTCAATTAATAGGATTTTTTTCATAACAATGTCTCTTTAATTGTTATTCCCGTGAAGACGGGAATCTTTTGTTTTTTGTACATTTCATAGAAAATAGAAAACTCTTACCTCCATTTATCGTACTTCTTTCATCCTTTCCCCTTATCAAATTCCACCCAAAAAGTGGTTCCTCTACCCGCTGCACTTTCAAAGCCGACCTTACCACCCATAAGTTCGGTGTACTGTTTTACAATATGTAGGCCGAGGCCCGTGCCCTGAATGTTCGTGCTGTTTTCCGCACGGAAAAAACGGTCGAAGAGATTGTCCTGTTCGGCTATCGGAATCCCGATGCCTTGATCGATCACGGCTATGGAAATCTTTTCTTTTCCACTTTTTAACGTTACCGATATTGAGTCTCCTTCATCCGAGTACTTAATGGCATTGCTCAATAAATTGGTAAAAATGTGCTGCAACAGTTTGGGATCCAGAAATACCGGAATTGATCCTTGTTGCACATTCAGTTTAATTTGTTGTCCCCTTTTTCTGTTGGGCTCCATTTCGTAGATCAGGTTATGGGCGAATTCAACGAGGTCAAAATTATCGGGTTTGGGCTGTATTTTGCCTTCTTCCAACTTACTCAAGGAAAGGAAATCGTTGAGAATGACAACCAAATTTCTTACGTTGGATTGTATTTGTTGGACATATTTTTGCCGTTTTTCCTCTTTGCCCGGCATATTCTGTTTCTCGATCAAGATGGCCGAAGTGCCGATGGCGCTCAAAGGAGTTCGGAACTCATGAGAGGCCATTGAAATGAATCGCGATTTTAGTTCGTTGAGCTCTTTTTCCTTAGCGAGAGCATTTCGGATATGGACTTCTGCTTGTTTCAGTTCGGTAATATCGCTATATACGAAAAGCATCCATTCCACCTCACCATCGCCGCCTAGTAGCGGTGATGTATTCACGCAATAGGTTTTGTGCTCGAAACGACCTTCAAAGGATAGTTGTGCCCCATTCATGGTTTTCTCTACATTCTTCTTAATGCGTGCTCTATATTTTCTAGGTAGCACACTGACATTGTCGATCCGTTTACCTTCTAATTGACTTTTGTCAAACCCATATCGCTGCATTTCGCCCCCGTCGACATATTCAATCTCAAAATTGGTATTGAACACGACAATGAACCCTTTTGGAAAGTTTTTGGAAATGGCAGCAAACATGGCTTGGCTCTCCAGGGCCCGGTTTTCGGCTGCTTTGGTTTCCTTAATCTGATCTTCGAGGCTAAGATTGGTCTCGACCAGTTTCTGAACGGTGGCTTTCAGTTCATCGGTCCGTTCCGCCACTTTTTCTTCCAGTTCGAGGGCATAGGATTGCAGTAAGGATCGGCTTCTTTCCAATTCACCACGGGTGCTGTACTGTTCAAGGGCTAAACTTGTAAGCTGTACAAGGTTCGCAATGATATCCTCTTGTTCTTTTGTAGGTTTTTTTACGTTCGTATGATAGATGGCAAACGTACCCAGAACTTGCTTATCCGATGAAAGAACGGGGTACGACCAGCAGGCCCGTAGTCCGTTTTTAAGGGCAATGCCCTTATAGTCTTTCCAACGCTTATCTTTGCTTATATCTGCAACGACAACTTCCTTTTTTAAATAGGCCGCGGAACCGCAAGAACCTACTTTGGGCCCAATGACAACCCCTTCCATGGCCTTGTTGAACGATTCGGGCAAATTCGGGGCGACGAGTTTATGTAAGGTTCTCTTTTCAGGATTTAATTTTAATATAGAGGCCATGCCACCATCCATACTAGATTCCAAGGTCTTTAAGATTTCTTTGCCGATGCTCTTGAGTGGCTTATGTTGGGCGATCATTTCCAAGGTTCTTCTAATATGCTCCTTGAACAGCTCTTCTTTTCTTCGTTCGGTAACATCGTTCTGCACCCCTATAAAATGCGTGGTTTTACCAAGGTCGTTGAAGACAGGAGTAAGGGTCAACTCGTTGTAGAATAGAGTGGCGTCTTTACGGTAATTGCGCAGGATGGTTCGACAGGGCACCTGATCTTTGATGGCCTTTCGTATGGTATCCAACGGTTCCTGTTGCCGGTCGTTATTTTGCAGGAACCGACAGTTTTTGCCTAGAATTTCATTGTTCGAATAACCTGTTATCTCGGTAAAAGCCTTGTTGCTGTAAATAATAGGAAAGTCATTTTCTTGCGCATCGGCGATAATGATGCCATTACCAGCGGCCTCCAGGGCCCTATTACGAACGTACAATATATCTTGAACCGCCTTTGTTTTGGTAACATTCCTAAGAATGGATAAACTCTTGCCATTTTCAAGAGGAACAATCCGTGCCTCGAAATCAACCATTTTGTTCCGGCCGGGCAGCGTGGTTTCCATGATCTCCATAACCCTGTTGCGGTGTACCCTCTTGAATACTTTTTCAATCTCGGAATCGATGGTGTCGGGCAGAACATCCCTAAAATTTTTGCCGATAAGTTCATCGACATTAGCTAACAACAATTCGGGGTCGGGCGTGTGCAGTTCTAAAATTTTGCCCTCTCGGTCGTTCAGCACAAAGATATCGGGCATGGCTTGGAGTATGCCACGGTTCATTGTCTCACTGGCAAGCAGTTCTTGCTCTATTTTTTTCCTTTTTGTAATATCGCGCGCAATAGCCAACACCTTGTTCCCAGATAAAAATACCGTGCGGGTTTCATAATACCGAAAGCCATCGCCGCGCTCAATACCATACTCTACCAACTGGGTATCTTTACTAGTTAAGGTACGGTCTATAGCCTTTTTAATTTTTTTGTAGTTTTCAGGGGATAGCCACTCTCTCATATTATGACCGATAACCTGCTCTTTGGGCACCAACCACCAGTCAGGATCCTGGGTGTGGATTTCCAAATAATTTGCATGCGCGTCCAAAGTCTTGATCGTATCGGGAATAGCCTGCAATAACGCCTTATTGCGAAGTAGGCTTTGGGTAAGCCTTTTTTCCGTTAATTTTTTCTCGGTAACGTCCCTTACAATGGTCAAAACGGCATGTTTGTTCATGGGCACGACCCGCGCTTCATAGAACGATTCGCCTTCCTTTGTCGATACGCTATACTCGCCTATCTGTATGTTTTTATCCTGAATGGCAAGGTCAAGTGCTCTTTTAATGACGGAATGTACGTGGGGCGGAAGCACCTCTTTCATATTTTTACCGATAAACTCTTCGGGCGTCATAAACAATTTTTCGGGTTCCGGTGCAAAGCATTCCAAATAGTCGCCTTTGTGGTTCTGAACGAATATCATATCAGGGATCGCATCCAGCAATGCCTTGTTCTTCGCCTCGTTGGCTCTTAACAATGATTCCGTTTCCTTTTGGCCCGTAATATCGGTTATGAAACCTTCCAAGGCCTCCAGATTGCCGTTCCGGTCAAAAATGGCCTGACCGAGCTCACTCATATGCTTGATATTGCCCTTTTTATCACGGATACGGTACGATAGGTTGAACGGCTTTTTTTCTTCAATCCCTTTTTGGGTAAGGTTCCAGACCTCTTCTTGGTCTTCTTGAAAGGTAATCCGTGAGAAATGCACCTTGCCTTCCAAGAATTCTTTAGGGGTATAGCCCGTAAAGGGCAGGCAGCCGTCACTAATGTATTCCATCGTCCAGTCGCGATCGTTTTTACAGCGGTACACGATGCCCTGAAGATTGTCGATCAGGGTGCTCAACTTTCGGTTACTTTCGAACGAAGTAACCTCGGCCTTTTTCTGCTCAGTAATATCCATTACAAAAGTCACTACAAGTTGTTGCCCATTAATATTGGCTGGGCTCAAGCTTATTTTTAAAGGAAATTGCGAACCGTCCTTGCGCAATCCCCATAGGTCAAGATGCTGGCCCATGGGCCTAGCTTTAGGCTTTTTGGAATAGGCAATTCTGTAGGATTCATGATTATTCCTGAATTTTTGGGGGATGAGAGTTTCTACTTTTTTCCCGATCAGTTCTCCTTGTGAATAACAGAACATCGATTCGCCCGCCGTGTTCGCTCTTTGGATGGATCCGTCGTGGGCCACAACCAATATGCCCTCAACCGAGGATTCAAAAATGGCCTTGAACAAGGTGGAATCTGTAGTTTGTTCGTTCATTTGGTGATTCTTAGCGTTGCAACAATTGGGCTTTAATGACGGTACGCCGCTTTTTCTTGGATAGCCTCAAAAGCACAGAACCGGCCCACCCGACAAAAAGTCCCAATATATATAGACCGAAGGCACAACAATGTAGGCCAGCCACGATTCTTTATTGAATAAATAGGAAGAAAAAGCGTCCATGTACCTTTTTCGTAAATGTAGGACGGTAGCAGACGGTTTCACATGATTTTGGTCATGTTTGGAGGGTTTATGGTTTCGGGATGCCGGATGCTTAACGTTGTTAAAAAAGTGATACCTGACCAAAATCATTTCGTCATACGTGCAACACCATTACATTTGAACAAATTCCACAATAATGAAAATAGGCTTGGTACTTTCAGGCGGCGGGGTACGCGGTCTTGCCCATATCGGTGCAATAAAAGCTTTGGAAGAAACGGATATTTACCCTACCCATATCGCGGGTACCAGTGCTGGGGCCATTGTTGGGGCATTATATGCGGCCGGCCATGGCTGGCAAGAAATTCTTGATTTTTTCAAGACCGTGCAACTATTCAGTATCGATAAATATGCCAGAAGCAAACCGGGTTTTGTTGATACGGAAAAGTTCCATGCCAGTTTTGCCAAATACTTACCCATTGACGATTTCGAAGCGCTCAAGACACCGCTCCAGATCACGGCGACCAATATTCTCGACGGCACCTTGAAGGTTTTCTACCGTGGCGAATTGATTCGGCCGGTCTTGGCCTCGGCGGCCTTCCCCGGCGTTTTTGCACCCGTAAAGATTGATGATGGCTACTATTCCGATGGGGGCATTCTGAACAATTTTCCGTCCGACCTCATCAAAACATATTGCGACCGGTTGATAGGCGTATACGTGAATCCCTTCGAAAAGGTAGCGATACAAGATTTGAAACATTCCTACACCATTTTAGAACGGGCCTATAAAATACGTATGGCCAAGGATTCGTTGGACAAATTCAAGGATTGTGATATTGTGGTTTCCCCAAAAGACCTTACGAATTACAGTACATTTTCCTTAAAGGATATGGATACGATTTTCGAGGTGGGCTATGCGGCGACCAAAAAAGCCTTGAAAAATTGGGATACCTCGCTAGAAAAGGAAATGGAAGTAGCCGAGGGAGAGGCCCTGAACGGGTTTTCGGCGCAAGGGTCCTGAATCTATTCTACTTACTATTCCGATGGTCCCTTGGAATTATGAAAGCCGATGTCATCACTAAACTACAACACACGTTTCAGTAACTGCGCCAGAACCAATGAGCCAAATGCGAAACCGACAACAGCGCCGACCTGTTCAATGGATAACTTTTGTAAGGAAAGTGCATTGGCCACGGGCGGTATAAGATAAGCTACAAAGGTGATCAACAACGAAAATACGACTGCCCCCCATACCCAAACATTTCGTGTAACTTCATTTTTAAGGAACGATTCCTCGCGTTTGGGCATATTGAAAACATTGAACAACTGAGCCAATACCAGAGTGTAAAAGGCCATATTGTTGATCGTCTCGGGCGGCTGTTCCAAAACGAAACTTGTATAGGCCACGATACCGAGTACCGAGGCACTGATACAAAAACCGTAAATCGCAGTCACTAGCCAATCTTGACGGCCCATTATCGGTTCGTTCGGATTCTTGGGCGGTTGTTCCATAATATCGGCCTCCCCTTTTCCGAGACCAAGGGCCAGGGCAGGAAAAACATCGGTTACCAAATTCAGGAAGAGAATCTGCAAGGGCAGCAGCGGTGCCGGCAAGTTGATTAGTGCCGCCAAACCTACGGAGAGAATCTCGGCCAAATTACAGGACAGCAAATAGACCACAAACTGGCGGATGTTCTGAAATACTGCCCTACCCTGCCGTATAGCCAATTCTATCGCGGTAAACTTGTCGTTTTTCAAAATCACATCGGCCACTTCACGGGCCGCCTCGGTACCGCGAACGCCCATCGCAATGCCGATATCCGCCTTTTTCAAGGCGGGCACATCGTTGATACCGTCACCAATCATACCTACGATATGGTTATTCTTTTGGTAGAAGCTCACCAGATTCAATTTCTGTTCGGGGGTTACCCTGGCAAAAACCGATACATCGTGCAGTTTTGCCGTGAGATCACCATCTTCTTCTGTGCTATGTTGTAGATTTTTCCCTAGTTGTACTATCGCTTTTGGGGAATCGGGTTCCAACAGCCCCACTTCTATCGCTATTTTTCGGGATGTGCCAGGGTGGTCACCCGTTACCATGACGACCCGTATGCCCGCTTTTTTATAGATGCCGATGGTAGCCTTGACATCTTGCCTTGCTGGATCGATAAAGCCCATGACCCCTAGAAAGACCAAGTGTTTTGTCAAATTCTCCTTCTCAGGGAATTTTTCCGTTTCCTTGTATGCGAAAGCCAATGTTCGAAGGCCTTGGGCAGCTAAAGTTTCCACTTTCTTCTCCCATGTAGGTTTGTTGTCAAAATTTTTGATGTTTCCATTCGCCAAAATAAAATCACATGTTTCCAACAGCTTTTCAAAAGCACCTTTGGTGTACACATAATATCCATTTTTGTTCCCATGTACGGTGGCCATCAACTTACGGTCTGCATCAAAGGGCATCTCCCAATTTTCAGGATTTTCCTTTCGGATGGAATTTATTTTATACCCCACGTGGGCAGCAAAATCGAGCAATGCGACCTCTATGGAATCGCCATATGGCCTATCGTCGGAAAAGTTGGCGTTATTGCAAAGGATGCCCGTCCGTATTATCTTATCAAAAACTTTGTTACCCTTTATAAAATCAAAATCCCCTGCGTTCTTTTGGGATATATCGGATGCAGACGAATCGGAAAACATTACGGTATGCACATTCATTTTATCTTCGGTCAAGGTGCCCGTCTTATCCGTACAGATAATATCGGTAGCACCCAAGGTCTGAACGGCCTCCAATCTTTTGATGATGACATCCTTTTTCGATAAGCGCAACATGCCCTGTGCCAGGGCAATGGTGGCGACAATCGGCAGACCCTCTGGAATGGCGGCTACGGCCAGTGCCACTCCTGTTTCAATCATCAGCAGCAAATCTTTTCCGCGAAAATATCCCGTGACCACGATCATGACGGCAAAGAACAAGGTCAACCAAATCAGCCATTTGCTCAATTGGTTCAGTTTTTTTTCCAAGGGGGTACGTTCCTTTTCGGCATCCACACCCATTTGTTGAATTTTGCCTAGCTCGGTAGCTTTTCCGGTTGCTGTTACCACCGCTCTGCCTGAACCCGTAACGGCCACCGTTCCCCTGAAGACCATATTGGTTTGGTCGGTTATCGGTGTCTTTGCCGCCAGTACCTCCGTTATTTTGTTCACGGGAACGCTCTCCCCCGTCAAGGCGGACTCCTTTACCGATAACGCATCGACCTCGATCAACCGTGCATCGGCCGGAACCACATCACCGGTTTGCAATAGTACAATGTCGCCTGGCACGACCTCGGCGGCCTTGATTTTGGTTCTTTTTCCAGAACGGATAACATAGGTCATCGCCTGCCCCATTTTGCGCAGGGCCTCCAAAGAGCGTACGGCCTGTAGCTCCATAAAAAAACCGATTCCTGCGGAAATGAGTATTACGACTACAATGGCGAAGCCCTCTAACAGGTCGCTGAACAAGAATGCCAGTACGGCCGCTATGGCCAAAATATAGATGATGGGATTCAAAAATTGATCCGCAAGTATGCGCCACCGGGTTTTTAAACCTTGTTCCGGTATTTGGTTGAGGCCGTATATCAGAAGACGCCGGGCGGCCTCTTCAACATTTAAGCCGTGTTCGCTGTCGCTGGCCAATCGGGCATTGAGTTTTTCTATGGAAAGGGCGAACGGGTTTTCCAGCATTTCTTTTTGGGTCATTTGTGGGAAAAATACAATGCCCCCGAGCCAACCTACCTACATGGATGTTTATAGGTTTTGGCAAGAGGGCATTCTTGGACAGTTGAAATCTTAAGCGATTTCTACTTTCTTAGGAGGCATTTTTTTGGCCTCTTCCTTTTTTGTAAGCTTAAAGCTCAAGATACCATCGTTGTACTTAGCCTTGATATCTTCTTCCTTTACGCTATCGGGTAATTGTAGCGAACGCTGAAAAGAGGTGTAGCTGAACTCTCTTCGGGTAAAGTTTTCCTCTTTTTCTTCGTCCGAATGTTCTTTTTCGGCAGTGATATTAAGGCATCCATTCTCGATGGTTACCTCAAAATCTTTTTTGGCAAAGCCCGGCGCGGCAAGTTCGATCTCGAAATTGTCATCCGTTTCCTTAATGTTCAAGGCAGGTTCCATGGTCTTGCCGTTCCAAAAAGGATTGTCCATAAGTCCTGTATTCCAAAAACGATTATCGAAAAAATTATCCAAATTGAAAAAATCTTGGCTGACCAGATTTCCAAAAGGCCTACTTCTAAATTTTACTAGTGACATAACGTTATGTTTTTAGGTTAAACAATATTTGTTTTATTACTATACCGAAAGTACGATCAATCAACAACCTTTGAAATGACCTAGGTCAGGATGCAGATTTTTAACGTAAAATTCACAAGTGACAATTGTCTGTAAAGTAAGGCTCAATATACAGTATACGATTTCCATTATCCGCATTGTGTTGAAGAAAACATTGTATTGAAGGCCATAGAGCAAGCCAAAAACCAATAAATCAAAAATCGTAATGAAATTCTTTCGTTTATTAAAAAATCCGAATAGATTTATAAAAAATGTTCATGGCAAAAAGACATAACCCATATTTCTATCAGCTGTTCTGATTATGCCCTACCGTAAAATGAAATGTTCAAAATAGTCGAAATACAGCAGCTACCCAACCATCCCCAGAGCGTCAACATCCAAAAGCTAAGGTCTGGAAATTTTATCATAGCATTCTTTACCCATATTTAAAAACGACAACAGGAATGTATCCTATGAAGATCTGCAGCTTAAACTCGTGGTTTTTTTTAGAATTTATTCAAGTGGAAAGCGATGAAGAAAATGAAATAGAAGTTTTTGACACCTATGGAACCAAGGCCAAAAAATACATTAAAAAGTATACGAATAGTGGTTTTTTAACCAACTATCGTAATGAAAACGGATCGATTATCTGCCAACTTTCCGCCCATACCAACAATACCTAGGACAGGTTGGAATGCCTAAGGAAAAAAGAATTTGTCGGTGCCGAATCGAAGTTTAAGGATATATTCTATCAACCTACGGCAAAACAATAGCCCATACACAGACCCCATAAAATAAAACGAACCTTTTTATAGAGCACAATCAAGAAAAATAAGGTCCAGTTATCGAGTGTAGCTTTTTGTGACAACTTTATAAACTTTAAATTAAAGTATCTACGGTTTGCCCAATTTTCACATTTTTTAACTTTTGATTTTTCAAGTGATTTTTTATTTTCGACCAAAATTTAATATCATGCAATTCATTAAACAAGAAGACGGTCTTTTGTCCGCGTTTTCTGTTTGGTCAGTTGAAAAAATTTCTGGCAACCTATTGCCAAACATTATGAAATGCGGGCACATTTTGAAACGTGCATCTATCGGGATGCTATTTCAACTACTTCTTCCATTCTTTTTTTCGAGGACTAAATTTTTTGAATTCAAGTTCTACAGATAGGCATCTGGGGATTATTGCCTGAATGATTTTTCACTACCTCTAAGGTTCTGGTGTCTCATTCAAAGATTTCTATTTAGCCTATAAATAATTTTTTGTCCTGTTTCTTTAGACGATTACTTGGTAGTATCAAAGTATAATTTAAAAAAATAGCCATGACATTATTGAACAATATTAAAAAAGAGAATAGCAAACTAAGTCAAAACCACTTCCCTGCTTTGAGGTTCAGGAAATTTCAAATGAACGTGGACAGCTCGGGCGTACACATTCTTATTTCCGCCAATTTCCTTAAGAAATATAATCATACCATAACGGTACAAAATGGAATATTGCACCTA
Organism: uncultured Kriegella sp.; assembly: GCA_965368185.1. GTDB lineage: Bacteria > Bacteroidota > Bacteroidia > Flavobacteriales > Flavobacteriaceae > Kriegella. The sequence continues at coordinate 90,019 of CBDULZ010000003.1, forward strand.
AAAATAAAGCAAGGTCTTGACGCTCCTAATTTTCACAAAAATTCATTGCCGCTTGGTATAGATGAAAAGCTTATGGATTTCCATATAAGGCTTCCCGACAAACAGCATCGAACATTAAATTCAGTCCATTTTCATAACGGTATACTAAAAATTCATCTTACGAAAAATAAGAAGAAGAATCATGAAATGACATTAATGAAACCTTCACTTATGTCGAACCCAATAAGCGCATCATGACAAAGTCGATCATGACATTCTTTGTCCCCTACTGCTTATGTCTTTATACTGGTATTTCTCAAGAAAACGATTCGATTATACCTCCTGATATGAAAATTAAGGTGAACAGAGAATATGACGAAAAGGGAAACCATATCAGCTACGATTCCGCCTACAATTATTTCAGCGCCGACAGGAATCAAAGCGACAAAAAAATAGATTCTATTATAAAGCATTTCTTTTCGGATAGGGAATCCATGCGGTTTCAAGATTCTTTTGAAATGCCTGAATTTATGTTTTACAGCATTTTTCCAAGCGAATTTGAAAGAAGGGATTCAATTCTCAGGCAAGGTTTTGAATACCATCAAAAAACGCTTTGATAGTCTCTTTCAAAGGTATAGGACGAAAAGAGAAAACCCGGAGGAAGATAAAATTTGTAGCAATGGAAAATCAACTTTATAAGTTCAATATATGGATATACAAATTGAAAAACTGACCAAAACTTATGGCCCCCAAGTGGCGGTAAACGACCTTAGTTTTAACGTCAAAACCGGAGAAGTACTGGGATTTCTTGGACCGAATGGGGCTGGAAAATCCACCACCATGAAGATGATTACGGGATATATCGGAATTGAAAAAGGGGATATTCGGATAGGAGGCCAGAGTATTGCAGAAGAGACGAACGACTTCAAGAAGCACATCGGTTACCTTCCTGAAAACAACCCATTATACCTAGATATGCCCGTCATAGACTATCTGGATTTCTGCGCCGCATTGCAAGGGATGAACAATGCTATTATTGGCAAAAGAATTCGGGAGATGATAGGTGTTTGTGGATTGAACCGCGAAAAGCATAAAAAAATAGGAGAACTATCTAAAGGGTACCGGCAACGTGTTGGTTTGGCACAGGCCATGATCCACGATCCCGAAATTTTAGTTTTGGATGAACCGACCACGGGTTTAGATCCCAACCAAATTATTGAAATCAGGAAATTGATACGTGACCTTGGAAAAGAAAAGACCGTAATTCTAAGTACTCATATTTTGCCGGAAGTGGAAGCCACTTGCGACCGTATCTTAATTATTAATAAGGGTAAAATAGTGGCAAATGGAACACCCGAAACCCTTCGAAAACAGTCTCAGGGTAACGAAATCTTAAGGCTCCGCATAGAGGATGGTGACCCAGAGAGCATCTTGAAATTCTTAAAGCAACTGGATACGGTGCGAACCGTAGAGCGCATTCAAGAGGGTCAAAATTCGTTTGAATTACAGAGTCAGCCAGAACAAACATCTGTGCGTGAAGTGTTTAATCTTTGTGTAAAGAAAAAATGGGTGCTCACCGAACTTACCCCATTGGAAACGAAATTGGAAGACATTTTTAGAAACTTAACGGTAAATTAGATATGCATACTATTTGGACGCTAGCCAAACGGGAATTGGCAACATTTTTCGACTCTTTGATAGCCTATATTATTCTTGCGCTCTTTTTGGGGTTTAGTGGTTTTTTTACTTGGCTTTACGGGAACGATATTTTTTTGGTTGGGCAGGCCAACCTTCGTGTGTTCTTCAACATTGCCTCATGGAGCCTTTTCTTTTTTATTCCTGCGATAACAATGAAAATGATTGCTGAAGAGCGAAAAACAGGAACATTGGAACTTTTGTTGACAAAATCGGTATCCGACCGCCAGCTCATTCTTGGAAAGTTTTTGGCATCGGTCTTGTTGGTTTGTATTGCCTTGGCAGCCACATTGCCTTATGTCATTACCGTTTCGAGTATTGGAAATTTAGATAACGGAGGTACTATTTGCGGTTATCTTGGATTGTTGTTATTGAGTATCGCCTATACTGCAATCGGTATTTTTGCTAGTAGCATTACCACGAATCAGATTGTCGCCTTTATGACAGCACTCTTAATCGGTCTTTTCTTTCATATCATTTTTGGGGTACTGGCTCAGAACTTTACGGGTGCTATGGGGCAGTTCTTCGACGCTTTGAATTTGCAATCACACTTTGAGTCCATTTCGAGAGGGGTAATCGACTCAAAAGACTTGGTTTATTTCCTTTCCATAACACTTCTAGGGCTTTACCTAGGGGAGTTGGCCTTATCTAAAAGACATTTTTCTTAATACAACTATAACATGAGAAAATTAAATACATCCATTTTATTGGTTCTTGGTATTCTCGTATTCGCCAACTTGGTATCCGAGCAATATTTCTTTAGGCTTGATCTTACCGAAGATAACCAGTACACTTTGAGTGATGCGACGGAAAACATCATGAAATCTCTCGATAACCCCATAACCGTCAAAGCCTACTTTTCAGAAGACCTTCCTCCCGATATTGCGAAAACGAAGAACGACTTCGAGGAGTACCTGATAGAATATGCAAGACATTCAGATGATAATCTCGTCTATACGTTCATAAATCCCAATGAAAACGAGGAAACGGAGCGCGAGGCTGTGGAAGCGGGCATTAATCCTGTAATGATCAATGTGCGTGAAAAAGATCAGATGAAACAACAAAAAGCATTTTTAGGTGCCGTTTTAGAACTTGAAGAGCAGAGAGAAGTGATTCCATTTATGCAGCCTGGAGCTCCTTTGGAATATCTGTTGTCCTCCTCCATTAAAAAAATTGCGGTAACGAATAAGCCCCAAGTCGGTTTGATGGAAGGTTATGGTCAAGCTTCGATAGCGGAACTTTCTCAGGTAAAGACAGCCTTGGATGTTTTATATGATTTTAAGTCCACCAACATTAACGATAGCACTTCCGTACCGGAAACAATTAAGACATTGGCCATGGTACGTCCGACCGATACCATTAACGACGCCACTTTGATTAAATTGGACGAATTCTTGGAAAATGGAGGAAACCTATTCATTGCTCTGAACAGGGTTAATGGTGATTTGAACAATGGTTACGGAAGTTCGTTGGTCACAGGAATCGAAAAATGGTTACAGGAAAAAGGGTTGGAAGTGCGAGAAGATTTTGTAATCGATGCCCAATGTGCTACGATTGGAGTACAACAGCGCCAGGGCTTTTTCAACTTCACTTCGAACGTAGCATTTCCATATGCACCCATTATTGGCAGCTTTACCGATCACCCCGTAACCAAAGGCTTGGAGGCTGTGATCATGCAGTTTGCAAGCTCATTGCACTTTACACCAAAAGATTCACTAGCAACATTTACGCCTTTAGCCTTCACCTCGGAAAATTCGGCAAGTAAACCAGCCCCTCAGTTTTTTGATATTCAAAAAGAATGGACAGAAAGCGATTTTACTTCACCGCGCCAAACCGTAGCTGGGGTCTTGGAACAAACCTATGCGAACGGTAACCATTCCCGGATTTTTGTGGTGGCCGATGGTGATTTTCCGATCAGCGGTGGCCAACAGGTTCAGGGTGATAATGTAAACTTGATGGTCAATGCTATTGACTGGTTGAGCGATGATACGGGATTGATCGATTTGAGAACTAAAGGTATTCGATACCGTCCCATAGAAAAATTGGAAGATGGCACAAAAGCTATCTTGAAATATACCAATTTTTTACTGCCCATTTTATTGGTAATCATTTACGGTATTCTCCGGATGCAAATGAACAAGAATAAGCGCAGCCGAAGAATAGAGGAAAATTATGAATGAGGCGATGATCGAGATTTATGTTATGGTTCGCACCAATGCCCCAGGGCTCTTTACATATTTCAAAACAGTTTCTTGGCAATAAAAATAAACACATAAAACGAGCCCAAAGTCCCGATTACTCGCAATTGATACGAGAGCCTAGCGGTTTTCCGAATGTCCGGGATTCTCAATTCTTAATTAATTTATATCAATGCAATAAAAATTTCAAGTGTATGAAAAAGAACAACATTCTAATTGCGGTCTTGGTCAGCCTCATACTTATATTTGTAATGACCAATTATTTTAAAAAGAACAGCAGTACCACTTTCAAGGCGGAGGTCTTACAATTGGATTCCGCCCAAATCAATAAAATTACGATTCATCCGCCTGCTGCCATAAATGAAGAACCTATTGTTATTTCGAGAGAAGCGGACAATTGGGAGGTCGCTCAAGGCAACGTGAAGAGCGCGGCCGACCAGAATACGGTAAAAAATACATTGGGCCAACTAAGAAACATAAAGACCGAGCGATTGGTCGCAAAAACAAAAGATAAGTGGGCGACTTACGAATTGACTGATTCTTTGGCACGATGGATTGAAATCCAAGAAAAGGGAAACAAAAACCATACGAAGCTGTATTTTGGAAAGGACGCCTTTTTTAGGATAAATGACAACCCGGAAACCTATACCGTTAAAAGTGATCTCCCCGATACGTTCGACAGAAAATTCAACCTATGGCGAAATTCTGAGTTTATGAAAGTCGAGAAGGAATCGATCACCCAATTAAAATTTGAGGCTAAGGATAAAAACGGTTATGCCCTCACCAAAACAGATTCGATATGGACCATGGAAAACCTCGCTGCTGATTCTACTAAGGTCGTTCGATATCTAAATAGGCTACGCAATCAACGTAGTTCGCAGTTTGCAGATGGCTTTACCCCTAAGAATGAGGCAGACTATAGGTTGACCATCAGCGGCCAATCAATGAAAGACCTTATGATTGAAGCCTACCGAGATACGACAGAAAATAAGTTCTTCATGAGTTCTTCGCAATATCCGGATGTCTTTGTTGAAAGTGATTCCGTTGGCCTGTTCAATCGGCTGTTCGTGGATCAAGATTACTTTAGGATAATTGAAAATAAGTAAAGCTTAAAATCAGCCCTTCAGGACGGGTCTTTCTTGCACCCCAATAAAATCACAAACAATATGACGACAACGAAAAAACCACTTTTAAGCACGTTCTTAATCCTATCGACTTTTTTAGCATGCTTCAGTATTACCGCCAAAGCGGGTAACGGGATAACCTTATATACGCCCTATACCAAAATTGCCGTTCCTCCTGGAGAATCTATCGACTATACGATTGATGTTATCAATTCTGGCAATCGATTGAAAAATATCGATATTCTGCTATCAGGAATACCTGAAGAGTGGAATTATACTTTAACATCCGGGGGTTATAGCATCAACCGGATCGCAGTACTACCCGATGAGAAAAAAACGCTCTCCTTAACCATCAATGTGCCTCTTAAAGTTGATAAGGGAAAATACAACATCAAGATAATAGGTAGAAACTATGACATTCTTCCTCTAGAGATAGAAGTATCGGAACAGGGTACCTTTAAGACAGAATTTACTTCCGACCAAATAAATATGGAAGGGCATTCCGAATCAAATTTCAATTTTACAACAAAATTAAAGAACCACACCGGGGAAAAGCAAGTATACGCCTTGCTTGCCAGTGCACCTCGTGGGTGGAACGTGCTATTTAAACCTAACGGAAGACAAGCTACTGCGGTCGAAATCGAACCGGGCAAAACAGTAAACCTTTCGGTCGAGGTAAAACCTTCATTTCAAGTGAAGTCGGGCACCTATAAAATTCCGTTAAAAGCTACCAATAAATATAGTACGGCAGAACTGGAATTGGAAGTTGTGATACAAGGGTCTTATAATTTAGAACTTACTACTCCAACGGGCTTATTGAGTTCTACTATAACTTCGGGCAGCGAAAAACAAATAGAGTTATTGGTTAAGAATTTAGGTTCGAGCAGCTTAAGCAATGTTACTTTTAGCACTTCAAAACCCAAAGATTGGGAGATTTCCATAAAACCGGATACCTTACCCAATATAGATGCAGGGGCGAGTACAGAGGTCTATGCTACGATAAAGTCCGACAGCAAGGCAATCCCGGGAGATTATATATCAAAGATTACGGCCAGAACACCAGAGGTATCTTCGGAGGCATCTATTAGGGTTTTAGTAAAAACACCATTAATGTGGGGCTGGCTCGGCATATTTATTATTATCGGAACACTAGGCGCCATATATTATCTATTCAAAAAATACGGACGAAGGTAACCATGGAAAAGTGTATCGAGATATCTGGACTGACTAAAAAATATGGAACCCATACTGCCGTAGATAATTTGTCGCTCTCCATTGAAAAAGGTGAAATTTTTGGCTTACTTGGCCCCAATGGAGCAGGTAAATCAACTACTATTTTAATGCTTCTAGGACTGACCGATGTGGATTTAGGCACTGTGAAAGTTTGCGGAATCGATTCAACGAAGAATCCGATTGAGGTTAAAAAGCGTGTTGGCTATCTGCCTGAAGACATTGGTTTTTACGGTGATTATTCCGGTCTTCAGAACCTTATATACATTGCAGAATTGAACAATATACCTATGGATCAAGCGCAGGCAAGAGCTTTAGAGGTGCTTGAAGAGGTAGGGTTATCAGATGTAAAATATAAAAAAGTCGCTAATTATTCCAAAGGAATGCGCCAAAGGCTCGGCCTTGCGGATGTGTTGATAAAAGATCCTGAAATAATTATACTCGATGAACCTACCTCTGGGCTTGATCCGGAGGGGGTCAGGAAATTTCTTCAGCTTATCGTACGGTTAAGCAGAAAAAAAGGAATTACAGTGCTGTTTTCATCCCATCATTTACATCAGGTACAACAGGTGTGTGATCGTGTCGGAATATTTGTTAAGGGTAAATTGTTGGCAGAAGGAAAAATCAGTTCACTCGCAAAGCAATTGTTTTCCACCAATGCTTTTACTATCGAAGGAGAAATCGATGGGACACAGCTGCGTTCGAACAAACGCCCCTCCCACCTAAAGGATATTTTAAAGAAGATACATCAGATAAAAGGTGTTGACAAAGTAGTATTAAACGATAACCATTTTTTAGTGGAATCTAAAAATGACGTGGCTGCTGAATTATCCAAACTTATCGTGGATTCAGGATATGGACTTTGTTATTTGAATAAAAAAGAATACGGTTTGGATGATATTTATCATCAATATTTTCAAGAATCAAAACAGCTATGAATACGGAAAAATATAGAATGAGATTTTCAGAACTTACCCGCTTAAAATTTATGGATTTAAGCTCTTTTGGCGATTTCTTTAAACAATCGAAATCGGGTAATGTGCATGATATACCATTAGAACCGTTTAAGCGAATGGTGCAAAAGGAAATTGCAGACCATATAAGAAACTGGCGTTTCATTATTTTATTTGCCATTGTTGCATTAGCCTGTTTGGGAACCTTGTTTTCAACATTGGCTGATCCTGCTAAAACATTTGCTTCCAACAATTCAGAGGACACTTTCTTTTTCTTGAATTTGTTTACCAAATCGAATGGCACTTTACCTTCGTTTTATGTATTTGTAGGCTTTTTAGGCCCCCTGTTTGGTATTGGTTTAGGGTTTGATGCCATAAGTTCAGAGCAAAATAATGGAACCTTGAGCCGTATTATGGCGCAACCCATTCCTAGGGATTATATACTTAATGCCAAATTTTTAGCAGGAATCATTGTGATAACCGTGATGCTCTTTGCGTTATGTTTTTTGGTGTTGGGTGCCGGTTTGATGACCATTGGAATTCCTCCTACTGCGGAGGAATTTATTCGGATCCTGATATATACGATATTGAGTATAATCTATATTTCTTTTTGGTTGAACCTGTCTATTTTGTTTTCGGTTCGTTTCAAACAGGCCGCAACCTCTGCTTTAAGCTGTATTTCCGTATGGCTGTTTTTTACGATTTTTTATCCGCTAATCGTGAATGTGGTTACTTCGGGGTTTAAGCCGTCTAAATATGCCTCTCAAAAGGCAATCCTTTTCTATCAAAAATTGAAGTTTTATTTGGTTCAACTAATGCCAAACGAATTGTTCGACCAAATTACCTCGGCAATTTTAGTACCATCGATACGTAGTTTGGGCCCTTTGACCATGGCACAGGTACAAGGAGCTATTCCAACAAACTTGTCATTAGGTCAAAGCATACTATTGGTTTGGCCACAAATAACGGGGTTGATATCGCTGACCCTATTGTGTTTCTTGTTTTCATATGTTATTTTTATGAATCGGGAAATAAGATCTAGAGGCTAGTTGTAAGCCAGTTATTTACTAGATTTAAAACGATTATGTTCAACGTGGTCAATAAAGAATGGTTCAGCAAAAGAAAGCATTGCCCGTCAGTCGGTTCAGCCCCGAAGCGAATCTGTTAAAACTTGAAAAATAAAGAATTTCTCCAAACGCTATAGTTTACCTCTCCTGACCCCCAGCATTCGGGACCCAAAAAGCAGTTCAGACCTCTTCTAAGAAAAGGTTAATCTGAAACCCCGACCCAAGGATAGATGATCTTATAGATTAAAAAAATGCCAACGGTACAATTCGCATGTCTGTTTGCTTTTTTAAAATGTTCATAAATCATTATAAAAACAGGAAGCCGAACGTCGTTACAAAAAATTATTTCAGGGCTGCTCTGCAAATACTTATACCTAGAAACATTTACAACGCGTATCATAACCAAGCGATCAATTCCGTAAAGCTTTAGTATGTAGGGGTCCCTGATATGCCCAAGCGGTTCTATGACATAGAACGGCCCCAAAAATATAATCAGTTGTAACGACAACTGCTTTTAAGAATATCAAAAATCATTTGGATTCGTAGTTCTGATAGAGAAATAGAGTAACTTCTTACTATATACGATTGTTGTGCTTCATCATGACCAAACAATAATCAATGATAAAATTCTTTAGAGGGCCGAACGGAAAGCAAAGGTCTGGTAGACCTTTGATCGTGAGGAGCCAGGCGTTGCTCAGGCCAAAAAACAATAGATATGATAAAATTCTTCAGAAAAATACGCCAACGATTGTTCTAAGAAAACCCGCCTGAACGAGGCAGTCGGGCAGGCAGGTTCAGTAAATATATGCTTTATGCTATTGGAGAAATTGTACTTGTAGTTATTGGAATTTTGATTGCACTTCAAATAAATAACCTGAATCAAGAACGTATTATAAAGCAAGAAAATTCTATTATACTGCAGAATCTAAATAAAGAGTTTAGCGAGAATTTAAACGAATTAGACTCTAAAATAACTAACTTCAACAGGGTAATAGAAGGCTTGGATGAATTGCTAACAGTTATGAGAATTCAAGACAGTAATATGACTGAATCTGACTTTGACAAACTGTTACATAAAACATTTTGGACACCGAATTGGACACCTAGTTCTTTTGTGCTGGTGGAGTTAAAAAGTTCTGGCGCTTTATCTAAACTAAGAAACAACGACTTAAAAACTTTATTATTTAAGTGGGAAAGAGAATTTGCCAATATGAAAGTGAATAAAGATTCATATATACAATACGGAGCTGAGTATATCGAATATATTACCAAAAATGGCTCTGTTAGAAATATAGATGCTTTAACAGAAGAGACTAAAAATCTACAAAAATCTTCGATTGCTAAAAACAGCTTAAAGCTCTTAAAGATTCCTGAATTTGAGAATAGAGCAGATAATTTCTATTTTCTAGCTTATCGATTAAGAGGGAATTTTCAATCTCTTAGAGCAGTAATGCAAGACATAGTTAAAGCTTCGAATGCTGAATAAATTAATGGTCCCGTATTTAAATACCGAAAGCACAACAAAATATAACCGCAATTATGGCGGATTCGACTGTCCGTATCCACGCTTAGTTGGGAGAGGTACTCCAATTCCAGTGCCGCTTTCAAACGCCTGTAAAATTACGAACGGAGGAGCTGAATATGTACCAAAAGGACTTGGTCGCAATCATCGGCGGAAAAAGTCGCATATCGGAGATACTGAACGCAGAGAAAAAATTGACCGTTGATATGATAAGGGAACTGGATCGAATTCTTCAGATTTCGGCTTCTGTCTTGGTCAATAATTACCCACTTGCTGGAAAATATCAAAGGGTAACAACGTATAAAAAAATACAAAAGATTTGGCTTGTAGCTAAGCGGAAAGGTCCTTGCCTAACACCTGCCCTACCTTTCATTAACCAATTGATAAGGGACATGTTCAAGGAAAAGCCGACCAAACTCCGCTAATTTTTTGGATAGGGAAGCCAAAAAATAGACTGCACACAACTGGCGCATATAGTTCATTCCCCAACCCGATATTGTCTACACCATAAGATTGTATCGATATTATGGTATTTTAGTGGAGCGGATGTTATGAGGAAAGAATCATACACGCATAACGTTGCCAACATTATGACCAACCAATAACTAATGATAAAATATCAAAAAAATAACGTAAGTTCAACAATGGCGAAATTCAGCTTTTTCTAGAGAAACAAAAAACATAATTTTAGAAAATGGCCAAATTCCGAACTTGGAAAATCCGGATGGGTTTGCCAAGCTTGTAAGCTTACATTATCCGGATCGCTAGCAGGCATTAAAGAAAAAATGGCGCAAAAATTTAAATGGTAATTAGAGAAAACATAGATTTGAATTTTTGCCAATCTGTATTGCCCCGGTTTCTGAAATTGCATCGAATAATTGGAATAAAAATAGACAATATGATAATTCTAAAATCTATAGATTTATCAACTTAATCAATAATAGGAATATTATGAAAAACACTAACAAACTAACTGGAAAAAACGTTCTTATCACGGCTGGAGCCCAAGGAATTGGTGAAGCGATCACTAGACACTTTATTGATAGCGGAGCCAATGTTGCCATACACTATTTTTCTAGTGCCGATACCGCGAACCAATTGACGGAATACGCCACCGCCAAAGGACAAAAAGCGGTTGCTATAAGTGGTGACTTAACAAAAGAAGCCGATGCGAATGCACTGGTCGAAAAAACGGTAGAGGCCCTTGGTGGTTTAAACATACTGATCAACAATGCTGGTTCACTTGTCGCACGTAAAATGCTGAGCGAAATGGAGGCTGAATTTTGGCATAAGGTAATGGACATCAACCTTACATCAATGATGTTTGTGACGCGGGCGGCAGCTCCGTATCTAGCAAAAAATGACAACAGCAGTATTGTTAATTTGGCATCACTCGCCGGGCGTAAAGGGGGGCATCCGGGGTCGCTCGTCTATTCTACCAGCAAGGGGGCTATCTTAACGCTAACACGGGCTCTCTCCTCAGAATTGGGGCCTTACGGCACCAGGGTCAACGCCGTGGCTCCGGGACTTATTCTTGGAACTTCATTTCACAACACGCATACGACAAAAGAATCGGCAGCTGCCACAACAGCTGGCATTCCAATCCAACGCGCAGGTAATGCAGATGACGTAGCGCGTGCGGTTTTATTTCTGGCTTCAGAATACGATGGCTTTATTACCGGTGCTACGCTCGATATCAATGGCGGCGTCTACAATATGTAGTACAACGTTAAATTGCATGTATCTGAACTTTTGACCATGCGCTAGTAATCGTGAAAAATATGGGACACTAGGTACTAAATGACCCCTGGTGTTCTATATTTTATACCTTCCAAAGGTAAATCCTTGCTAAAGACCCGGGACTATGCGACTGCCGAAATCCCGCTTGTAGACTATTTTATTATCGATTAGACAAAGTGTCTAAGTATGACCTTTGCAAGCTTGCTATAGTTTCGATGTTGTATTGAAAGGACTTGTCTTTCGATAGCTACTTCCAATCATAGCCAATAAAAAACATCTTGGAATGATCAATTTCCGTGAAAAAGCATATTTGATGGAATTTCTTCCTTTCCAAAATCGTCACTTTGCCACGATAAGGTCAATTTACTTCCACCACCCTGCTGGAAATAATAGAGTGAGATTTTATGCATTCCCGCCTTTAAGGAAGTAGAACCCTTTTTTTCGTAATTGCCATGCGCCCCGTCATTATCGATGAGCGTAGTATCATTCAGGAACAACACACTTCCGTCGTTGGATTCAAGAAAGAAGGTGTACAAGCCATCTTTTGGGACACGAATATATCCATCAAAAATAAAACCGAAATTTTCTGTTTGCTCATTGTTTGCAATAGAAAATTGAGGGGTTATACCTGATGTTGTTTCCTGGTTCATTCCAAGGTCCTTCGCCTTGCTGAATTCTCCATTGTAATATTTAAAATGGAGCCCGGGTGTCGGTTTTACCTTCAGTTGCTGCGCCGCTTCAAAGATGTCAATGCCGATTTCGACGGATACGATCTGACTGGGCGTCTTGTCTTGCGAAAATGCCTGCATACGTAACGCAGCTTTCTCTGTAATGACAATCGGTTGATTATATAGGAATCCATTTCCCTGTTTTGGCAGTGAACCATCAAGGGTATAAAAAATTTGAGCTGTTTCGTCGCTGGATGCCAATTGGATTTTGCCATTTTGATCAGATACTACTTTGGGGTCTTCGGTAGCATCCTGATAGATCCATTCCAAGCTAAGGCGCGTGATTTGCGTAGTAGCCAAACCATGCCCCCCTATTCTATCTCCTGCACAATGCCCCAAAAGCACATGATTATCCGTGAATTCTATTGCAGTGTAGCAATACCATCCATTAGGATCGCTTTCTATGGCTTTAATCTTCTCCCAGCTTTTTCCTTCATCTTTAGATATGGCAAGGTTGAAGGGAGTGCGATAGCCGCCGTCCCTTGAATTTTCGTAGTTGTTGTTCCAGACCAACAACAAGTCTCCTGTTTTTGGAATACGCTCGATCGAAGCAGGGGAAAGCGGGGATTTTATATTTCCTGCTACGATCGGCGACCAGGTTTCACCCCGATCTTCCGAATAAGAGAAGTATTGTACCCCGGCATCTGTTCGACAAAAAAGCATCATTTTCCCATGATCCAATTCGATGATTCCTGGCTCTTGCAATACCACGTTGTGAGGATTGGGCACCTCCATGGATCTTGACCAGCTATTTCCCATATCATCCGATAAATAGCAATAGAGCTTTGCATCAGGCATCATGCCCGATGCTGCCTGGCCATGTAACGCAGTAGGATAAATAATCCTCCCTTCGGGTAATTGCACCAATCTGTCGTTATTAACAACATGGTATCCTTCATCTTCCATACATCGGATCGGATCACTCCAGGTTTTTGCCTCATCAGTCGAAATGCGGATAAATGGAATACAGTCCGTTTCTGAGTTTTTTCTAAGATAAAAAAGAGCCAGATGTCCATTACTGAGCCGCAATAGTGAAACGGACATCACATTCATTCCACCTTCGTTGGATAGTATGGTAACGTCATCTTGTGTCCAGGTTTGGCCACCATCACTGGAATATCTTCCTGCCAGATAAGCTTTGGCATGATCACCCGTTCCTCCAGTGAAATGGGTATAAACAAACAATATACGCCCATCTTTTAGCTGGATAAAATCGCCTTCGCTATTCCTGGGATTATCGGGAGAAGGCGTTAGGCGTAGCGTAATCTCTTTACCGGAATGTTCATGTGGAGCAGTTTTGCAACCCAAGAAAATCAAGGTCAAGATCAAGAAAAGAAAGTGGTAATTGCGGTTTGAACGGTTCATATATTTTGAAAACTAGAGGAGTACTATTTTAGCGTCCGAATTTAGCCAATTTAACCGATGTCGCCTTAAAAATTGATACCGATTTGTACTATTGCAAACAGCTGTAAGCAAGTATTGGTACCAACAGCGTTTGAGTAGTGATACTTATTGTACTCTCAATGCTCTTTGTCGATCTTTTAAGCAGCCGCTTCGATTACTTTTATTTATCCAATTATGAGGTTGGCTCTCAAGTTTTTCAACCTAAAAATCTGGAGAATTGATTAACAATGGGTGCCTATTTGAACATATTGCCAGAGCGTTCACAATACCTAAGGTTTATTCCTTGCGGATTTCCTTCCGGAAATCCCTATTTTTAATCCAACGCTCGGGTTCGACAGCCTCGAAACGTCGGGGTTGCGAACACCTTACCACAGGGACCTATACCCGAGATTACTAAACATTGGAGATTGTTTATTATTAAAAACATGGATATGAAATTGTTAAATGACTTTCTAGAATTTGAACTCTTTAAAATTGGAGAATATAACCTGAAGGTCGGCACTTTGGTTTTGACGCTACTAATTATTTTCATTACGAGGATCATATTATGGGTAATAAAGAAATCTATTTTTCGTAAAAGAAATTTGGACCAATTCGTTGAAGGCAACTATTATTCTTTATATCAATTAATAAAATATGTTATTTGGGTAATTGCCATCGGTATTATTCTGGAAACGTTCGGGGTCAATCTTTCCCTTTTGCTAGCCGGTTCCGCCGCACTGTTAGTGGGCATCGGCCTGGGGCTGCAACAAACGTTCAACGATGTTGTTTCCGGAATTATACTGCTTTCCGAAAGGTCGATCAGAATCTCCGATATATTGGAAATAGATGGAAAAATTCTAAAAATACAGGAGATAGGCCTACGAACTTCAAAAGGACTGAATACGGATGACATTTCAATAATAATCCCGAATTCCTTAATCACAACGAACAAAGTAATCAACTGGAGCCATCAGAAAAGACAAAATCGATTTAGAATCGAGGTCGGCGTGGCCTATGGAACAGATGTCGAATTTGTTATTCGTATTCTTGAAGAAAGTGCCAGGGAACATCCCGAAGTTGTTGATGAAAAATTAATCGAAGCGCGACTTGTGAATTTCGGCAATTCATCCCTAGATTTTCAAGTCCTGTTTTATAGTAGTACAATTTTTGGTTCAGACCGGATGAAAAGTGATATCCGTAGAATAATCACCCGGAAATTTATTGAAAACAACATAACGATCCCATTCCCTCAAATGGACGTTTATGTTAAATCCGACACGCAACAAGATTGACGCATAACGAACACAGCAACTTATATATCAACAGCCTGAGAAAGTTGCCAAATTGAACGAATTATTATTACATTTATCTGATTCCTCAGCGGAAATATGCTGCGAACCCCAATCGCAATGAACTTTAGCCGAGGAGTTTTCGAACGTCAAACCGCATACCCTAATTCAGGAAGAATTGAACAATTAGAAAACGCATAAAATGAAAACCATAAATGTTAAATATTGGGAAGATTGCCTTTGGTAAATGGCCTACTATTAGAATTGAATAGTTGCTTAAATGCACCAAAAAAGTCTACGAACAAGAATTGCTAAGTTCCAATTGATAAGGATGCCAATTCCACAATTTATCCAAGCGATAATGTTCCATCAGTTATACGCAATTTTAAAAATACACTATCCTGAAATAGTATGAATAAGAAACGAATCAAACGAATACTAAGAATACTATTTATTATTGCAAGCATATCCTCTTTATGGTTCGTACCATGGATTTTAGTTAAGGCCTGGATTTTACCACTACCAGATACCGTTCAAGAACAAGTAGATGAAGCAATCGGTCATGGGTTTGATGGGATGATTGTTTATGTCGATGAAGCAGGAAAACCACCAGCATTTTACACCGGTGGATGGAAAAACAGGGAAAACAAAATACCAGCCGACCCAAATTCACTATTCAAAATCGCAAGTATCAGCAAATTATATACGGCTGTTGCTATCACCAAAATGGTCAAAGAAAAACGCTTGTCGTTAGATGAAACGCTTGCCGAATACTTTCCAGAACTTACAAGTAGAATTGAAAATGCAGAGAAAATCACATTGAAAATGATGGTTCAACATCGGTCTGGAATTCCCAATTTCACGGATAATCCTGTCTTTTGGGAAAACGAACAGGAAAATAGTAAAGATGCCCTCGATTTTGCCCTCGATTTACCAGCAAGTTTTAAACCTGATAAAGGTTACGAATATTCAAACACAAATTATTTATTGCTTCGCAGAATTATGGATACTGTATTGGGATATAATCACCATGAGTACATCAAAGAGAACATATTAATACCACTGGAGCTGAAAAATACTTTTTTTTCGATTACTGAAGTCGATTTAGATGATGTGATGAGTGGATACTATATCGGTTATGACGAAGATTTCAAAGCTAATGAGAACGGAATGTTAGCCACAGCAGAAGATGTCGGAATATTTTTGCGAGCCTTAAACGATGGTTCAGTATTTGAAGAAGGAGAACAGGAAATCTATCCTTACGTCTATGACCATGGAGGTCTGGTTATCGGATATCAAAGTCTTGCAGAATATCATGAAGATATTGACACAGTTGTTGTGCAGTTTATAAACACCACGGATTTTAATGGATACGAGTGGAATTTATCGCAAATCGTAATCAACCGCATTGTAAAAATATTGAGGACTAAAAAAAACTCGTGACGAAGTAATAGCAATGAGACTTGCTGATTTAAGATATAATGAGGAGTTCGGGAGTATTTCGAAAAGAACATGGTCTTGATTCGTTCGGAATAGGACGGGTCATTTCAGATTTACAGTTACCGAAAAAAATCAGTTGCACGCGGTTGGAGACTGGGTTGCCATCGCTGAATATGATGAAGATAAAGCACTTAAAAAACAAAGAAGAAATAAGAAATAGTAAGTTCTATAAAGATGTTACATAACCTAAGCACCCAGCGGGATGTGGAGACACCTAAGGGACCTAAGTCAGATTAAAAAATGAGAGCGCAAATCGAAAAAATGATGCCTTCGAACAGGGCAGATGAATTTATGGCTATTGGGCAGTTCAAAAGTATAAAGGCCGGAACCTATTTCATCAGGGAAGGTGAAATACCAAAAAAGTTCGCTTTTGTAGCTTCGGGCCTGTTTAGATATGTTTATATCAGTGAAAAAGGTCACGAATACACCAAAAACATTATTTCGCAAGAGCTATTTATCAGTTCATACTCTGCAATGATTACACACACGCCTTCTCATTTTTTTATTGAAACTTTAGAAGATGCTGAAATTCTGGAAATTCCATATAAGGGCTTGTTGCGACTATTGGAAACCGATTGTTTTTGGGTCAAATTTCTGCTCAAGTTTATTGAGAAAGGGTTTATGATAAAGGAAAAAAGAGAACGAGAATTGCTATTGCTTAATGCGGAAACGAGATATCTTAATTTCCTGAAAGAATCCCCGGATATCGAAAAAAGAATAAATCAAACGATCATAGCTTCCTATCTCGGCATCCAACCGGAATCATTAAGCCGGATACGAAATAAAATCCACACTTAACACACATCAATGCATAGGCAGTTTCATGTCTTTACTTTTACTACCTAAGAATTGTAAAAGGTAAACCAAAATGAAACTATCAGGCAACACTATTCTAATTACAGGGGGTAGCTCAGGTCTCGGACTTGAATTAAGCAAACAATTGATCCAAAGAAAAAACAAGGTACTTATTTGCGGGCGTTCAAAGCAAAAATTAGAAGAGGCACAACGGCAATTACCGGAACTGGGGATATTTCAATGTGACCTATCCGATAAAAATCAGTGCGCTTCTTTGGTCCGTTGGATTAGCGAGGAACATCCTGAATTAAATGTTCTTATCAACAACGCGGCTATTGTTCACAAAACCAATTTCTTTGGAACAGATGGTATTATTGAAATGGCGGAACTTGAAATAAAAACTAATTTCTTGGCCCCGATCCGATTGACACAGCAGCTATATCCGATAGTACAAAAAAACAACACCCCTGCAATTTTAAATATAACCACCGGTTTAATTTATACCCCAAGAGCAGATTATCCGTTCTACAATGCAACAAAATCGGCACTCCATGCTTTTACCCAGGTAATGCGAAAACAATCGGAAGGCTCAACCCTCGAAACTATAGAAATCATGTTTCCTGCAGTACATACACCCTGGCATAAGGGAAATCCGCCAAAAATTGCCATTTCTCCCCAAAAAGCGGTCGAAGGTATGATCAAGGGCTTAGAAAAAGACAAACCTGAAATTAGGGTTGCCGGTGCAAAATTATTGTATCTCGTATCGAGAGTGGCCCCAAAATTCGCATTTAAAAAAGTGAATAGCTTAATAGATCAATAGACTGTCGCTAGCAAAGGTAACCATGGCACAAGCCGTTAGTTCTTAAAATACATGTAATCCAAGCCGCTCTAAGCGGCTTTTTTTATGCCATCCCTGAAATAGACCGCTGATTTTCGATGCACTGTCAAAACAATGCATACGTATTCAAGGACACTTTCCGGAACTTAGGCAAATTCCGATGCCCCAAGGGGCATGGTTCTCAGGCAAGACCACCAAAATATATACACTTATAAGACTATCAAAAATCCTTTTCATTTGTATATCTATAAGAGAAATATAGTAACTTGTTACTATATACAATTATTGGCGGTAATTTAAAACAATGGACATAAAATTAAAATGAGTAAGATAATTTTTGCTAGTGGAATACCTCTTAACGATCTTTCGCAGGAGACAATAGAAGCCCAAAAAATGCTAGGGGTGGTGCTTCAAAACAAATTCATTCGCGCATGTTTAAATCGAAACCTTTTTGGGAATATCTAGGATTGGAAGGAGGTAAAGAAAATCGAACTGACGGTAAATTTATTAGAGAAACTTTTGATAGAACAGGTGCTTTAGAAATGGGAAATGGAATATGGAGAGTATTTTACAGAAATGTATTTTTAGGCTGCTTTAACGAAAATGAATTAAGAACCAAAGAACAATCCGTGAGGTTAGAAACTAATTTAGTGTAAAGGATGTATCTATAACTTTTGTAAAGGATGTAGCTTAACGAACATTTAGATAAAGTAAAAAAATGGGAAATTTGGGAATTGTAAAAGAAAAAATTGAAATCGATGCTTCGGTTAAGAAAGCATGGCACATTTTATCCCAAACCGAATATTCTAAACAATGAGACGATTTACCTGAAAACTTTGCTGTAAAAGAATTTACTGAAGGTGACATCATCGAATGGGAAGGATATTCTAAAATGACAATAGTAGAATGCGTATGGAATGAAGTGTTGAAGTTAGTATTGTTTTTGCCAAGGGTAAAATTAGACCCATCTGAGTATGATGTTTCATGTAGAAATTTTCTTACAAACAAAGAAAATGATACAATGTTGACTTTTGAATAGGAGACTTCTCATCATTGCCTAACACCGAAGATTATATAAAAAATACAGAAGAATTTGTTGAGCATGGAAAGACAAAAATAATATAACGAAACAACATCAGGTAGGTAACAAATAGCGGCTTTGGTGTTTAAACGAAAGATAGATAATAAAAAAAGGTCAGTTCTAAACCGACAAATCATACGTAAAATCCGCTACTTTTTATAGGCAAACAGGTTGGCGGCAAGTTGAAAAGCGACAATACAAGTCAATACACTTAAAAAGGATTGTATAAAAAATTTATTGCTGTTTGTTTCTGTACTCACATGCTTCTCTTCATCTTTTGCACAGGGAAATTATAAGAATCACGAGTTGAAGGAGCAAATTAAAAAGCTTGAACTTGCCCAAGCTCGAGCGATGTTCGAGGGAGATGCAGTTGCGTTGGATAGCCTAATGGATGACGATGTATAGGTTAATCATCCCACCAATAAAATCGTAAAAGAAAAACAAGAACTACTCGATATGATTAACAAAGGTGTCATTCGCTACACATCTTTTGACCGAACTCAAGAAACTTTCTTGTTCTTCAAAGAAATGGTGGTTGTTATGGGACACGAATTTGTGGTTCCCGCCGAAGGTGCACCAAATGAGGGTAAAGCCCTTAAGAGAAGATATACAAATATTTGGATGAATACCAATGGCAAATTGAAACCTACCGTTAGACACGCAAACAATGTATGTTCGGATAAATAGAAAATAAGGGGCGAAACAACTAAATTCAGAAGTGTGACCTAATATTTTAAGCACAAAATACATTGAATTTAATTGTTTACCTCGAATAAAACAAACTGAATCGTAGAATAGAAAACAACAGTTCGAACAAAAATCCGGTCGCTAACATTGCGAATGGGCGATAGCGGTTTAAAAGATATAACGGAAGGATACACATAGAATAAATGTCAGTACAAAACTGAAATGTTAAACCGTAGTAATCTGCTACTACTAATATACGAGGCAGTTGTTGTTATTTTAAGGAATAGCGATTATGAAAAAAACTTTTTTTATTTTAATAGTCTTTTTGCAAGTACAAGTATCTTGTGCCCAGGGCATCAATTGTGAGGAACTAATTATTGATTACGCAGATTTTATCGAAACTGATAGTACCAAGTGGTCATTAAACCTTTACAATGAGAATACTATTAAGCTGGTTTATTTCGGAGCATTTCATTCAAAAAATCCTACGGACATACAGTTTGAAAAAATTGATTCACTTTGGAAGTTGACTGCGTTTGATATTGCCCTTTTTGAAGGACCCGATAGAGGGGTACTCAATACAAGAGAAGAGACCATTGAACAGCTTGGGGAATCTGGATTGGTAAGATATCTTGCAATTCAGGATAGTGTTTTAACAAAATCGCTTGAACCAAGTCCGGTAGAAGAAATAAATTTTCTTTCGGGTCATTTTTCAATTGATAAAATAAAACTTTTCTTCTTGTTAAGAGAAGCTCAAAGGGTAAGGGAAGCCTTTGATTGGGGTGAAGACCAAATTACCGAACATATAATAAAAATATTATCCAAGGCCAATAATATTCCATTATTAAGTGATGACGTGTTGACCGTTCAGGAAATCGAGCATTCCTTTATTAAATATTGGGGAAATGAGTTAAAATGGTGGGAAGCCCCTCGACATTGGTTTGATCCTGGGCAAAAATCTGAAGAAACAGGAGGTATTTTCACCAATGATATAAATAGATACTCAAGCTATTTTAGAGATGTACATATGTATAGACTTATAACCGGATACCTCAAAGAAAATAAAAGAATTTTTGCGGTCGTTGGGCGAAACCACATACCAATGCAAGAAGATGCGATAAAATGTGAATGGGAAAAATTTAAACACAAAAACGAATAAACGCCGTCCGTATTGTTGACCAACGGCCTAGACTAAAAACGGGCGAGCCGAAAAACGATCAAAACAGGCATTTAATTACCAACTTGTGTTATTTAACCATATTGTCTTGGGTCAAGTTAGGAGCGACCGGACAGGATTGTAGCCCGAAATCCTCATCATTCATATTGTCAACCGACGTTAAGAAAGTTCAAAAAATAAATGTTGTATGAAAAAAATTCTTATTTGGAACAAAATAATACCGCTACTGGCTATTGTTGTTTATGTAATTGATCTATTTCAACTACATACTTTGGGGCAATTTATTGTTGTCGGATTATTACTGGGTTCTATCCTCGCGGCCGTGGTTCATGCTGAATTAATTGCGCACAAAGTCGGGGAACCGTACGGCACCATAATTTTGGCAATTTCAGTCACAGTTATAGAAGTCTCCTTAATCGTATCATTGATGCTTTCCGGTGGAGACCAAGCAATTTATTTAGCCAGAGATACTGTTTTTGCTGCCGTAATGATTCTTTTGACCCTAATAATCGGTTTATGTATCTTAATTGGCGGCTTTAAACATTTTGAACAGACTTTTGAGAAAAAATCAGTAAACACAGCCTTGGTCAGTTTGGTTACAATACTCGTTTTATCATTAGTTTTACCGAATTTTCTTGTAACTGCAGAACGGGCAGATTTTAGTCGTCCTCAACTAATCTTTGTGGCAATAATTTGCTTGATTATCTATGCAACTTTTATATACGTTCAAACTATAAGGCACCGGAATTACTTCGTGCCAACTCAAAATGTTGATCATCAAAATAGCCAAAATAATAAGCCAATCTATCTAAATCTTGTTTTCTTGATTATTAGTTTGGTCATAGTTGTATTATTAGCAAAAACTATTTCTCCTACCATTGAGAAAATTATTATTAATGCAGGGTTGCCACAGTCGTTACTTGGTATTATCATAGCCTCAGTCATATTATTACCTGAAGCAATTGCAGCTGTAAGAGCTGCCCATAAAAACGATATTCAAACAAGTTTAAATTTATCATTAGGTTCTGCGTTAGCTGCCGTTGGATTAACAATACCAGTTGTTGCCGTCGTAAGTTTAACCTTTGAAATAGATATTATCTTAGGTCTTGATAACATTACTACCTTACTATTAGTTTTATCAGTATTTACGGTTATGCTTTCATTGTCTAAGGGTAGAACAAATATTACTTATGGTGTTATTCTAATTGCTTTGTTTGCAACCTATATTTTTACAATTATATACCCATAAAATAAGCAAGATTTTCTAGCTGCCGTCCAGGTTAAAATAATTCGTATACGGCATCAAATAAAACCAACTCTGAATAATACATGTCATAGGATTAAATTCAATAGTTTGTATATATTTATGATTCCGTAAAAGCTTTGGCCCCAAAGTGTCGGAATTCCTTTGATAAAAAATCTAAAGAAAAAGAAAATGCTTGCTAAGTGCGTAGGCGGTAACAAAAAGGTTTCCTTGCATCAGTACTACACCTATTTAAACCGTTAGGAGAGAGCGAAAAAACCAATTCAAATAAGTTTATAAAGATTAACACGACAACATCAAATGACCAAATTCACGAATCAAATTGCAGGGGTAATAGGGTTTTCAATCTCAATAATTCTAATTGCTTTTTACGCTACCGTAGTTTTGAAACTAACAACTTTCGGTGAAAGATATATAAGTCAAGATCATCAGATTACCTCAGTTGGAGTTCAATTAATAAAAATTTACCTTTTATTACTAATTCTAGGGATAATAACCTTGAGTATCCTTTTTTTTTTTAATTTGCCAAGAAAGCTACTACAAAAACTGATAAAATTCAGTGCTAGTTTAATCGACTGGTTTGAAATGAAAAAATTCTTTTTGACCGATGAATTATGCTGCAAAAAACAACTACCAATATACCTGTTGATAATAAGTGTAATGGCTTGTCTTTTTTTACACGCTTATACCCTATTTTTTGGTGAGCCGCCGAAAGAAGGATTTATGGAGAAATTCAGTTCTTCGCTGTTCCTTATCGCGGCAATAGCATTGATAATTTCAAGTATTAAAATTAATAGGAATCAATTTCCGACTAAATTAAAAAAACAGATAGTATCAATTTTAATTTTATTATCCGGCTCATTCTTATTCATTTTTGGTGAAGAAATTAGTTGGGGTCAGCGTATTTTCAATTTGGAATCTTTTGGAGTATTCAATGAATACAATGCTCAGAAAGAGCTAAATTCCCATAATTTTTTCAACCCTCTGTTTATATTGATATATCCAGCCGTAGGATTGAGTTTCTTTATAGTTCTTTTCCTTATTTGGTTTTTCCCACATAATAAGCACTATTTATTCCAGTTATTTATCCCGCCTCCTAGTTTGTTTTTCATTGTATTTTTAATGGCATGTTCAAGTTTTAGAGGTCATAGTGAAACCTTTGAAGAATTACTGGCAATATTTCTGCTATTATATAGCATTCGAATATTTTTCTGTTTGGGCTATAAAAATGTTAATTTAACTAATTTAGATAAATAAGATTAGAAAGTGTAGCACCAGCGCCTAACAAAAGTAAGTGTCGTTCCCCCATTGATTTTTAAAATCCAAAATTAATCCTAGCCGCTCTAAGCGGCTTTTTTTATGCCATCCCTGAAATAGACCGCTGATTTTCGATGCACTGTCAAAACAACGCATACGTATTCAAGGACACTTTCCGGAACTTAGGCAAATTCCGATACCCCAAGGGCATGGTATAAACCAGACCATCGGAAT
>CBDULZ010000004.1:0-98628 GCA_965368185.1 uncultured Kriegella sp.
TAAATAAACAGTATAGTTTTACTGCAAGGCCGAACAAAGAGATGATTCACTCAATATGTTTCTACAATTCACATCTGGCCTTGAAAGAAATGGTGAATTGATTACATTTAAATTGAACTCCTTGAAAACTCACAAAATAACCAGTCGCACTTAAATATTTACCATTCATACAGAATTTGTTACCACTTATACAGAATTGAGTTAAAATTATGGTTTACTGCTAGAATTAACGTAATTTCCTACACCATAGCCGACTTGTTGATAAACCCCAAAATCTACCGTACCATGGAAAAAACACTTCCTCGGCATACCTCATATATAAAATGGGCGAACAGCAGTATTGTTAAGAGACAAGATTTTGATCGTCGCCAAATGCCCCGCACTTTGCGAACTGCACTTCCTCGGAGCGAGCCGGAAAGTAAACCTGTTGACAGTAACAGGTATATTTTGCGTTTAGAGCGAAACAACAAAACACTACTACGATTAAGACGAAGACTGGCCTCTTATTTATATGAGCCCAGAACCCGTGAATTGTTCGATCGGATAGAGTATTTGAAAGGCCATATTGAATCTGTAAGCACAAAGAATTCGGAAATCATAGGTTTCTTGAAGCACCATAGACAATCCATTGGTGATTATTTGGATTTTATAAAGCACGCATCAAGCAATTTTTATGAACTTAAGCTTGAGATAGAGCAGTATATGCGCGATGCCCACGTCGGTCGGCCAGTTCCCTAAAGTTTGTTCAAGAAAAAAGAAAGATCAAAATCAAGGGTTTGGTTCGAACGTTTCGTACTGGCCACAAATTAAATACACTATTCATCTCGTCTATATAATAGATATTTCGAATCTTTTTAAACCTTAAAAAGAGAAGTTCACTAGTGTGGAATTTCAGGCGTATCCAATTTTGCAATCGAGGCATCGATTTCGGTCTGCGAAAGTTCGTGTTTTACAATTTTCCCATCAAAGTAATCATCATAGGCTTTCATATCGAAATTTCCATGGCCACATAGATTAAACAGTATGGTTTTACTCTTTCCCTCCTTTTTACATTTTTCGGCTTCCGCAATTACGGTTGCAATTCCGTGGGTGGCTTCCGGTGCGGGAATAATGCCTTCGGTCTTTGCAAACAATACACCAGCCTCAAAGACTTCTAAATTATCGTGTGCAACAGCCTCTATCAAATTATCCTTCAACAATTGGCTAACGATGACCCCGGCACCGTGATAGCGCAATCCGCCGGCATGAATCGGCGCAGGAACAAAATCATGCCCCAAGGTATACATCGGCAATAAAGGTGTCATACCCCCTGTATCACCGAAATCGTAGCGAAATATACCACGTGTCAGCTTAGGGCAGGAGGTAGGCTCGCTTGCGATGCATCGTATGTGGCGCCCTTTCTCGAAATTCAATCGTAAAAAAGGAAATGCAAGTCCGGCGAAATTCGAACCACCGCCAAAGGGCGCAATAACAATGTCGGGCATATCACCTGCCTTTTCCATTTGCTTAATCGCTTCTTGCCCAATAATGGTCTGGTGCAGTTTCACATGGTTCAATACACTGCCCAAGGCATATTTTGTATCCTCACGCTTTGCGGCCATTTCAACCGCCTCGGAAATAGCAATACCCAAAGAACCCGGACTATTAGGGTCTTGGGCCAAAATCTTTCTCCCTGACTCTGTCAAATTGGTCGGTGAAGCATAAACATTGGCTCCCCAGGCATTCATCATCGATTTTCTATAGGGCTTATGGTGGTATGAAAGCTTTACCATATAAACATCACATTCAAGACCAAAATGTTGACAGGCGAAACTTAGCGCACTGCCCCATTGCCCGGCCCCGGTCTCCGTAGTAATACGCTTAACACCTTCCATCTTGTTGTAATACGCTTGTGGAACGGCCGTATTTGGCTTATGGGAACCTGACGGGCTAACCCCTTCATATTTGTAATAAATCTTTGCCGGAGAATCCAATGCTTTTTCCAATCCGTATGCCCGGTACAGTGGTGTTGGCCTCCATAAGGAATAGATATCACGTACTTCCTCTGGAATTGAAATCCATTTGTCAGCACTCATCTCTTGCTCTATCAAGGCTTTCGGAAACAACGGTTCAAGAGCTTCGGGACCCAATGGCTCTAAAGTACCCGGATGCAAGGGTGGCAGGGGTTTGTTCGGCATGTCGGCCAAAATATTATACCAGTTTTCAGGAATCTCCTTTTCCTCCAGAGTGAACTTACGTTGTTTCATATGCACTATATATTAATAAAATGAAACCTAAATATAAGGAATGTGACCCGTTCAATCCGATATTTTAAAAATTAAGCCATACCACGTCCGTTTAAAACATTTCTTAGAAAATCAAACCGTTAATTATTCGCTATACTGAACCTTCATGGATATCCTCCCATAAACATCTTCCATCCAGGAAATTCCTCAAAAATTTAACTTCACACGGTGCGTTTGACAAAATTTAACGCTTTTTTTGCGCTAATATAAATTTATTGTCATCTTTAACGCATTGTTAATTCGTATATATTACGAATTTCAAAAGTCTTGGGGTATGGACCATTATTTAACCATCTTACTTATTTACATCGCGGCATATGTCTTGTCGTTAGCCGTAAAGCCCTATATAGGAAAATAAAATCCCTTCGATTTTATTTATATCCACTATTCACTCCCATTATTTATTTTTAAATGACAACCATTTAATCTATACCTTAGTTCCTTTTTGTGTAAAGAATACTTTCCGTTCCTATTTAAAAAAACTAAGTAATCTAACCTTTTTCATTGCCCATACGATTTCGAAGATTCTTTGCCGTAAATCTTGATTGAAACGATATACTTCCTATTTGTAGTAGTCTAAATATAAAAAACCCCGGCATACACCAGGGTTCTAGATTAATAAACACTATTTCAGGGTTGAACAAAAAATTCTGGACCAAGTATTTAAGACCCGCACATCAAGCAGTCGTCATCGGCCTGACCCTCTTTGGCCCGCGCTATCATTTCCCTCATTTCTTCGGCAGACATAGGTTGTATATCGGTTGTAGCTGTCTGAGGTGATTCTGAAATCGATGTGGGTTTCACTTCTATGGCCTTCGCAGCTGCTGGTGAAACGGAAACAATGTCAGCCTCGGCGGCCACACTTACCGGCATTTTCTTTTTCTTTGTATTATCCAGAGTAAATTTAATGGCATCTACGGCAGCTTTGGTACGCAGGTAATACATTCCAGTCTTCAAACCACTTTTCCATGCATAGAAGTGCATAGAGGTCAATTTTGAATAGTTTGCATTTTCCATAAATAAATTCAATGACTGACTCTGATCAATGAAGTATCCGCGCTGTCGGCTCATGTCGATAATATCTTTCATACTGAGTTCCCATACCGTCTTGTACAGTTCTTTGATTTCATCTGGAATATTATCAATGTGTTGTATAGAACCATTGGCACGCATTAACTCTTGCTTCAAGTTCTCGTTCCATAGCCCTAAACTCACCAAATCTTCTAAAAGGTGCTTGTTTACAACAATAAACTCACCGGACAGTACCCTACGGGTATAAATGTTGGATGTATACGGTTCGAAACATTCATTGTTACCCAATATTTGGGAAGTTGAAGCGGTAGGCATCGGTGCTACCAACAAGGAATTACGTACGCCGTGCTTTTTGACACTCTTTCGAAGTTTGGCCCAATCCCATGTTCCTGAGAGTTCTTCATCTTTTACACCCCAAAGGTTGTGCTGAAACTCACCTTTTGAAATAGGCGACCCCTCATATGAAGAGTACGCGCCTTCTTCTTGAGCCATTTCCATAGAAGCCGTAACCGCTGCAAAATATAGGGTTTCAAAAATATCTTGGTTCAGTTGCTTTGCTTCATCACTGGTAAAAGGCAAACGGAGCATAATGAATGCATCTGCCAGACCTTGAACACCCAAACCGATAGGTCGATGGCGCATATTTGAATTTTCGGCCTCCTTTACGGGATAATAGTTGCGATCTATAACACGGTTCAAGTTTTTAGTAACCCTTTTGGTGACCCGAAATAGTTCTTTATGGTCGAACTTATTTCCTTTGATAAACATGGGCAGGGCAATCGAGGCTAGGTTACACACCGCCACTTCGTCAGGAGACGTATATTCCATTATCTCGGTACAAAGGTTCGATGAGCGAATAGTACCTAAATTTCGTTGGTTGCTCTTGCGGTTGGCCGCATCTTTATAAAGCATATAAGGTGTACCGGTCTCTATTTGTGATTCCAATATTTTCTCCCAAAGCTCCCGGGCCTTTACAGTTTTACGACCCTTGCCTTCAGCTTCGTATGCCAGATATAATTTTTCAAATTCGTCGCTATGATGGTTAAAAAGCCCTGGACACTCATTGGGGCACATCAAGGTCCAGCTTTCATTGGCCTCTACCCTTTTCATAAACAAATCTGGAATCCACATAGCATAAAAAAGGTCTCGCGCACGCATTTCTTCCTTCCCATGGTTCTTTTTCAAATCTAAAAAATCGAAAATGTCGGCATGCCATGGCTCCACATAGATTGCGAAACTACCTTTTCTCTTTCCACCGCCTTGGTCTACATAACGTGCGGTATCGTTGAATACTTTTAACATAGGCACAATTCCGTTGGAAGTACCGTTTGTACCTGCAATGTATGAGCCCGTAGCTCGAACATTATGAATAGATAACCCAATACCACCGGCCGATTGAGAAATCTTAGCGGTCTGCTTTAAGGTATCATAAATTCCGTCGATGCTATCATCCTTCATCGCCAACAAGAAACAAGAAGACATTTGCGGTTTTGGGGTTCCAGAATTGAACAATGTCGGTGTAGCATGTGTAAAATACTTCTTTGACATGAGCTCATAGGTCTCAATGGCCGATTCAAGGTCATTTAAATGGATTCCTATGGAAACCCGCATCAACATATGTTGCGGACGCTCGGCAATCTTACCGTTCAATTTCAAAAGATACGAACGCTCTAAAGTCTTAAACCCAAAATAGTCGTAGCCAAAATCACGGTTATAAATGATCGTGGAATCCAACTGGTCTGCATTTTCAGAAACTACCTTGTATACTTCATCCGACAATAAAGGAGCCTTCTTGCCTGTTCTAGGATTCACGTATTCGTATAAATCTTTCATAGTTTCGGAGAAAGACTTCTTTGTATTCTTATGTAGGTTGGACACAGAAATTCGCGCAGCCAATTTTGCGAAATCAGGATGTGTCGTCGTCATAGTTGCCGCAATCTCGGCCGCAAGATTGTCAAGTTCGGAAGTCGTTACCCCATCATATAGCCCTTCTATCACACGCATTGAAACTTTGATAGGATCAACCAGTTCGTTTAGGCCATAACATAATTTTCTCACCCTCGCCGTGATTTTGTCGAACATCATCGGCTCTTTTCTTCCGTCTCTTTTTAGTACATACATAATTTCTGAATTAAGGTTATAAGAATTAAGTATGTGATTGCAGACGCACGTGCAATACTCAACTCTCGGTGTTTTGACTTGTTTTTACAATCTAAAGGAATATCTTTTAAGATATTTGCTGGCTATTTGTTACTCAAGTATTGTGGCCGACTAGAAATCAGCATCAAAACTGATTTTCTGAGAATCTTCGTCTTTTTCTTTAGTATTAAGAACACCTGCTTTTTGGTATTCCGACACGCGTTTTTCAAAGAAATTGGTCTTACCCTGAAGGGAAATCATATCCATAAAATCAAATGGATTTGTTGAATTATAGACTTTTTCACATTCAAGTTCGACCAACAGTCGATCGGTTACGAACTCTAAATACTGGGTCATAAGCTTTGAATTCATCCCAATTAGACTGGCAGGAAGCGATTCGGTTATGAATTCTCTTTCGATATCAAGAGCGTTCGTTAAAATATCGGTAATTCGCGCTTTGGGCACTTTGTTGAGTAGGTGTTTGTTGTGCAGATGCACCGCATAATCACAATGCATACCCTCATCACGGGAAATCAACTCATTGGAGAACGTAAGCCCAGGCATCAACCCTCTTTTCTTCAACCAAAAAATCGAACAAAATGCCCCCGAGAAGAAAATACCCTCTACAGCGGCAAAAGCAATCAACCGCTCGGCAAAACTCGGGGAATCGATCCATTTTAAGGCCCAATCGGCCTTCTTCTTGATTGCCGGAAAGTTCTCGATGGCCTTGAACAAGATATTCTTTTCCTTTTCGTCTTTCACATAGGTGTCAATCAAGAGGGAATAGGTTTCTGAATGAATGTTCTCCATCATAATCTGGAACCCGTAGAAAAATTTAGCTTCGGCGTATTGTACTTCACTTACAAAATTTTCAGCCAGATTCTCATTTACAATTCCATCGGAGGCTGCGAAAAAAGCCAATATATGTTTGATAAAATATTGTTCGTCTGCACTTAATTTGTTTTCCCAATCGGTAAGATCTTGGTGAAGGTCTATCTCCTCAGCAGTCCAAAAACAGGCCTCACATTTTTTATACCAATCCCAAAGATCATGGTGTTTGATAGGAAAAATCACAAAACGGTCTGCGTTTTCGGCTAATATGGGCTCTACTGCTGTTGACATAATACTATTGTTTTTTGTTTTTCTTTTATCTGATTTATTTCGCCCAAAAATCGATTGCGCTTTTCATTTCTCTTGCCTTGCACCTCCGCTTTCTAATAACGGGAAAAGACAATTGGTATGTGCAATTATTTTAACTTTTGATAAGTTAGGGTGAAAGTTACCTCACTGTCGGGATTAACAAAGATGGAAAATTATGGGCGATCCAGAAAGGAGATTCTGGCAATAAGAGCACAAAGTTTTTAACACGATCTGTTGAAATGTGGCTTGGCAAGTGATGTTCATTGACCTTTTGGAAAGTATCCTTATTTTAAAAAAAAAGAACTTAAAAAGAACAAACCAAAAAGTATATAAAAACATACTTTTTGGTTTAAAATTTTCCCGCTTTTCAATCTTTATTTATTAAAAAGTCCATTCTTCAATCCCCTTCATAAAAATGACTTCTACACTAACGCTAAGTGTAAGTCTTTTAATTCTATACAAGTTTATAAAACTAAACTTTAATGGCAGATTGTCTACACGAGCCATGTAGCAATACGCTCTTACCGCAATAATCGTTTTATTAGGTAAGTGCCATACTTAAACAAGAAATCAGGCTTAGAAAAGCTATAGTAAGTAACACAACGTAGGTAATAATAGATTTCATGATCGTGGTGTTTACAGTTTATGCAGAAAACATAAATGGTTAAAATTTGTTTTTTGGGGTTCTAACCGATTCATAAATGTTCGCCCCCTTAATTCGAATACTAAGGTATCAATCCTTGTGCCAACATATTTCGGAATTGTATAATTGGCATCGAATTTTGTATCGATTGCAGCTAAGCAGATGCCTTTCAAAAAAAATAAGTTGCCTAATCATCAGACAGCACCAGAATTTAGTGCCTTGCATATATGAAGCTTTACCATACAAAGACATTCTGCTTCGTTTTATTGAGTTTTTCTTTTACCTTTTTACATATCGAACAAGGATGATATACTTAGCACCCTAATGCTCTTATTGTCGCTAAAATCTGGGTTACAACCCAATTCGTTATATAAAATCTCTTATAGCTTAATATTTTATGGCATTGGGAGCTATTATTTCAACTTCAGTGAAAGCTGCCACTAATCGCAGCTCTCATTGTCAACATCCGCCTTCGCATCTTTTATGGCTTGGTCGATTGCAGCCCTATTGGCGGTCGGCACGCAATCGTAAACATCATCGAGGGCATCAAGATATGCCTTTGCCGCATTTTTATAGTTCGTACAATTAGTTTGGTTTGGCTCTTGGCTATATGTCGTGGCGGCATTCGACCATGCCTGCAACTCATCGGTATATTGTTCGGCCCAGTTACCTCCGAAACAGTTTCCTGCTGGATTCAAAGGGTTGCTTTTGCTGCACCCTGTGGCCAATGTAAACATCGCAGCACTGCAGCCGATTAAAAGTCTTGTTTTCATTTCTTTACTAGTTTTCATGGTTTTCAAATTTTGGTTATTGGTTATTTTTTTCTTATTGTCTTTGTTTTTACTGCTACGGACCTCTTATAGCGAAATATCTATAAACAGCTTTTTTTCTTCGAATGCGGAAAAGATTGACATGGCAGCCTGTTCCTACTTCTTAAATTTCTTAGGACCAAGCTCCTTCAAGAAGCACCAAGGCGCTTGTGCAAATAAAGAATTTCTTGAAACCGAAATGCTCAATTTCGCCCCACCCTAATTCAATGAAAAACGGAATTTGACCTCTCCCAAGGAGAGGTAAATAGGAAGCCCCTGGGCAGAGCCCGAGGAATTTTAGATTAATTGCTTTCATAATTTATGGTTTTCACACTTGTTGATTCCTCCATTTTCAGCAGGTAAGTACGAATTCTGATTTTCTTGACGAGCGTTGACTTACATCTTTCCTTTTAAAAATTGAAAAATAATGACTAGCCCACACAATTAAAGAAAACATGTGCCAACTGTAGGGTTTTCTGTGTTATCGGTCATTTGAACATTACCAATATTAAATTTTATGTACTAATAGTAGTTTGCCCATAGTGCTACAACAATCATAATAATAGCCAAAATAAAAACGCCTAAAAAAACCATGTTCGTTCTATGTTCAATTTTCTCGCTTGTCATCTCGTTATATTTTTCAAAAATCATTTTCTACTGTGTTATTAGTGTTATTTCTCCTTTATTGTTTGAAATTAAACGAGCCATTCTGTTGCCTAGCTTAACCTTATCACCTAATGCAATGCCATCCCTAGATAAAAATGGCTCTTTCTTAAAAACTTGTCGGTTCGTATATATCACCACCTCAGCGTCTTTCTCCGGTTTAAGTCCGTAGTCATCTAAAGTATAGTCTCCTCTTAAAAGACCGATATAAAACCTACTATGGGCGAAAGCTTCCTCAACCTGTTGTCTTTTCAGTTTTTCAAATGAGTTAAACAAAACAATATGGGTTATTGTCTTTGTGTTAACGCCTACGACCAGTATCACCTTAGTTTCTTTGGTGCTGTGTGTCTGCGCCCCTATTACTAGACATCCGCCCATAAAAATTAGAAGCAAAAAACATCCAAGCTTTTTCATCAAGTTATTCTTAGTAATCAATGCCTTGTTGTTGCAAATTTTTATCAGTTTTCGAAGCCATTGATAGCTCGATTCATTCTCCTTCCCTATAAAGCCATTCACCTTTTATTTCATCGATTTGCTTTTAAGGTCTGCCTGCAGCTTTTCGACATTTTATCTGTGTTCTAGGTTCCTTTGTCTATTACGGTCGACACAATAATCGTCTAAAATATGATTCACATTATTCAGCTTGCCGCGGTATAATTCCGTGGCCTCAAGATCCGCCTTACATTTTTCATAAGATTGCTGATTGCCCTCCGAATCAGGTTTCAACTTTTGGTTATTGTATTCTTCTCTTAACTCCCGCATATATTGAGGAATCGTTTGGTCAGGGTACCCACAGGTTTCACCTGTATTTTCTTTTATTCGATCTCTAATATCATCTCCTAAATCCTACATGAACCTAACAGTTGAACAATTTACATTACTGTCAGCATATACATTACTTTCATACCTTTAACTTTCCGTTATTATACTTCAATTTTAATCGGTTTTAGAGTAGCTAGCCAGGGTCAAATACATATTTTTTAACGGTATTAAGGCAAACAAAACATCTTTAAGCTGATTTTCGATTACTATTTTCAACACATAAAATAAAAGGGTCATACTACCGCTAACTGGATAAATCAAAGCTATTGCAGCCAGTAGTAATCAAATATTACATATGTAACAAACTATGCAATAGATGTAACGCAATGCCAAACGCTGGTTATTCAGAAGATTGAAGGTACTCGGAAGGTGTTTTTTTATAGGTTTCCTTGAAGCATTTAATAAAATAGGATGGTGTGTTGAACCCAACAGTGTAGGCCACCTCGTTAATTGTAATGTCGGAAGTTCGTAAAATTTGGGCGGCCTGTTTCAAGCGTTGAGAACGAATAAATTCAGTAGTACTCAGACCTGTGTAAGCCTGTAATTTACGATGCAATTGCATGCGGCTCATGCCTATGCGTTCCCCAAATGCGGCTGCGTTGAAGCCTGAATCGGATAAATGTTCGTCCAAAACACCCTGTATCCGGTTCAAAAAGATCTCATCTGTGGGCGTAATTGCGATATCCTTTGCCTCGAGCACCATCTCTTGGCTGTAACGACTTCTTAGCCTTTTTCTAGTTGCAATAAAATTTGCAACACGTGTTTCAAGTATGCTCAACTTGAAGGGTTTGGTTATAAAATCATCGGCCCCTGAGCGCAGTCCTCTTAGTTCATTCTCTTCGCTTATACCTGCTGTCAGCAAAATAATGGGAATATGACTCGTACGTTCGTCAGTCTTTAGTTTGTTACACAATTCTATTCCATCACAAATGGGCATACGTACGTCGCTCACGACTAGGTCGGGTACGATTTC
Source organism: uncultured Kriegella sp. (assembly GCA_965368185.1). Taxonomy (GTDB): domain Bacteria; phylum Bacteroidota; class Bacteroidia; order Flavobacteriales; family Flavobacteriaceae; genus Kriegella. The sequence goes on from CBDULZ010000004.1 coordinate 10,507, forward strand.
CAAAGCTTTTTCGATACCCTCTTGACCATTGTTCGCCTCGTGCACCTCATACTTTGTAAGCCATACCGATCTGAGAAATTCGCGAACCTCTTTCTGATCCTCGACAATTAAAAGTATCGGGCGAGCCCCGTCTTTTGCACTTGCCGTAGAACTTTCGTAGCCTCTAGCAACCGTATTCGAAACCTTATCAATAACCTCTGAATATTTTTCAGAAAAATCCCCCTTGCCAAAAGCTTCTTTTTCAACAGGTAAACGTATTTGAAAGTGAATAAGGTTGTCGTTCTCCATACTTACCGATGTCTGCCCATTATACAACTGTACTAGTTCCTTCACCAAGGAAAGTCCTATTCCCGCTCCTTCGACATAGGCATCCTGTTGGTAAAAACGGGTGAACACTTTATCTATAACAATATCGGCCTGCGTTGCCACAGTGTTCTTGACGCTAATTATAACATCACTTTCTGACCGCATAGCCTTGAAATGGCACATGCCGCCTTTACTTCCGTACTTAAAAGCATTGGAGAGTAAATTGGTAACGATTTTCTCAAGGGCATCTTCGTCAAACCATGCGATGTCTAAATTTTCAATGGTTATGGTATATGTGATATCCCTCTGTTGCGCCTTATACTCAAACGAGGTTGCTATCATTCCCAAAAAAAGTCTGAGGTTGCCTTTGTCTATCTTCAACTTCAATTTGCCTTTCTCAAGTTTGGCCAAATGCAACAGTTGGTCTACCAAGGCTATCAACCTTTGGGTATTGCGTTTAATCATCGAAAAGCTCACAAAATCGTCATGAGACAATTTTCCTTCTGTCATTTTCTTATCAATAGGGGCCGAAATTAATGTCAACGGTGTACGAAATTCGTGTGAAATATCAGTATATAGTTTTGATTTAAAATCATGGAGCTTTTTAAGCCGTTGGGTTTCCTCTTCCTTGCGTTGAAGGTCTACTTTCACCTTCCATCTCCATTTTAAATACCAAAATACTCCAAAAATCAACCCCAAGATTAAGATTGAATAAGCCGTTTTTGCCCATATACTTAGATACCAGGGCGGTGCTATCGAAAAATTGAAGGTCGCAGGGCGTTCGTTCCATACCCCATCGTAATTGCTGCTTTTAACCAAAAACTCATAATCTCCGGGCGGCAATTGCGTGTATCTTGCAAAATTTGTGTTGCCCGAATAGACCCAATCCTTATCGTAGTTCAACAATTTGTACTGATATTGATTTTTTTCGGGCAGGGAGTATTGCATACTCGAAAAGCTGAAGGACAATGTGTTCTGATTATGCCGTAGTTCCCTATTCTGATGGAAAGGATAAGGTCGGTTCAAAACATCTAGCCCGGTAATGGTTGTTTTGGGAAGTATATCGTTTTCCCTAATTTGATCTGGCATAAACCAATAGAACCCATCTAGGCCCCCAAAATAAAGTGTACCATTGGTATGTTTATAGGAAGCACCAGTATTGAATTCGGTGGCAAGACCGTCATAGTTGGTATAATTTATGATCTGCGGCCGTAATTGCCAATTATCGCCAGGTGTAAATTTTGTGATTCCTTTATTGGAACTCAACCAAAGGTTTTCTTGACTATCGGGCAATATGGCATAGATGACGTTGTTGGCCAACCCATGTTTTACATTGTAGTTATAAAATTTTTGAAGTTTGGTATCAAAAGCATCCAACCCGCTGCCATTTGTACCGATCCATAAAATACCGTTCGGTGCGAAATATAAGGTTTTCAGACTATTGTTCGACAGCGAGTTAGTCTCCGAATCATTAACATGACGCACGAATTTGTTGGTCTTACTGTTTAAATGAACAATTCCGTCAGCATCGGTAGCCATCCACAGATTGCCATTATCGTCTTCGGTAATCGCCCTAATATTGTTACTGGGTAGCCCATTGCTATCGTCAGGGCTATACTTATACGAAAGAATTTCCCCCTTTTTCTTGTCAAATTGTATGAGGCCTTGCTCACGTGTGCCCAGCCAATATCTATGCTTACGATCTTTATATATGGCCCAGATGGTATTCGCTGATAAGCTGGGTTCGGATGCTGACGAAAAATTGGTGAATTGGCCGTCATTGTTCATTATATTCAGTCCCCCACCCTGTGTCCCAATCCAAAGATCACCCTCGGTATCGACATGCAAGGCCATAATTCTATTGGAGGAAATGGTATTTTCGTCACCCGTTTCCACCATAAATGTTCGCCAACTGTTGAATTCGGGTTGATACTGAGTCAACCCTTTACCTGAAGTGCCCACCCAAATATCACCCCCCTTATCGACAGTAATGGCGCGCACTACATCGATGCTAATACGCTCTGGCGTTTGATAATTGGTAAACGAATTAAATTTCTCGAGATACTCGTCATAATAGCTTAGGCCTGCACCATCGGTGCCAAACCATATCGTACCTGAATAATCTTCATATATGCAAAGGACATCGTCATAATGCAAGGCCTGGGGATTATGTTTTTCGGTACCAAAATGAAGTATCTTTTCTTTTTCAAAGTTAATCATATACAGACCTCTACCATAGGTAGCAACCCACAGCCTACCTCCAGCATCGATATGTAAATCGATAATATTGAGATTTTGAGGCAAGGGGTCGGTAAAATCTAGGTCTGAAATTCGTCGAAGACCGATACCTCCAATTTTTCCAAAATAAAGTCCGTCACCATATGTGCCAATCCACTCCCTACCTGTTTTATCCAAGACGATATCGCTAAAATTTACAGCAATTGTCTCTCCATAAAGGGTAGTCGGTTTCACATATTCAGACCTGTAGGTAGTTGGGTCAAACACGATGATTTTCTCCTCGGTGGTCAGTAACAGTTTACCATCGGTATATTGAATAATATTGAAAACAGTGGTGTTGAGATCTTCTGACGACAATACCTGCTCAACCTTGTGGCCAATCCCTCCGTTTAAATTTTGTTTCACACGAAATAATCCGTTTTCGTACGTGCCGACCCAGTAGTTAAGCTTTTCATCTTGAAAAACCGTGCTGGCATCATCGATTTCTGGGATGGGTTCGAAAATTTGCGTTGTCGGTTTGAATTTTCTCAGTGTGCGGTCCATTGGAATTATCCAAACCCCACCCTGTCTATCAGTATATACCTTGCCAAGGTTACTATAATCGGGTTTGGTGATATCTACAAAAGTATACGGGAAAGTGGTAAATGACCTACCGTCATACCGATTAAGACCATCTTGTGTGGCAATCCACAAATATCCTGTACTATCTTGAGAAACAGATATCGCACTATTCTGTGATAGCCCATTCGTTATTGATAATTGTCTAAAAGTAATTTGGGATTGCGAAAAAAGGTGGCAACTACCAAAAGCGATTAAGACAAGACCCATGATTTTTATAAAACTAACCACGGTTTTTTTCTTTTTCATAGGCATTTAGAAAGTTTTCCCTTTTCTGGATATAAACTTAATATACCAATTTACGCCATTGGTTAAAATCAAGGTATAAAAAAAGCCAGAAAATATGATTTCCAGCTCATTAAATAACAAAATTAATTATGATACCGCCAAACCGTACGGCCCCTCCGATGTATCAAAATTGATTCATGTTGCATTTGTTGTTGACTTAGGTAGTTCCCCCGAAACCTAGTTGTCAAGCAAAACGCGAAACCAACAAGTTGGCTAGGCATTCAAGATGCAACAATTCACCAGATAGGCTGTCTATAAACATTAACATGCTCTTTTTCAACATGTATCCCAAGAGCCGTACCTTTTTGGATTGGCAGTTTCATAAAATGATTTACTCTTTCACTACATATATTTTGGTTCTAGAATGCTTATAAAAATCTAATCTGTTCGAATTGTACGTTAAAATAATTCAATCCGATGACAATTCTCAAAAAAATCCTGTTTAAGATGACAACGGATACAATCTAACACCATCTATTCCGTCCGCAAATGATACCGCTTTTATACGACTTAAACTGCACTAAAATTGTCCAAAACTTCTGTTTTATCACCCTTTTGCACTTAAAAAGGTCGAAAACGAAATTCTATTCATTTGATAATTTTCAATATCTGGCAAATTTTCACTTCCATTTAGATATTAATCAATCACATTAGTATTTTCAGACATAAGGATTACTTTAAAGATAACGATTAAACTTACAAATATTTCGTTTTCGACACCTCAATTAATAAAAATGGGCATAGCTATTGAAAAGTCTAAATCAATTGCTCCTACAAAACTCAGTGTCACTATGATTATTTATAATCGACAAGATGCACATATGACGAAACTTGCCGTTCAAAATCGGTTGACAACTCCTTTTCATCAGCTATATCTTTACTGTTAACCTTTTCCTGCATGACCAAATCTTGGATATTAGTGATTTTTTCCTCCTGTTCAACATAAATAGTACTAACCAAGGCCGCTATGAACAGTATAAACATTACTACACATTTTTTCATGACTTCGGAATTTGATTCTATAACTCTTGTTTTTTATTCAAATGTATCCGGGGAAACCAAAAACAGCAATTCAGTCTATTTTTAATCTTGCTCTAAAGTATATGAAGCGTACCCTTGTCGGAAACCATATTGTATAAATGGTAGGGTATTCTGTATAAACGGTAAAGGCCCCACAAACAGGGCAGATTAAGCACTGCACTTATATGCTTAACGTCTTATTACCAATACCAACCCCGATTTAGTCCAATTTCATACCGATTGTACTCAAATAATATCCATCGGTACATCTTTTCACTAAAATTGCAGACTTAATTCTATATTTGGGTAACTTACAGAATGTTATAATTGCATTAACCACGACAATCTTTTTACACCTTATATTATGTTGGAAGCCGTAATAGTCGATGACGAAATAAAAGCCCTGCAGAGTCTATCTTGGGAACTCACCAATTTCAGTAATGAAATCAAGGTGAACGCATCTTTTACAGACCCTATGGAGGCATTGGATTATTTGGACAGCAATACGCCGGATTGTCTATTTCTTGATATTGAAATGCCTACCATGGATGGATTTCAATTTATACAGAAATTAAAAAATAAGAGTTTTCCAGTGGTTATCACCACGGCCTATAACCAATACGCCATAAAGGCCCTTAAGAACGAGGCCATTGATTATCTATTAAAGCCTATTGACACCGATGACCTAAAAGATACAATCGTCAAAATCAAAAAGTTCAATGCCAAAAACTTCACGGCAGAGCGATTGGAAAAAATACTTTTGAATTTTAATTCGAATTCCGTTCATAAAAAGATTACACTCAACACCGATGGAAAGTTGGTGTTCTTGGAAAGTGACGAAATTCTTTATGCCGAATCCGATGGAAATTATAGTACTATATTTCTCTCCGATGGGCAAAAGATAGTCTTGACCAAAAAGTTAAAGGAAGTAAATGAACTACTACCTCAGGATTCTTTTTTCCGTATCCACAATTCCTATATCATCAATCTACACAAGATAAAGGAATTTCTAAAAACAGACGGCTATGTCGTTTTAAAATCCAATCATAAAATACCTGTTTCTAGACAAAAGAAGTCAGATTTTCTTGATATGTTATAGGCCTTTTCAATGCAGTTGGCTACCGCACATAATCTCTCGAAAAAGGCTTTGGCCTTCATAGTGTGGGACAGAACTGTTGTTCTATTTCTTTTCTGTCTTTTCTACTTTAGTTCTTTTTCACAAGATGTTCCTTCAAGTTTTAAGGCAACGATAGATAGCCTTATTTCAGCAAAACCCAAAACCTATTTCGGAATAGACAGAGCCCTTGGGCCAAATAATAACGACTCCCTTCTTTTGACCTATTTTGCAGATGTTGCCAGCAAAAAAAAATACCCTTATGGCCAATCATACGCGCTAAACCAATTAGGAAGACGCTATCGTTCACTCTCACAGTTTAATAAGGCTCTTGCGCTGCACGAAAGAGCCCTCGAAATTGCCAAGGAAGCGAATAGTCTCGAATTTGAGGTCTATAGTCTTAATATGATTGGGGTGGTATACCGTAAAATCGATGCGATTAAATCGGCACTTGACTACACCCAAAGGGCTTTAGAATTGGCTGATAGTGTTAAGAACCCTTCCAAGGAAATCAGGAAAAGCATCACGGTATCATTGAACAATATTGGTAACATTTACCAGACCTTGGAACAGTATGACCTTGCGTTGGATAAATTCCGACAATCATTGAAAATCGAAGAGGAACTGGGGAGCAAGTTAGGCATGGCCATCAATAATCAAAACATCGGCGAATGTCTCGAAGCCCAAGGAAATTTGACCGAAGCACTTAAAAAATATAAACGATCCCTGGCCTATAATGAGGAAATAGATTCCGAAATGGGCCGCATTATTTGTAAGAACAGTATCGCAAAAATATTTATCAAGCAAGACAGGCCCGAGGAAGCCCTACCGCTTCTCGACACAGCATTAACCGTGGCCAAAGAACTTAGAAATCAAGAGTTAATATCGGGCACCTATGTCAACTTGGGCTGGGGGCTTATGCAATTAAAGCGCCATAATGAAGCAGAGGAAAATCTGCAGGAGGGTTTAAAATTGGCCATGACCTACAACTTACCAAGCACCATTTCACAGGCCAATGAGCTTTTATCGGAACTTGCCATTAAGAAAGAAGACTACAAAATGGCCCTGGAATATTATAAAAAAGCAAGGTATTTCAATGACGAAATTTCGAACGACCGCAATATTCGCTATGTATACGACATACTACTTCGGTATAATACAAATAAAGAAACTAGGGTTTTCAAAGAGGAGATTCAAAAAGCCAATACCATCTTATTAATCAGCGGTATTGCCTTGGCACTGTTGGCAGGTATCTTTTATATTCTCTACCGACAGTATCAACTTAAAAACGAAAAAAAACTGTTGACTTTAGAGCAAAGTATGCTACGCAGTCAGATGAATCCGCATTTTCTTTTCAATTCACTGAATTCCATTAAATTATACATAATCAATAACGAACAAAAGAACGCCGTACATTACCTCAATAAGTTTTCAAAATTGGTGCGTAAGATTCTGGAAGCATCTTCTTTAAGGGAAATTCCATTGGCAGAAGAATTGGAAACTGTAGAATTGTACATGAATATTGAAAATATTCGTTTTTCGAACGAAATCAAATTCACCATAACCGTAGCCGATGATATCAATGTACATCAGGTAAAAATTCCATCCCTCATTCTACAACCTTTTTTAGAAAATGCCCTCTGGCATGGTCTTTCCTCAAAAAGTGATGAAAAGAAAATCAATCTGAATATCACAAAAGACGACAAAGGATTTATGCATATCAGTATTATAGATAACGGTGTTGGGCGTCAAGCTGCTGAAAAAATAAAGGAGAGTAAGGTGCTTAAAAGAAAATCGGTAGGAATCGCCATTACTAAAGAAAGACTGGCGAATTTTTCAAAGGATTACCAAAATTCGTTTAACATAGAGATTGTGGATCTTTACAATGATGACAATACTGCGGCAGGCACGCAAGTAATACTGCATATTCCTACGATTTGATATGCTCTTCTGCGACTTGCTCCAATTCGTTATACCATGCTTTACCAAATTTACGGATTAAGGCTTCTTTTACAAATTTATAGACAGGCACCTTTAACTGTTCACCTAAAGCGCAGGCCGGATCACAAATCTCCCATTTGTGGTAGTTAACCGCGGTGAGTTCAGTATATTCACGAACCCTTACCGGATATAAATGGCACGAAACCGGTTTTTTCCATTTGGTTGCACCTTTCATATAAGCTTCTTCCAAACCACATTTGGTAATACCGCTATCTGAAAATATAACATAGGCACATTCGCTACCATTAACTAGGGGGGTTTCCCACTCCCCATCATCTCCTTTTACAAAACACCCTTGCTCGTCTATTGCAGCCACACCTTCAGGCCGTAAAAAAGGTTTTACCTTGCTATAGATATCGACAAGAATCTCGGTTTCTTTATCCTCCAATGGTGCTCCCGCCTCGCCGTCTATACAACAGGCACCTTTGCATGCATTGAGATTGCACACAAAATCTTGCTCAATAATTTCTTCCGACACTATGGTTTTTCCTAACTGGAACATATAATTGGAATCTGCAGCCAAAGATAGTTTTTCCGTCTTACTTTTTATATAATTATTATAAGTTACTAACTAGAAATCCGCTAAGGAAAATGTAGCTTTGCCGAAAATTTTAAAGCTATGTCGTTGAATTTAAATTTAGACGTCAGGGAAATAACTACTGCGACAATGGTACTCTTTGCCGTAATCGATATTTTGGGAAGTATTCCCATAATCATTGGCCTTCGTAATAAAGTGGGGCACATTCAATCCGAAAAAGCGTCGATCGTAGCTGCCATCATCATGATTGCCTTTCTTTTCGTAGGAGAAGAAATTCTAAATCTCATTGGAATCGATGTCAATTCTTTTGCTGTTGCCGGGGCCTTTATAATTTTCTTTTTGGCCATTGAAATGATTTTAGGCATTTCATTGTATCGTGACGATGAACCCGAAAGCGCCTCGATCGTACCAATCGCCTTTCCGCTGATAGCAGGGGCAGGCACACTCACTTCACTACTATCGCTTCGGGCAGAATATGACGTTGAAAACATAATCGTAGCCATTCTAATAAATACGATCTTCGTCTATCTTGTTTTAAAGTCATCACGACGTATTGAAAAAGTATTGGGAAAGAACGGTGTGAACATTATCAGAAAAATATTTGGCGTAATTTTAATGGCAATAGCCGTAAAATTGTTCACAGCGAACATCAATGAGTTGTTCAACGCTTAAACCGCGAAAAAAACAAGATGTTTTTCGTCAACCGCCGTTAATACATGGCTTCAATCTATTTATTTAGCAAAATATGAGCAAGACTTTAACAATCGTATTGATTACATTGGCCGTTTTACTAATAGCCTATAATGTCACCTTGGTAAATTTTGAAAACCCGCTGGAAGGGAATAGTGTGATTGCTATAATCGGCATTGTTGCTTCGTTATGTGCGATTGTACTTCTACTCATCTATCTTACTTCCAAGAAAATACAGAAAAGAATGGAGGAAGAGTAGGTTGCACACCAATGGTTTCAAAAGTATTCGGACCAACACCAATCCGTATAAATAGCTAAAATCAATGATCTGTTGCCCGTATACGCTTAGTTTCTTTTTGTGCTAAAGCGGCAGGTGCATCTATTTCAAGCACCTGCTGAAGCATGGTATCGGCATTGCTTCTAATTTTGGCGCTAAGATTGGGTCCATATAATTGTTCGGCCAAAGCAGCCTTCAAATAAAGTTTAATGCGCCCCTCGAAATCATAGAAATTCATTTTAAGCCTTTGGGAAACCAAATAATCAAGAAAACGCTCAAAAAGAATATCATCAATTCTAAACTCGTCAACATATTCTTCGCGGGATAGACCATCATAAAGCCCTCTATTTCCGTCAAGATGCTCAAAAACAAAATACGAAAACAGGCCCTCTATGCTTTCCAACACCTCCTCTTCGTTAGTCCCGATCGGAACAAAAACATCTGGGATAATTCCCCCGCCTCCGTAGACCACCTTACCTTTAGGCGTGGTAAACTTAAGTGAATCAGCCACTTTTATGCTGTCAACGGATACCAGTTCTCCACTGTGATATCTATCAATAAATTTCTGATAATAATCTTTATTGCCATTATCATAAGACTTTTGTATTGATCGCCCGGTCGGTGTGTAATACCGTGACACTGTCAATCGTACTGCCGAGCCATCGCCCAGTTCCATCTCACGCTGAACCAGACCTTTGCCGAACGAACGACGCCCAACGATAGTGCCTACATCGTTGTCTTGTAGTGCCCCGGCGATAATTTCGCTGGCAGAAGCAGACCTTTCATTGATAAGTACATAAACAGGTTTGTCTTCAAAATCACCTTCGTCTGTGGCATAAATTTTATCAACTCTCCCTTTTTTGTTTTTCGTAAACAGAATAAGCTTGCCTTCCTCTAAAAATTCATCGGCCATTTGTTCGGCAATGCCCAAATATCCTCCTGGATTGTCTCTTAAATCTAAGGTTAGTTTCTTGGCCCCTTGTTTACGTAATTCTTTGAGTGTTTTTTTAAATTCCCTAAAAGTAGACTCAGCGAAACGATTCACCTTAAGATATCCCATATCTGGAGTAAGCATATAATAAGCCTCAACACTCTTTAGGGGAACAACATCACGTTTTACGGTTACATAAAATGTTCTGTCCTCGGTTTTTCTATAGACCTTTAAGTTTACCGGGGCTCCTTTTTTACCCTTGAGCCTACCAATTATCGCCTCATCAGACATGTTTTTCCCGTATAGGGTGTCATTATCTGCCATTAATATGCGATCACCAGCCTTTATGCCATTCAAAAAACTTGGGCCATTCTCAATGGTTCTTATAACGGAAATAGTATCCTTATAAGGGTAAAAATTAATCCCTATTCCCACGAAATCCCCTTTCATATTCTCCGATACCTTGTCCATTTCCTTTTTTGGAATGTAGACTGAATGTGGATCTAATTTCTCCAAAATATTGTTGACGGTTACATCTACAATACTATCCGTATCGATTTCGTCAACGTATTCATAATCGATATAGTCAATGAGACGATTGAGCTTGTCCTTTTTTGAATTTGAACTAAAAAGCCTTTCAGGAGAATCGGAAAAGTGAAGCTTGCCTCCTACGAAGATGCCCAACGCCAATGCGGCAGCTATTACAGTTGGCCATATGTAGGTATGTTTCTTTTTCATTTGTTACGGTCTTTAGACTACGGATTCCGTAATCACGGGCAAATGCACCAAGTCGACCCCGGCCCTTCTTAGGAATTGCAATCCGGAATCATCTTTATACGCTTTCTGATACACTACACGTTTTATGCCAGACTGGTGGATCAATTTACTACACTCGCGACAAGGTGATAACGTAATGTACAATGTGGCGCCTTCACATGACTGTGTAGACGATGCCACCTTACTAATGGCATTCGCCTCGGCATGCAATACATACCATTTGGTATACCCCTCCTCATCTTCACAAATATTCTCAAAACCTGTAGGCGTACCGTTATAGCCATCGGATATAATCATTCGATCCTTAACAATAATGGCCCCCACTTGTTTGCGTCTACAATAAGACAGTTTGCCCCATTCCTCAGCCATTCGTAAATAGGCCCTATCGTATTTTTCCTGTTTGGTTTTTTTCATGTTCGAGGCAGCGACTTAAAACCTACCGAACTACTAAGATACCGGCTTTGTAAAACCCCCACAATTTTACACGGTTAATTTTTAACTAAAATACTACCAAGGAAACGCAGTAATGAGTATGGGTATTGTAATAATTGCGACAAAAATCGAGGCCACCTTTACAAATGGAGTATGTTTTACCTTAAAAATATCTTGTACTAGATACGCCAACAATAAAACTATAAGTATAATTAAAACTTGGGAAAATTCAATGCCAAAAGCAAAACCAAAAAGCGGTACTACTTTGTGCTCTTCCCCTGCCATAAGCATATTAAAATAATTGGAAAACCCAAAACCATGAATAAGCCCGAAAAAAGCCGTAATTAATAAATGTAAATATAACCCAAGCGACATTAAATCGCTGTCGACACTAAATTTATTAAAGAGTGCAGTCAAAATAATGGTTACTGGAATCAAAAATTCAATAAGACCAACGTCGACCCTAAAGACATCATAAACCGACAACAAGAGCGAACCACAATGGGCTACTGTAAACACAGTTGCTAATAAAACTACTTTTTTCCACTGTTTGAAGGTAAACGGTATGGCAAGCGCCACCAAAAATAGAATGTGGTCGTACGCTGAAAAATCCAGTACATGTTCAAAGCCAAGTTTTATGTAGAACCATGTATCGTTCATAGTAGAAATTTACCAAAGGCAAACATACGATTTTCTTGTTAATGCGCTAAATTCAACCCCTTCAATGCCAATTTCGCAACTTAGCCAATACCTCGTTCTTTTTGAATGGTTTCGTATGCCATCTGAACTTCTTTAAACTTATCCTCGGCACCCTTTTTAATAGCCTCGTTTTTTGTATTTACCCTATCTGGATGATACTTTTTGGCCATAGTGCGGTATGCCTTTTTGACCTCTTCATTGGAAGCGGATTTTTCAATCTCCAAAATTTTATAAGCATTGTCGGCCGATTTGATGAACATGGCCATTATACTTTCAAAATCGCGCAATGCCACGCGTAAGTAGCCGGCAATTTCCCTAATTTTATCGACCTCGGGTTTACTTACCGAACCGTCGGCCTGAGCAATGCCGAATAGGAAATGCAGCAATTGTAATCGTACTTCGTAACGCGTACGTTGATTGAGAAAAGTACAAATCCGCTGCGCCGAAATTTCATGTTTTTTATTGATTTCGTTAAACGTTCGAAAAATCGCATTGGCTTTTTCTTTACCATAGGCACCAACAAAATATTGGCGAACATAGTCCATCTCACGTTGACTGACTTGTCCGTCGGCCTTAATCACAATGGAGCAGAGCGAGAGCAGATTCAGTTCAAAATCGGCTGGTGATACACTTTGCCGAGTCATATCACTAAATACGGTTTGTGCACGACCGCCGCCGCTAAGGTTGTCAACAAAACTCCCTACCAAAAACCCAAGAATTGCGCCGGGAAAGCGAAAAAGATAATAGCCTAAGATTGCAGCAAACCATTTAATCATGAATTGTGTAATTTTTGGCAAAGATATGATTTTGCGAGATAAGAAGGCTAGGCTAGCCAAGTTGTAAACAAGATAGCTGCATTGCTACAGAGGCTAGCCGTGAGCACATCAACGACATAAGAATTTAGACAATAGAAGATACGAAAACCGACAACCGTACAAAAACTTCAATATGATGGCTTCGACAAGTACCCCATGTCAGATTAAACTTAGCATCGAACCAGTCAAGAAGCAAACAAAAAGTATTTCCTTTAAAGTTTTCTATGTAAAAATTATTTACCTATTAGTAAGTCCATAGGCTTATCACTTTGGTATGAAGTTTCTAATGAAACGTTAAGGTCTACCAACATAATGCGACAGATGTAGTATCTTTGACATCCCACAAAATAATTTAAAAAGAAAGATTATGTATCCCGAAGAATTAGTAAAACCGATGCGAAACGACTTGGCTTCTGCCGGGTTCGAAGAATTATATACGGCCGAAGCGGTTGAAAAGGCAATTAATCAAGAAGGTACAACGCTTGTTGTCGTAAATTCGGTCTGCGGCTGTGCCGCGGCGAACGCTAGACCGGCAGCGAAACTCAGTCTTCAAAATGACAAAAAACCGGACCACGCCGTGACCGTTTTTGCAGGCGTGGATACTGAAGCTGTCAATGCGGCCCGCAACCTTATGGTTCCGTTTCCTCCATCATCACCTAGTATGGCGTTGTTCAGAAACGGCGAATTGGTACATATGATCGAGCGTCACCATATTGAAGGGCGCCCAGCAGAACTTATTGCTGAAAATTTGATCGAGGCCTATAACGAGTTCTGTTAATAAATCTCGCCAAAATACATTTCTTAAAGTGCCTGTCTAAAGTGCCTTTAACCGTTTTTACAAAGCGGCAAGCAAGTTTGTAAGTTGCTGAAAATCAAAATACAGACTGTTTTTCGCTTATTGCCTCGCATTCGTAATTACATATAAGGTTAGGCTTTTTAGACGGGCTCTTGTATTTTTGTGCTATGCAAAAGTTATTCGCATATCCTTTGTCGGTCATTTATATGTTTTTCTTTGCACTGACACTTTTGGTCTTTCACCCCCTGCAGTGGTGCTGTCATCGAATTCTTGGATACGAAGCCCACAAAAGAAGTGTTAGTCTAATGAACTTATGCTTGATACGCTGCTCTCATATTTTAGGAACGACCTATTCTTTCTCCAATTCATATGATATTCCTACTGACCGGCCCTTAATCATTGTGCCCAACCATCAAAGTATGCACGACATTTCACCGATCAGTTGGTTTATGCGAAAGCACCATCCGAAATTTGTGAGCAAAGTAGAATTGGGTCGGGGTATTCCCAGTGTTTCCTATAACCTTAGGCATGGCGGCTCGGTACTTATTGATCGAAAAGACAGTAAACAGGCCCTGCGGGAAATTGCTAAATTGGGCAAATATATTGCCGAACACAACCGAAGCGCTGTAATTTTCCCTGAAGGCACCAGAAGTCGTGATGGCCATCCTAAAAAGTTTCAACCAACAGGCTTGAAATTATTGTTGAAAAATGCTCCCGATGCTTTAATAGTGCCAGTCAGCATTAATAATTCGTGGAAAATGCTCAAATATGGGAAATTTCCATACGGCCTCGGAAATCGTATCACTTTTCAGGTACACCGACCCATACAAAACAACGGTGATTTTGATGCACTACTCATTCAAGTGGAGCAAAAAGTAATCTCAGGAATTCACAGTACATGACCCATACCGAAATCGTGGAACAGACTATTGCCTTTGTAAAGGAGACCCTACAAGGCGCCGAAGGGGGGCATGATTGGTTTCATATTCAACGGGTATTCAACAATACGCTGCTTATCGCCAAAGATGAAAAAGTAGATGTGCTGACCGTTAGCTTGGCCGCCTTATTACATGATATAGCGGATGCTAAATTCCATAACGGCGATGAAACGGTTGGTCCCAAGCTTGCCTTAGAATTTCTAAGTACCTTAGGTGTCAATAATAAGACATCGCACCATGTTGTTAAAATCATCGAGAACATCTCATTCAAGAACAGTCTTGAACAGGCAACGGATAGTCAATTTAGCTCTTTGGAGCTTCATGTAGTGCAAGATGCCGACCGTTTAGACGCCCTGGGAGCTATCGGAATTGCCCGGGCATTTAACTATGGCGGCTTTAAAAACAGGGCCCTCTACGACCCAAATATTGCTCCAAAATTAAAGCAGTCAAAGGAGGCCTATAAAAAATCAAACACCCCAACCATCAATCATTTTTACGAAAAGCTTTTGCTCTTAAAAGACAAAATGAATACGACAACCGCCAAAAAATTGGCCGAAGAGCGCCATCAGTTTATGCTTGATTATTTGGAACATTTCTATAAGGAATGGAACCCCCTTGGCATAAGAGGGTAACACAAGACCTTATTAAAAAGGAAACTGGCAAAAAGAACTACATTAAATCGCTTAATGAACACAACAAGGCGGGTACACGCCTTAATTTCCGAGCCATCTTTACAACAATTATCAGTAAACAAACTAACTACTGGTTTGGTAAAATCAGAATACCCTAGGGACACAAATTGAAGAAAAACAGGAAAATTTCTTGATTATGCATCCATTCCTTCCAGTTTTTTCAAAAGATGCGCTTTTTCTTTTTTGTTGGTTGTTAGTACAATAGCCATTTGTAAAGCTAGCTTTGAATCTTTGGTAAGGTTCAAATCGGATAAAAGAGTGGACTTGATTGCATAAAAGAGGGAATTTTCCAAAAAATAGACGCTCTTTTCAAAATTATAGAGTTCCTCTAAGGCTTTCTCCGCCCCATGTACCTTGTAGTATGGTACTATGCTATTTAATTGAACGATTGGTGCGTATTGGTTTGACAATTGAAGCTCATACAATCGTAAGATACTCTTCCAATCGGTTTTCTCAAAGTTGGTAGCCGTACTGTGGTAATATGATATCGCCGCTTGTATGTGGTAATTCGAAGGATTGGTATCAACCGCTGACTTTTCTAAATGACGTATCCCAATTTGAATCAACTTTTGATCATACAAACTCCTATTTTGATGTTCTAAATCTACCATATCCCCGTTCTGGTCTACCCTAGCCTCGAATCTAGCGGTATGAAGACACATAAGAGCTATCAGTGCATGTACCTCGGGTTGATTTATATACTTTTTTTTAGATAACAGAAAAGCTAAACGAATGGCTTCGAGACAGATGTCTTTTTTGATAAGCGTTTCCCCAAAACTTGTGGAATATCCTTCTGAGAAAAGCAAATAGATAATCTTCAGAACGATGGCCAACCGCGACCTTAGTCCCATTTCCAAAGGAATATCCAAGGTCTTTACATGTTCTTTCAATCGCTTTTTTGCCCTTGTAAATGATTTCGCGATAGTCTCTTCCTTTTTAAACAGTGCCTTGGCAATCTCTTTGTTTCCAAAACCACCAATCAATTTTAAACTGAGTACTATCTGATATTCTTGGGATAATGAAGGATGACAACAGGCAAAAATCATTTTTAACTGACTATCTTTAATTGTCTCGTTCAAATAAACCTCTTCTTGTTCAGACCATTCAGTGCCAAAAAATGATGCATCATCGCTTTGAAGCATTTTCTTATCTCTTCGAAGGGTATCAATTAGATGGTTGTTGGCGACACGCAACAGCCATGATATAGGATTTTTTGGTGGTGTTTCATACCCCCAGACCTGCATTGCCTTGATCAAAGCCTCTTGTACAGCATCTTCAATTCTTTCTAAATGCGACGGGCCGAATTTATGCACGAGAAAAGAAACTATCTTTCCATACCCGTGTCGAAAGACATGTTCAACAAGCGCTTCATTTTTTGCTTCCTCCATAAGATAAAAATAAAAAGCCCGATGCAGTTACCGGGCTCCTTAACGCAGAACTTTATGTGATCTACATGTTCATTGACATAATCTCCCTAACTTCGACATTCCCGTTATGCTCGAAAATAGGGCAGCCTTTTGAAATTTCAATTGCACCCTTTTGGTCATCGGCGGAAACAATGAGGTACCCTCCAACCACCTCAGCCCCCTCTGCAAAGGGACCATCGGTTATAACCTCGCCAGATTTATGTACTACATTTCCACTTTTTGCCAATGGCAGACCGTCCACTAACTGTCCTTTTTCTTTAAGACCGCCCATCCAAGCACCCCATTTTTTCATATGCGCCTGCATTTCTTCAGGTGTTTGCTCGGTCCAAGTGGCGTCTCCTCCTCTAAATAAAAATAAAAAATTGCTCATGATTCAATAAATTTAAGTGTTTTATACCCTAAAGACGTTTTCAGTGCATATCATTGGACATTTATCGCTACTTTTTTTAAAATAATTTCATCTGACCATCTCTGTGCTGTTCAAAAAGTGTCATA
This sequence comes from uncultured Kriegella sp., assembly GCA_965368185.1. GTDB lineage: Bacteria > Bacteroidota > Bacteroidia > Flavobacteriales > Flavobacteriaceae > Kriegella. Next base: position 27,599 of record CBDULZ010000004.1, read on the forward strand.
TTCAAATCTGGGAACGATTTGTCTTTAAAATAGGTATGACGTGCTAGGCGAACCAAGTCATGTATTTGAGTGGCTATTTTGCCCTCGCCCCGACTTCTAATTCCGAATCGGCTATCGTTCAAAGTGCCCCCATGACACTCCTGTATTTGATGCAATACTTTTTCTGCCCTATCGGGAAGCGTCTTCTTTATCCAATCGGTAAAAATTTGGCCAATTGCCCCATTCAAACGGACGACCGTGAACGCAAAAGAACTTGCGCCGTTTTCGGAAACAGCTTTGGCCAAATTCATAATTTCATGACTATTGATACCGGGAATAATAGGGGCCAACATGGCATTTACGGGAATATTATTGCTTGAAAGTACTCGAATAGTCTCAAGACGTTTTTTAATCGTAGTCGTCCTAGGTTCCAAAATGCGTCGTGTTTCTTCCGACATTGAAGTGACCGATACGTTTACGGCTATCAAATTGTCATGGGCAAGCTCTTTCAGAATATCAAGATCTCGTAAGACTAAGGCATTTTTAGTAATGATACCAACAGGATGTCGGTACTTCAAAAAAATTTCCAGGCATCCTCGCGTTATCTTAAATTTCTTTTCGGCAGGTTGATAGCAATCTGTATTTCCTGAAAGTACGATGGTAGCGGCTTTCCAATTTTTAGTTTTTAGTTTTTTTTCTAGGAGTTGAGGAGCTTCCTTTTTTAACAATATCTTCCGTTCAAAGTCCAGTCCGGCGCTGTACCCCCAAAATTCATGGGCATTTCGTGCATAGCAATAAATACAGCCGTGTTCACACCCTTGATAGGGGTTCATAGAATACATCATTCCCACATCAGGACTCGTGACTTTATTTACAATGGTCTTCGGGAAAATAGGAATATATTGAGTCTTGTTAGTATCGGAATCTTCACCCTCAATTCGGCAAAACTCCAAGAAATCATCTCGGATCTCGTTACTAAATTGCGAAAATTTATTGGGCGTATTTTGCTGTGCTCCACGTCCCTTACGATAGTCTTCTTTGTTCAAATTATGGATTTATTCCAAATTTATGGATTATATCCTAATAACAAACAAAGCTTTAGTTAATTAACAGGTATTCGTTTTTCTATTGTTTCAATAGTGTGGTTAACGATCACGGTTTATAAAGGAAGTAAGCGTTTAGTTAGAGTACCACTTTTACCAATTGCTTTTTGCTCCCGCGTTTGGCATAAAACAACAAATCATTCTTAGAGGGTGCTATCAACGGCTTAGACACCATTAAAGGTAGTCGGGCCTCTTTATCATCGATAAGTTTCTCGTAGCTGATATGACCCTGTGGATCCAACTGAATTGTAAAAACGTTTCGATTGCGACTAAGTCCTTGTTTAAAAAGTAGTCTTTCCCCTGGTAGTATTTGCGGATTTTCAGCAGCCGTACTAATGAAAAAATAGGTATTGCCATCTTTCGTGCACGAACTATAGGAAGCATAGGCACCATCACCTTGAGTGACCTCAGCCTTGTTGATATTGCGAATCCAGATGACATCACCATTGGCTTTCATCTTGGCGCTTACGATATCGTTGTGATGGTATCGCTGTACCTTTACCCTGCCCCCGCTTGAGTTCGCTTGAACACTTGAGGTAACAAAGTACTCTTCTGCGTTGAATAGTAGGTCGCCTTCAGCGGTAACGCCGGCGTTTTTAAAAACTAGATTTTTGATTTCTTTGTCTTCTTCACGCCCGAACTTGTCCATCATAAACTGTTCAGAAAAGGCGTTGTACTTTTTCGAGCGTATAGCGAGACTATTTGGGTCAAGCTTAAAGTATGAGAGCCCGTTATAGCGATTGTCTTTTCTATCGGCATAAAACCCGACACAAAACAAATCGTTACCGTTTATAATGGGCTTAAGACCTTCAGAGAATTTGCCTGCATCATCAAAGGTTTGTATTTTGCTGCCACTACGCGAAATTTGAATGAGCTCGTACTGAAATTTACGCTCTTGGGCATTAAATCTTCTTTTCTTAAAATAAGCCTTACCAACAATATAGGCCGTTCCCAAGTTTTTAGAAATAGCCACACTTTCGAAAGCATAGTTTTTTTCTTCCACCTCTGCCGAGAAGTCATGTTCCACTACTTTTCTCAAGCTCGTGTCGAACATATAAATAAAATGATTGTTGCTTTTGCCTTTCTTGAAGTGCGCGCTAATAACAAAAGCCCTTTTCTCTTCGTCAAAAAGTACTGAGGTACTAAACCCCGAAGTGAAATTTCGATTATAGTAATTTTTATCCAAAGGGCTTTGCACCTCTTTTGAGGGGATAGAGAGTAAGGTTTCCTCCGTAAAATTCATCTCTGCTATCGGGCTCCGATGCACGATATACTCATACGATTGACTATCATAATTATAATCTAAAAACAAAAGATACACTTGACCGTTACGAACATAACCTTCAACAAAATTGGCATTTTTTAGCTTATAGTTATATTCGGAAACCAGCACTAAATTTTTATTGTAGTGTTCAATGAAATAGCCCTTGGGCCTAAGTATTAAACCCGTGTAATAGGCTCGAACAAGTACCGAACCCCCGTTATCATCTTTAGAAATGGATAGCAGATTGGAAAATTTGTACCTGTCGTTATATTTTTCCCCGAAAGTATAATCAACATCTATATTCTGGCCTTGGGTATGGGAAACCCCTAAGCAAAAAACAAAAAAAAGCAAGGGAAGACTTTTTCTTACGTTCATAAGTAGGTATTTGATGATTTACTATTTCCCAGGAAATTCGGCCTTCCGTTTCTCTAAAAAAGCTGAAGTGCCCTCTATGAAATCGTCGGTTCCAAAACTGGTTCCAAAAGCTTCGATCTCAATAGCAAATCCGTTTTCGTTATTCTTAAAACCCGCATTTATCGCTTTTATTGCATTGCCAATGGCAACGGGAGAATTATTCGATATCTTACCGGCTAACTTTTCACAAAAGGGAATAAGCTCTTCTTGGGGTACTACATGATTGACCAAACCATATTGCAAGGCTACATCTGAAGAAATCATACCCGCAGTCATAATAAGTTCCATAGCCCTACCCTTACCAATTAACTGCGGCAGACGCTGCGTACCCCCATAACCGGGAATTACACCCAAAGAAACTTCAGGCAATCCCATTTTGGCATTATCACTAGCCACCCTAAAATGACAGGCCATGGCCAGTTCAAGACCACCGCCCAAGGCAAACCCATTGACTGCCGCTATCACAGGCGTCGAAAGGTTCTCAACAAAATCAAAAAGCAGCCTATGTCCTTGGGCCGCCAGTTTCTTACCCTCCTTCACCGAAAAATGGGCAAATTCTGAAATATCGGCTCCTGCAACAAAAGCTTTCTCGCCACTACCTGTAAGAATAATGACTTTTATTGCCGCTTCGGTTTCAAGCGCTTCAAAGGCGTCATGCAATTCTTGTATGGTTTCTTTATTAAGTGCATTTAACTTTTTGGGGCGATCAATGATTATTGTTGCAATGACCCCATTTCTTGAAACGTTAAGCGTATTATATGACATAATCGTAAATATAAAAAGTTATACTATTTGAAGTGATTTTGCTTTTGGTAGTTTAACGGTAAATACAGTGCCCTTTCCCGGCTTTGAGGTAAATTCAATACTTCCCTTATAGGTTTCCACAATGTTCTTTACCATACCAAGGCCTAGGCCCATACCACTCGATTTAGTAGTGAACTTAGGTTCAAAGATCTTGTCTCTAAGGTCATCTGAAATACCCACTCCATTGTCAGCCACACATAATTTAAGATAGTCTTCTTCAGAATTCAACGAGACTAAAATGCGTGGAGCATCGACTTCTGGAACAGCCTGTATTGCATTCTTGACCAAGTTGGTTACCACCCTAATTAATTGGGTTCGATCCATTTTAGCCACGATTTTTTCCTCATCCGCTATAAAATGAATATAGTTTTCATTAAAGATGTCAAGGGCCAACTTTACGATTTCCACAACATTCAATGTCTCGTTTTGTTGTGCCGGCATCTCCGCAAAATTGGAAAAGGCTGAAGCGATACTACTCATCGTATCGATTTGTTGTATCAGTGTTTTTGAAAATTCACCTACCTTTTTCTCGATATCAGGGTCCTTGGAATCGAACTTACGTTCAAAACTTTGCACACTCAATCGCATCGGAGTTAATGGATTCTTTATTTCATGCGCCACTTGTTTGGCCATTTCGCGCCAAGCCTGCTCCCTTTCACTACGGGCAAGTTTTACGGCACTTTGTTCCAGTTCATCTATCATCGCATTATACGAAGTCACTAATTTTTCGATTTCTTCACTTGGTTCTTCTATAAATATTTTCTGGTTATGCTTGGTCAGATTCGTCTTTTCCAACATGTCTGACACGGTCTCTAACGAACGTGTGATGTATTTTGAAATAAAATATGCCAAGCCAATGGCAATAAACAACATAAACAGAAAAGCACCGGCCAAACGCATTAACAGTTCTCGCAATTCCATATCATAAAAGGAATTGTCCTCATAATAAGGCATGTTTAAAATACCTATCGGTTTAAACCTGCTGTCGGTAATATAGGTGTACGATGCCAAGTAGTCGTCCCCTGCAGCCGAGTTTTCCTCTACATAGCGCTTGGAAACACTTGCCTCCAACGAATTCATCACTTTTGCATCAAGACAAGTTGGGACCGATTCATTGTCAAATTTAGGTCGTGAACTCTTAATCAACTGCCCTTCTAGATCATAGATATTGAAATTCTTGTTATGTACATCTGCTATAATATATATTTCTTCCCGAAATATCAGGCCTAGGTTCTCAGTTGTAACAGGATAGGTAGTCTCATGTAACGTATAGTTTAAACTCTGCTTGATTTGCTGTTCCTTGCGCTCCAAACGATTTTCGTGATAATCTTGTAACTGCTCCCGATACTGATATACCGTTATAGCTGAAATTAATATCCAAGCAATGACCACCAACAGAATCATGGCAAAGAATATACGGTAACGGAGCGATAGCTTTTGAAGCAAGAGTCTGACTTTTAGGTTCAAAGGTAGCAAATATCGCACCATTTTCTGAGGCGCATTTTGCTTCTGTGTTTTGGGGTAATTTCGTATTAAAACTGTAGCTGTAAATTAGCGGATAAGTTATTGCTATGTCAAAATTATACTTGCGTTTCCACGAAAAAAGCAATGCATGCTACTTCATCACAATTAACAAAGGCTATACCTCCCTATTTTTATTTCGGATTCGTTTGTATAGCTGGATGCCCAACATTAGTAATACGCCCAATATGATAATACCAACAACCCCAAAAATCCAATTAAAGGCACTTTTGAGAATTACAAGAAAAACAACGGCAAACAAAATTAAGGTAGCTCCTTCGTTCCAAATACGCATAAAACGGGAAGTATACTTTATTTCGCCCAATTGGAGCTGTTTGAAAATCTGATGGGTTTTTAAATGGTACAGAATCAAGAGGAGGACAAAGGTCAATTTAACGTGCATCCAAGATTGTTGCAGCCATTCGGGCATCAGCACCAACAGCCATAGAGCGAAAAAAGTGGCCAATATTGCAGAAGGCCATGTGATGATATACCAAAGGCGACGGGCCATTAACTGTAGTTGTTTTGACAATATTTCCTTTTCCGGTGATGTCTTTTGAGAAGCCTCAATATGATAGATAAATAATCGAGGTATATAGAAAAGTCCGGCAAACCAGGTAATCACGAAAATAAGGTGTAATGCCTTGATGTATTGATAATATTCTCCCATTTGATTTTTTCCCTTGGAAAGCCTCCACCAAAGTAGATAACACAAGCTCTATTTAAGCACGCCTAAAGTAAAAATAAAAAAGTTGTTGAAGCATTTCTATAACGATAAATGGAACAATTTCGTCTAAGGCGTGAAAATCTTATTTCGAATGGCATAAAGCACCAATCCTATTCGGTTTTTGATATGAAGCTTTTCATGAAGTGCATCGCGATAGCCCTCTATGGTCTTCGGACTCAAACACATTTCATCTGCAATTTCTTTATATGTTTTTTCGGTACAGGCCAACCTTAAAAACTCCACTTCCCGATCTTTCAAATGGACTTCAGGCATTTTCTTGTCTAAAGTACCGACCAGTATTTTTGTAACGGTATTGGTATGATAATATCCTTTTTCAGCTATCTGTAAAAGGGCCTCTTCAAGAATTTCCCTTTTGGTATCTTTCATTAAGTAACCTCGTGCCCCGGCCCTGAGCATATTTAAAATCGTCTCTTCGTTCTCTTCAATGGAAAGTGCCAAAACCTTTACGTCAGGATATTTTCCCTTTAAAATCTCGGTGGTTTCGATTCCGTTAAGAATGGGCATGTTAATATCCATCAAAACAATATCGGGTATGTTTCTAGGGCTCTCGAATTTATCTAACAGTTCTTTCCCATTTTTACAAATGTACATTGCCTTGAACCTACTAAAGCTCTGTACAAGACCGCTTATGGCCTGCGACAATAAAGTATGATCATCGACAATTACAACGGAATAGGTCATAGTTTTCTTATAAAATCAATAGTAATCTCAATCTACAAAATTATAGACCAATGTGAGTTGGGTGCCTTTATTTTTTTCAGCTGTAATTTTAAGGTCTGCATTTACCAGTTTTGCCCTATTCTTCATATTCTTCATGCCGATACCCGAAAATTTTTCGTCGATTTGCTCGAACCCGATACCATTATCGGCCGCCCTTATCGAAAGATAAGCCCCATGATACTGGATTTCAACTATCAAAATTGAGGCCTTGGAATGTTTGATGGTATTGGAAAAGAACTCCTGCAAGATTCTAAAAATAATGATTTCCTCCTTGGGGTTTAAAGTTCTGGGCTCACCTTCCACTTTCAATAGTGCCTCTAATACTTGCAATCGATTAAAGCGTTCGATTTCTAATTGTACGGCTTCCTCCAATGACAAGCTTTTCAAAGCCTCAGGATTGATTAACTTTGACAGCACCCGTAATTCTTGAAGGGCCATCCCAATCGTATCGGAAGCTTCCTTGATATTTTCTGACCGATGCTCCTCCATTTGCACCTGAATCTTTGCCAGGGTCATCAACTGGCCAATATTGTCGTGCAACTCCCAGCTGATATTGCGCAATGTTTCTTCCCGAATCTCAATCTGTGTCTCTGATAGCTCGCGTTCAAAAGCTTCCTTTGTTTTGGCCTGTTGCAGCAAAAGTTTATTTTTTCGCTGTAGAAAAACGATAAAAAGCACGATTACCGTTAGTGCCAAACAAATGGCTATTACCGAAAAGATAATTAAAAACGATTGTACTTCTCCTTCGTCCATAGAAAACCGATTATATAACAACCATACAAAATAACATTTAAAGTTATAAGTATTAAATAATAACTATTCCCCGTGAAATTTAGATGGTGCGAAAGCAACATAAAGGGCACCATTCCAATATTAAACAATAGTAGCCCAGTGGAAATCCAAAAACTTAATTTATATTTTACCTCCAAAATCTCGTCGCAATGCAGTAGTTGCCAAAAATGGAATATCGTACAGCCCAAGGTAAGTAAGGCACCGGCAATAAAAGTATATTGGTGATACTCAAACCAACTTTGAAAAAAGAGATTATAGAGTGCTACTCCCAAAAAGAGTACACTAAAAATCAAAACTATGTTCTTGATGGATTTGCTCTGTATTATGGTATAATACCAATAATAATAGAAAAGAAAACTAATCAAAATATAGAAATTATAGTACCAAAGTGTTTTCCATTCAAATACGTAGCGCATTACTGCACCAATAATCTCAAATAGTAGTGTAAACCATAAAAAATATAGAAAATATTTCTCTTTTGAAGCTCTATATTTCTTAAACAGGACGGCTGCAACAACGGCAGTTACCAACTCTAGAAATGTGATTAAAAATAAATGGTTTATCGACATACAAATTACACATTAGCAATGTTGCGCCCCTTTTCATAATAGCACTTCCCCTATCGTGTTACTTTGGTAAGTTACCATGTAAAAATTGTGCTTTTTGCATGGTGTTCATGGATTTAAAGATTGTTTTAACGCTATAATCAAGCTCTGTATCAGAGATTATTTGAAAAGCCAACTTTTTACAAATATGACTGAGCTCTAGTTTCCGCCGTGTGCGTAATTCAACCTTTTGATACTGGCCGCATCTGCGGGCGGGGGTGGAGGCATGGGCATGAAGCCTGAACGTTCGGGATATTCTTCATCATAGGTCGGAACAATAACCACCGTAGAATATCCGGGTTTGGGCCATGCTTTGTCGGATTCTTTAGGGTAAGCTGCATTATAGATACGAAGACCCAGATTTTTATACCCATTTTTATCCGATTCTTTTTTTACATAGGCAATATAATTTTCCATTGTGGTCATTGAAAACCAAAAGTTGCGATCATCTTCATAACCCAAACTCTCGTTGATAACCCTATATCTGGACATGACATAGTCGTTTTCCAATGAATCGGCTTCAGAAATGCTGATCAGTTGGTCCTCAATTGCTTTTTCCGGATCCCCGCCAATCGATGAACCCTTGCCCCAAAAAAGCATGTATAGTATAAGCAAAACATTTAGGGCGATAGATGCCCAAAATAACCACGGGAGTTTTCTCTTGTCATTCATAATATGTGTTTTAAAAGTTTAGAAGTATGTTCAAATGGGGGAAGAAAACAGCAAAAGTTGTTGTCATAATTATTGGGGCAACACCCTTTCATTAAAGATAAGAGAAATATTCTAGACATGAAATTACGTCTACTATTTCAAATCTATCCTTATTACACTGCATTACTGATGCTTATACATATTAGTATGATACCAATTACCGCTACTGCCATGATAAGACAATAATTGATTTTACAAATTACCTTTTCACTGATTGAAGTTTCCATCTCGCCATTTTTTTAGTGATTTCTCAGATTAAAAGTAACATATTAACCACCTGAAAAAAGATGACAAAACCGGATATAAAATAAAAACATAAGTTAACAAATTGAAATACAGATATTTACGAACACATCGTTCTGAATAAAGGGGACAAAGGCGGTTAAAAAAGGGGTAAATACCCCTTAGTTAATAGCGGTGATTACCTGAGATATTTTGAGGTTTTTGGCGTTTGAATTCATGGGTTTATCCAGATTTTACCCATAGTGTCAGTAGTAAAGAGCTAAAAACTTCTTAAAGCTTTTCCAACTCTACCCAAAACGGAAGTATTTTTTTGGACTTAGAACTATAGAAGGGTATTAAGTCACCTTCCAAATTGGGCAAATAGACATCGCTCATTTCCAGTACATCAATGTTCGTTTTTGAATTTTTAAACTGATTTATTATGGTTCCGGTTTCCAATACCATTTGTCCCGCTTCTTGTAAAGGCTTGACAAATTTGAATTTAATGTTATAACGGCCCTCGTTAATATTGACAGCCCATTTCCCAAAAATCTCTTCCTGCGCCCAAATACCGCGTTGACCGTCAGCATCGTTCCTATTAAGAAAAACAGGGTTTTCATGGGGTGTACCTATATGCGCGCGTTGAGGATTGACCAAGTTTTCAGATTGTATAAGCTCATGATACTGTTGGTCAAGCTCTGTTTTTAAACTTTTGGCCAATTCGGGTTGCTTTAATACGATATTATGCTGTTCAAAGGGATCATATTTTAGATCGAAAAGTTCAAATTCTCCAAGAGAAGCATTGTAGTCGGTATGGCCTACAAGCTTATAATCTCCTTTTTGTAGCGACATATTATTATATTTTTCAGGATACCTTCTTGTCCAATACGAAAAAAATGACCTGTCTGCCCAAGCTACAACGGATCCATTCAATAGGGGAACCAAGCTTTTACCATCAATTTTACGGTCATGTGGCACTTGTACTTTACAAATTTCTGCCAACGTAGGTAAAACATCGATATGTGCCGCCATCGTTTCAATATCCCCGTCCTTTTTATACCGTTCAGGATATTTAAAATAAAAGGGTACTCTAGTACCTCCGCGATAGACGCTTCCTTTTCTTCCGCGCATACCTGCAACATAACGGGCCTGCTGCGGACCGTTATCGGTCATAAAGATAACTATCGTATTCTTTTCGATTTTTAAGTCCTTTAGCTTCTTAAATAACCTCTTGAGATTATCATCAATATTGGTGACCATACCATATACCTTTCGGGCATCTTCCTTATCTTTCTCACTCATTTCGGGAAACGGTAGATCATCGTCAAAACCTGAACTGGGGTCGATATCCCTATACATCTCATAATATTTATCGGGTACCTGAAGCGGGGTATGTGGCGCATTAAAAGACAGGTAGCAGAAAAATGGTTTTTCGCTATGTGCTGTTATAAAGTCAATAGCTCTATCAGTAAAAATATCACTGCAATAACCTGAATAGGCTTCTTGTTTCCCATTATGCCAAAGAACAGGGTCAAAATAACTGCGGTCACCTTGAAAATAAGTGGTGAAATCACCAACTTGGCCCATTCCTCCGGAAAGATGTATTACCGACTCGTCAAAACCTTGATCTTGTGGTCGACTTGGATAATTATCGCCCAAATGCCATTTGCCAAACATCCCAGTTGCATAATTGGCCTGTTTCAATAGCTCTGCCAAGGTCGCCTCGCTGCCGGCCATTGTCGCCCCGCCATTGTAGGTGTCGCGCATACCGGTACGCAACGAATAACGACCGGTCATCAAACTTGATCGCGTAGGTGCACATACTGGGGAGACATTGAAATTATGGAATCGAATACTTTCTTCAGCAAGTTTGTCAAGGACGGGAGTCTTGATATGTGGATTGCCGGTACTGCCCAAATCACCATACCCCTGATCATCTGTAATAATAAGGATTACATTCGGTCTGTTTTGAGTTTGGGCATTTAATACTATGGAAATCGGCAAAAGAAGCGAAAGAAATAGCAAACGTACTTTTTGGGTCGACATATTTCGATTTTAAGTTTTATTTTATCATCGGTTCGAAGACTTTAAATGTAACAAAAAAGATGCTAATCGGGAATCGTTTTAGATTAACCTCTTGTTACAGCCGAAATACTAGCAGGCATGAGACGATCTGACTAACCTTAGCAATTCAGCGGTCTTTTCCATTTTTAACATTTGATATCGCAATAAAATTTTAATTTAAAGGAAAATTAGCAGGGCGCATATATGGCATTATCAAGAAGGGAAGCTTTGAAAATGTATGGATTGGGCAGTCTAAGTTTGGCCGCATTACCGATGCTTTTCGGCTTTTCACAACAACAAAAAATGACTACTCGAAATATTCCAAGTTCAGGTGAACAGCTTCCAATTGTAGGGTTAGGCACATGGCAAACCTTTGATGTGGGCAATTCAGAAAAAGACCTGGCCGTTTTGAAACAAGTACTGAATGAAATGAAAAAATATGGTGGAAGTGTTATCGATTCCTCCCCCATGTATGGTAGTTCAGAAGCAGTTGTCGGCAAATTGACTCATGAGCCCGCCTTTAAAAGCGCATTTTTTTATGCCACCAAAGTATGGACCACGGGAAGAACCGCGGGAATCGACCAGATGAACGATTCCTTTAAAAAAATGCAACGAACCACTATGGATTTAATGCAGATCCACAACCTTGTCGACTGGCAAACCCATGTAAAAACCCTGAAAGCATGGAAAGAAGAAGGTAAAATCAGGTACTGGGGACTTACCCATTACGTAGATTCGGCCCATAAAACCTTGGAAAAAATAATTCGTCAGGAAAAACCGGATTTCGTACAGTTCAATTATTCCATTCGCTCCCGCAATGCGGAAAAATCACTTTTTGAAACCTGTCAGCGAAATAAAACAGCCACTCTTATCAATCAACCTTATGAAAGTGGCAGCCTTTTTGGTCTTGTAAAAGGAAAGACCCTTCCCGAATGGTGCCAAGCATATGACATCAATAGTTGGGGGCAGTATTTCTTAAAATTTATTCTTTCAAATGAAGCGGTCAATTGCGTAATTCCGGGTACTTCAAAACCTCATCATGCCATTGATAATATGGGCGCCGGGTTTGGGTCGCTGCCAGACCCAAAAGGGCGAGAGCGAATGTTTGCCCATTTAAAATCTCTTTAATTAACTTCATTCTCGGACGCTTCAGGTATTGGTAATAGAGAAAAGATTTATGTTGTTCTCTGTAATGTATATCAAATCCATTAGCATGTATGTTATTTTGAAACTCTTTCTTTAATTCCCTTTAAATAATAGGCCATGGAAAGGGAGACCCTAGAATGTCAATTGAGCGACCCGATCAATGCGCTTGGGAGAAAGATATGGAAATAACCCTGCTTCATATAAATCTTAGTTCCAAGAGACTTCCTAAAAGTTAATTATTTGTGTATTTTTATGTTAACCATAAGTGCCAACCATGAACAGATGACACAACACCTGTACGAAATACTCTTCTTACAATTTGTCTGTTCATTTGCAATTGCACAGGTAGAAATTCATGCAGAACTATTTTCCAGATTCGAATTCCAACGTGAATTTCAAACGCTTTACCTGAAAAATATAAGTGCTTCTGAATTTGTGACGACGAACCTATTTGAACGTGGCCTATATCATTAAAAAAATGGGTTTGGAGGGCAATTTTACTTGAGGGGATTGGGCAATGGTGACCATAAAACCTAGATTATTTAGAACCTTGAAAAACTGAATCGATATGCCCATAAAAAGCTATTTAGTGCATCCGCATGAAGGTAAAAAGGAGTTTCTGATCCAAGTTTTATCTCAGATCGAAGAGTGTGAGGTTTTACCTGCGGAGAATCGAGAAGTTATGATTCTTGTCACGGAGACGAACTCACGCCAACAGGAAGATATATTAAAGGAAAAATTGGAATCCATACCAAGCTTAAAACTATTGGCTATGGTTTCGGGCTTTGATACACCAGAAAATTAGAACATTATGTACCAATCTATCAATACGAATAGGCGAAATTTCATCAAAAAAATGGCCGTACTTTCCGCAATGACGGCTGCAGCGGGTATGTTTCCTGGGATTGTATTTGCCGAAGAGCAGGAAAAAGGAATACCTGCAGATGCTAATTTGGATTGGAAAAAAGCGCCATGCCGGTTTTGCGGGGTCGGTTGTGGGGTACTTATAGGCACAGAGAACGGAAAGGCCATTGCCGTCAAGGGGGATCCCAAGTCTCCTGTTAACAAAGGGTTGTGCTGTGTAAAAGGATATCATTCGATTATGGCCTTATATGGGGAGGATCGCCTTACAAAACCATTGATTAAAAAAAATGGGAAGTATGTAGAAGCTTCAATGAAGGAAGCGTTAGATCTGATTGCTTCCAAAATGCAGGAGACGATCAATGAATATGGTAAGGATGCGGTCTCCATTTATGGTTCTGGGCAATGGACCATTCCTGATGGTTACGTGGCCTCAAAATTGTTCAAAGGATGTATTGGCACAAACAATATCGAGGCCAATGCACGTCTCTGTATGGCAACGGCCGTTACCGGCTTTATGACCTCTTTCGGAATCGATGAGCCCATGGGATGCTATGAAGATATCGATTATGCCGATACCTTCGTGCTTTGGGGCAACAATATGGCCGAAATGCATCCCGTATTGTTTTCACGTTTATTGGATCAGCGATTAAAAAGAGGTGTCAAGATTATCGATTTTGCTACGCGCACTACAAGAACCAGCATGGCCGCGGATAAGTCAATATTATTTATACCACAGACCGATTTGGCAGTAGCCAATGCCATCTGCTACGAAATTATCAACAACGGCTGGGTGAACAACGAATTTATCCAAGAGCATTGCAATTTTAGCAAGGGACTTACCAATATGGGCTATGGCCTAGAGGACAATTACCAGTTCACCGATAAGCCGGAATCCATAACCTTTGAAGACTACAAGGAATTTTTAGAGGACTATACTCCAGAAAAAGTCGCCCGCCTTTCCGGGGTCTCTGTAAAAGATATCAAATATCTGGCTTCCCATTTTGGGGATCCGAACAAAAAAGTAATGTCCCTTTGGTGCATGGGACCAAATCAACATTCGCGGGGTACATGGATGAACAACTTGATCTACAATATTCACCTATTGACCGGGAAAATTTCCACTCCGGGGAATAGTCCTTTTTCATTAACGGGACAACCAAGTGCCTGTGGAACGGTGCGGGAAGTAGGTACGCTGACCCATGCATTGCCGCATGGGACGGTAACGAACAAAGAAGATCGCGAATTTGCCGCAAAAATATGGGGTGTTCCATCTGAAAATATTCCCTCGAAACCTACTTATCATACCGTAGAAATGTTCCGTGCTTTAGATCGGGGCGATATACGTTTTATGTGGATACAGGTGACCAATCCCATGGTCACTATGCCAAAGTTGAAACGCTATCGGGACGGGGCAAAAAAAGAAGGCCGTTTTATTGTGGTTTCAGACGTGTATCCAACACCTACTACCGACATTGCCGACGTAATATTGCCATCGGCGATGTGGATAGAACGTGAGGGCATGTATGGCAACTCCGAACGCCGAACACAGTATTTCGAGCAGATGGTGCAACCTCCCGGTGAGGCGATGAGCGACACCTGGCAGTTAATAGAAGTAGCCAAAAGACTCGGGTTCGAAAAGCAGTTCCATTACAAACCCGAAACCCATATTGAGGAAATCTACAACGAATACCGAAAACACCACGAAGGCAAAAAACACAATATGGCGCCCTTGGAAGTTTTAAAATCGCAACCGGGCGCGATGTGGCCCTATGTAGATGGAAAATCTACCCAGTGGCGGTTCAATGCCAAATACGACCCTGCCTGCGCCAACGGAAAAGACTTTCATTTTTATGGCAAGAAGGACGGAAAGGCGATAATTTGGCAGCGGCCCTACGAACCCGCAGCGGAAGAACCTGATACGGAATATCCATTCTGGTTGGGTACAGGACGAGTCGTGGAGCATTGGCACACTGGCTCGATGACCCGAAGAATACCTGTATTGCATCAAGCAATGCCACATTCGTATGTAGAGCTGCACCCAGCGGATGCAGAACGTATGCAAATAAACACCGGAGACAAAGTTAAACTGACAACCCGAAGGGGAGAGATAGTTCTTCCCGCTTCGGTCAATCAAAGAGGTGTTCCAGCCCCTATGCAGGTGTTCGTTCCCTTTTTTGATGAGAATATGCTAATCAATGACATTACGTTAGACTCATTTTGTCCGATATCAAAAGAACCTGACTACAAAAAATGTGCAGTTAAAGTAGAAAAGGCATAAGTATGAAAAGAATAGGCATCACAGCATTATTCGCCCTGCTGTTCGTAGTGTTCCTAATTATTTGGATATATAGCTACGAACAAGGGCTAGAAGAGGCTTATATCCCTATAACCGACAATAAGGAACTTCCAATTATTCCATTGGAAAAAAGGGTCTTCGAACGATCTGAGCTCGCTTTGGAATATTTAGAAATGCCAGTTGACGAAACCCATCAAAGAATGTTGGATACGTATTATGACAATCGCGCCTACCCAGGGGCACCGCCAAGTATCCCACATCCCGTAAAAATAAAACTCGGTATGGGGGGCAATGTTTGCCTGCAATGCCATGAAAATGGGGGTTTTGTCGAAAAATTTAATGCCTACGCCCCCGTTACGCCACATCCTGAGATGATAAATTGCAAACAATGTCATGTAGAGCAACAGACGCAATCAAAATTTGTAGCCACTAATTTTTATAAAAAACCAGCACCGGCAGTTGGTACGAACAATGCGCTACAGGGCAGTCCGCCAGTAATTACACATCAACTGCAAATGCGAGAGAATTGCCTCTCCTGCCATGGGGGACCAGGTGCGGTTAAAGAATTAAGAGTAAGCCATCCTGAAAGGATCAATTGCAGACAATGCCACGTACCAAAGGAACGGCCCTATGAAAACGTAGAACGGTTTGTACGGATAAATACTCAGACCAATGACTAAACTAAAGATACTGTTGGGACTTTTTTTCTTGTTTTACCTGTGTTCTTGTAAACATAAGGAGGGTGAATATCACAGTCTACGGGAAAAAATAGAAGCGGAAGGAAAAAAATATAATGATACCACCATTTCTTCAGAGGCGTATATAGGAGATATTGAAACCGTGGAAATTACCGAAGAAAAGCACAGCTTTTTGATTCCGGAACGTAAAAGTCAGTTAAAATCGTACGCCTGTACCGAATGCCACTCCAAACCCTTATCAGAAATGCAAAAAAATATGAGTGTACAGAAGGCGCATTGGGATATTAAGGTCATACACGCCGATGAAAATGCGATGAACTGTGTTACCTGCCACAACGGCAGCGATATGAACCATCTAAAAAGTCTGACCGGGAAACCTGTTGACTTTAATCTGAGCTATAAACTTTGTAGTCAATGCCATACAAGTCAATTCAAAGATTGGGTAGGTGGCGCACACGGAAAGAATATCGGAGGCTGGGCGAAACCTCGCGCTGCGATGACCTGTGTAAACTGCCATAATCCGCACCAGCCAAAAATCGCATCGAAATGGCCGGTGCAGTTCAATACACGAAAAGCACAAGAAAGGGAATAAAAGATAGATGGATGTAAAAACACAATAATAGTCTTATGAGCGAAAAAAAGAAATGGTTCACACTGGATTTAGGGTTTAATAATAAAGAACCAGCTGCCGGTAGTTGTGGTTGTGGAAAAACCTCGGGGGGCTGTGGGCCCCATACTCCTGCACCAAAAAATGAATATTCCATTACCTCGGAAGAATTCGATGCAGCGGTTGAGGACACCATGGTCGAGGAAACACGCAAAGATGGTTTCCAACAGGTTTTCGATGTGAAGATGGATAGGCGAACCGCTTTTAGAAAATTGACCGCCAGTTTATTGGTAGGTGCAGGAGCGGTACAAACCTCTTGTAGTGTGATTGCCGGCGAAGAAACTAAGGAAAAGGCACAAATCGATTGGGAAGAGCAATTTAAAGGCAATTATAAACTGATGACCGAGAAAGAACGAAAAGCGACAGTAGATCGGCTAGTACGTTCTTATCAAATACGGAAAAAACAGAATATTACCATGACGTCTACCGATGCGCCCAAAGATGTGCTTTTTGGATATGCCTTCAATATTTCGAAATGCCAAGGGTATATGGACTGTGTAAGTGCTTGCGTCAAAGAAAACAATCAGGACAGAAACTCCGAAATGCAATACATCCGAATTCATGAAATGAAAGATGGGGAAGGCTTTAAGTTTAACGAAGCTGATGATAACTATTATCACGAGGTACCGGCCGAAGGGCATTTTTATATGGGAACCCAATGCTTTCATTGTGACAATCCACCTTGCGTGGATGTTTGCCCCGTGCAAGCTACATGGAGAGAAGAAGACGGACTTGTGGTCGTTGATTACGACTGGTGTATCGGGTGTAGATATTGCATGGCGGCCTGCCCCTATGACGGTAGACGTTTTAACTGGAGTAAACCGGAAGTGCCCGAGGAAGAAGTCAACAAAAACCAGCATTATCTGGGCAATCGCATGCGTAAAAAGGGGGTTATGGAAAAATGTACCTTTTGTGTACAGCGGTCCAGATCAGGTAAAGACCCTGCGTGTGTCGAGGCATGCCCCACCGGTGCCCGCATCTTCGGAAATCTGTTAGATCCCGATAGCACCATCAGATGGGTATTGGAAAATAAAAAGGTATTCCGGTTAAAAGAAGACTTGGGCACCGAACCCAAGTTCTGGTATTTTATGGATTAGAAGTAATAGAATTATTATAACAATTTACATATCCCGCCAAAATAGAGGCACATGAATACACTTAGAGCTTTTGGAAGTATGGTAAAAGACAGCCTTAGGTACATCACCCATGGCTCAAAAATCTATCATATCTGGATGATTTTCCTCACCGCTATAATGCTTATAGGCATGTACTGCTATTCCATACAACTAGATGAAGGATTGAGCGCCACGGGAATGACCGACAGGGTAAGTTGGGGCCTTTATATTTCTAACTTTACTTTTTTAGTAGGCGTGGCGGCAGCTGCCGTTATGCTGGTAATGCCTACTTATGTTTTACAGGATATTGATTTCAAACAGGCCGTTCTGATCGGGGAAGGGCTAGCGGTGGCAGCCTTGGTCATGTGCCTTGCATTTGTCGTTGCCGATATGGGAGGCCCTTCGGTGTTATGGCACATGATACCTGGCATCGGCGTATTTAATTTTCCAAGTTCTATGCTCGCTTGGGACGTAATCGTGCTAAACGGATATCTTTTTATAAATATAACTATCCCCTTATATATTCTATTTCGGCACTATCAAGGTAAGATTGCCGACCCCAAAATATATATACCGGGTTCGATTTTATCTGTACTATGGGCCGTGGGCATACATTTGGTAACTGCCTTTCTATACGAAGGGCTCCAAGCACGTCCATTTTGGAACAACGCACTTCTAGGACCACGCTTTTTGGCATCTGCCTTTGCCGCGGGCCCAGCACTTATCATTTTGGTATTGGCTATGATCCGTAGGTTTACCGAATTCAATATTGAACAGAAAACAATCAATAAAATTGCCATGATCGTCGTGGTGGCTGCCCAGATCAATCTGATTATGCTAGTTTCCGAACTGTTCAAGGAGTTTTATGCCCCGACTCATCATAGTGAAAGTGCCTATTACCTTTTCTTCGGATTGGAAGGTAAAACTGCTCTTCTCCCATGGATCTGGACTGCCATTCCTATGAATGTCTTAGCAACCGTTTTGCTTACGTTTCATAAGCTGCGCAATAATCCCAAAGTGCTCTATTTTTGTTGTTTCATTTTATTTGTTGCCATTTGGATAGAAAAAGGTTTCGGACTTATCGTACCCGGTTTCATCCCTGGCCCTTATGGCAAGATTGCGGAATACACCCCGACAGGTGTTGAAATAGGCGTGACTTTGGGTATCTGGGCCATGGGTGCTTTTGTTTTTACCATGTTGGCAAAAACCTCGATCGGCATCGAACTAGGTAAACTTAGATACAAGAAAAAAGAGGTATTGGAGTCAGAAACCACATAAGTTTTTGTTTAAAATAAAGTGCTATTCTTTGTACCTAATTTTATAACTTGAATTCCAATGTCAAATACCACCTCAAAAAGCATACTTAGTCCTAAAGATCTGCTCGCCTTACAACAGGCGAAACTCAAGATGGAACGTATCGGGTGGGCCATGCAAGGCCTTAATAAAGTGGGTACATTAATCGAGAACCGCATCGATTTATTACCGCAAAAACAGCAAAAATGGTTGCAGCAGGTAACGCATAAGGTGCTTTATGCCGTCGTTAAATCAAACTTGGTTACGATGCAGGCTAAAGGCAATTCAATGCCATGGAACAAGGCCTACAAGGCGTTGGTTACTTCTACCGGGGCTGTCGGAGGCGCTTTAGGGGCTACGGCTTTTGCCGTGGATCTTACCGTAGCCACAAAATTGATGATGCGATCGATTATGGACATTGCGCGCAGCGAGGGCGAGGATCTTACAGTCTTCGATACGCAATTGGCATGTCTACAAGTGTTCGCCCTAGGAGGCAAATCAAAACATGATGATGGACTCGAAACGGGGTACTATGCCACCAGAATCGCATTGAATACAGCAGTCAAAGGAGCATCAGCCAAATTAGTGGAAGGATTTCTAAAGGGAAGCGGCAATCCGCTCTTGCGTTTTATTACCCAAGTGGCATCGCGTTTTAGCGTTCAGGTATCGGAAAAATTCGTTGCGCAGGCTATTCCCATATTGGGCGCTGCAGGCGGCGCAGCCATTAATCTCGCGTTTATAAATCATTTTCAAAATATGGCACAGGCACATTTTACGATTCGCCGTTTGGAACGGAAATATGGCGAAATTTTGATCCGAGAGACTTATGAAAGTACTATTTTAAAATAACCGAAAAAAGTGAGCGGAATCAAGCAATTATAAAGGTTACATATCAGCAAAACAAGTTCTTACAGGGAATAATGATAACTTGAAGATGGCATTTAAAGGGGAAGTCTACAATCGTATACGATTTCCGTTTGCTTATGGCCTAGTATTACGTAGTGTAGCCTTTATCTCTTTCCGTAAAAAATATCCCGTGACTAAGGTCGCAAGTACATCGGCTATGGGAAAGGATATCCAAACCCCCAGCTCTTTAAAATATAGCGGAAGAATTATAATGAGTGGTATAAAAAAGAAACCTTGTCGTGTCAAAGTTAAAAGCAGTGCTGGAACCGCCTTACCTATGGCCTGAAAATAAGCTGCCCCAATCAATTGCAACGCGACAATCGGTGTTGCCGCAAAAACCCACCGCATGGCTGCAGGTGTATGTTCTAAAACATAAGCATTGGTCGCAAATTCCATTGCAGACATTCCCGGTTTATCACTTAAAAATAATGCCGCTATCTCAGCCGGAAAAATCATCAGACCTGTAAACACAATAGTCGCCATAAAAGCAGCATACTTTATCGCAGTGTTTATCGATTCACGCACCCTATGGTATTTTTTCGCCCCATAATTGAACCCCGCAATAGGCAGAAAACCTTGAGTGACCCCGAAAACAGGAAACAGGGCGAACATTAACATACGTCCGATAATCGCGTAAACCGCCACCAAGGCTTCACCCCCCAAACCAAAAAGTATATTATTCATCAGCAAATAGACCACGCTAGTCACCGCTTGTCTCGAAAGGGTTACAAAACCCAGTGCACCGATTTCCTTTAAAATGCTTTTGTCAAGTCCGAAATGTGAAAAGTTTATTTTTAATTCAGAATTCTTGGAGAGAAAAAAATACAAAACATACCCAAAGCACAATACATAACCTACTGTGGTAGCCCAAGCCGCCCCACTCATACCCCAATCGAAAATATAAATAAAAAGGTAATCCATAACCAGATTACCTACCGAAGGAATGATCATGGCAATCATAGCGAACTTCGGTTTTCCTTCGGCCCGAATCACCGTATTGCCCATCATACATAACGCTAAAAAGGGAACGCCGTACAATACAATGGTATAATAAATCTTAGCAGGGTCAAAAATAGCTCCCTTTCCGCCAAAAGCCGGAATCAATGAATCGACATATAACAATCCCAAACAAACCATGGAAATGGTCGCCAGAAGTGTCAAGGTAATTTGGTTGCCAAATGTTTTTAAAGCTTTGTCTTTGTTGCCAGCACCCAAGGCACGAGAAATTATACTCGACCCACCAATGCCGATGGCCATGCCCAAAGCCCCAATAAAAAAAGAAACCGGCAAAACCACATTGATAGCCGCAATCGCAATAGATCCGATCCAATTACCTACAAAAATGGAATCGACCAAAACATTGAGCGACATTACCAATATACCGATTGCCGCAGGCACAGACTGTTTTACCAGCAGTTTCCCTATAGGTTCTGAACCTAATTGTTCTGTAGATACTTTTGCCATTTAATCTTCATTCAGGGCATTCATAGCCCATAAGGCTAAAGGCACCCACCTGTTGTCATCACTTTCAAACCTCATCTTAAACCAACCTATCAAAAAGTAGATTGTCATAACCATTTAGGTCAAGATGGCAGTTCTCCCGTTGCTTCCCAGGTATTGACCCATTTTGCCATCACTTGCACCCAAGCATCATCATCGTTTAAACAAGGTATATGCTTGTAATCTTCTCCTCCGGCATCCTGAAATTGATGCTTGCCTTCCATCGCAATTTCCTCCAAAGTTTCAAGACAATCGGATACGAAGGCCGGGGTAATGACCGCAAGTTTTTTTATTCCTTCCTTAGGAAAGCGTTCGAACTCAAAATCGGTATAAGGTTTTAGCCATGGATCATTGGGCAAACGCGATTGAAACGAATTGCTCACCTTTTCATCGGGCAGGCCTAAAAACGCCTTTACACGCTCGGTCGTATCAAAACATTGATGTCGATAGCACGTATTGTGCGACACCGAATTTGTAACGCAACACTGACCATCGATTTTACAATGAAAACGCGTAGGGTCGGATTTTCGAATGTGCCGCTCGGGAATCCCATGATATGAGAATAAAATATGATCGTAATCGAAATTTTTTAATCCCGCAGCTATGCTTTGTGACAATACCTCGATATAGCCTTTATTTTTGTAAAATGCGGGCAAGGTGGTCAAATGCATTTCAGGAAAGTGTTCTTGCTGTTCTTCCATCGTTTTTACAACCACTGTTTCGTAAGAGGACATTGCATAGTGGGGATATAACGGAACCAAAAGCACTTCGTCAACCCCTCGTGCTTTTAATTCGCCCAGAGCATTCTTAATCGTCATACTTCCATAACGCATGCCTAATACAACTGGCATCTTGGTCTCGCTGCGCACTTTCTCGGCAAAACGCTCCGAAATCACAATTAATGGGGAACCCTCCTTCCACCATATTTTTTGATAGGCGGCAGCCGATTTTTTTGGTCGTGTTCGTAAAATAATACCGCGAACAATAATCTTTCTTAGCCATTTCGGAGTGTCGATGACCCGCTCGTCCATTAAGAACTCATCCAAATAGGGTTTGACATCTTTAGGGGTAGGATTTTCGGGCGAACCCAAATTAACCAGTAAAACTCCTTTCATACCTTTTCATTTTTCAAGCCACAAAAATAGTGTTTGTAAGCTGTTTTATCTCAATACGCCCATTACTTTCTAATCGTAGCATGGAAAAAACAATTTTTCACACCGATTTAACAGCCAATATCTTCTTTTTTTATAAGTTGTATCATAAAGCCAAAACAACCTCTCCCAATGCTAGATTCTTTTTTTAATAATGTGAACAACCCTTCGCTACTCTATCTGACAGGGGCGTTTCTTCTCATATTGATCATTTACTTTATTGTCATCAGAATATTAAGTTCGTATGGTAAGAATCCGAAATACTTGATTCCAGCCAAAGCGGTAAAAAAAATAAGCCGCCCCCTGCTCCTTATTTTTCTTTCGTTTTTGATTCGAATGGAATCCCTGCGCACACTGTTTGGCCTTGATGAACATAGTTATTGGTTCAAAAAAACCAGTACCTTGCTGTTCATTTTTTCATTTACATGGCTGATTTTAAACATAATCAAAATCGTTAAACACCAAGTTATAGAAAGGTACGACGTTCAAGCCGCCGATAACCTAAAGGCACGTAGTATCACCACCCAGTTTAATATTTTGGAACGTATCGTAATATTCATTGTCATTATTCTTGCCTTGGGTATTGCATTGATGAGTTTTGAGGGAATTCGTGAAATTGGGGTGAGCATATTTGCCTCTGCCGGGGTGGCGGGAATCATCATTGGTTTTTCGGCTCAAAAAATGATCGGCACCATTCTGGCCGGCATACAAATTGCCATCGCCCAACCCATTAAACTCGATGACGTCGTAATCGTAGAAGGCGAATGGGGCCGCATCGAGGAAATCACTTTGACCTATGTCGTTGTTAAAATCTGGGATAAGCGTAGGTTAGTAGTACCAACACCGTATTTCATCGAAAAGCCTTTTCAAAACTGGACCAAGACTTCTTCCGATATTTTGGGGACCGTTTTTTTATACACCGATTACTTGGTGCCTTTTGATGCGCTTCGCACCGAGTTGACCCGTGTTTTACAAAGTTCCGAACTTTGGGATGGCGAAGTGAACAACATTCAAGTAACCGATTCAAAATCGGGTTTTGTAGAGGTAAGGGCCCTTATGAGTGCCAGAAACTCTTCGGATGCCTGGGATTTACGTGTGCGCGTCCGTGAAAAATTAATTTCATTTCTGCAGGAAAATTATCCTGAAAGTTTAGCCCATACCCGATTGTACGTTAAAAATATGGAAGAAGCGAAAAATAGAAGCCTTTAATGTTCGTTATACCATTGACCTTATTCCAAGTTTTTTCTGTGATAGAAAGGCAAAAAACAGAATATCCCCTTAAACTAAGGAGGTCAGCTCATTTAATAGCTATTTTCAATATGCGTTCGGCTTATATCTTACTTTTATTTTTCAGTTCCCTTTTTGGGTTTTCCCAAGAAAAAAATAGTTTGCTTTGGGAAATTTCGGGCAACGGACTAAAAGAGGCCTCCTACCTGTATGGCACCATGCATGTCAGCAAAAGAATTGCATTTCGGTTAGACGATGTGTTCTACGATGCTTTAGAAAAAAGTGAAGTTATCGCCTTGGAATCGGATCCCGGCACATGGCTCGAAGACGGCCATGAAATCGGTCTAAGGGGTTATGGTCAGGGAAATGGCTTTGTCTCTAAAGGTTTCTATACCCATCAATTCACGATACGCAATCCTAGCAAAAAAGAAATAGGTGCCTATCTAGCTTTCGAAGACAGGCGCGTCAATAGTATTTTGTACCGTACCGATGCATATTCGCAAAATTTTGAAGAAGATACGTATCTTGATATGTTTATCTACCAAGCGGGAAAAAAGTTCGGAAAGCAAGTTGTCGCTTTGGAAAATCTTTCCGAATCGGCGGCCTTGGTCGGGCGAGCTAGTTTGAACCCTATGAAACCAAAGCCGGATGAATGGTTACAGAAAAGAATGCGGTTACAAGACCCCTCGGCACTATTGCAAGACGCCTATCGCAATCGCAACATAGATTTATTAGATTCGATCGACAAGGCTATGTACACTGATCACTATATGAAAAATATGCTCTTTGTACGTAACGAAAACATGGCGCGGCAACTTGATTCAGTAATGCGAACCGCAAAAGTCTTTACGGGCATTGGTGCTGCCCACTTGCCCGGAAAAAAAGGGGTGCTTTCCCTTTTGCAAAACATGGGGTATACCGTAAAACCGCTGACTTCAAAGGCCAGTGCAAAAGGCCAGCGGCTCAAAGAGAAATTCGAGAGCTCCTTTCGTGAGAATACCTATACCGTTCAAAAGCCTGATGATGGACTTTTTAGCATTGATCTTCCGCATAAATTGTATCCAGTATCGGAACACATAAACACCACCTACATTTCACCAGACTTGGCGAACGGAAGTTATGTAATGATAAACCGTATACCCACCTTTTCCCATTTAAAACAAGACAACGTCTATACCCTTGACGACCTTGATAAATTACTGTTCGAAAACATTCCGGGGAAAATTATTGAAAAAAACAGCTTCGAAAAAGATGGATTCGCTGGGCTTGACATAAAAAACCAATTAAAAAACGGGGACCATCAGCGCTATCATATATACTTGACACCCTTGGAAATTCTTATCTTTAAAATGGGTGGTGATGGAGATTATGTGACCCAACATTCTGATACCATTTTTAACAGTATCCGTTTTAAAAAGCAGAATAAACCGACCGCTATTGTTTCTTCCGGATTCGAGGATTTTGAAATACGAATGCCGGCCTACCATTCGTTTACAAATCGGTTCCGCAATGGAAATCGGACAATTCAGGGCTACGATTCGATTACCGATAGCTATTTTTTGCTACGAAAGGCCACGCTCAACGATTTCAATTTTATCGAAGCCGATACTTTTGAACTAAAACAAATACAAAAAAGGTTTTACCAAAATCTCAAGCTCAAGCCTGTATATAACCCCTTTAGCGGTACTACTTTGACCTCCTCCGCAATTGTTGATTCTCAAAACAATATACGTTTACATTTAAAAACCACTTTGAAAAGGGGTGACTACTATCTTTTGGCTGTTTTGACCTCCGATGACATTGAGGCACAGGCGTATTTCGATTCCTTTAAAATAAAAGAAGCCGTTTACCAAGAGAAATTTAGGTCCGTTATCGATACGGCCTTATTCTTTCGAACCAGTAGCTCCGTCGACCCTCCGAAGTTTGTGGAAAACAGTGCCAACTATTTTTCAGGTAAAGGGAAACGAAAACACTATAACCCGTTCAACAAAAAAACAATCTATCAGAACAAGAACAATGAGGCCATAACCGTTGAGCTAAACAAATCACACGATTTTCTAATGTTTCCGAATATCGATTCAGTCTGGGCCTTACGTAAAAAATTGTATGCCCGTAGAAACTTTAGAGTTCATAAAGTGAAGGACACTGCACTTTCTGGAAATCGGTACGAAATGCAACTGACCTTGACGGATACTGCCAGCACAAGGGGCATTCTTATCAAAAACGTTGTTCAGGGCGGACTTTTGTATGAAGTCAAAACCCAAATTGACACTCTTGGCCCGCCAAGTCGATTTGTTACTGAATTTTTTGAAAACTTCCATCCCTTTGACACACTCATAGGAAAAAATATATTAGGAGATAAGACCCCGGAATTTTTCGCTGCCTTAAGAGAGAATGACAGTATTATGGTCGATGGATATCCGCTGATCAAGTTTGAAAATAAGCATATCGACTCGTTGGAGTATTACATTTCTGAATTTGAATACCCCGATGACAAAAGGTATATTCAAGCCTATCTGATTCAGAAATTAGGCGCATTAAAAGCCCCGGGGATGGTCGACTTCATCAGTGAATTTTACGAAAGATCGTATGACAACTCTCGTGCGCAAACTAAAATTTTACAGGCCATTGCCAAAAAACCAGACGAAGGGTCGACCAAATTGCTATTGGAAATTATGGGCAAAGATCTGCCTTTAATTTCGAACACCTTTGAAATCCGAAAAATCTTCAAGCCGTACTTTGACAGTTTGCCAAAGGCTCGAAAATTGTATCCCCAACTGTTAGACTTCAGTACGATTGAAGAATACAAACCGCATATTTTTTCGCTATTGGCCAAACTAAAAGCTAACGGATTGGTCAAACCAAAAAGCTACAAAAAGTATCTCAAACAAATCTTAAGCGATGCGAAGATTGAACTCAAACGACTATCGGGACTATTGAGCAATACGAATATTGAAAGAAGCCACAGCCCTAAAAAATCGGTTTTGGAAGATTACGCCATTTTGCTATACCCTTTTAATTCTGACAAAACCGTGAAACAGTTTTTCAATCGACTAGAATTGGTAGATGACCATCGATTACAAACGGTCTACGCTATTTTACTGGCCGAAGATGGATTGCCTATTCCAAAAGGAACATTGGATAAACTGGCAGCAAATAATGACAGTAGGGCGCTACTATTTAACAGATTAAAGTCCATCGGAAAACTGAACTTATTCCCACCAAAGTACCGAAACCAGTGTTATCTGGCAGCCTCGATACTTTCGGGCTCCGAGTTGGAGAACGAAGAACAAGACACTCCTGTTTTCCTGGATCAACGTGCGTTACAGTACCATGGCAAGCGGTATACGGGCTATTATTTTAAAACGCTTGATCGATCAGAGTACAGCACCAATTTTAGCATGCACCTATTGGTCTTTGAAAATGAAAAAGCACTTTCCACGGAACCTTTTTACCAAAATGAAGGTTTGCGCATCGAAGACACCGATAGTGACGAGGAAGCTATGTACTACGCCACGGAAGCCTTTATGCTAAAAGACCGGCAAAGGGCAGAGGTTTACCGACCCAATGGGTATGGTGTATACGGGTATCATGGTTTTTAAAACACTACTTTTGAATTAAATAATTTTTATATGAGGTTTAGGGTATTTGTTGGGCTGTTTCTATTATTAGTTCATTCTATGAACTCACAGCACCTTAATTGTTCCCCAGCCGATAGACAGGCTGTGGAAAACAAGATTGTTGAAATTAAGAGTATTGACGCAAACAATTTTGGCAAAACACTTGTAGCCATTGGAAAGACCTTTATGGGCACCCCTTATGTGGCAAAGACCTTGGAAATAGGGGAAACGGAATCACTGGTAATCAACTTGCAAGGGTTAGACTGCACCACCTATGTCGAGAATGTACTCGCTTTTGGATTGATGCTTCGAAAAGGGCAGTCTGAATTTGAAGACTTTACGAAAAACTTAGAAACCATTCGGTATAATAATGGAAAACTAGATGGTTATGCCTCCCGACTTCACTACTTTTCTGAATGGATCGCCAATAATGAGAAAAAAGGATTGCTACAAGACATTACCGGAGAAATCGGGGGAGTCGAAATTACCAAGCCCATCGATTTTATGAGTACACATCGTGAACTTTATCCTTTTTTAAAGGATGACGCCAACTTCAAAAAAATTAAGGCTTCCGAAAATTATTTGAACAACAAATCCATTTGCGTTCTCCCACAAGCAGCAATCGAGACCAATGAACATTTGATTCAAACTGGGGATATCATAGCGCTGGCGACTTCCATCAATGGTTTAGATGTCACCCATACGGGTATCGCTACCCGAGAGAAAGACGGCCGCATTCATTTGTTGCACGCATCAACGGGTTCAATGAAAGTCGAAGTCTCTATATTACCCCTAGCCGATTATCTGAAGAACATAAAAAAGAACACGGGTATCATGGTGGCCAGGCCCATTTAGCCTTTACAGAAGGCATTTATCATCATATCCAAATAAAAAATAGGGGTGTCTCAAAAGCGTTTGCAACCGTTATTACCAGGACGAAGCAATCTCAAAATTACAGGAAGTCAATACGCAGATTACTTCAATTTGTTCGTAATACCGGCGACAAGCGTGAAATGCCTATTTACGGCCCAAGCAATATTCTATTCCGCCTAACAGGTGTTGTCTGAAATCGGGTTGATCATAAGCCTCATCAGTATGGCCAAGCCCAGTATAAAAAGCACGGCCTCCGTCAAATTCATGGTACCAGGCAATAGGGTGATTGTCTCCGTTTTTGCCCCCTTCATAACTACTTTCATCCAACTTCATCAATACATTCAAATCAGGATTGATATTCTTGTAGTTGTACCATTCATCAAAATGCATCCAAGTATCATTTAAGTGCTTTGTTGAAGCATGGGTTCTATCAACAACCTCTATTTTAGCTTCCTGCTGTTTGGGATGGCTTAAAAAATAAGCGCCTGCCAGTTTTCCGTACCATGGCCAATCGTATTCGGTATCCGCGGCAGCGTGTATTCCCATGTAATTCCCGCCGTTGTTTATGTAATCCTTAAATGCAGCTTCTTCCCTATCGCCCAAAACGTCCATTGTAGTGCTTAGGAATACTACCAATTGGTATCTTTTGAGGGTTTCTGTATTAAACTGTAGTGAATCTTCAGTATGAACAACCCCGAAATTATTTTCAAGACCCAATTTTCGAAGGGTAGCTACCCCTTTTTCTATTGATTTATGCCTAAAGCCATTGGTTTTCGTAAAAACTAAAAGTTGGGCAGGTGGTATCTTGTAACGGCTGTCGAGTGCTACTCCCTCTTCTTGCTTAAAGGATACATCTTGATTAATTTTAGTGGTACCACATCCTACCAAAAAAGTAAGTGCGACACATAGAATAAAGACATGCAAAAATGTTCTCATAGGATTTCAAAATTTAAAGAAGGCTAAATATCGATATTTTCGCTCGATTTCATGGAAGATTCTTGATATTTTAAATACCGTACCCAAATTTAACCTCTAAAAGATATTGATTTAAATCATGAGGGAAATGTAGTAATACCTTTTCTAATTTGCCAAAGACATCACATACTTTTTTGGCGTGGTGCCGTATTTCTTTTTAAAAGCAGAAATAAAATGACTGCTGGTACTATACCCCACCCGAAGACCTACTTCGTTGACATTATGTTGTCCCGATTCCAGCAATTTGCGGGCGTGTTCCATTTTATAATCGAACAAAAAACTATATACAGAATCCCCGTAGATTTGTTTAAAGCCTTCTTTGAGTTTTTTTAATGACAACCCTATTTCTTGGGCTAGTTCCACCAGACTTGGTGGTTCCGACATACGGGAAATAATAATTTCCTTGGCCTTTCGTATACGCTTGACATTATCTTCGTCAACAAGAAAAGGGCATTGTTCAGCATCAGCATCGGCACTTTTGTTAAAATATAACGAGATAAGTTCGTACACCTTCCCCTTTATGTACAGTTGTTTGATAGAAGGGTGTAAATTGTAATTCATCATTTGACTCAAAATAACCGCTATGCCGGGAGAAACCCCTTCTTGCGCGTAGTACTTTTTTTCTTTGTTCCCTTCCACCAAAAACGGGATGAAATCTGCCTCTTTTGAAAACAGGGAATGAAATTTACGAATTGTCATGACTATAGAGACCATCCACGAATTGGCCCCCAATTCAAGATTCATTGGCAAATCCATTTGTGTATTGTACAACAACAAAGAGTTTTCTTCAGATACTTCCAACGCATACCTGCCATCATTGAAAACAAACTTGGCGCGACCTTTTAAACAAAAATGGAATTGAATGTACGTACTGTCGATTTGACGGGTAACTTTCTGAAGTTCAGAAGCATCGTTCTGAATCTTCAGCACATAAAATCCGTCTTCGATAAGCACCTCAACAAAAGAACCTTGAGCGACATTTTCTTGCAACATAGCTTTATTCAAATTTGATTTTCTATTTAGAAATGTTCTAAATAGTAAACATGAAAAACCCATTAATTCACTGTAAAAATAGCGGATTTAGAGGAATTTAGCACTTAATTTCAACAAAAACACTTCAATCGACATTAATTGTTCCTCAAGCGTTATTTTTTTTGATATTGTAAATTTATTTTTGTTCCCGATTGAACAACTTCATGAAAGAGTATCACATCTCCAAGCACAATTCTTTTTATACGATTGGGCTCAGCTATAAAAAAGCTGATGCTGAAGTTCGTGGCAATTTCAGCCTTGACACCATGGCAATGGATCGTCTTTTGGCTCAGGCAAAAGCGCAAGAATTCGATGGTCTTTTGGTTACTTCGACATGTAATCGCACAGAATTACACGGCTTTGCCCAGCATCCATTTCAATTAATAAAACTACTTTGTGATAATACCGAAGGTACCTTAGAAGAGTTTCAGGAGGTCGCCTACGTTTATAAGAACAATGAGGCCATTGCCCACCTATTTCGCGTAGGCACCGGGCTCGACAGTCAAATTTTGGGTGATTTTGAAATCATAAGTCAGTTAAAGCAAAGTTTCAATCGCTCGAAAAAACTCGATATCGCAAATCCGTTTATTGAGCGCCTTTGCAATTCGGTCATTCAGGCCAGCAAGCGTATTAAAAACGAAACGGAGATTTCATCAGGTGCTACATCTGTTGCATTTGCTTCTGTACAATACATTCTTAAAGAGGTTCCGAATATTACAGAAAAAAATATATTGCTCTTTGGAACGGGAAAAATAGGAAGGAACACCTGTGAAAACCTGATCAAGCACACAAAAAATCCGCATATCACACTGATAAACCGTACTAAGGACAAAGCTGAAAGAATCGCGGGTAAATTCAACCTAACGGTCAAAGATTATGGCGACCTTCAGACGGAGATACGTAAGGCCGATGTGCTGGTCGTTGCTACGGGGGCCCAACTGCCTACAATATCTAAAGAACTTATTTATACCAAAAAACCTTTGTTGGTCTTAGACCTTTCCATACCTAAAAATGTATCGGACGATATAGCCACACTAGACAACGTGACAGTTATTCACCTAGATCAATTGTCTCAAATGACCGATGATACACTCACGCGCAGAAAGCAATTTATTCCTCAGGCCGAGGTCATCATCGACGAAGTTATGTCCGATTTCACCCAGTGGCTCGAAACTCGAAAATTTGCACCGGTAATCAAGGCTTTGAAAAGAAAGCTAAAGACCATGAAAGAAGAGGAACTTGACTATCAGTCAAAGAAAAGTTCCGATTTCGACCCAGAACATGCCGATATAATATCGAATCGCATCATTCAAAAAATCACCAAACAGTTTGCCAACCACTTAAAGGAAACTGATATCGATGCAGACAATAGTTTGGAACTTATCCAAAAAGTATTTCAACTAGAAGTCGAACCTCAATGAGCAAATCTATTCGAATAGGTACCCGCGATAGCGAATTGGCGTTATGGCAGGCCAATACTGTAAAACAAAAACTTGAGGCCCTTGGTTTCCTCACGGAGTTGGTTCCTGTAAAATCGGAGGGTGATTTAGTGCTCGACAAACCATTGCACGAACTTGGTATCACCGGCGTTTTCACTAAAACATTGGATGTCGCAATGCTTAATGGCACTATTGATATTGCCGTGCACTCTATGAAAGATGTACCTACGGTCTTACCCAAAGGTATTGTGCAGGCCGCCGTTTTACAGCGGGGGAACTTCATGGATATTTTGGCTTTTAAACACAATGAAGAATTTTTAGCCCAGCGCGATGCCGTTATCGCTACCGGAAGCTTACGTCGTAAAGCACAATGGTTGAATAGATATCCCACACATACGGTAGTCGATTTAAGGGGCAATGTAAATTCCCGGCTTGAAAAATTGAATGCCAATGATTGGAACGGGGCCATATTCGCCGCAGCAGGATTGGAGCGCATTGGTCTAGAACCTGAAAATACCATAGGCCTCACTTGGATGGTGCCTGCACCGGCACAAGGGGCCATTATGGTAGTCGCCATGGAAAATGATGACGAGGTCCGCCAGGCTTGTGCTCAACTGAACCATGAACAAACAGCTATCTGCACTACCCTTGAAAGGGAGTTTTTAAGAATACTCGAAGGTGGTTGTACGGCACCCATTGGAGCTTTAGCATATATCAACAAGCAAGATGTAGTCACGCTAAAAGGGGTACTGTTGACCGAAGACGGAAGTAAAAAACTAGAGATAGAATTTACCGCTCCCTTGGGA
The DNA here is from genome assembly GCA_965368185.1 of uncultured Kriegella sp. Taxonomy (GTDB): domain Bacteria; phylum Bacteroidota; class Bacteroidia; order Flavobacteriales; family Flavobacteriaceae; genus Kriegella. The sequence continues at coordinate 60,154 of CBDULZ010000004.1, forward strand.
TCACACCATAATCTGGGTATAGAATGTGCCGAAAATATATTGGGGCGGGGAGCAAAGCGTCTCATGAACGATGTTCAAAATACCGGTGATGGTGCCACCTTGTTTTCGACCAAAAATCTCACCCCTGAACAATTGCAGCAATTTAAAAAAGGCATTCGGGTCAAATCAGAAGACTTTATCAAGGTTAGTCCGAATCGCATTGCCGCGAATGTTTTAAAGTCTGAAATTCAGAATGTGATCTTGACCAGCCAAAATGCCGTGGAAGCCCTTCTGACCAACATTCCTGCGGAAGAATTGAAGTTTAAAAATATCTATTGCGTAGGACGAAAAACAAAACGGTTGATCGAGCGCAAAATTGGGCCTGTAAAACATCAAGAAAAAAATGCCAAAAAGTTGGCCAAGTATTTGGTCGATTATATGGAAGGATTGGAAGTAACCTATTTCTGTAGTAACCTCAGAATCGACGATATTCCAAACATCTTGGCGGAAAACAATATTACCGTCAATGAAGTCGAGGCATACCGTACAAAAAATGTCTCCGTTAAGGTCGATGAAAGCACAAAGGGTATTTTATTCTTTAGCCCCTCAACCATAACCAGCTATCTCTTGCAGAACAAAACCGATAAAACTGCCTATTGTATTGGGGAAACGACCGCTGAGGAAGCCAGAAAACATTTTAAGGAGGTTCACGTGGCACGCATACCTACTGTTGAGAGTGTGATTGATTTAGTGAATGAAGACGTTGATTAACGGTAATTGACCCCGAATTAGAATTTCCTTCATCGCTAGAATTGAAAAGTTAATTCAAACTAGACAAAAAGGCACTAATGTTACATAGCTCAATCAGTAAAATAAAAAATAACTAAAATCAATAGCTATCAGCCAAAGGCCAACTGCTATTTAAAACATATGGTTAAAAACGATCTATTTTTACGAGCTTTAAAGGGTGAATCCGTTAACCGGCCACCTGTTTGGATGATGCGTCAAGCAGGGCGCTATCTCCCCGAATTCATGGAAATCAGGGAAAAGTACGACTTCTTTACCCGCTGTCGCACGCCTGAACTCGCCTCAGAGATTACGGTACAACCCATCCGCCGATTTGGAATGGATGCCGCCATTCTTTTCAGTGATATCTTGGTCATTCCACAAGCCATGAATATAGAAGTTCAGATGAAACCGAATTTTGGGCCGTATTTGCCCAACCCCATTCGTTCCCAAAAAGAACTCGATACGGTGATTGTTCCCAATGTTGACGTTGAACTTGATTATGTGATGCAGGCTATCAAGGCCACTAAGGAAAAATTAAACGACGAAGTACCTTTAATCGGTTTTGCCGGATCCCCTTGGACCATTTTATGTTATTGTGCACAGGGGCAGGGCAGCAAAACTTTTGACAAGGCCAAAGAGCTGTGTTTTACACAACCTATCGTTGCCCATGAGCTTTTGCAAAAAATTACCGATACCACGATTGCCTATCTAAAGGCAAAAATAAAGGCAGGTGTTGATGCCGTACAAGTATTCGATTCATGGGGTGGCATGTTATCTCCCGTCGATTATCAGGAATTCTCATGGAAATACATCCAGCAGATTATCGATGCTTTAAAAGATGAGGCTCCCGTAATCGTTTTTGGGAAAGGTTGTTGGTTCGCCCTAGGTGACATGGCCAAGTCAGGTGCGGCCGCTCTAGGTGTTGATTGGACCTGTTCTGCAAGAAACGCACGATATTTGACAGGTGGAAGTATTCCGTTACAGGGTAATTTTGACCCTGCTAGATTATTATCCCCTCCTTCCGAAATCAAGAAAATGGTCACTCAAATGATCCGTGACTTCGGAAAAGACAACTATATCGCAAACTTGGGCCATGGTATACTCCCGAACATTCCGGTGGAGAATGCAAAAGCGTTTATTGATGCCGTAAAGTCCTATCAAGAATAAGTCGCGAAGAAATCTGGTGTCGTCTGAAATTTGAAATGACATCCTTTTTCTTAAATCAAACATATGAAGCTTACGGGAAAATTTACGATCGACGAATTGAATTCGGAAGATGCTGAAGCCCTTTGTCACCTCATGGTTTCCAATATGGCACGCTTTGAACGTTTTTTTCCAAATACGCTGCGCCAAAATCTTACTGTTAAAACCTCCCAAGATTTCATTAAAAAAAAACAAGCCCAATTCGAATCAAGATTTGAACTTACCTGGGTATTAAAAGAAGCTCTCTCAAGGAAGTTAATCGGGCTTATCATTCTAAAAGAATTGAATTGGATCGATGGTGTTGGGGAGCTGGCCTATTGCATCGATAAAAACTTTAATGGAAAAGGTTTGATGACCGAAGCAGTTAAAATGATTTCCAAGCATGCTTTTGAGCATTTGCAATTAAATACACTTCAGATTATTGTACACAAGAGCAATACCTCGAGTGTGCGGGTAGCAGAAAAATGTGGTTATATTTGGAAAAGAACGTTATCGGAGGCGTATACACCTCCTAAAGAAAAAGCATTGGATATGGAATTGTATCAATTAACCAATTCTTCAACAAGCTCTTTTGGCACAAAGTAAGGCAGAATACACAGACACAATGAAGGATACTTTTTACACCTATATACAAAACCTACAGGATACAATTACCTCAAAATTGGAAGAAGTAGATGGTACCGCTAAGTTCCGTGAAGATATATGGGAACGCGCGGAAGGCGGGGGCGGTCGCTCGCGTGTGATAGAAAACGGCAGCGTTATTGAAAAAGGCGGCGTCAATATTTCGGCTGTTCATGGGGTCTTACCCGAAAGCATGCAAAATTATTTCGGGGTCAAGGATGCCGATTTCTTTGCTTGTGGATTAAGTCTCGTTATCCATCCAAAAAGTCCCATGGTACCTACGGTACACGCCAATTGGCGCTATTTCGAAATGTACGATAAAGACGGGAATATTGTGGATCAATGGTTTGGTGGCGGACAAGATTTGACACCCTATTATTTGTTCGATGAAGATGCCATTCATTTTCATTCCGTATGCAAACGGGCGTGCGACAGCAACAATCCGACGTTTTATCAAGAATATAAAAAGCGATGCGATACCTATTTTTGGAATGCACATAGAGATGAAGCCCGTGGTGTTGGCGGACTCTTTTTTGATTATTGCAAAGCAACCGAGGAAATGAAAATGCAAGACTGGTACAGCTTTGTTACCGAAGTGGGAAATAGTTTTTTAGAGGCTTATATACCAATCGTTCTAAAACGAAAAGACCTTACATATTCCGCCAAACAAAGGGAATGGCAAGAAATACGTAGAGGACGCTATGTCGAGTTTAATCTGGTACATGACAAGGGCACGCTCTTCGGACTCAAAACCAATGGACGTATCGAAAGTATTCTAATGAGCCTTCCTCCACATGTGCAGTGGCGGTACGACCATCACCCTGAGGCGGGAAGCGAGGAAGAACGGCTTCTAAAAATTCTTAAAAATCCCAAAGAATGGGTTTAATAGGCTACTATGGCTAAAAAAGGAAAAGCAAAAAATACGGTGAACAAGGCTAAACATACCAAGCTACTAAATAGAAAAAAAGCCAAACTTAAAAAAGAACAGGAGAAAAGGAAGGAACGACTAAAAACGATTGCTAAAATGAAGCTCCCTAAAAACGAAACCCAATGAACACCAACACTTGTTTCTGCGGTTTTCCGGGTGATTACGCTAATTGCTGCGGTAAAGTTCACGCAAATATAGCTAAAGCAACAACTGCCGAGCAATTGATGCGCTCTAGGTATTCGGCTTTTGTACTTGCGAATGGCAATTATTTAATGCAAAGCCACCATTCATCGACAAGGCCACTTAAAGATAAAAAAGCAATTATAAAATGGGCCAAGTCCATTACTTGGGTCAAACTTGAAATTATTGCCAAAACCAGAGGGAACGACCAAGATGAAGAAGGTACCGTTACTTTTGACGCATATTACTACGAGAATGGTAAATTAGAGGTCATTCATGAAAAATCAGTTTTTAAAAAAGAAAATACACATTGGACTTATTTAGGTTTGGCAACATGAAATCAGTAACAAGTATTTTGGCCTTATTTACTATAGTCTTGTTCACATTTGGATGTCAATCAAGGAAATCAAAAAGTGATATCGAAATCAGCTTTATCCAAGACACCCTCGATATAGGCTATACCTATTGGTGGCCACAATCGGGACCATTTGTTGGAAATTGTGGCGAAGAATTATCTCTGGTATTCGCCGGTATTCTCACAGAACTTGAAAAACCAAATAAAAATGCAGGCCCCCTATACACGGTACAAGAAGGTATAATTGAGATTGAAAGGGTTTTTAAAATCAAGGAAATAGGTATAAACTCCTATGCGAATCAGAAATTTGTTCGTACCGATTGTTTTTATGATTTGGGAATAACTGTGGGAGACACCGTCTTAGTTTCTTGTTATGAATTTGAGGACGCATATAGCATCCCAGGAGGAAAATCCATTTTAAAAATAAGAAGCTTTGATGACCCTATTGTAACATCCCTTCGAAACTTTATCGACTCAGATCAAAATCCGGTTAAACTAAAAAAGGATTCATTACTATGGCGTACATTTGAATTAGATAAGGATTTGAGCCGCATAATTGCATGCCGTGAGCAATCAAAAGATTCGGTCGATGTCTCAGAATAGGGATAGGGGTTCGATAATTGAAAAACAAAAACGTATAAATGTATCCACTTAAAAGAAACAGAAGACTGCGAACTTCATCTGCCATTCGGTCTTTAGTACAAGAAACTACCATTTCGCCAAACGATTTTCTCGTCCCACTTTTTGTGGTGGAAGGCAAAGCGATTAAGGAAGAAATTGCCTCAATGCCCAATTATTATCGGCTAAGCCTCGACAATTTAGAAAAAGAGGTCAAAGAACTCTGGCATATGGGACTTAAGGCGGTATTGCTCTTTGTAAAAGTACCTGATGCGTTAAAGGATAACAAAGGTGTAGAGGTACTTAATGAGAACGGACTAATGCAACGCGCCATTAAAACCGTTAAAAATGCTTGTGCCGACATGTTGGTTATGACCGACGTGGCCTTCGACCCGTACTCTTCGTATGGTCATGACGGTATTGTTGCCCAAGGACGTATTCTCAATGACGAGACAACCGAACTGCTGGCCGAGATGAGTGTTAGTCACGCCAAAGCCGGAGCCGATTTTGTGGCCCCGAGCGATATGATGGACGGCCGAATTCTGACCATCAGGGAAGCCTTGGAAGACGAGGGGTTCATCGATACGGGCATTATGAGCTATAGTGCCAAATATGCCTCTGCTTTTTATGGTCCTTTTCGCGATGCCTTGGATTCAGCTCCGGTAGATATCAAAAATGTGCCCAAGGACAAAAAGACCTATCAGATGGATTTTAGCAATCGATTCGAGGCCATTAAAGAAACGGAAATGGACATTGATGAAGGAGCCGATATTGTGATGGTAAAACCAGGCTTATGTTATTTAGACATCGTTCGGGAAATACGAAATGAGGTCGATGTGCCGGTGGCCGTATATCAAGTCAGCGGCGAGTATGCCATGGTGAAGGCAGCAGCCGAAAGAGGATGGTTGGATCATGATGCCGTTATGATGGAGCAGTTAACCGCGATTAAAAGGGCCGGTGCGAATATTATCGCAAGCTATTTTGCCAAAGACGCTGTGCGGTTATTGGGTTAATTTTGGAATAGGCCAAAACAAATACGATTGTTACGTTCAGACATGAAAATCAATGTTTTCAACAAGCTATAGCACATCGATGAAAAGAATATTTTTTATACTTTTCGGCATAATCCACTTAAACACCATGTCACAAGACCTTTTTGCTGAAACCTTTCTTGAAAAATGGGAAAACTCAAAACAGTATCTGGTACAGCTTGCCGAGGTTAAGCCAGGATCTCAATACGCATTTAAACCGACCGAGAAACAACGAACCTTTTCGGCACAATTGATTCATATCAAAGAGAATAATGACTGGTTGGGCAACACCTACTTCGGCAGTGGCAACTTTCAAAAAGAGAAAACGAATTCAGCGCCCACAAAAAAGCAGCTTATTGACGGCCTAAAAAAGAGTTTTGATGTGTCAGCCTCTCTTATTGCAAATCTAGAATCGGAAAAACTTGCTGAAAAAGTCGAATTCTTTGCGGGAAAAAAGACAAAAATGCAAATTATGAATTTACTGCAAGACCATGTCACCCATCATCGTGGACAATTGATCGTATATTTGAAACATAACCAAATTGAACCACCTCGATATTCGGGTTGGTAACTCGCAAATATGAAAAAGCAGCGTTACGAAATAATAAATATACTTTTCGGTATCTTATCTTTCTCATTTCTAAGTGCCCAAAATACTGGGCTTTCTATAGGATTTCCTTCCGAAGTAGGATTAGATTCAACATACATCCATCAAAAAGTAGATTCAATAATGGCCTACGGCATTCAGGAGCACGCTTTTCCCGGAGCACAGGTTTTGGTTGCCAAGAACAGTACGATTATTTTTCATAAGGCTTACGGGTACCACACCTATGACAACCAAACTAAGGTAACATTAGACGACATTTATGACCTTGCTTCCGTCACAAAAATTACGGGACCATTACCGGCTCTTATGAAATTGGTAGATGAAGATAAGCTCAATCTCGATCTGCCCTTCAGCACCTATTGGAAACCATGGCGCAGAAGAAAGGATAAAAAAGATTTGACCTTAAGGGAAATTCTCGCCCATCAGGCGGGCCTGGTGCCTTACATCGTATTTCTTGATAAGGTAATCAAAAAGAATGGGGCCATTAAAAAGCGATTTGTAAAGACCGAAAACCAAAAGGGATACACCCACCAAGCCTATGAACATCTTTTTATAAAGGATAGGTTTAACCGTAAAATGTATCGCATGATCAATCGCTCTAAGGTAAGCGATGAAAAAAAATATAAATATTCGGGGCTGACCTTCCTTATTTTCCCGAAACTCATCGAAAACCTTACGGGCCAATCATATGAAACGTATTTAACGAGCAATTTTTATGCTCCTTTGGGAGCCACCACAATGGGTTTCAATCCCAAAACAAAAAATTATTCCAATAGAATCGTACCCACCGAAATGGACACCCTTTTTAGGCATGAACTCACAAAAAACTGGGTACATGATGAAAATGCATCCCTTTTGGGCGGTGTTTCTGGCAATGCAGGACTGTTCGCCTCGGCCACCGATTTGGCAAAAATCATGCAGCTATACCAAAATTATGGTATTTACAATGGTAAGAGGTATATCTCAGAGGCAACCATGAAAGAATTTAATCGGGTTCAATACCCTGAAAATGATAACCGTCGGGGCTTGGGCTTTGACAAACCGCTATTGAATAACGCAGAACTTCCTTTGAAAGATGCCTATCCCGCCCCGCAGGCCAGTGCAGAAAGTTTCGGACATAGCGGATTCACAGGTACATTTATCTGGGCAGATCCTGTGGAACAATTGGTATATATTTTCCTCTCCAATCGTGTAAACCCTACAAGGGAAAACCAAAATTTATACAAATTGAACATACGATCTGCAATACAGCAAGTGTTTTATCAGGGCAAACTAACATCGCAATAGGGTTAAACGATTCCTCAATTTATTGGTATCTTTGTGACTTAATAGCATTCTATGGGCCTATTGATTTTTTATGCGCTTATTTCTATCTTTTTTTCCTTTTTATGCTCGGTCTTGGAAGCTGTCTTATTAAGCATCAACCCCACTTTTATAAATATTAAGAAAAAGGATGGCAAGGCCTATGCCGGCATCTTAGAAACCTTAAAAAACGATGTTGACAAGCCTCTAATAGCCATTCTCACACTGAACACAGTAGCACATACCGTGGGAGCGATATTGGTGGGTGTACAGGCCAAATCGGCCTATGCGCAATTGTACGGTACTGCCGAGCGCACATTTTTGGGTGTCCAATTTACAGAAGACCTTATGGTCGGTATCGTTTCGACCATCATGACCATTTTGATTTTAGTGGCGTCTGAAATTATTCCGAAAACCATTGGGGCAACCTATTGGAGACAATTGGCCAATTTCACAGCCAAAACCCTTAAAATTATGGTACTGGTCCTAAAGTGGACAGGCCTTTTATGGATATTACAATTGTTCACCAAACTGGTTGGCGGAAAGGGTCATCATGGCAGCGTTTTAAGTCGGGAAGACTTCACTGCCATGACCGATATTGCCCATGAGGAAGGCGTTTTTGAAAAATCGGAATCTACAATCATTAAAAACCTCCTGCGCTTCGATGAGGTGTTGGTAAAAGACATTATGACTCCCCGGGCCGTGGTAAAAATTGCAGCGGAAGACAAAACCATAGCAGAATTTTTTGAAAACAATCCGAAAATGCGATTTTCCCGTATTCCGGTTTATAATGGAAAAGTAGATAATATCACAGGTTTTGTTCTGAAGGACAATATTTTAGAAGAGATGGTAAATGATAATGGTCACTTGCCCTTATCGGAGATTAAAAGGGAAATTCTAATTACCGACCGCAGCACCCCAATCCCTCAATTGTTCAACACCCTAATTTCTAAACGAGAGCACATTGCCTTAGTCGTAGACGAATATGGATCGGTCAGCGGCCTCGTCACTATGGAAGATGTCATCGAAACCCTGTTGGGGTTGGAAATCATGGACGAAAGTGATAATGTGGCCGATTTGCAGCAACTGGCACGAAAGAATTGGGAAGAACGGGCCAAACGTCTCGGGGTCATAGAAAAGATCCCAAAAGAAGAGTAATGGAAACGGCCTTCATGAAAACACCACTAGGTATCGCAAAAATCGAAGGCGATATGTCGGGGTTGTCCTCAATTTCGATATTAGATTCCGATCAAGCGCCTGATGACATCTTTCCAGAACTATTGGAAGATGCGATATATCAGCTGCAGGAATATTTCGAAGGCAAACGGCAAAAGTTTAGCCTCCAATTAAATCCTCAAGGTACCGATTTTCAAAAAAAGGTGTGGGAAGCACTGCAGTTCATACCCTACGGCAAGACGACCTCATATCTTGAACTCACTAAAACTTTAGGTGACGTCAAAGCCATTCGCGCAGTAGCTGCAGCAAATGGTAAAAACCCGTTATGGATCGTCATTCCATGTCATCGCGTAATTGGTAGTGATGGTTCGTTGACAGGTTATGCCGGCGGGTTGCATCGTAAAAAATGGCTTTTAAATCACGAAAGTCCCGTTAAGCAACAATCGCTTTTTTGAGTTTCGCAGACTTGGCGGTTTGTTCTACAAATTTCTAACCTTAATTCGAATGAGATTCATGTTTTTCATGGATAAAACTGTTCGTTTTATGGTCAATGCATTTATTTTTCTTTCAGAATAAAACCTACCACAGACCCATCGGTCGGTTCCGTTATTTTTTTTACACCCCTTTCAATTATTTAAATATCTCTGAATTCGGGGATGGTCAACTAACAATTCATGCTTAATTTTGTTCGTATATTGAACTTAATTAACGTAGATATGAATCTACTTTCTCTCTCTGAAATTACCGAAAAGGCACAAAACGCTTTTAAAAGGTTTCCGATAACTCTAATCTGGGCAATTCTCGGAACTTTCTTTTGCATGTTTTTACTTGAAGATACCGATACCGACCGGTTCGAAGAAAATATCGATACGGTTCTGACCCTCGTGCTAGGAATAAGTTGGTTTATAGGAATTCAATTTCTAATAGAACAATTAAAAGCGCCAAAAAAATGGAAAGGGCTGAAAATAGTTGTTTTCGGGTTGCTTGTCGCCTTCTTTTGGTATCTCCCGGCAGATGGAAGCAAAATAAACGACAATCCTGAATTTCTCATTCGGTTCGCACTCTACTTCTTTGCCGGGCATCTCTTCGTACTTTTTGCGCCTTTTCTTCTGAAATGGGACAAAAGAGCCTACTGGAACTACTTGAAATCGTTGACTATTGCCATTGGGCGAAGTGTTTTCTTTTCGGGCGTATTATGCCTTGGTTTAGTATTGGCCCTAGTTTCCATTGATGCCCTTTTTGAGGCGAACATACGAGGAGAGCGTTACGGGCAGCTCTTTATTTTCTGTTTGGGAATCGTAAATACCTGGATCTATTTATCCGACTTTCCTGAAAACATCCTATACAACACCAACATCAACTTTGAAAGGGCCCTAGATGTCTTTGTAAAGTATATTTTGATTCCCTTAGTGCTATTATATGTTGTTATTCTCTATGCTTATGGTTTCAAGATTTTATTCGATTGGGAATTGCCCAAAGGTTGGGTATCCTATCTGGTTACCGCTCTGGCACTTTTAGGTTTTGTAGTACACGTGATCATTGATCCCGTTCAGAAAAGTTCTAAAGCCTGGACAATACAGCGTTTTTACCCGTGGTTTTATGTTGTATTGTTACCACTGGTAGTGCTACTTTTCGTAGCGATTTTTAGGAGGGTGGCCGATTATGGCATTACGGAGAACCGGTATTTCGTTCTGATCATCGCATTCTGGATTCTGGGGATTTCACTCTATTTGTTGATGAGTAAGGAGAAGCGTTTAATTGTATTGCCTATTTCGTTATTGGTGCTTGCACTTTTAACTTCTTTTGGGTTTTGGGGAGTCTTCGAGATATCAAAAAATAGTCAGATAAGGCAATTTCGGAAGGTATTCGAAACGGTAGAATCGAACTATAAAAAAGCCACCAGCGAACAGTTTGATCAGCTGAAATCAATTCTGGATTATATGCATGAGCGGGAGTCCCTGCCAGAATTGGATGCCATTACCGGTATTCACTTGCAAAATTCATTTAAGGATACCCTCGTTGAAAAGTGGGAAACGCAGGGGTGGTTTGACACGACCAAGGTTCTCGATTCTTTGGGCATAACGGTAAGCCAGGAAGAATTGGACAAAAAAAACCCAAATGGCACCTTTTATTCATATTACACCGATCAATATAAGATTCGCAATTATAACATTGGACAATTTTCTTATTTTTCCCCGATACAGTTTGATAGTCACAATAAAAACAAACGAGAAATCGGGGCGTTTAAGGTCACTTTTGATTCCGAAAACGTTTCGCTATCTCTTTTAGCGAACAACGATAGCTCCCCCGCTTTAGAGATTCCGTTAAAGAAAAAGCTCATCGCCCTCACCCGGTTCGGAACAGATCTGTACAAAGTAAATGAGCGCGAAATGGTTCTAGAATCAGAAAATGATAGTATTTTAGTACAACTGATCTTGACGGATATTAATTATAATGTAAAGCAAGATTCGGTGATGGTTAATAATGCGAGCGCCTTAATGTTCTTAAAGCAAAAGTGATATGTTACAAAAAATCAATTTAGAGCATATTCTATTCTTAGATATTGAGACTGTTCCTGAAAATGAAGGGTACGACCAGTTAGACGATGAAAAAAAAGACCTTTGGGAACAGAAAACAAGATACCAACGCAAAGATGAATTCACCGCTGAGGAGTTCTACGATCGTGCAGGAATTTGGGCTGAATTCGGAAAAATCATCTGCTTGTCGGTAGGTTATTTTCACATAAAGGGCGATGTGAGAACATTTCGGACTACCAGTTTCCATGGCCCGGAACCCAAACTATTAAAAGATTTTAAAAATCTATTGAACGGTCATTTCAGTGGGTCGAAACATTTGATGTGCGGGCACAACGCTAAAGAATTCGATTTCCCCTATATCGCCCGAAGAATGATCATTCACGGCATACCGCTTCCGTATAAATTAAACCTCTTCGGAAAAAAACCATGGGAAGTGCCGCATTTGGACACCCTGGATCTTTGGAAATTCGGCGATTACAAACATTACACCTCTTTAAAACTGCTGGCAAACATACTCGGTATTCCCTCACCCAAAGAAGACATCGACGGCAGTATGGTGCGTGACGTCTATTATAAAGAAAACGACTTAGATCGCATTATAAATTATTGCGAATTGGATGTGGTAACTACGGCACAAGTTTTTCTGAGATTACGAAACGACGAATTATTGGATGAAAGTGAAATTAAGAAAGTTTGATTATTAATTACCGAAAGTCTTACCCGTTAAATTTCAGTTGAATATACACAGGAAAATGGTCACTATAGCCACCTATATATTTCCGTCCCGCATACGTGCGGTATGGTGTTCCTTTGAACTTGCCATTGAATTCGGTCAAAAACTCCTCGTCAAAAATATTAGCATGGGCGAAACTGTGTGTCCCCTTTTTATGGTTCAAAAAATTATGTGATACCATAATCTGATCGAACAAACTCCAACTTCGTTTATAATTGGCACTGCCCCTTTCTAAAGGTATGTGCAGTTTTTCCATGGGATTGTACAAATACGGCAACTCCATTAAATTTTTAATACTTTCCGATTTGGGTCCGGCATTAAAATCACCCATAATGATGTAATTAGGGTCAAGATGTTCAGTTTCTATCTTAGCCATATATCGTTTTAAGGTTTCTGCAGCGATGACCCTTTTATAATTTGTTTCATTTACACCATTGCGCCGAGATGGCCAGTGATTTACAAAAACATGTACCTCTTCCCCGTTGAGCTTTCCGAATACGTAAAGAATATCACGCGTAGTATCACGTTCCCCATTGGGATTATTCACAAACAAGGTGATAGGCTCGGAATATGTTACAGCAAAGTTACTTTTATGGTAGATCAATGCAGTATCGATGCCTCTTTCGTCAGGTGAGTCATAATGTACATACCCATAATCAATATCACGAAGCGGCTCAGACCCGATAAGATCCTCCATGACATCTTTATTCTCGACCTCGGCTACCCCAACTAGGGCGGGCGGGGTTGCGGTATGCTCGCTACCTATCTCTGAAATGGTCTTGGCCAGTTTATAGAGCTTTCTTTTATAACGCGTATTCGACCACTTTTTGGCACCTTTTGGTGTAAAATCGTCATCCAAGGTTTTCGGATCATCTTTGGTATCGAATAGATTCTCTAAGTTATAGAACGCAATGGTATGAAGTTGCCTCCTTTTACTACGCTTAAAGAATTGAAAGAGCATGATCTTTTTTTGAGCGAATAAATTTACAAAAATTGCTTGGTCAGTATTGCTTAAATTTGCACTTTAATAAAGTTATGCTAGAAAAGAAATCCATAGAATACGAAAAAGCCGTTCTCATCGGAGTACTGAACAAAGAACAGGATGAAAAGAAAGTGACCGAATATTTAGACGAGCTCGAATTTTTGACTTATACGGCGGGCGGTGAAGTCTCAAAACGGTTTGTTCAGCGTATGGACACCCCCAACCCTAAAACCTTGATCGGCAGTGGAAAAATGGAGGAAGTGGAAGCCTATGTGAAGGAAAACGATATAGGTTCCGTTATTTTTGATGACGAACTTTCCCCCGGTCAACAGCGAAATATTGAAAAACAGCTTCGCTGTAAAATTCTGGATCGTACCAGCCTTATACTCGATATTTTCGCCCAACGTGCCCAGACGAGCTATGCACGCACCCAGGTTGAATTGGCGCAATATGAATACCTCTTGCCAAGGCTAACGGGGCTTTGGACACACTTGGAGCGTCAAAAAGGAGGTATTGGAATGCGTGGGCCAGGGGAAACAGAAATCGAAACGGATAGACGTATCGTTCGCGACCGTATTTCGTTGCTCAAGAAAAAATTGACGAAAATCGATAGGCAAATGGAAACCCAACGGGGTAACCGCGGTTCTTTGGTTAGGGTGGCATTGGTGGGTTACACCAATGTGGGCAAATCTACCCTCATGAATGTTATCAGCAAAAGTGACGTTTTTGCCGAGAACAAACTTTTTGCCACTTTAGACACCACGGTTCGAAAAGTTGTCATTGGCAACCTCCCTTTTCTACTAAGCGATACCGTGGGATTTATACGAAAGCTTCCGACGCAATTGGTAGAGAGCTTTAAAAGTACACTGGACGAGGTTCGGGAAGCCGACCTTTTGTTGCATGTTGTAGATATATCACATTCTAATTTTGAGGAGCACATCGCTTCCGTAAACCAGATATTAGATGAAATAGGGAGTGCGGACAAGGAAATTATCATGGTCTTTAACAAAATCGATCAATACCAGCATGAGACCATTGATGAAGATGACCTTATGACCGAAAAAACCCATAAACATTTCACTATTGCGGAATGGAAAAAAACATGGATGCAGCGGGTGGGAAAAAATGCGCTTTTTATATCTGCCCTGAACAAAGAAAACTTAGATGAGTTCCGCACTCGGGTGTATGATGAGGTACGTGATATTCACGTTACTCGTTTTCCTTATAACAACTTTTTATATCCTGAGCATTTAGATGAATATTGATTTTTGCATGCTTACAAAGCAGTATCACAGTATGATTTAAGCGATCAAGTATCCCTTTTCAGATATCCATACAGTTATATGTGTTTTTGTTGTTTCCATTTATTATGCCGTTTGTCGAGGAAAACGAACCGTTACTATTTTTCACAACATTTTACACCTCGTTCACAACAATAATTTCAAACAGACACAGATCCACCATACATTTACAGTGTTATTAAGTGATAGTGTTACCCGATAGTTATCGGGACCAAATCGAACTGTGATCTTAACCGAAATTAAAAGTGTTGTTTTCCCCAAATCGGCACTTGACCTAAAAAAGCTTGTTCCAGGAGACTGGAAACCCGATCTTAAAAGAAAGACCTACTTAACTAAAAAATTGCCTCGACCTACATCGAGGCTTTTTTAGTTTTAGACTCTTTTCTTTTATGAAAACTGTTTTTATTTTGCCTCTAACTCAAATGTACCTTTTACCGTAAGGTCATTGCCAAAACTGAAGGGCGCACTCAATACTAAATTCACGGAGCCATTTATTTTGTTGGCATTAAGCGTAGTTATCTTCACATCACCCGATTTGCTATCGAAAAGCAGATTATTTCCTAAAAAAATGGCTGTCCACCCTCCAGAGGTTATATCCGAGATGCTATACACTTGGGCTTTGATTTTAGGGATATCCCGTATTCCGAAAAAAACCGACAGGTTATCATCGTTCGTAAAGGTCAATGGGAAAAACTCCGTATTATTTTCTATCTGAATCGCAAAGTCATCTGTAGTTCCATAAAAGGTAAGTGTAGTATCGCCCGTTATGTTAAAATTCGCACTGCCGGAATAGACTGACCCCCCTCTGATCTCATCCTTGTTGCAGCCCACACAAAACAATCCCAGTAACACTAGAACATATAGTGTATTGGAGAGCGATGACAATTTTTTTAATATACCTGTTTCCATAATCTTAATCTTTAAATTTTTTTAGGGGCGGTTTTTAATCGATTTCGCCCAAATGGCTTCTTATAAAAACAATAATGCCTTGTTTTAATAGTCTGATTCGATAATTATCAAGACACCATCGCCTGTACCTCAACCAAAATGAAAAATCACCACTCTAATTGGCGCCATCGGGCTTGTCTATCCTAACTTTCGAAGGATTGCTTTTAGCGCCATCCATAGCCTCTAGAACAACCTCAAATTCGACCCAATTCTGAGATCCAAATCGAAAACATGTAGCCCACCCAATTATTCCATTTTTATCGGTAAACTTTGTATTGACCGCATTATCTGATTCGCCGCTTGACACGGTAGTTTTTATCAACAACTTGCTTATCTTGCTTGCTGAAGTGGTCGTATACGGAATATCGCAGACTATCGTACTACCATTGCCACTTGATGTGTTACAATTATTTAAACCGTCTAACTCAAAGGTCTGTGCCTTTGCAGTGATGGAAGCATCGGTTCCATCATCACTTTTACTACAGCTCATTACAGCTATCATCAAAATCGGTATTATCAAAATGTTGCACACCTTGTTTTTACCTTGCTTAATTTTTTTCATTGTTTCCATCATTTTTTAATTTTAAATATTAGTATTTTAGAAAAGGGAATTAGGTTATTGAAGGTACGCCAGCATCTGTACCATCTCTTCGGTATCTGGTTGGTGGCCACAACCAAAGGTTTTTCCATTAAGATGATAAAGGACGGGAATAACAAGAGCCTCTTCATCGGTAAGAATACAGGAGGCATGCTCAAGTGTACCATTTATCTTACCGTTTGCATCTGCTATCAGTGTATTGCCAGAACCATTTGATGGCCCTATCGGAGGGTTGGTGAAATTCACGAAATCGTTCACAAAATCAATACTCTCGGTCACCTTTACTTTTCTTTTCAGATACGCCAACCAAAAAGTGTAAGTGCCATTCGGAATCATTCCTTCCAACTTAATTTCAACCGTTGAAGAATTACCATTGCAATGGACCATCATATTTCCTTTTGCCTTTTGAAATTCGGATAATGTTACCTGATGACCATCGGGTGCATTGATAATGTTCAGCTGGCCAAGCGGGGCATCAAAAATATTCTTCGCAAAAAGAGGTTCGTTTGGGTCGGTGGGCGTATTTCCGTCCTTGTCCACAATTTCTTCCAATAACTGCACCTTCCCAAAGTTCAAGTGCGCTTCCACCACCTTGGGCTTGATCACAAAATCGACAGTTTCCGTGTGATCGGCCTTCACCTCGACGAAAACGGGGTTTGCCGAAACCACTTCTGTCGACAGGGGCGGAACAAGGATAACCTCATAGGTTCCGATGCCTCTAGTTTCCTTTTCGTAGATACCTTCGGCATTAGTGGCAATTTCAAGTTGATCTGATTTACCGGATAATTTTACCAGCGCACTGGGATATGGATTCCCTTGTTCATCTTTTACAGTTCCATCTATTGTTCCCTGGTCTTGTGATTGGTCAAGATTATCTTTGGATTCATCACTGCTACATCCAATTAAAGCCAGAGCCATTAGCGCTAACCCTAAAAATAACATTAATGAGAGTATAATATCTACATATTTACCCATCTGTGCATTTGAGAAGCTTTCAGTGCTCTTTTTTGTTTTCATGATTTCTATTTTTAAATGCTTTTGTCATATATGTTAGGGAACAGTTTTTTCGTGATTGAATCTTAGAATATCTTATTCAAAGGAGATGTTTACGTTTATCACTATGTAAAAATTCTTGTACCCTTCGGCATTGGTCTTGTGTCATTCTATAATAATCATCGCAATTAAAATAGCTCATAACATTATGCCTATCTGGATTAAAATTGAGGTCAATACCTAATTCGGTGTTCCTTATCATAACTTCATTTGAGTAATCGGCCGGGTTCCAGCCTTTTGCTAGGAAATATTTTTTACTCACATCCGCTGGAGTGTCCGCGACTACCCCCGAATCTCCATCCAGTATTGAAACAGAAGTAGATTTGTTCTCACTGAGGTAATCAACCACAACCTGATCAGGATTTCTACTGTTTTTTGGTACTTTTAGCCCATCAGAATGCGTATGGTCAAGCCCGAAATAGTGTCCTAACTCGTGTGCCAGTAATTTTATGTTCTGTATTTTTTTTTTGCTTCCATCCTGATAATAAGCGGTTGTGTTTGTTATAGAAAATCCGGGCATAACTACATATTCGGCCTTTTTACTAGAAAAACCACTGTCAGATGCACCGTTACCCCTACCATGACGGAAAAAAACAACAATTTCCCCACGATACTCTTCTGCCCATGCATAAGCAGCATCTTTTGATTTTTGTTTTCCAGTTGATACAATTCTAGAATCCCCGTCCTCCTTTGGGTCTAATTTGTTTATTGAAGTATTCTTTAATTCATGCAACTTGAAAATATGGTCAAATTGGATACCCGCTCTGGAATACACATTGTTGGCAGCGTCAATCCACCAGTTTACTTCACTGACTGAAACATCCGCTTTACGGCTTCCGTCATCATCCGAGCACTGAATCGCACGTATTTTTAGACGGATTCCATGCTGATAGAACAGCAAAGAATGGCCGTAATCGGGAGTGAAATGGCCGCCGAGTATAAATGACCATGTTTTGCTCCAATTATTATGGCTCTTGATCGGCAAAAGATTATAGGATCGAATTGAAGCCACTACTCCCAATCCCTCAATACGGTTGTAACAAAGCAGTTTAGTTGAGCCAGAAGAATTCAAAGGTAAGAGGATATCCCAATGCGGGCTCCAATTGGTATGGTGGGCCAAAAGGGTCATCTTGCCGTTCACATCGGTCGAAAAAAACTTCGCTTCGCCAATAACACGGCTATAAAAGAGCAGGTCGCTCGTTAGCAAGTTCTTTCCAAAGTTACCTGGTACTATTATGTCCCATGTTTTTTTCCAGTTCTTATAGTGTTTTATCAATGTGAGATTACCTTTGCCGTCGCAGACAAAAATTTTTCCTTCGCCATTAGTACGATCGTAAAAAAGAAGGCCTGAATAAGCCCCGGCCGCGTCAAATGGAACAATGATATCCCAACTTTTTCGCCATCCGGTGTGTACTTTTTCGTTTTTAAAAACCCCTTGGTTATTTGAACTAAGGAACTTTATTTCTCCCTTACTGCGATTATAAAGCAGCAGATCGGTAAGATTTGGTCCAATCAAGAAATTTCCGGGAACAATAATGTCCCAATCTTTCTGCCACGTTTTGTGGTGTTTTACCAATGTGATGTTTCCCTTGCTATCACTACGGTATACTTTTGCTTCCCCATTTACCCGGTCGTAAAAAAGAAGGTCTCCGTAACCACCTCCGACAAAAGAGCCAGAAACGATCAGGAACCAACTCTGCCTCCAACCCTGATGTGTTTTGAAATTAACTATGCTACCATCATTTTCTACATTTATAAATTTTGCAATGCTACTGTGTCCCATGATTTCTAATTTTTATATGAATCCTTAATTTATCCGAGCTTTTGTTTTAGGGGAATTTTTAAGATTCGTAAACTATCGGCCTTGGCTTTCGCATAACCTATAAGTCAAATCTAAAGCGGAGACTCCCAAATCGCTAACACCTGAGTACCAGATAATGACAGCAGAGTACCAGCGCTAAAAGGAGGTATCGGATGGTGGATTGCAGTAGACGAATGATAGATTACAATAATTGACTTATGGATGGTAAAATAAGCGTAGTTTTATGATAGATCAAGGAGTAAATGATTCGATACAATTCGAAAAATTCATGAATTAAAAGGAAAAGGTAGCGAGGTAATAATCTGTGCGTCTGCGGCTATAAAGTTAAAATCGGGAAAACCGGTCACCTTTTAGTATAAACCCCTAATCTTCTTCTCTTCGGCAAACGTGCGCCCCTATTTCTAATAAGAGGAAGGTGCCACTCCATACAATTCCTTAAAGCACTTCGCGAAATAGGAGAGGTTATTAAACCCCACTTTGTACGCTATTTGTGTCACGCTATCGGCTTTCTGGGATAACAATTGTGCCGCTCGCTTTAATCGGAAATTGCGGAGAAGTTCTCCAGGAGACTCATTGGTAAGTGCTTTCAGCTTTCTGTAAAGTTGCGTCTTGCTCATCGCCAATGATTTCTGCATTTGAGGCACCCCGAAATCTGAGTCCAAAAAATTAGCTTCTAAAAGTTCAAGAACATTCTCCAAAAATATTTGATCGACAGTGTTGACCGTTACTTTTTTGGGATCTACCTGAATTTCCTTGTTCGTAAATAGATCCCTTAGCTTTTTCCGCTGCACAATCAGATTTTTAGCGCGCACCAAGAGTTCCTCACCGTCAAAGGGCTTGGTTAGGTAGTCGTCCGCTCCTGTTTCAAGACCTTCTAATTTGTTTTGAATTCCGGCTTTGGCCGTTAACATTATAATGGGCACATGACTGGTCTGCACTTCGTTTTTCAGTTTTTTGCAAAGCGTTATACCGTCCATTTTAGGCATCATTAAGTCGGTGATGATCAAATCGGGTGGATTTGCGATGGCCTTTTTCAATCCTTCATTGCCATTAATGGCATCTTCTACCTTATAATACTTCAATAGCAGTTCTTGAATAAAGTGCCGCATATCGCTATTGTCTTCTATCAACAAAACTCTTGGAACTTCCCTGCTATCGATTTTGGATAATAGGTATGTTGATTTCGAAGCCGTCGCTTTTTCAATTTTAGCCGCTTGAAGAACCACATCGGTACCTGTTTTAATTTCTTGAAGTTGCAGCAGTACGGTAAAGAAAGTACCCTTACCCACTTCACTAGAAACGGTAATCGTACCGTCCATAAGTTCTACAAAGTCTTTGGAAAGCGAAAGGCCAATACCTGTGCCTTCCTTTTCCCTTGTATTACTTCCGTCGACTTGATAAAAGCGGTCGAATACGAAAGGTAGGCTCTCTTTGGGAATACCCTTGCCTGAATCTGAGACTTGAATAAATAGTCCACGCTCACCGAAATTGACTTCAAAAACGATTATGGACCCATCTTCACTGAACTTAAAAGCGTTTCCCAATAGATTGTATACTATATTTTCAAGCTTATCCCGATCGAAACTTGCCCATAGTGTGCACTGCGGAATTTGTACCTTATAATCGATATTTCGCTGTGCGGCATGAGAGTTAAATGAGGCCGCCGCGGCACGTAGACATTTGTACACATTGCCCTCGGTAAGTTCCAGCTTCAAAGTACCCTCGGCTACTTTAGAAAGGTCTAATAGTTGATTGACCATTTTAAGTATACGATTGGTATTTCGTCGAATCATTTTTACATTTTCTGCGCTTAAGGTTTCATCAGGGTTCTGTTCTAGCTGCTCTATAGGTCCTTTGATCAAGGTCAAAGGGGTACGGAATTCATGCGAGATGTTGGCAAAAAAATTGGATTTTAACCGATCTAGCTCCCTTAATTTTTCGTTCGCTTTCTGTTTTATTCGGAATTGGTTGTAAGAAAGGGCCACCAACACCAATAGAACCAATGAAAATAGGATAATTCCATTCCGTTCATTTTCCCTTTTTACAAGATTTAAAGATTGAATGTCATTGTCTTTTGCCAATAGGGCTATTTCTTTGCTTTTCTGCTCATTCTGATATTTGGCTTCCAATTCATTGGTAACGGTTAAGATTTTACCACTGTACAAACTATCCGATAGCTTATTGTGCAAAATGGCATTGTCGTATGCCTTTTTAAAATTACCTGTCTTCTCATAAACTTTAGAAAGAAGTTTATGAGCTTCCAACGCTAATGGGCTATCATTTAAAAAATGCAAATCAGCAATGATTTTATTTGTTATTACAATGCACTGCTCATAATCATTTCTGTGGAAAGCATTTTCGGCCAACCCAAACTCAATATTCGCAATTTCTTGCCGATTATCAACTTCTTTGGCAATACGATAGGCCTGTTGATACAGTTTTTCGACTTTGTCATATTGTTCCTTTTTTCGGTAAACCTTAGCCAGGTTACCCAAAACTCTACTCTCCCCTAGTTTGTCACCGGTTTCTTTCTTGATTTTTAAAGCCCGCTCATTATAATCGATTGCCTGCTCATATTCTTCGAGCAGTACGTGCACAGCTCCCAAATTGTTCAGACATGCAGAAATGCCCGGTTTAAAATTAATCTCTTCTACTAAAGACAAGGCCAGTTCATAATGGTATATTGCATTTCTGTACTGTTTTTGACTTTTGTAAATCTCCCCTATATAATTATGTATTCTGGCCTCCCCATTTTTGTCATTAATCTGTTTGGCTTGACTTAGTGCCTCTAAATAAAATTCAAGTGCTATTTCATTATTGGAACGTAGCTGGGCAAGCCTGCCCATTTCGGTTTTTACAGCTAATACCTCTCTGCTATTCTGTATTCTTTCATAAAATGAAAGAGCTAACAGATAATGCTTCATAGCTTGGTCAAATAAATTCATGTTTCTAAGAACATTGCCTTTTCTATATATAGATTCAGCTAAACCGGATTCCAATCCCAATTTTTTTGCCAATTCTTGGGCTTTGTTAACATAACTCAAAGCAATATTCTGGTCTATTCGATTGTACTCAAGGGTAAGTCTCAGATAAGTCTGTACCTTAAGACTATCTTCGCCCATTGTTTCTAGGGAATAAAGAAGACTATCAACCTTTGATTGCGAAAGCAAAAAGGAAGCAAAGAGCAAAAAAAGGGGGAGAAGTATACGTATCATCTCCAAAAGGTTATATCTTAAAGATACCTAAATTTTAGGTATGTATACGTTTAGCACTGATAAACACGAACAAATTAAAGACGCAACTATATAAGTATCTAATTTTAATACAAAGGTGCCTACGAAGCAAATGGTTGAATGTATTTCATCTTAAAAATAATACCACTCATATTATTCACAACAAAATGTACCCGCTTCACAACAATAATTTCGAAGAGACACCGATTCACTATACATTTACAGTGTAATTAAGTGATAGCATTTCCCGATAGTTATCGGGACCAAATCAAACTATGATCTTAACCGAATTTGAAGTGTTGACCCCAAATCGATACTTGACCTAAAAAGCTTATTCCGGGGGACCGGAAACCCAATCTTAAAAGAAAAACCTACTTGACTAAAAAATTGCCTCGACCTACATCGAGGCTTTTTTTGACCTATTCGAAGCCCTGAGTCGGCTTTAATACAACTAGATCATACTTAAAAAATCTTAATAACCATCAGAATTTTTATTGTTCACCGAAGAAACGATACCACTCATATTATTCACAACAAAATGTACCCGCTTCACAACAATAATTTCGAAGAGACACCGATTCACAATACATTTACAGTGTAATTAAGTGATAGTACTTCCCGATAGCTATCGGGACCAAATCAAACTGTGATCTTAACCGAATTTGAAGTGTTGACCCCAAATCGATACTTGACCTAAAAAGTTTATTCCGGGAGACCGGAAAACCAATCTTAATAGAGCGACCTACTTAACTAAAAAATTGCCCTGACAGTCCCGATAGCTATCGGGAGTCAGGGTTTTTTATAAAAACCAGGCTTCAAAGGACAAACATGTGTAGTTCATCGATGAAACAATCGAATAGCTGCATTTGACAACAAACTGCATCAGTTTCACAACAAAAATTTAGTGGTTTAAAAGTGTGAAATTACATTCGTACCGTATTTAATATTTAGCGTTAGTCCCGAAAAAACTTTTTCTTAACCGCTGCTTATCAAATGCTTTCTGCCATAGGAAGTTTATTTTATTATTGACTGTGCAACCGCCAAATTTAACGTATCCTACTTAACTAAAAATGCCCTCCAAATTTTTGGAGGGCATTCTTTTTAACGGAAATGTGTTCGGTACCAGACTTTAATTGCTACTTAGAAAGCATAGTTAAGACCGAACATCCAATAGCTCTGTGTCTTGACATCTATATTGTCAAATGTAGCCGTTGGGGTTGGGGTCGGACCGTTCAATGCATAATCCAACGCCTCTTGTCTATTGTTTCTTAAACCAAATTCAAACCCAAGGCCTATACCGTTCCATAGTGTATAACCGAAAGAGTTGATCCATGTCCAGTTTGAATAATCGGAACTCTTGTAGCTTTGAAAGGTCGAAAAGTTAGTTTTGAAATTTACTTTTCCCAACTTTTTAGTATAGTCAACGACGATCTTAGCACCTGTAGACGATTCATAAATATTATCCTCACTCGTGAATACAAAGTTGTAGTTCAAAGGATGTATTACCACCACCATATCGGTAATTGGTGTCCAAGTGGCACCTACCCCAAGATCTAGATAACCCGGGTCGTTAAAATTATTGATAATTGATGTTCGATATTCCCCCAATCCGGAAATTGCAAATTTCTTGCTCAGTTTATACCCGTATAAAGAGGTCAGATTGAAAACGTCGGTAGTTCCATTAAAGCTATCATCATCTGCCGGATCATCTTTATCATCCAATTTTACCCATTGCAGATTGACATTTCCTGAATTTCTCCAAAAAAATTTATCCCGGTCTAAATTGGCAAATGCATTTACGGTAACACCGATATTTCCGGCGGAGTTATTTGGCGTTCCTTGCGAATACCAATTATTGAACCCTGAGATGTTGGCTCCTATGGTACCGAAGGCTCCTTTTTTCCAACCTGGGAATGCATCGATTTTACCTTGAAGGGCGTTTACCCTACCTTGAATGGCAGCAATGGAATCTTTTTTCACTGCCTTTTCCGCCTTTAATTCGTCTAATGTCTGCGACTGGACCGCCGAAAAGGCGAGCACAGCAACAACTGATGATACTACTAAATTCTTCATGGTTTTGTGTTTTATTATAGTTATGAAGGGGCAAATGTAAGAATTGTTAACAGAAAATAAACAGGGTTATTAACAATTATTTTCTTTTGAAAAGAGGCACGGAAGAGCAGGCTTCACCGTACATTACACTCTTTGCCACCACCAATAAACGCGAGGTTATCCACAGGTAGGCGTTAGGTGGTACAGGTTTATTACTACAGCCTTTTATAATCACGGATTTGTCTTTGAATTCAGAAATATCAATATTTTCGATGACCGATTGATAGAGTATCGTTTCCAATTGTTCCAGGTTTCCTTGGACTGTTTTTTTGGCAAAAGGTTGTAATTTCGTAGCGATAAGCATATACGCCCATCCCGGTACAATGGCATCTGTAGAACAGTGAAGTGCCACGTAACTATCGGCGTACTGACTCCAATCGTGGTTCGAAACATGGTTCCGAAATTCTTTTTCCCTAAGAATAAAACCTTCGAAGAGCCAATCTTTTATATCCAGAAGCATTCTTTTGCCCTGGGGATAATAATCCTCAAGATCAAAAGTAAGGAGTTTGCTCTGTGCGACCCTATTTATGATTTCTTCTGACATATTTGATTACGGATAAAACAAATTACCTTCCGCGCGTGAATTGCGCAGTGGATACTATTCAATAGTGAAGGAAAAGACTACAATAACCCTAGTTCTAGTTTGGCTTCTTCACTCATCAAATCTTGAGTCCATGGCGGGTCGAAAGTAATTTCAACTTCTGTATCCTTAACCACATCCAGCGATTTCACCTTTTCCTCGACCTCAACAGGTAAAGTCTCTGCAACCGGGCAGTTAGGCGATGTTAAGGTCATAAGTATCTTGACCTCGTTGTCTTCATTCACAAAAACATCATAGATCAAACCCAATTCGTAAATGTCCACCGGAATTTCGGGGTCGTAGATGGTTTTTAAAACCTTTACTATTTTTTCACCCAGATCTTGGGTATCCATTGCTATCTCTTCGCTCATTTTTTCTAATTCAACTGTGTTTGATATGCCACCGCATATAATTTCAACTGTTTTACCATGCTCACCAACCCATTGGCGCGGGTCGGCGACAAATGCTCTTTAAGTCCGATTTCGTCGATGAAGGCCGTATCCGCATTGATAATATCCTGTGGTTTTTGATTGCTAAACGCGCGAATCAAAATAGCAATAATGCCTTTGGTTATAATGGCATCACTATCGGCCGTAAAAACTAATCTATCATCTTCCAATTCAGCATGTACCCATACTTTGCTTTGGCAGCCTTTTATAATATTGTCTTCTGTTTTATATTTTTCATCAATCAACGGTAGTGACTTCCCCAATTCGATCATATATTCGTACCGTTGGATCCAATCTTCAAACATTGAAAACTCGTCTACTATTTCTTCTTGTATCTCTTTAATCGTCATAGGTTGCTTTTACGCAAAAATACGATAAGTAAGCTAGGTATTCAATATTTTAAGGAAACCATAACTTGATTGCCTATAGCAGCATGTTTTTGGCCCGTTCCACTCCGGCTACCAGGGCGTCTACTTCCTCTTTCGTGTTATAAAAACTAAAGCTGGCCCGAACGGTCCCCGGAATTTTGTAGAAATCCATTATTGGCTGTGCACAATGATGCCCTGTACGAACGGCTATGCCCAATTTATCTAATATCGTACCAATATCATAGGGATGGATTTCCCCGATATTAAATGAAATTACAGAAGTCTTATGTTTGGCGGTTCCATAAATTCGCAGTCCCTCAATATTTAAAAGTCGTTCGGTAGCATATTCCAAAAGTTCGTGTTCATAGGCCGCAATCGCATCGAAGCCAATGGCATTCATATAATCAAGGGCTGCTCCAAAAGCAATGCCTCCACAGATATTAGGCGTACCTGCTTCAAATTTATGAGGCAAATCGGCATAGGTAGTTTTCTCAAAAGTAACCTCGGAAATCATTTCACCACCACCTTGATAGGGCGGTAATTTATTCAACCACTCTTCCTTACCATACAGTGCACCAACACCCGTTGGGCCGCACATTTTATGGGCGGAAACGGTATAGAAATCAACATCTAAAGCTCGCATATCGGCTTTGACGTGCGGAGCGGCCTGAGCTCCATCAACCAAAACAGCCGCATTTACCCCGTGTGCTTTTTTAATGATTTCTTCAATAGGATTGATCGTACCCAAAGCATTTGAAATATGATTACAAAAAACCAGTTTCGTTCGTTCAGAAAGCAATTTTTCATATGCATCGATCCGCAACTCCCCTTCCTCATTCATGGGAATCACCCTTAGAATCGCCCCTGTTCGCTCACAAAGCATTTGCCAAGGGACAATATTTGAATGGTGTTCCATGGCCGAAACTAGAATTTCATCTCCTTTCTTTAGGAAGGATGAAAACCCGTTTGCCACAATATTTATTCCGTGGGTAGTGCCGGAAGTAAATATGATTTCGCATGTTTTGGCAGCATTGAAATGCTTCTGGATTTTCTGACGTGCCTGCTCATACTTATCTGTGGCTTCCTGCGAAAGTGCATGTACACCTCTATGTATGTTTGCATTGTAATTATGGTAATAGGATACAATTGCATCAATGACCTGCTGAGGCGTTTGTGAGGTCGCCGCATTATCTAAATAGACCAAAGGTTTACCGTTAACCTTGCGGTTTAAGATGGGAAAATCTTTACGAATAGTTTGAATATCATGTATTGTTTCAATCATATCGGAGGTAAAACTAATGTTTGCAGTAATTTACGACCCTTGAATAACCGTAGAACCTAAATATCTTTTAGATCCTACAGATCAAACCCGAGGTTAACTCCCAGTTTTTTAGCAATCAACTTATTGATTCGTGCCTTTAATTCGGGAATGCGAACACTGGCCAGTACATTATTGGCAAAGGCATACATCAACAAGGCTCTGGCCTCTTTTTTGGGAATACCCCTAGATTGCAAGTAGAATAGGGCATCCTCGTCAAGTTGCCCAATAGTACACCCATGGGAACATTTTACGTCGTCGGCAAAAATTTCCAATTGCGGCTTCGTATTGATGGTCGCTTTGTCACTTACCAAAATGTTATTGTTCTGTTGAAAGGCATTGGTCTTTTGGGCTATTTTATCGACAATAATCTTCCCATTGAAAACGCCTGTCGAATTTTCACCGTAAATACCCTTATAATCTTGGTGGCTCTCACAATTGGGCTCAATATGGTGTACGAGGGTATGGTGATCCACATGTTGCTTCTCACCGATAATGGTAACCCCCTTCAGGGTAGAATCGACATACTCTCCATTTTGAAAAAAGTTAAGATTATTGCGCGTTAATTTTCCGCCAAATGAAAAAGTATGCACGTTTACAACACTTTTATCTTTTTGATTGATATACGTGTTGTCTATCAAAGATGCGGTACTGGCATCATTCTGGACCTTATAATAATCGACAATAGCACTTTTGGCCGCAAATATCTCGGTTACCGAATTCGTCAGCACTTCATTGCCGGTAATACTTTGGTGCCGTTCAATGACCTGTAGCTCGGCATTCTCTTCGACAACAATCAAATTACGGGGCTGTAACATCAGCGAAGCCTCGTTACCCGTGGCAAAATGCAATATTTCCACCGGTTTTTTGGGCATTTTATTCTTGGGGATGTAAATATAGGCCCCTTCGCGACTGAAAGCCGTATTCAGCGAAGTAAGCGATTCACCTTTGGAAGCAACCTTGTTGAAGTACACATCAATCACCTGTTTGTACATTGGCTTGGTAAGCGCCGCACTCATCAAACAAATATCAACGCCATCATGTGTTGTTTCCGAGAGATAAGAGCTATAGATACCATCGATAAAAACGATTTTATAAGAATCAATTTCGTGTAAAAAAAATTTCTTTACATCGTTATATTCCAGTGCATTCTCTTCTTTGGGAAATATGCTAAAGTCCACCTTTTGCAAACTATTCAATGAAGTATACTTCCAGGCTTCTTCTTTTTTTGAAGGAAAACCTTTTGCCTCGAAGGTCTTCATTGCCTCTGACCGTATATCGTGTACGGGATTGTGCACATCGACCTTGTCTTCAAAGGCTAAAAATGATGAAACCAATTTATCTTTTAAATCCATATTTTCTCAGTAAGTAGTAAGCAGTTCACAGTAAGCAGTGCTGTTTGCTGCCCTCTGAATAACGCTTACTCATTAAACCACAGTTTCTTGTTTAAGCCAATCGTATCCTTTCTCCTCTAACTCAAGAGCGAGTTCTTTACCGCCCGATTTAACAATTTTACCATCGTGTATTACGTGAACAAAATCGGGAATGATATATTCCAACAATCTTTGGTAATGCGTAATTACGATGACCGCATTGTCTTTGCTCTTCAGTTTATTGACCCCATTCGCAACGATACGCAGCGCATCAATATCTAAACCGGAGTCGGTCTCGTCGAGAATAGCCAATTTCGGCTCTAACATCGCCATTTGAAAAATTTCATTACGTTTTTTCTCTCCTCCAGAAAACCCTTCGTTCAAGGATCTGGACAAAAATTTACGGTCAATTTCTAGCAATTCGGATTTCTCACGGATGAGCTTTAACATCTTATTTGCCGGCATGTCTTCGAGCCCTCGCGCCTTTCGCGATTCATTGATTGCCGTTTTCATAAAGTTGGTGACCGACACTCCGGGAATTTCTACAGGATATTGGAACGACATAAAAATTCCTTTATGTGCCCGCTCCTCTGGTGCAGTATCTTCCAAATCTTCACCATCCAAACTTACCGAGCCTTTGGTCACTTCGAACTCTTCTTTGCCTGCAATGACAGCAGCGAGTGTACTTTTACCCGATCCATTGGGGCCCATGATCGCATGTACTTCCCCGGCCTTGACCTCTAGGTTGATTCCCTTTAAAATCTCTTTATCGTCTACACTTGCATGTAGGTCATTGATTTTCAACATATTCAATCTACTTTATGGTGTTTTTTACTATCCTACTGAGCCCTCAAGGCTAATTTCCAATAATTTTTGTGCCTCAACCGCAAACTCCATCGGAAGTTTGTTTAGCACCTCTTTACTAAAACCATTCACTATCAAAGCTATCGCCTTCTCCGTATCGATTCCCCTTTGATTGCAATAAAAAATTTGGTCTTCGCCAATTTTACTGGTCGTTGCCTCATGTTCAATTTGGGCCGTTTTGTTCTTTGCCTCGATATAAGGAAACGTATGGGCCCCGCATTCGTTCCCCATCAGTAGGGAATCACATTGTGAAAAGTTTCGGGCATTTTCCGCTCTTGAGCCAATTTGAACCAATCCACGATAACTATTTTGGGATTTTCCTGCGGATATACCTTTTGAAATAATAGTACTCTTTGTGTTCTTACCCAAATGAATCATTTTGGTACCCGTATCCGCCTGTTGAAAATTATTGGTGACGGCGATAGAGTAGAACTCTCCTACTGAATTATTTCCCTTTAGAATACAGGAAGGATATTTCCATGTAACAGCAGAACCTGTTTCTACCTGAGTCCAAGATATTTTAGAATTATTCTCACATAAACCTCTTTTGGTCACAAAGTTGTACACCCCACCTTTTCCCTCTTTATTTCCAGGATACCAGTTTTGTACCGTTGAGTATTTTATTTCGGCGTCGTCTAAGGCAATCAGCTCAACAACCGCGGCATGCAACTGATTTTCATCTCTTGAAGGTGCTGTACAGCCCTCCAAATAACTTACGTAACTACTTTCATCGGCAATTACCAATGTGCGTTCAAACTGACCTGTACCGCCTTCATTAATTCTGAAGTAAGTCGACAATTCCATTGGGCATCTTACCCCTTTTGGAATATAACAAAAAGACCCATCTGTAAATACAGCCGAATTTAAGGCTGCATAGAAGTTATCTGTTTTAGGAACGACCGTACCCATGTATTTTTTGACCAATTCTGGGTGTTCTTGGATAGCCTCGGAAATGGGCATAAAAATAATTCCCTTTTCTCCTAAAGTCTTTTTGAACGTGGTTGCCACCGAAACGGAATCAACTACGATATCAACGGCAACATTTTGTAATTTCTTTTGCTCGTCAACAGAAATTCCCAACTTCTTATACATTGCCAACAACTCGGGATCTACATCATCCAACGATTTGTTGGGATCTTTTTTAGGTGCCGAATAGTAACTGATTGCTTGAAAATCTGGTTTTTGATAGTTGACATTTGCCCAATCCGGTTCTTCCATTTTTTCCCAAATACGAAAAGCCTCTAGACGCCAGTCGGTCATCCATTGTGGTTCATTTTTCTTTTTTGAGATAGCCCGAACAATGTCTTCATTCAATCCCTTTGGAAACGTATCAGACTCAATAGCCGTGTAGAATCCGTATTCGTATTCTTTGGTTTCGAGCTCTTTTTTTAATTCTTCTTCTGTATATGCCATACTTTTCAAATTACAAATTTGAAGATTTTCAGGTTATAAAACTTTCCTTCCTTCAAATTCAATTTCTATAGGGAGAAACTCTCCCCGCATCCGCAGGTACGTTGCGCATTGGGATTATTGAATACAAACCCCTTTCCATTAAGTCCGCCAGAATACTCCAACGTTGTCCCGACCAGATATAAAAAACTTTTTTTATCAACAATGATGCGAACCGCATTGTCTTCGAAGACTTTGTCTGATTCGTCAACTTTATCGTCAAATTTCAATTCATAGGACAGACCACTGCAACCGCCGCTTTTTACCCCGACACGCACGTAGTCTTTCTCGGCATCAAAACCTTCTTCCGTCATAAGGCTGACCACCCTTTTCTTAGCTGTTTCCGAAACCTGTATCATTATTTTTTTTCGTTCTAAATAGTTTACAAATATATGGCATTAGTAGGGTTTTACCATAACTCCTAACATTATTATAACGAATCTGATAATAGACGTTTTCTATAATACTTCATGAACTGAAGATGAAATAACCCATAAAATAGGAATTCGACGGAAGAGACGGCCTGGTACTGCTTCAGCAACCTCTTGACAAAGAAAAAATAGCCATTGCCATATGCATTGATTCACCATCGACTAGCGAATTGATGTTGGAACTTTTTGCAACAAAACTAAAAAGACACATTCCGTGGCCTTGTTATCAATTATCAAGAGGCATTTATTCCCAAGTTTATTGGTTCTATTCAAATTAAAAAGTCAGTTGCTCTACTTTATTCAACATTCAGCCGATTATTCACTTTCTTTAATAATAAAAAGCCCTGAATTTATATCGCTTAAAACAATTTTTTCGCTTGAAAAATAAGGGTACACGCTCCAAACTCCCTCAAATTGCGTACTATTGCTTTTGGGGTACGAGTCGAAAAAACCTTCTTCTACAATGGTTTTGCTATCAATTCTTGAAATATCCAAAACCCGCACTCCAGCGGTATAGTTAGCCAAATAAAATTTATTGCCTTTAGCATAACCATTGTGATCTATCGCCTCAGTCTTGCCAAAGTAAGTTGTATGGAGAACGGGGTTTTCCAAATCAACTAAATCAAAAACCAAGGTTCTTGAATTAAACCCGAAATCTGTTTCATCCTGTTCATCGCCCACAATAAAATAACGGTGGTCTTCGGTAAACCATCCCTGATGGGTATAGGCCGAGTTTTCGTACATGATTACACTAATCGTTTGAGGGGCGCTTTTGTCGGTAACATCAACTATTGATACCTGATCCTCGTTCGCTCCTATAAAAATTTCCTTTCCCGTATAATCGGCATCTGGACCATGATAATTAACTACCTGTGCATCATGGGTGTATCCTCCCTCGGCATACCCTCCAGCGGCTTGGGGGGTTTCAGGATTTTGTGCACTAATAAAATGAGCGCCGCCACCGAATGTTTCACTTCCCACAACATAAGCAAACCCAGTCTGTTCGTTGATAGCAATATTATGCGCATCACCAAAATTCGTATACAGAGCATCTGCTTCAAAAGTTTGTGGTGAATCACCAACACTTCGCAATCGGGTCAGATCAAAAACCTGCATTCCATGATCTTTTGCCTCTGAAACGATAAAAGCATGGTCGTTATAAACTTTGATGTCCCGCCATGGGCTTGAAACGGTTGCCGTACCCAACTTCCCTAAATAAATTAGATTATTATCATCGGTAATATCCACAAACGCCGTTCCATTGTCCAAGCCCAATAGTACATATTCCTTGCCCGTTGTGGTATCGGTCCAGCCCCAAATATCGTTAGCTGTTGTAGCCTCAAAGGCACTTAAGGGTATGCGGGCCAACAAATCGTAGCCACTGCAGGGGTAAATTCCTGCCATACCATTTTCACAAGGCCAAAATTCACTATTCCCTACATCGGGATTTTGAGTGCTTTCTTTAGAACACCCTAAAAAAACAACAATTAAAACAACTAGAAACAGCTTTGGCTTCATGGCATTTTTTTCTTCCCAACTTAAAGATACGGCAAATAATGCTTAATGTCATCAGCCTTATCCCTACACTTTCCAAAATGAATTAACCATAATTGTGGTTAGTTTTAAATAATTGAATTAACTTAAACCCCTCAAAAAAATTTCAAAAAAACTAGAAACAGTTATGTCTAAAAAAAAGACCCCGTTAAGCAACAAATCCCGACGGGATTTTGTTAAAAGCTCCGGACTCGCCGCAGCAGGATTTATGATCGTACCAAGGCACGTGCTGGGAGGTCCCGGTTTTATACCCCCCAGTGACAAATTAAATATCGCCGGTATCGGTGCCGGTGGAAAAGGCCAAAGCGATATAGCTTCGTTCGCAGAAAGTCCGAACGTAAACATCGTAGGCCTATGTGATGTAGACGACAGACAAGCCGTAAAATCTAGGGAGGCATTTCCTAAAGCCAACTACTATCACGACTTTAGAAAGATGCTTGAAAAGGAAAAAGACAATATTGATGCCGTTTCAGTATCGACACCTGATCATAACCATGCGGTTGCCGCCTATCAGGCTATGGCAATGGGCAAACACGTTTATGTTCAAAAACCACTTACCCACGATATTTGGGAAGCTCGAATGTTGACCGAGGCCGCAAAAAAATTCAAGGTGGTTACCCAAATGGGCAACCAAGGAGGTTCAGGGGATGGTGTTCGTAAGATGAAAGAGATTTACGATACCGGAATTATCGGTGATGTACACACCGTTAAATGCTGGACCAATAGGGCTATCTGGCCCCAAGCATTACAAACCCCAACAAAAAAAGATAAAATACCAAAAGGTTTAAACTGGGATTTATGGTTGGGTACTGCCGAAAAACGTGATTATAACAACGCTTATCTTCCATTTGATTGGAGAGGTTGGTCAGATTTTGGCACAGGTGCGCTCGGCGATATGGCGTGTCACATTATGGACCCCGTATACAGAATACTTCCAATTTTGTATCCTAGCCAAGTAGAATGTAGTGTTTCCGATTCTTTTAAAGGAAAATTCGAAACCGCGGATTACCCCAAAAGTTTCCCTAACTCAAGTAAAATTCATTTGAGCTATCCACGAACCGATGGCAAGGGAACCGTTAAGGTCACTTGGATGGATGGTGGATTACTACCCGAGCGACCCGACGAAATGGGCGACGATGAAGCCCTTGGAAACTGGGATGGGGGCGTGCTTTTTATAGGTACTAAAGGAAAATTGTTGGCCGATTGTTATGGTGCCAACCCAAGATTGTTGCCTTTGACCCTAAACGAGCAATTTGAAGTAGAGGAAACTATTGCCCGAGTTCCTGAAGGCCACTACCTGCAGTGGGTAAATGCCTGTATGGCGGGCTATGGCAATGCCGAGACTAGTTCGTCGTTCGATTACGCCGGTCCGTTTACCGAAAGTATTCTTATCGGTAACTTGGCATTGAAGGCTTATTTTGAAGTCGATCCAAATGCCGAAAACAAAGGTTTCTGGTCTGGTGGTTCGCAATACACTGGAAGAAAACGATTGCAGTGGGATGCCGCGAACATGAAAATCACCAATTTCGAACCGGCCAATAAATATGTGAGACGCACCTATACTGACGGTTATTCCTTAGGATAGATTCCAACGTATTATAGAAATAGTTTTTTTATACAGCTGATGTTCTCTCAGAACACCAGCTGTATTTTTTTATCCACTTTTGTTTCGTCATTCTCTACCGAGCTAAAAGCCCGCCACAAAACCGAAGTTTTCGTAATTACTCCGTATTTTTGCCAAATGCTAGAAGACAAGAATAAAGAAAAAACGGCTTTGGAGTCATTGGGTGAATTCGGACTCATAGACCATTTGACCAAAGATTTCCAAATCAATCATGAATCGACCATAATGGGAATCGGAGACGATGCCGCCGTGTTGGATTTCAAAGACAAAAAAACAATCGTCAGCACCGACCTACTAGTCGAAGGCATACATTTCGACCTCAGCTATATGCCCCTAAAACACTTGGGCTACAAGGCGGTTATGGTAAACCTCAGCGATATCTATGCAATGAATGCAAAGGCAACACAAATCACGGTTTCCATTGCCGTTTCAAATCGTTTTCCGTTGGAAGCCCTTGAAGAACTTTACGAGGGAATTGCCTTGGCTGCCAAAGCACATAAAATCGATGTAATTGGAGGAGACACAACATCTTCACGTACCGGAATGCTTATTAGCATAACGGCTATTGGCGAAGCCTTATCGGAAGAAATCGTCTATCGAAGCGGAGCAAAACCCAACGACCTTTTGGTGGTTTCCGGTGATTTAGGAGGCGCTTATATGGGCTTTCAAGTATTGGAGCGCGAAAAGGAAGTATTCAAGGTGAACCCGAACAGCCAACCCGACCTTGAACCCTATTCCTATATCGTGGAACGGCAATTAAAACCCGAAGCACGGCAAGATATTGTGGCCCTATTAAAAAGTTTGAACGTTCACCCGACTTCGATGATTGACATAAGTGACGGATTATCTTCCGAAATATTGCATTTGTGTAAGAACAGCAACGTGGGCTGTAATCTGTACGAGGATAAAATTCCGTTAGACCCAACGGTAATTTCAAGCTGTGAAGAGTTTAAGTTAGACAGCACATTGGTTGCCCTAAGTGGAGGGGAAGATTACGAATTGTTGTTCACTATAGACCAAAAAGAATTCCCGAAAATAAAGGGCAATCCTAACTTGACTGTTGTGGGGCATACGACAGACATGAATGAAGGTGCTTTCTTAATTTCCAGGAATAATTCTAAAATTCCATTGACCGCTCAGGGTTGGAATTCCTTTGCCAAAGCATAGGCGACACTGAATAAAGTTCAGTGTTAAGCTACCTGCTGTGCAGCCCTATGTCTTTTTTGATAAATAATTTCTAATGTTTTATTAATGTCTTGCAACTCAGGGGTTAACTCAGAAAGACTTCCGCTTACGTCTGTAGTAACTTGCTTGTTGCAGTGAATGCATTTGTATTCTTTGATGTGCAGGGTGACTTTTTTAGACACCGAGTAGTGGTGGCCAAAAATATGGCAAAATACTCTTTTCATGATGTAGGTTTTAAGAAGTGGAAAATAAGACTTGGGATCTTATTCAAAATCAGTTTGGCAATCATCGCACCATTAATGACGATAATCTTTATTAGGAACGCCCACACCTGCCTTTTATTGGGTATTTGATGAAATAAATGTCATATTTTCGATAAACGGACAATTTTCTATGCCCAGACACTTCGTTGGATTACGATTTACGTTTATATTTCGAATGAAATAAAAGTTCATGAACCGAACCAAAGAAACCTTTGTTGCCGCCTTCGCGCTCTTTTCGCTTTTCTTT
The DNA here is from genome assembly GCA_965368185.1 of uncultured Kriegella sp. Classification (GTDB taxonomy): domain Bacteria; phylum Bacteroidota; class Bacteroidia; order Flavobacteriales; family Flavobacteriaceae; genus Kriegella. The sequence continues at coordinate 95,967 of CBDULZ010000004.1, forward strand.
GGTGCCGGCAACCTTATATTACCTCCCCTTTTAGGGTTTAAATCTGGTGGACTTTGGTGGTTGGTGGCGCTTGGGTTTTGTATCTCCGCGGTCATCATTCCCATTTTCGGCATATTGGCCCACGCTAAACTCCAGGGTACTCTTTTCGATTTTGCCAAAAAGGTCTCCCCAACATTCAGCCTAGTGTATTCGCTACTTATTTACCTGATTTCCGCGAGCCTGCCATCTCCACGTACCGCGGCGGTCACCCATGAAATGGCCGTAGCTCCATTTTTTGATATATCACCACTGACCACGAGTATTGGGTATTTTGCCCTGGTCTTTGTTTTTGCCATCAACCGCTCCAAAATCTTGAATATTCTCGGAAAGCTGTTGACACCCGCCATTATTCTAATATTGTTGTTGATAATCGGAGTCACCTTGTTTTCGTACGATTTTATTTTTGGGGAGACTATCTATACCAGTCCCTTTTCCGACGGTATACTCGAGGGCTACCAAACCTTTGACGCCATTGGTGCCGTGGTTGTCGGTGGCGTACTTATCGTTTCCATCAATTTAAAAAACAAGGAAGCCTCCTATCAAGAAAAGAAGGTGCTTATCCGCAGAGCAGCTTTTCTTGCTGGAATCGCGCTCACCCTTATCTATGCCGGACTTATTGTCACAGGGAGTGTGCTGTACGCAGAATTCGATGCTGATATCTCTAGAACTTCCCTGCTTCATGGTATAAGCGAAGCCACCTTGGGCAACATCGGCAATCTGTTTTTAAGCCTGTTGGTGGGCCTGGCCTGTTTTACTACGGCCGTCGGTATTGTTACAGGAACCGCCGATTTTATCAAAAGTCGGATCCATGATTCACAAAGTGCCTATATTATTACGGCTATTATCGGTTGTGTACTCGGTGTGGTCATGGGGCAGCTTAAAGTCGATTATATTATCGCCATTGCCCTACCGACCCTGATGTTTATTTACCCAATTACCATTGTTTTGATCTTGTTAAATGTAGTACCGGAACGGTATGCATCCACCAAGGTTTTTAAAGCAGTGGTCCTTACCACCATTTTATTTAGCGTTCCCGATTTTTTAAATAGTATCGGATGGGAAGCCGTATTGGGTTCGCTACCCACCTATATTCCGTTAAGTCAATTTAGTATGGGTTGGACAGTGCCTGCCGTAGTGGTTTTTGGGGCGGTAAATGTATTGGAGCGGAAACAGTAATTATTTGAGCAATACCTATACCAAAATATATTGGCTACAAACTTGTTGTTCTCTAGGATTTTTAGGAATATCTACTTTTTCAGCAGCAAATTAAATCGTCCTACTTAGTAAAAATCTTTCATTGTTTTAGTAATTCGGTCTTGGCATCCGTTCAACGTTAACATTCATATTCAAAAGACCTACGGGATTTCCGAATTGTGTAAAGATAGCAACGTCGGCTGCGTCGCGACCATAAGCGATTGCGATACGCCCTCCTTTTAATTCAGCTTGTGTAGGATCGAGTGTATACCAACGATTTCCAACATAGACCTCGAACCATGCGTGTAGATCCATTGGCTCAAGTCCCTCAAGATAGCCCACTACCATGCGGGCAGGTATCGATAGCGCTCGGCAGCAAGCTATTCCCAAATGAGCCATATCCCTGCATACTCCGCTACTAGACTGGTTTAGTTCTGTAGCACTGATGATCTGCTGCCCTGCACCTGGTGTATACTGTATCGAGCTTCGCACGTAATCTACAATGGCAGTACATTGATCATAACCGGTTGAAAGCCCCCTTACAAGTGATGCAGCCATGTCAGTAAATCGATCGGACTCACAATAACGGCTTGGATAAAGAAAAGGCAATACATCATCAGGCAATTGTTGTACTTCGATGAATGGAGCATTCGGGGCGGTATCAGAGGAGTCCGCCGTTTCCACATGGGCAGATGTTCGCACAGAAAAATATCCTGCTGGCGCAACCAGTCGCTGACAAAGGTTGCCGAACATATCTGTGAACTCATTCACCGGCGTGCTCGGTGACAAAACATATTCTTCACGCGCAATCCACTGATTCCCTCCACTCCGCGGACGCAGCATTAGTAAAAACGGAGTAGGAACCGGTATTTGAAATTCAAGTAAACATGATGCGTTTAACCACATGGCGATTTTTTCTGTTTGCATTATCCTTCACGTTTGTGAATAGCGATTGGATAACATAATACTAAATCACGGAAAAAGCAACTTGCTAACCTTAAGTTAAATATACCTTAACCTATTTTATACTATAGGTGTTCATAAATTTCTTTGTTTAGATAATAACCAATAGCGTTTTGTTTAAAATTGGGCTTAATGATTTTTATTGTCTGATACCTGAAAGTAGTTGTATTCGATCCAAAAATCAAGCTTAATTAGAATCACTCGCCCCCCCTTTTTCTAATACTAGATTGTAAAATAGTTTAGAAACGAAGCTATGCCAAAATCAAATTTTATAACAAACCCCTCCGACCCTGACTAAAGCGTCAGGGCCACCTCCCCCTAGTTAAGCGGAGGAGCTTTTATGGTCTATAAATAAAACCGATAACTATTTCGCCATCAATTCCTCAATTTCCTCTACCTCGATGGGAATGTTTTTCATCAAATTAAAGGGTTCTCCCTCTTTTTGAATGACCACATCGTCTTCGAG
>CBDULZ010000005.1:0-93800 GCA_965368185.1 uncultured Kriegella sp.
CCAAGGAATTCAAACGGGTTCACCTTGAAGAAGCACGCAATATTCCCCTTTCGATTATTGATGAATCTATTGAAAAAATAGAATTTGATAAACCCGCTTATCTCATCTGCCAATCGGGTATTCGAAGTAAAAAGGCAATTTCGAAACTTCGAAAAATAAGACCAAACGCCACCTTGATTAATGTTAACGGAGGTATGAATAATTTAAATGTCCAAACCGTTGGAAATTGAAACACTCGTCGTATTGTGTATCGGCTTTTTTATTGTGGCCACATTGTACTCGTCCGTTGGTTTCGGGGGTGGATCGAGTTATTTAGCCCTTTTGTCCCTATTTGTAGCTAGTTTTTTTGCGATTCGTTCCATTGCCCTTGTTTGCAATTTGGTGGTAGTATCCGGTAGTACATACCTATATTTCAAGCATAGGCATGCCAAATTACGCGATTTTCTTCCGTTTGTATTGACCAGCATTCCCATGGCTTTTTTAGGTGCTTCATTTCGATTAGAAGAAGAGGTGTTTTTCATAATCCTAGGATGTTCTTTAATTGTTTCATCCGTCCTTCTTGCTTGGCAAACGTATACTAAGCTTTCGACTATGGAAAAGGTAAAAACGTACCCTGGGTATTTCAGTTATGTAATTGGTGGAGCTATCGGACTCTTGTCGGGCGTAGTAGGTATCGGCGGAGGTATCTTCTTGGCCCCTGTGTTAAATCACATGAAATGGGCAAAATCGATTAAGATAGCGGCTTTGGCCAGCTTTTTTATTTTAGTAAATTCCATTTCCGGCCTTGGTGGACTGTTTACCGCCCATACGTTAGAACTGCCATTGACAGAGACCTTGGCACTGGTCGGAGCGGTACTTTTGGGAGGGCAAGTAGGCATTCGCGTAAGTTTGAAAAGATTATCGTCTAAAGGAATTAAACGAATAACCGCTTTGTTGGTTTTTGCAGTTGGTGTTCGTGTATTGTTGGTAAATGGTTTAGGATTGTTATGATAGATTTTGACGAAGCATATAAAAAAGTACTTCAGTACACCCTTGATTTAGGAACGGAAACTGTTCCATTAATGAAAAGTAATGGAAGGGTATTGGCCGAGGATATTAAGGCTGATAGAGATTTCCCCCCTTTTGATCGATCTACCAAAGACGGTATAGCATTGAATTATGCTGCCCTTGAGAATGGAACGATGACTTTTACCATTGAAGGGGTCTTAAGTGCGGGCATGGCCCAGCAAACACTAAGTCGCGGACCCAATTGTTATGAGATTATGACTGGGGCAGTGGTTCCGAACGATGCTGATACTATAGTCATGTACGAAGAGATAACGATAAAAGAGGGAGCGGCCACCATTTCAAAAAAGCCGAAAAGGGGCCAGAATATTCATGTCAAAGGAAATGACGAGAAAGCGGGTGCCATACTTTTAAAGAAAGGGAAACGAGTTTCCGCGGCCGATATCGGAGTACTGGCATCGGTAGGAAAAGCAGAAGTCAAGGTCAAAAAAAAACCTAAAATTTGTGTGATTTCTACGGGGAATGAGCTTGTTGAAGTTTCAGAAACTCCCTTGCCTCATCAAATCCGAAAATCGAATACGCTTTCCTTGGTAGCAGCACTAGCAAGAGAAAACATAAGTGCTACAAGCCTACATTTTTTAGATGACCGCGAAATTATTGAAAAGGAACTCAAAAAAGCATTGGAACATTATGATGTTTTATTATTGAGTGGTGGTGTTTCAAAAGGAAAATTTGACTTTATACCTGAGGCGATGGAGAAGCTGGGCGTGCAAAAAGTTTTTCATAAAGTGTGGCAGCGACCTGGTAAACCTTTTTGGTTCGGAATACAAGAGCGGTTAAAAACGGTGGTGTTTTCCTTTCCTGGGAATCCCGTTTCGACCTTTGCCAACTACCATGTGTATTTTTTACCCTGGCTCACCAAAACTTTGGAACTGCCACAGGTAGAGCATCAGGTGATTTTGGATGAAACGATACAAATCGACCCTCCTTTTGTCCGTTTTGTACAAGTTACCGTCCGCCGGGAAAAGGCAAGTCTCCTAGCCAAGCCCTTAAAAGATGGGGGTTCTGGTGATTTGACCAGTTTATCTAAATCAGCGGGATTTATACTGCTTCGACCAAGGGAGAACCCCTATCAGGCAGGGGAATTGGTAACTTTTATTCCGACGCAAAACGGAATTTAGGCACTTTAGATATATCGGAATTCAAGAAAGGGAATTTAAAAAAAGCCTTATTTCTAATATCTCACAACGGGTGTTTTTTATAATAGCTTACCAATAGGGAAACAACCTTACTGTAACTTTGAATACCATCTTCTTGATTGTTTGCTTTTAAAAAGGAATTGAAGATCGATTTAAAAACCGGTTCCAAAGGGTTTTCAAAGCTTTTCCAGAAATCCGCCATTTCTTGGTAATTTTTTTGTACACCCGGGTGTAATTTGGAAAAGAGAAGCTCAAACTGCTTCTCATCCCTTATCTTAATATTATTTAGACAATAGCCCAAAGCGTAGGCCGATGCCGAATACTGAAAGTAAGGGTCTTTATTCGAGGCGGTAACCAGGTATCCAATAAAATTTGTTTCATTCTCTGCCGAATACCCGACTTGGTGACCAATTTCATGGCCACTGACCACAGGAAACCTAAAATTGGGCAGTCTGCCGTTGACTTGCCCTTCCAAGGTAAATGGATTTAAATAGCCACCATATCCCATATAGGATAATAGGGTGCTAAAAAGAGACTTTTTAATACTTGGATGCTTATAGGTCAAAAAAGGAAGTTCGACTTCCAATTGTTGATAACCCTGTAAAGTCTTCTCAAAGATTTCTTTTTTTGTATAAGGTATAATGACAGTTTGTGCCGTATCGGCAGTAATTTGAAACTGAAGTTTATTGGTTTTTGCAATAAGCTGCTCAGTGAGCATGACTAGTTCTTCCGGTCTATGGGTTTCTTCAAGATTCAAGTTTTCTGAAATGGGTTGTCGATAATAATTAAGTCCCCAAAGCAAGTTAAATGTGAAATAGGCCACGGAAAGTATCAAAAATATATTTCTAACGAATAAAAGGGGGCGGTCAGAAATGCGTTTTCGGTTTATGATAACATACCGAACAGCGGTGAAAATGAGAATAAAATAGAGGAGGTCACCTACCGAAAAAGGAATCCACCCGAACAACGTTCTGAAGAATTTTGAAATATAGGGGTAAAGTCCGTGACTGTAATACTTCTCTATAATATCAGGATAATATCCCAACCATTTTACAAGAACAATCTGGGGAATCAGGCTTAAGGCGATACCCGTTTTTAATTTATTTTCCATTAAGTCAAAATTAAGGATAATAATTACTTTCCAAATTTCAACCGAATAAAATCATTCATCTCCTATATACTCAGTCATTTACATTATAGGAGAGATGTAAGCCCATTAAAATGGGAGTTTTTAGGGTTTCAAGTCCTATCTTTGCGACCAAATAGAAAAAACGATGCACGACGATATTCGAAAATTGGAACCCAAATCGGTATGGAACAGCTTTGCCGATTTAAATGCCGTTCCCCGGCCTTCAAAAAAGGAGGAAAGAGTCATACAGTTTATGCTTGATTTCGGGAAATCTTTGGGTTTGGAGGCCATTAAAGATGAAGTTGGGAATGTTATTGTCCGGAAACCGGCCAGTGCGGGAATGAAGGATCGGAAAACAGTGGTATTGCAATCCCATTTAGATATGGTGCATCAAAAGAATGCTGGTACGAACTTTAATTTTGATTCTGACGGAATACAAATGATGATCGATGGTGATTGGGTCAAGGCCAAGGGTACTACCCTGGGTGCGGATAATGGTCTGGGAGTGGCAGCAATTATGGCGTTGTTAAAGAGTTCCGATATTTCGCATCCACCTTTGGAAGCCCTTTTTACAATTGATGAGGAAACGGGAATGACCGGAGCAATGGGTCTAAAAGGAGGTTTGTTAAAAGGCGAAATTCTATTGAACTTGGATACCGAAGAAGATGATGAAGTTGATATCGGTTGTGCGGGCGGTATTGATATTACCGCGACGCGGTCGTATGCCGAAAAACCGGTGCCTCGAGGTGTATTGGCCTATGAACTGAAGCTTCGTGGGCTAACAGGAGGGCATAGTGGTATTGAGATTCACAAAGGTCTTGGCAATGCCAATAAAATTATGAACCGTTTATTGTATCGCTGTACAAAAGAATATTATATACGTATCGCCGAGATTGATGGTGGCGGGCTTCGCAATGCGATACCTCGGGAAAGTATGGTGAAATTAGTAGTCGATAAGGCCCATAAAGACAATTTTGAAAAAGATTTGGGGCAGTGGGCCGATGTCATCAAGGAGGAGCTAAAGATTATGGACCCGAACCTGCACTTTGACTATAAGACCATTGGAAAACCGAAAAAAGTTATGGGACTTGGGGCGCAGGAAAAATTACTCAACGCCGTATATGCTGCGCATAATGGCGTTTATGGTATGAGTGCCGCAATACCTGATTTGGTAGAGACTTCGAACAATGTAGCGCGCATTATTCTTAAAAATGGCAAAATAAAAATTGGGTGCCTGACCCGGTCCTCTGTAGAATCGGCCAAAGCTGATTTGGCAAATGCCCTTCGCGCCACTTTTGAAATGGCTGGTTTTGATGTGGTCTTGTCCGGTGATTACCCCGGTTGGGAACCCAACCCCGATTCCCGAATTCTTGAGGTTTTAAAGAACAAATACAAGGAGTTGTTTAGCGAAGAACCGGAAGTAGTAGCATGCCATGCCGGACTCGAATGTGGTATTTTGGGTCAGAATTATCCTGATATGGATATGATAAGTTTTGGCCCGACAATCAAAGGGGCGCATTCTCCCGACGAACGCGTCAGTATTGCTTCGGTCCAAAAATTTTGGAAGTTTTTGTTGGAGGTTTTAAAGGAAACACCAAGTGCATAACTTTATTATTTTCCATAGTGCTTCAAAAGTACTTTAAACATTTATGGAAGGTCTGGAAGCTTCGGCGTAGATTATTTTTCTTTGATCAATTATAAAAGGGATGCTTCATTCAGATGCATTTTCTGCGACTTATTTGGAGATATATTTTTTCAGCAGTTTCGGAATACTAACCCTTTTTACCTTGTTTCCATCCGTTTTTATAGAAAAAATGACGAAATGAGTGCTTTCGGTGAATCACAACCTTAACAATTGTTTCTTGAACAATTGGGTAAAATTTCGTATGTTTAAGTAACTCCCTCCTTAACTTAAAATGAACGATTATGGCTATTAAGAGTTTTCAAGGCGCAAGAAGGCAAACACAGTCCACAGAAGATATTCCGTTGAAGGTCAGTGATTATATGACCACAAAGTTAATCACCTTTAAACCGGAACAATCTATAGATGAGGTAATACAATCCCTAATAAAATATAAGATTTCAGGTGGTCCGGTGGTCAATGAAAAAAATGAATTGATCGGGATAATCTCAGAAGGAGACTGTATCAAGCATATCAGTGAAAGTAGGTATTATAACATGCCCATGGAAAACGATACTATTGAAAAACGTATGGTCAGAAATGTAGAGACCATAGATGGCAATATGAATATCTTTGATGCCGCAAATAAATTTTTAAGCGATAAGCGGCGTCGTTTTCCAATTGTTAAAAATGGTAAATTGGTGGGGCAAATCTCCCAAAAGGATATTCTTAAGGCGACTGTTAAATTAAAGGGACAGCAGTGGGGTAAATAAATATGGGCCCTAGAGCTTAAAAAGAGAAAAATATCCGGTAGACAACATCATGTACACAACATGGTCTCGCCCACCGGATAGCTGTATTACATCGTATTAGTTTATTATATCAGTAAGCTCTAAATCAAAGATTAAGTCGGCATTCGGAGGAATAACGCCTCTCGAGCCCTGCGCTCCGTAGCCTAGATGAGGGGGGATGAACAAACGAATTTTATCACCAACTTTCATCGTCATCATACCTTCTTTAAACCCTGCAATTAATGAGGCATCGGGACTGTAATCCATCGGTGTTGGTTCGTATCCCATTTGTTGTTTTCTGGCTTCATCGTATTTGCCATGTTCGGTGGCCACATCCTCATAGTTGCTATCGAACAAAGATCCATCGCTCAAATATCCGGCATAATGGATACCTACCTGTTGACCAGGTTTTGGCTTGGGTCCGTCACCCTCGTGCAGCGATACTATTTTAAGTCCTGAAGGAAGTGCTTCCGCTTTTTCCTTTTCTTCTGCAAATTCAGCGGCCTTATCGGATTTTAGTTTTTCAATTGCCGCAATTTTTGCTTTTTCCGCCTCAAAATAATCACTCATTACTTGAAGGGCATCAAAGTTTTTGGCAGCTCTTCCATTTCGAATAATCTCAACCGTTTTCATACGAACCGTATCGATAGGCTTATCGCCTTCGGCCGTTTTAACATTGGCAATAGAATCTACAACGTCCATTCCTTCAATAACTTCGCCAAAAACCGTATGACAGCTTACTCTCGGGTTCTGACAGGGCTTTAGCATACCGTTTTCATAACCATCGAGAAAAGGGGTCGCTTTATGGGTGATAAAAAATTGGCTGCCGTTGGTTTCAAAGCCCGCATTGGCCATTGACAATATCCCCTTTTTATCATGGTGCAACGAATCGGTAAGTTCGTCTTTAAACTTATATCCTGGGTTTCCACGACCCGTTCCCGTAGGGTCTCCTCCCTGAATCATAAAATCTTTCATGACCCTGTGGAAAATAACACCATCATAGTACTTTTTGTTCTTGTATTCATCACTAACGAAAGGACTTTTACCTTCTGCCAATGAAACAAAGTTTGCCACGGTAATGGGCGTTTGCTCGTATTCCAGTTTAACGATGATATCACCTTTATTGGTATGGATGCCGGCAAAGAGACCGTCCCCCAAATCGGCATGTTGCGTTTTACAACTGGCCAAAACCACGGTTAGGATCAATAAGAATACATTCGTTTTTTTCATGTTAGCTATTTTAGTTTTGAATTTAATCGTTTTGTTTTTCGATTTTTAGAAGCGAAATGGTCGTTTTAATAGGTACGCTTACCCCTATTTTGTTATTGTCGCCGTGATAGCCATAAGCGAGCGATGAAGGAAGCAAAAAAGTAGCCGTTTCATTTTCTTTCAATAACTTAATGCTGTTTCGGAGTCCCTGAAATAGTTCTTGCTTGTCAACTTTATAGTTGATGATTCCGATATCTTTATTGGAGTACAGGGTGTCATTTTCAAAATTGACGATGTTATAGGTCAGGGTGACCAAATCATCGGGTAATGGTGTGTAATCGGCCAACTCGTTTTCCTTGTCGTAGTAATACCAAGAACCATAGGAACTGTGTTGGTAAGTATGCGCTGTGTCTTTTGCGATTATTTCTTGAATCATCGCTTCTTCCTGTGCCAAGAGTTTTCTACTTCGCTCGGCAGATGCCTTGAAAAAACTCCCTGTTTTGACCTTTACAGGTCTACGGGGGAGTGGCCCTTCACAACTTGAGAAACCTATGATTAGGCAAGCCAGGTAACAGCAATGTCTTAAATTCATAATTTATCGGTGTAATTGGGCAACAAAGATTCAAAGAATTCAGTGGTTTTCTCCATAGATTCATCACTTTTTCCGCCGGCAGCGTTATCATGCCCACCGCCTTGAAAATGCTTTCTGGCAAATTCGTTTACCGAAAAATCGCCGACCGATCGAAATGAGATTTTTATAATTCCCTCTTCCTTATTTTCAATAAAAATTACGGCAAATATAATCCCGTCAAGGGTTAATCCATAGTTGACAAAACCTTCGGTATCACCTTTTTTATAGTCATGGGCATCCAATTCTTCTTGCGTTAGCGTAATGTATGCAGTGCGATACTTTTCTAGAATCACCATATTCTTTAGGGCACACCCTAAAAGGTGCAAACGGTCTGGTGTATTGGTGTCGTAAATTGCATGGTGTATTTTTGTGTTCTCAGCTCCTTTGTCGATGAGGTCTGCAATAACCCTATGCGTTCTACTTGTAGTCGAAGCGAATTTGAACGACCCCGTATCTGTCATAATGCCAGCATATACACAGTTGGCAATTTCAGAAGTTATGTTTTGTATTTCGCCCAATTTCTCGATAAATGTATAGACCATCTCACATGTCGAACTCATGGTAACATCAGAATACGTGATTTTTGCATAATCGGCCGGTTCTTGATGGTGATCGATCATTATAAAAGTGCTCTCGGCATTTTCGAGCTCAGGCTGCATTTGGCCTACACGCCCCAAATGGTTGAAATCTAACGTAAAAATTATCGTGGCTCCACTAATCTTTTCTTTGGCTTCGGTATTTTTGTGCTCAAAGTTGATAATGTGCTCGTTGCCAGGCATCCATTTCAAAAACTTTGGATAATCGTTAGGTACGATAACCGTGGCGTCCTGTCCTTTGTTTCGTAGAAAGTGCCAAAGTGCCAAGGTTGAACCAATGGCATCGCCATCGGGGTTTTTATGGGGTACGATTACAATTTTTTGCGGTTTGGAAAGCAGTGCTTTTACCGAGTTAATTTCCTCAAAATTCATGCGTGCAAAGATACAACAAATATAAAATTAATGAACCGCTCTTGTTTTAATATCGCTTGACGCCGGTAACTACTTCTCGTTGTTGGGGTTGGGATGTAAGCGCTTCGGTTAAAATGGACTTCAAGCGCGTATACTTGTGAGTTGAGGAATAAAGCGTATTTTTGCCCAAAATTTAAAAAAATGAGTACGAACAGAACTTTTACGATGATAAAGCCCGATGCTGTTGAAAACGGTCATATTGGTGCGATACTGGAAAAAATAGCTTCGGCAGGTTTTAAAATAGTGGCTATGAAATATACCCAAATGAGCAAGAGGGATGCGCAGGAATTTTATGCGATCCATAAGCAACGACCTTTCTTCGGTGAATTGGTAACGTTTATGACCCGTGGCCCAATTGTATCGGCTATCTTGGAGAAGGAAAATGCAGTTGAAGATTTTCGCGCTTTGATCGGTGCAACAAACCCTGCGGAAGCTGCCGAGGGAACCATTCGTAAATTATTCGCTACCGATATTGCGGAGAATGCGGTGCACGGTTCTGATAGTGACGAAAATGCAGCAATCGAAGGCGCTTTTCATTTTTCCGGAAGGGAAATATACTAAATATACAAGCCTGACAGGTTCACTGAGCCTGTCAGGTTTATTAAGTCTTACCTAAGTACCAGCTTCTTTACTACCTCTTTGCCCATTTCTTCATTGAACATTACAATTATTCTCGATTTCCCAAGACTGAGCTCTTCACGTAACACCGAAGATGAAAGTGCAACAAACAAGGTGTCGTTGCGAAGTTCTACTGCAGTGGTGTAATTATTTACCCCATTCCCCATAAGCCTTGCCCACGCCTCACGGGCGTTTACCTTGTCAATACCCTTTTGTAATCGGTTTTCCTTTAAAAATTCTTGTAGGGCGTCTCCTAAAGGTAAATCCGTATTTTTTCTTTTAGCCATTATTCCTTTATATTAATGGGTTCATAGCGTCTGTAGTGATAGGTAGTGTTGTCTTCTCCGACGACCTCAAAGTTCGTTTGCGATAGCTGGGTGAGCGACTCCATCCATTCACTTAAATCGTTTTTATAATAGAGGGCAAAGCTATCGCCTTTCTTTTCAATGGTAAAAAATTCAGCATCGTTCGAAGTGTCATAAGTGCCATCAAATTTGGGTTTAACTTTTTTTCGATATCCCTTTAAACTATCGATTTGAATGTAGTCAATCGTCGTATTTATGGTATAGGCTTTTGTGCTTCCATCCGCAAAGGTTACATTTTCTATTTCCCAATACCCGTTCAATTGCTTCAAATCAGTCTCTTTAATCTTTTTTGAGCATCCTAATATTATGAAAATCAATATAATGTAAAAAAATCGTTGCATATTACAATTTAAAGATTTTATACGATTGGTGTATGTTTTGAATTATATTTTCGGTGCGTTCGGCATGGGTATCGCTGATAAAGAGTTGCCCGAAATTTTCATGTTCTACCAAATTAATGATGTGGGAGACCCTATTTTCATCCAACTTATCGAAAATATCGTCCAATAATAAAATAGGGGTGGTCTTGGCTAGTTCTTTTATAAAGTGGAACTGGGCAAATTTCAACGCTATTAAATAGGATTTCTGTTGTCCTTGGCTTCCGAATTTTTTAATGGGATGCCCGTTAATCAAGAAACTTAGGTCGTCTTTGTGAATACCAACACCGGTATATTGTAGGAACCGGTCCTTTTCGATATTGTTTTTCAAAAGGGTGAGCAAATCGTTAGCTGTCAATTTGCTGTCATAAGTCAACGATACTTTTTCATTCCCACCAGAAATAACGGTGTATTGCTCTTCGAAAATGGGAATAAAAGTTTCTATAAAAGCCTTGCGTTTGTCATGTATAGCAGATCCGTATCGGTGTAGTTGTTCATCATAAACCGATAAGGTGGCCTCGTCGAATGTTTGGTTGACGGCAAAATATTTAAGTAGTGAATTGCGCTGGGCCAGGGTTTTATTGTACTTGATCAGGTCTTGGAGGTATTTTTTGTCCGATTGGGAAATAACCCCGTCAATAAACTTGCGGCGGGTGTCACTACCTTCGATGATAAGGTCCCTGTCGGCTGGGGAGATGATGACCAAAGGCAACAGTCCAATATGATCAGACAGACGATCATAGATTTTACCATTTCTTTTTATTATCTTTTTTACACCTCTTTTAAGACTGCAAACGATTTTTTCTTCCCGACCGTTTTTTTCGAATTCACCGTCGATTACGAAAAAGTCTTCCTCATGGCGAATGTTTTGGGTCGCAATGGGATTAAAATAACTTTTACCGAAAGAAAGATGGTAGATTGCATCGAGAATATTGGTCTTTCCAATACCGTTCGGACCCACAAAACAATTTAGTTTTGTATCGAATTCAAAGTTTTGGGAACTTATGTTTTTATAATTGACAAGGGCTAATTTTTTTAGAAACATTTCGAAAATCGTAGGATTTTATTTAAGTGACCAAATAAGGAACATGCAAAATATCCAAAAATAACGAATAAATACCCTTTAGGATTTCAATAAAACCTTTATTTTTGCGCGATTAATAAAATTTTAGATGGCAACATACAAGAAGCGGGGTTTTAAGCCCAAAACCAAAGAAGAGGAGAACCAGTTAGATGTGCAGGATAGTACGACCGCTGAAGTTTTTAGTACGCTTGATGAGAGTGCCTCGAAGACAGAGGCCTGGGTTTCTTCCAATCAAAACTATATTCTCGGGCTCATTGGGGTCGTAGCCGTGGCCGTATTGGGCTATTTGGCTTACAATCAATTTGTACAGAAGCCTAAAGAGGCAAGTGCCGCTAATGAAATGTACTACCCACAGCAGTACTTCGATCAGGCGTTAAACAGTACTACCGCCAAAGATTCTTTATATACCTTGGCTCTGAACGGGGCAGAAGGCAAATACGGATTTCTTGATATTATTGACGAGTATCCCGGTACAAAGGCGGCAAACCTTTCGAACTATTCGGCTGGTATGGCGTATTTAAGTATGCAGAAATATCAGGAAGCTATCGATCATTTGGAAGATTTTAAATCTGATGATGATATTCTCGGGGCTCTGGGAAAAGGTGGAATCGGTGATGCTTTCATGCAATTGGAGCAACCTGGGGATGCCTTGGGTTACTATGAAGCGGCAATCGCCCATAGTAATAACAACTATACTACACCAAGATTTTTGTACAAAGCGGGTGTTGCCGCTCTTGAACTTAATGAAAATTCAAAGGCCTTGAAATTCTTTCAACGTATTAAGGACGAGTTTTCTTCATCGGATGAAGCCAACAACATAGACACATTCATCGGAATGGCCAACAGCAATAACTAATGGCCACAGAGAACAAGAATCTATCAGTCTACGACAAGGCTACAGTGCCCGATGCCAAAGATTTGCGATTGGGAATCGTGGTTTCGGAATGGAATGCTGCAATAACCGAGGGGCTTTACAATGGTGCCATGGACGCTTTGTTGGATTGTGGCGTGCAACCTAACAACATCATTCGATGGAATGTGCCTGGCAGTTTTGAACTTACTTATGGCTGTAAGAAACTCATAACTTCACAAAAAGTAGATGCGGTTATTGCCATCGGAAGTGTTATTCGCGGAGAAACCCAACATTTTGATTTTGTATGTAGTGCGGCTGCCCAAGGAATAAAAGACTTGAATGTTAAGTATGATGTTCCGGTGATTTTCTGTGTGTTGACCGACAACACCATGCAACAAGCGCAAGAGCGTAGTGGTGGCAAGCACGGCAATAAAGGTACCGAGGCCGCCATTGCGGCGATAAAGATGGCCAAACTGGGCGTGTAATCTTTTAGTTTAAGGCGCAAAGTATTGTTTTCTTCAGTGGCCTTTCTGAAATGTTCGGCAAAAAAATGGGAAAAGCCTGAATTTTCTAGCAGTGTTAACAAATTTTGACACTAGGTTAACGGCATGTTTTTTGATTTTGAGTAACTTTGAAATTCATGGGAATGTTTTCAAAATTTACAAAGTTACGGAAGAACAAATCGTTCAATTATTCTCCCCGTTATTATGATGACAAAGGAGAGGGGAGTCCCTATAAGCTTGAACATCGATTTGATAAGTTTCGCACTACCGTTCATAATACACGAGGGTTGAAGAATAAAGTGAGTAACGTCATGGATGATATGAAAGTGGTCGGTGACCGAAATCTTAAAATTAGAATGCTCGTAATAATCGCGGTATTGGTATTGATTTTTCTTTACATTATCGATTTTGAGCTTTCTATATTCTTCCCGAAATAATGGCAGATATCATAAAACTCTTACCCGACCATGTTGCAAATCAGATTGCGGCAGGGGAAGTAGTGCAGCGTCCGGCCTCCGTGGTAAAGGAACTTCTAGAAAACGCTATAGACGCGCAGGCAACGGAAATAAAGTTGATCATCAAGGATGGTGGTAAAAGTTTGATCCAAGTGGTCGACAACGGTATTGGCATGAGTGTTACCGATGCCCGCTTAAGCTTTGAACGCCACGCAACATCTAAAATCCAAAAGGCCGAAGATTTATTTCGTTTAGATACGAAGGGCTTCCGGGGCGAGGCACTGGCATCAATCGCGGCGATCGCCCATGTTGAGATGCTAACCAAAACCGATCAAGACGAAGTAGGTACGCACCTCAAAATAGAGGGAAGTAAAATAGTTCACCAAGAAGTGGCCGTAACACCTAAGGGAACCTCACTAACGGTCAAGAATCTATTTTTTAATATTCCTGCAAGAAGAAATTTCCTAAAATCAAATCAGGTCGAGCTCCGGCATATTACTGATGAATTCCATAGGGTCGCCTTGGCACATCCGAATATTGAATTTCATTACTATAACAACGGAAGTGAACTTTTCGGTTTACCGAAGGCCAACCATAGACAGCGAATCGTTCATGTATTCGGTAGTAAGACCAATCAGAAATTGGTGCCGCTACAAGAGGAAACGCATGTGGTGCAAATCGGCGGTTTTATAAATAAACCGGAATTTGCCAAGCGAAGTAGGGGAGAGCAGTTTTTTTTCGTAAACCATAGGTATATTAGAAGTCCTTACCTTCACCATGCCGTGGTTGCCGCGTTTGAAGGGCTGATTAAGTCAGATACGCACCCTGGCTATTTTATTTATTTGGAAGTTGACCCTTCTACGATCGATATCAATATCCACCCCACCAAGACAGAGGTGAAGTTTGATGATGAGCAGACGTTGTATGCCATTCTCCGATCCTGTGTCAAACACAGTTTGGGGCAATTCAATATTGCGCCAGCGCTTGATTTTGAACACGATGAGAACATGCAAACGCCCTATGCCTATAAAAACAAAGAAATGGTTCAACCCAAGGTGGCCGTTGACTCTGGGTTTAACCCCTTTTCCGAAATAAACCAAAAAGCCACGGGAAACCGAGTCTTTGCCAAACCTGGTACGCAAGGCTGGGAAAATTTGTACGTCGGGTTGGAGTCAAAAATGGGAAACCAAAACTCAAGTGATGTCTATTTTGAATCGGACACGATTACGGGTTCTATTTTCCAAAATCAAAAAGAAGAAATCGAAGCGGTTGCCACAACCTTTCAATTGCGCAGAAAATATATTGTAACTACCATAAAATCGGGTATGGTCGTTATTGACCAGAGCAGGGCACACCAGCGTGTACTTTACGAAAAGTTTCTAAGAAATAGCACAATAAAAGAAGCGGTAAGCCAGCAATTATTATTTCCTTTGTCCCTTTCTTTTTCGAAAACGGATATGGCCATTCTAAAAGACATTCAAAACAACCTGACTGCCATCGGTTTTGCCTTTGAGGAAATTCGGGGGGAGTCGTTTCAAATAACCGGGGTTCCGTTAATGGTTGCCGAAAGCGAGGCGGGCATGGTACTGGATCAACTTATTTCAGATTATCAGCTTGAAGTTGACGAAAATAGCTTTTCCCAAGCCGATATACTATCGAAAACCCTTGCAAAGACGCTGTCGGTCAAAACTGGTGAGGTTTTAGACAATGAGTCGCAGATAGCATTGGTCAATGATTTATTTGCTTGTAAAGAATCGAGGGTAAGCCCGTTCAATAAGCCGATATTCGTGACCATAACGGAAGATGAAATCGACAAAAAATTTATGTAAATGGGAAATATGACCGATGCGGTTAAGCATCTTCTAATAATAAATATTCTATTTTTTGTTGCCACGCAGATATATGGAGATCAAATGTACCTGTGGCTGGCACTATGGTTTCCAGAAAATGGCAATTTCCAAGTTTGGCAGGTTATAACCCATATGTTTATGCATGGCGGTTTTATGCACATTGCATTTAATATGTATGCCTTATGGGCGTTCGGTACGCCTTTGGAGCGTATATGGGGCCGAAACAAGTTCCTTTTCTTTTATTTTTCGGCCGGACTCGGCGCCGCAGTGCTTCACACGGCTATGAACTATTATAGCTTTAATGGTGGATTGAATGCTTTGGTCGAAAGTGGCATACCTAAAAGTCAGATTATTGAAATTATAGCGAACGGCAAATATAGTCCTGCGTGGAACGATATTATCGGGCAAGCCAAGGTGGATAGCTTTTTAAGTGCTTACAATACTCCGGCAGTAGGGGCTTCAGGGGCGATTTATGGTATTCTTGTCGCCTTTGCCTTTATGTATTCGGAGGCGGAGTTGATGCTGATTTTTCTACCCATCCCGATTAAAGCAAAGTATTTCGTTCCTTTGTTGATTGCTGGAGACCTCTTTTTTGGTTTTAGCAACTATTCAACGGGTATTGCCCATTTCGCACATATCGGAGGGGCCGTAGCCGGTTTTATTATGATGTGGTATTGGAAGAAGAATCAGTTCAATAATAAGCGTTGGGACTAACTATGAATTCAGGAAACCTTAGATATCAAATTGCCAGACTGAACGTAGCTGAAAAGCTAATTGCCATAAACGTGCTTGTCTTTATTGTGAACGGTTTGATTCCTTTTTTAATGGGAATGGGCTCGAACAGCATCGTACAATGGTTTCAGCTTCCCAACGATTTTTTTGATTTCCTGGCACAGCCATGGTCACTAGTCACTTATTCTTTCTTTCATGGGGGATTGAGCCATATTTTCTGGAACATGCTAGTGCTTTATTTTGTGGGGCGTATTTTTCTTAATCTATTCGACGGCAAGCGATTTCTGAATGTCTATTTATTGGGCGTTATTCTAGGGGGCCTCTTTTTTATGTTAGGGTATAATATTTTCCCTGCTTTTTTTGAAGTCAATGCCGTTCTGGTAGGGGCATCGGCGGGCGTAAGGGCCGTATTGATATTTATATGTGCCTACATTCCCAATCAAGAAGTAAGGTTGGTTTTTTTCAATGTTAAGCTGTGGTACATTGGCGCTTTTGTGGTCTTGTTAGATTTTATACAAATGCCGTATAGCGGAAATGCAGGTGGGCATTTGGCGCATTTGGGCGGAGCCCTTCTAGGCTATATGTATGCTCGACAATTGGTGAAAGGGCACGATATTGGTGCAGGTTTCGCCAAAGTTTTGGATGTATTTGCCAACCTTTTTAAGAAACGGGAGAAAAAGGCCCCACTTAAAACGGTATATCGAAAACAAAAAACTGCGACCAAGACAAAAGTAGATAACGACAAAGAAAACCATCAACGAAAAATAGATGCCATACTTGATAAAATAAGTAAGTCTGGCTATGAGAGCCTTTCAAAGGCGGAAAAAGATTTTTTATTCAAGGCCGGTAAAGAAGATTGATTATTACGTGAAAAGACTGTCATTTTTAAATAAAATCGTATTCTTTTTTAATTTCATTTTTGCGCTTCTATTGCTATTGGCATGTTTGGTTCCGCATATATCGGCAGAGCACTTTGCTTTTTTATCGGTATTAAGCCTGACGGTTCCCGTCCTGGTGGGGGTGAATTTCCTTTTTTTCTTTTTTTGGATATTAAAAAGAAAACGACAAATGCTATTGTCGTTGTCGGTACTTGTATTAGGGTATTTAACGATGGGGGCATTTGTGAAATTTGACTTTTTTGATCAAACGGAAGAAGTCGCTCCCGATTTACGTGTTTTAAGTTATAACGTTCGGAATTTTAATAAAAATGGCCATATTGACAATCCATTAATTTTTGAGGATATTAAGGACTTGGTCGATCATGAAGATCCTGATATTGTGTGCTTTCAGGAAGTCGGATATTCAAGAAGAAAGGAATATGTGAACTACCCTTATCAGTATTTGGAATATATAGACAACGACGGTCACTTGCTTCTAGGCATATTTTCAAAATATCCTATCATCGATGCACAACTTTTAAACTTTCCCAAGAGTTTTAACAATGGTGCTTATGCCGATATTCTCTATAAAAAAGATACTATACGAATCTATGACCTTCATTTAGAATCATTGGGAATCACACCGGGCACTGGGGTGCTCCGATCCGAGACATCAGATAAGCTGTATCGAAGGGTTACCAGTAGGTTTAAGAAGCAGGAAGAACAGGCCAAGCTTGTACGGGAGCACAGTGAAAAGGTTCATTATAAAACGATAATCTGTGGGGACTTTAACAACACCCAATTTTCGAATGTGTATCACATTATCAAAGGAGACCGACAAGATACTTTTATAGAAAAGGGAAGAGGTTTAGGGCGAACCTATGATTTTCTGGGCATTCCGTTGCGTATCGATTTTATTTTTGCGGATAGTTCATTCGAGGTTGTCGAACATAAGAACTTTAACATTAAATATTCTGACCACTTTCCAGTATTGGCATCATTCAACTTAAAAAGTGATTAGCCTGCAATCGGCCCAATCGGCGAGGATGTGTATCAGCAACGCGAGACCGATGATACGGGTCTTTTTTATCAAAAAAAGCCCGAAATAAAGAATAATCGCCCAATAAGAATGTAGCGGATGAAAGTTAATGCTACAACGATCGGCGTCAAAAATCGGATTGGCTAACAAGTGATCTACATCGATTAGAATTCCCGCCAAAAGAATAAGGGTTACTCGAACGCGATGCCCTTTGAAGAAGAGGAAACCTATAGCAATAGGCACCAGAAAGTGTATACCGTAATGAACAAAGAATCTAAGCATTTAAAAACGGTAAATACAAGTTTTGAAGGTACGACCGTGCATTTGTTCCTTCATTAAAAAGCAGGTCTAAAATACTGCTGTTTTTAATGAACCCATGACGGTCTCCAAAAACTTGAACGTACTTTTCTTGATCAAAAAGAACGTTTTTTTTAGCATTGACCAAAAAGCGGCCGTCCTGAACATCTTTAGGGTGAAGTTCAAAATTTTGAGACTTTTCCAACGGCATGTCAATCTGAAGACAGTCGGCGATCGTTTCGATAGTCTTTAGGTTATAATCGAGCAATAAATCAAATTTATTGTCGAATAAGTGTGCAAGTTCATCTTCATAGAATTCAAAAAAAGGAGAAGTTCTATACGCGGTTTGCAAAGTGCGCCAATGCTGACGTTGCCATTGGTATGAATTATCGAGTTGTACGTCTTTGTATTTTTGACGCCCTTCTTTTCCACCGACATGCCGGATTGGAATACTTAATATATGCCTGCCCAAATCGGTACAGATATAACATCGGTTCCGGTAGGTCTGTTTTTGGTAATTGTCCTCGACTTCCCATTTAATATCGTGTTGCACTATTGTAGCGAAGGTCGCGATATCTGGGAAATATGTCGGATGGAGCAGGGTTTTCACAAGGAAATGATTTTTTTTTGAGGTATCGAACCAAGGAGCGATGAATTATAAATTCAGCTTTTTCCTTTAAGCCTTTTCTTCCTGAAATAATCGAATACAAACCAAGCAACCAGTACGATCAAAAAGTATTTAAAGTAAGAAACAGGCTCGCCTTCTCCGTTAACCGTAGTAAATACCCTGTCCCAGCGAACTTCCCAATTGGCGAGTCCATCGTTGAAATTTTCGATGCTCATCCAAATAAATATTGGCGTGCCCACGATATGGTTTTCAGGCACATAGCCCCAAGCACGGCTGTCTTCCGAGTGTGCCCTGTTATCACCCATCATCCAATAGTAATCTTGTTTGAACGTGTACGAATCTGCAGGTTCTCCATTGATGCTAATTTGATTTCCTGAAACATTAATCGTATTGCCTTCGTAGTCGCGAATAATTTTTTTGTATAAAGGCAGTACTTGAAGGTTGAGATCAACTGTTTTTCCCTTTTCGGGAATATAAATGGGCCCCATATTATCATAATTCCAATCGTAATCGGGATTTTGCGGAAATAAATTAGTCCCTCTTTGTCCTTTGGGGGTTACGATTCGCACAACCGAGTCGATAGCACTATTACTTTTAAGTTTGTTGACCATTTCATCGGTAGCCGTGATAATGCGGCTTCTGTCCGCCACTTCTTGGAGGGCCAAACGATTTTGTCGAATAAGATCGGGAGATATGCCTTTATGATCGGTCAATATAACTACGCCTTGTTGCCCTTGGTCATATACGCCATAACCGCTTCTTTGTAAGGCTATTCTTTGGGGCTGGTTCAGCGATTGGGCCACATACTGCCTGTTAAAATCAGAAAGTCCAGCTTCGGAAAGAACCCGTGAGGAAACTCCATTTTGGGCATAAACCCTATAATCATATTGTGGTCGTGCACGGTCTGAAAGTTGTAATTGCTTGCCATTGATAAATACGTACCCGTCAACAACCGATAGCGAATCCCCGGGAATTCCGACACAACGTTTTACATAGTTCGATTTTTTGTCTATTGGCTTTTTTACGCCTGCCTCCTTTTTAAAAAAGACACGTACCGTATCTGCAGGCCAACTGAACACCACAATGTCGTTGCGGTCTACTTTGGTAAATCCAGGTAGCCTAAAATAGGGGAGCTGTGGTTTGTTCAAATACGAACGAATTCCCAATTTCGGAATGGTATCATGTACCATAGGGGCCGCAACGGTGGTCATTGGGGCCCTGGCCCCATAATGAAACTTGCTAACGAAAAGAAAATCGCCAACGCGCAGGGTACGTTCCAAAGACGGGGTCGGTATTACATAAGGTTGAATAAAATAGGTATGTACCAAGGTAGCCGCCACTATAGCGAATACAATGGAACTTACCCATTCGCCCAAACCGGTCTTAGGGTGAAGGTCTCGGTCTGCTATATACTTGGTGTCAAGCATATAGTTGACATAATAAATATAAAAACCTAGTGTTAAAATGACCAACCAAGTCTCAAGAAGACTGTTTCTCCCAAAACTGCGTATGGTCTCAACCCAGATTACGGGAAACATCAATAAATTGATAATGGGAATAAAAAGAAGGATTACCCACCATTTCGGTCGGTTGATGATTTGCATAAGAACCACGGCGTTGTAGATAGGTACTGCGGCTTCCCAGGCCTTTCTACCCGCTTTTACATACAACTTCCAGGTACCCAAAAAATGGATGACCTGTATTATGAGTATAAATATGATCCACTGTGTCGTATCCATGTTTGCGCTTTAGATTCTGTATTATAAAGTTCGATTACTGTTTATTGCTTTCTTTTATTTTAGAGGTCCTGTTTTCGGTAATTTCAAACGGCTTTACAAGGTCTTTTTTGCCTCAGAATATCATTTTATTTATATTCCGATTAGTCCCCAAATCACCTCTAAATTCTTACAAATAAGGACATTTATACCATAAACGGGCGCTTTGTTAACCAAGGTTTAACACATCTTTCATTGTAAAAACACCTCTTTTTCCAACAATCCACTCTGCAGCAATAACTGCTCCTAGGGCAAAACCTTCTCGATTATGGGCCGTATGAACTATGGATATGGTGTCGACTTCACTTTCGTATTCCACAGTATGGGTTCCTGGTGTATCAGCTATACGCTTTGCGGTTATTGGCAATTCGCCTTCTGGCGCCTTATCGAGTTTCCAACCGGAATAATCGGTATTCGCAATGATGCCATCTGCCAATGTTATGGCTGTGCCGCTGGGGGCGTCGAGTTTTTGGGTGTGGTGAATTTCTTCAATGGCGACATTATACTCCTTCAATTGTCGCATCATTTTAGCCAAATATTGGTTTAGCTCAAAAAAAACATTGACACCCAAACTGAAATTCGAAGCATAGATAAAGGCACTTCCTGTTTCTTCGCAGCGTGCCAAGGCCTTGTCAAAATCTTGCAACCAACCTGTAGTACCCGAGATAACGGGAACGCCATGCTCGAAGCATTGGGTAATATTCCCGAAAGCCGCGGTTGGCATGCTGAAGTCAATTGCGACATCCATATTCGAAAAATCGATTTCGACCGTATCGATATCAATTTTGGCCACAATTTCATGACCTTTCTGTTCGGCGATCTTTTCGATCATCTTCCCCATTTTTCCGTATCCGAATAATGCGATTTTCATGTTTAAAATTTTATAATAAAAGCCATCCCATAATGCGGATTGCTAGTTATTGGATTCAACTCTAAATAAGGCCTCATATCTAAACTGAGGTCCTCGTCAATATTAAATTGTTTGAGATGTGCGTCGACGTTGGCATCGACAATATTGAGTACGTACATGGCAACCGTAATAAGTAATGCCAAATCTCGATCTCTTTGAAATCGTTCTTGTTGGCTTTCCAAGTCATCAACATCTAAATCAGGTTCAGCGGGTATTATACCATCATCGGGTGTTCTTAGGTCCCAGAATTCATCATCACTAAAACCAGCCTGTCTTCTTTTAAAAGCCGCCCTAAAACGGTCGTAATAATCATCGTTGTAGAGATAGGTATAAACCCCAGTTCCAATGACGGCATAGACCAAAGGCACTTTCCAATAGCGTTTGTTGTATACTTGGCCCAGACCGGGCAATACGGCGGAATAAAATGCTGCTTTGCTGGGTGCCAAGGGGTTGATGGGTTTTCTTTTTTTAATTTTCCCTTCCTTCACCACGATGCCCTCTTTCTTCAGGTTCTTTTGAATGGAATCCGTTTCGCGGTTTTTATCCTTAGCATCGACTTCTTGCTCTTGTGCGCAACAGAAAATTGCGAAAAGACAACAAAAGAGGTTTGTAATTAGGTTTTTATTCACCTACGATTAATTTTTTTATTCGAAGGAATTCCGCTTCGGAATTAAAGGGGATGGTCACTTTTCCTTTACCTTTTTCAGAGCTTTTGACATCGACTTTGGTCGACAGGTAATCGGTGAGTTTTTGAATTTCTTCTTTTGCAAAACTCGGAACGGAAGGCGACTTCGAAGTACTTTTTGGGGTTCCCGTATTTTTACCATGGTATTCTTTTACGGCGCGCTCGGTATCTCGAACCGATAGGTTTTGGCCGACTATTTTTTCATAAAGGGCAAGTTGTTCTTCCTTTTTATCGATATTTACCAATGCCCTGCCATGCCCCATGCTTACGAAACCGTCGCGCATGCCCGTCTGAATTATTGGGTCTAGTTTTAATAATCGTAGGTAGTTGGCAATGGTCGAACGTTTTTTTCCTACCCGGTCGCTCAATCGCTCTTGGGTCAGTTGGATTTCATCGATCAATCGCTGGTACGACAATGCAATTTCAATCGGATCTAAATCTTGGCGTTGAATGTTCTCGACCAGGGCCATTTCCAGCGATTCTTGGTCGTTGGCTATTCGAATATAGGCCGGTATAGTCTTGAGACCTACCAATTTTGAGGCTCTGAACCTTCTTTCCCCGGAAACGAGCTGATACGAATCAAAACCGAGTTTTCGTACTGTAATGGGCTGAATAACTCCAAGCTCTTTGATCGATGTGGCCAATTCGCGCAAAGTTTCATCGTTGAAATTGGAGCGTGGCTGAAACGGGTTGACTTCGATGGCTCCGATTTCCAATTCGACAATATTGCCTACAACCTTGTCCGCATTTTTATCGGATGCAGTTTTAATATCATTTTCAGGGTCTTTTAAGAGTGCCGATAGGCCTCTTCCCAAAGCTTGTTTTTTTGTTGCTTTCGCCATTGTATTATTTTACACCGTCTCCTTATTCTTCTTTACCATCTCGTTGGCCAGGTTCAAATAGTTGGCCGCACCTTTACTACTGGCATCGTATTTAATAATGCTTTCGCCGTAGCTAGGTGCTTCGCTCAATCGTACATTGCGTTGAATAATAGTGTCGAAAACCATATCTGCGAAATGCTTTCTTACCTCTTCTACTACTTGGTTGGAAAGGCGTAAGCGCGAATCGTACATGGTGAGCAGCATGCCTTCAATATCAAGATCCGGATTATGTATCTTTTGAACACTTTTTATGGTATTCAGTAGTTTGCCCAAGCCTTCCAAGGCGAAATATTCGCATTGTATGGGTATGATGACAGAATCTGCGGCGGTTAAAGCGTTCAGTGTCAAGAGGCCCAAAGAGGGGGCGCAGTCGATAAGTATGTAATCGTAAGTATTTCTTAGATCGCCAATGGCTTTCTTCATCATATATTCCCGTTCATCTTTGTCGACCAATTCAATTTCTATGGCGACCAAATCGATATGGGAAGGAATAAGGTCTACATTCGGGGAGGAAGTTTGAATAATGGCCTCCTCGGCACTTTTGGTATGTTCCAGCAATTGGTATGTGCCCAATTCAACACCTTCAACGTCAATGCCCAACCCTGATGTGGCATTGGCCTGGGGGTCGGCATCGATTACCAATACCTTTTTTTCCAACACACCTAACGAGGCGGCAAGATTAACAGTTGTAGTCGTTTTTCCTACTCCGCCTTTTTGATTCGCAATCGCAATGATCTTGCCCATTCTTCAACTTAATTAAGGGGTAAAAATACGATTATTTACGGTGCCGTAAAATGTATTTTGTTAACACCAGGTGAATAACTCGGTTCGCCAACGTTAAAGTTTATTAAAGGCGCGCAGTTTAGATGGTATTTAACCACATTTTTTGTGGGTTTTTTAATCGTTCCGTTGCGTGAAGTAATAATAGGTCACTAGCCAACAATGCGTCCAAAAACTATTGGTCAAGGCTGTCTTCGTATTCGATAAGGTAGATTTCTTCGTCTTTCTTTTTGAGGTAGTATTGCTCCCTTGCGAATTTCTCCAATTCTTTGGGATCTGACAGTTTTTCGATGATTATTTTGTCCTTGGCAATCTCATTATGCAAAAATTCTTGCTGTTTTTCGAGTTTTTCGATTTCCTTTCGCAGTTCCAGATGAATGAGAAACGAGTTGGTATCAAAAAAAACCATCCAGACCAAGAACACCGTCAATACCAGAATATAGGCGTTGGTGGCTATTTTGAACCATTTTCTTTTCTTGATATCGGTAAAGGCCATGAAGCGCTAGGTTAATTTTTCGTTGATAATGCCGCGTACAATATCAACTGCAACAGTGTTGTATTTATTGTTGGGAATAATAATATCGGCATATTCTTTTGAAGGCTCGATAAATTGGTCGTGCATCGGTTTAAGTGTATTTTGATAACAATCCAAGGTATCGTTCAGGTCCCAGCCGCGTTCGTTGATGTCTCTTTTTAATCTTCTGATCAAGCGTTCGTCAGAGTCGGCGTGCACAAATATCTTGATATCGAACATGTCACGGATCTGTGGGTTGGTCATGATTAATATGCCTTCGACCAGTAATACCTTTCTGGGGTGTATGACGACCATCTCATCGGTTCGGTTACATTCCAAGAAAGAATAAACGGGTTGGTGTATCGATTCACCTTCTTTGAGCAGGGTCAAGTGTTTTATCAAAAGGGGGAAATCAATGGCTTTTGGATGATCGAAATTCACCTTTTTACGCTCGGCAAGTGTCATGTGTGAAAGATCGTTGTAATAGGAATCTTGTGAAATAACACCTACTTCATCAGTGGGTAACTCGTTGATAATCTGATTGACCACCGTTGTTTTACCGCTACCGGTACCTCCGGCAATTCCTATTATCAACATATTCGTTTATTTGGTTCAAAAATACATATTCTACGTCTTTCCAACGAAATTTTATAAGGGGTGTTAATGCTGTAACTGCCTGATTATTTTTATTTATGATGCCTTTTCTGTTAAAATTTTAAATGATACCACGAATAGAAGCGTCAAATTTTACAGTTATATATCGAAAAAGGGGTCTAAACTCTCAATGCCGAAAATCGGGTCGACCGTAATTTAAAATTGAAGTTTTGTTAACAGCTTTTTAGGGGCATATCCGTATTTTTGCCGGATGCAAGAACAACAGACGAAACCAAACTTCGAATTCGTGGCCCTTATGGCTTCGTTGATGTCGATTGCAGCCCTATCTATCGATGCCTTATTGCCCGCGCTTTCACATATCGGAATCACTATCAACAGTTTTGATGCAACCGAACACCAGATGTTGATTACTATGATTTTTTTGGGCTTGGGTGTCGGACAGTTGTTCTTCGGACCGCTATCGGATAGCTTTGGCCGCAAACCTATCGTTTATATGGGCTTTGCTGTGTTCGGAATCGCTAGTATTATATGCGTTTTCGCACCTTCTTTGGAATGGATGGTCGCTGGGCGCATTCTACAGGGCATTGGTCTATCGGCTCCTAGAACCATTACCGTATCGATTATTCGCGATATGTACAAAGGCGATTATATGGCGCGGATCATGTCGTTTGTTACGGCCTTTTTTATCTTGGTACCCGTAGTTGCCCCTGCATTTGGGAAGTTGATTATGGATAGCATGGGCTGGGAAGCTATTTTCTATATGCAGCTCTTTTTCGGATTGTTGATTGCACTTTGGTTTTGGAAACGGCAGCCTGAAACCCTAAAACCGGAATATAAGATACCCTTTTCGGCGCGTATTTTTTTAGACGGGTTAAAAGAGGTGGTCAAACATCGGGAAACCATGGCATTTACCATGATTTCAGGTTTGGTTACCGGTGCATTCTTGGTTTATTTAAGTGCCTCGCAACATGTGTTTGAAGAACAATACCATTTAATCGACGAGTTCCCCTTTATTTTTGCAGGTTTGTCGATTTCAATTGGGTTATCTACTTTTTTAAACGGAACCCTTGTACTTAAATTTGGCATGCGACGATTGGCCTTTATGGCCCTGACTGCTTTTTTTGGTGTCGCGGCGCTCTATGTATTGCTGTTTTGGAATACTCCCGGTAACCCGGATTTATGGGTATTACTAATTTTCTTGTCGACCCAGTTTTTCTCCTTGGGCTTTATCTGGGGCAACCTACGTTCGATAGCCATGGAACCTATTGGCCATATCGCGGGCATTGGCGCCGCCATCACGGGCTTTGTTTCCACACTCTTGTCGATACCCATTGCGACCTATATCGGTAGTTTTGTCGACACCACGGTGCTTCCCCTTTTTCTGGGCTTGGCCATTTGCGGACTCGTCTCCCTAATTATATTTGCCGTATTCCGACAGCGCTCCGCATTTTTGCAAGGAGCCTTGCGAGGATAGACCTCCTCTCAATGGCGTTTCGTTTATTTTGACCATATACCCTCAAATCTTGCTCCACCGTCATTGTAACCTGCAATGCACCGTGTGAGATACCCATTGTTGAGCATGCTGTTGTACTCGGCTTGAAACTGGCTCCCGGTTAAATGATATTTTTCCCACCATGAATTATAGTTCGGCGCATTTTTATACCAAATACCGCTTAATCTGGGCTTGCTTCCATGCACATAACCGTCCAAGTATACCAATTTGAATTTTTCTTTGTTGGTATATTGATTAAAGGCGTCCTTGAATTGCTGTAAGGTCATTACGGGCCGAAGATAGAAGCCACCGGTATTTTTCTTTTCCCAAAGCGCCGTTACATATATTTTACCGCCCACACTGACACAGGAGACATTTTTAGGTACCCATCCATCTTTGGTATATTTTTTAAAATTGCTTTCATGCCATGATAAGGAACGCCCATGATATGCAAACCAGGCTGCGCCTTTATTTTTTCTCCAGACCGCGGCGTATCGCACTTTTCCTTTGACCAAATATGAATTGATATTGATCAAGCGATAACCTGCTTTGCCCCATTTATCGAATTCGGTTTGGTATTTCGCACCTCCCATGTGGTGTCTTGCCACCCAGGGAATATTTTTTGATGGTCGGAAAATTACATTGAAATACGTGTTGTTTCCGACATCATAACCGTCGACCCAGATAGGATAATATCCGCAAGGCCATACTTTATCGAACTCTTCTTGATATTTGCTGTCGATTACACCGAATCTGCAGACTTCTCCCCAGTTGGTCGGATAGGCGCAATAGGGATGGCTATCGGATGGATGGATAAAGCACGCCTTACTTTTTAAACCGGGAATACCCTGTTTGTTAAGTCCAGACCAGTTTATATTTGAATTTGGTTTAGGATAATTGGCCTGCCCAATGACATAGCCATTATTAAATAAAAGTGGACGGAACACCCCTCCTTCGGGATCGCTGTCGCTCTTGTATGTTTTAACGTGCACATGAAGGTGTGGACCCGAAGAGTTACCTGAATTACCGGCCTTTCCTAGAACATCGCCTTTCTTTACAACAGCCCCATTTTTGGTAAATTTGGAGTTTAAAGAACCCTTTTGGAGATGGGCATATAATGCAACTAAACTGCCGTGTTTTATGTAAAAATGATTTCCGCCACCGCCTAGATCAAATGCTCCCCATAATTCATCCTTTTGCTTTTTCATTCCAGCATCGGAACCGTCCGGTTTCCAATTATTGGGAATCTGATTTTCAAAATGTAGCACAACCCCGTCGTCCATTGCGCGAACAGGCTTTCCCCAAATTCTAAAATTTTTGTTTTCACTCCAATCTTTATTTGGATGTAAATCTCTCCATGCCTTGTTTTCATAGGCCTGAACGCCCATATCATAAGCGAATACCTGATCTCCGCCTCCATGCATCGAATATCCGGTCACATATTCATCCTCTCCGAAATCCTTCGAATCAAAGGGAAATGAAAGTGCCTGCGTATAGGGCTTTATATTTTTGGTCATTGCTAAAGCACCGCCATACCCCTTAAAATAGAAGCTCAATTTTACCTTATTCGGAAAAGGCGCATCCAAGAAAACTACATCACCGTTTTCGTGATAGGGACGGCTGTTTTGCCAGACCCAACCTTGCCCGGGGTTAATAATCAACTTATCCGAAGGTAGAAATACATCTTTTTTAATGGTCTGGGCACCCTTTTTGTATTCAATGATTACCTTGTCAAGATCTACGGTGCTGGTTCCGGTATTGTACACAACAGCCCGAACCGAAAATTGCGCAAGATGCCCTTCGAGCCTAGTGAAACCTGGCGTTGGGTGATACACCAAATAATCGCCTTCTTTGGGTTCCAGGTTAAAATTAATACCTGAAGGTGCCGTTTTTAATCTTTTAAAAACCTCTGCTTTGATGTTTTGGGTAGTAAGACTGAAGGGTTTGCTGCCTACAAAATCGTAATGTTGAATTCGTGCAATGCCCCCAGGAGAAACTTTTCTTGGGGTAACTTTGCGTCGTACCACCGGTCTTTTGATCGCGGTTATCTTGGTGCCTGAAGTGGTTTTTACCGCTATTTTTTTCTTAACAACCCCAACTTTTTTGGCGATAGCGCGTTTTGAAGCCACTTTCTTTTTGATGGGACCAGTTTTTCCGTCTCCTTTTTTTGCTGCCATTTCCTTTGAAATTTAAAATCGTTTGTTTGGAGCCAAAAGGCCCGAAGGGAATCATTCATATTTTTATCTATGAACGACTTTCGCATCTGAGAGGAACATGGGGGATTATGGATTGCCCCTACCACGACCTTGTTGCGGCACATTCAATATTATTATTCGCTTAATGCCGATTTAGGTAAATACGGAAAAAAGGTAATCATTTTAGTAGCAACACCTTAGGAAATATGTACGGACGGTGGCCAAAAATGTATCAAAAGTCAATAATTCTGCGTTTACAGTGCAACCGAATAGAATGTTGAACTAAATGTAGCATATCTTGTTCGTTCTGTTTGATTATGAGGTGTTTAAATTGAAAATCTAGCCATATATACAGGATATAAATCCGCACATACATTTTTCGTACTTCCCAAAGGCGAAAAACACTACTTTAAATCATAATACAAAGAAAAGGACCGATAAATTTAGGTGTTCTTTCCATAGAGAATATTTTAAACTAGTTACTCACTTTAAATATAAAAGCTATGCCACATTATGCACAAGGAACGAATGGTTGGACAAAATTAAAAGGATACCAAGCACTATGGGATCCCAAAATCGATTTAGGAAAATTCTATTTTACCACATTTCAGGGCAAACGGGAAGAAACCCCCTATATGACCGCTGAAAATTTTGCCCGTGTTATCGATATTCTACGGAACGAAGAACCGGTATATGGGAATTCAACAACGGGATCGGTAACCACACAAGGCGAAGAAGTAGGGGAAGAAGAAAGTTAGTCGAAAGATGAACATCGCTTGACCACTTAAGGTTTAAGTGTAGGTGAGAACTGATAGTATGGAGTTTGTAAAAATTTACAAAAGTCCATGGGAGTTGATTTTTGCTTTTTTACCTTGTTATTAGTTTTTGGGATGCTTTTTGGGTAAAATGCAAGTTTTTCAGGGCCGTAGACCAGTTGGCATAGATTAAAAATGTCATTGTATTTCTTATAAATTTTCGCAGGCTTACAATAATTTGGTTGTATTTAAACAGGGGTAGACCTGATTTGTTAACTGTTTTATTACGTACGGTTACTTTTATAATTATATTTAGGGGTAACGTAACCGTTTACGATGTTACGGCTAATGTTTCGCAACCCACAAACTTATAAAACCAACCTTAAACGATGAGCAAAGCCTATATTTTTACTTCGTATGCCCATGAAGACGAGGCCCTAAAAACAGAAATGGACAAATACCTTAAAGTGTTAAAACGGTCAGGTAAAATTGATACTTGGAACGACAGGGCCCTCATTCCTGGGCAAGAATGGGACAAAACCATTATGGATGAACTGAACAAGGCCAATATCATCTTATTGTTGGTCAGTGTCGACTTTAATGCCTCCGATTTTATTTGGGAGAAAGAATTGGCCGAAGCCATGCGACGGCATGAAGAAGGGAGTGCATACGTAGTTCCCATTATTTTAAGAAAATGCCAGTGGACAAGCCTACCCTACGCCAAACTACAGGCACTGCCCCGAAATGCCCAACCCATTACCGAGTTTGAAAATCGAGATGCGGCATTTACCGAAGTAGCCAATGGTATCGAAAGACTGGTAGACCATATGCTTACAAAATAAACAGTGCTTCTTTTAAGAAAACGTAAAACCCCTCGTACGGCGGACGGATTAATAATTGATTTTTACCCAAACTCCGGGTTTTATATCGGTGATCATGGCAACTTTGTCTTTTCGTAACGATTCGATGGTCGCGTTGTTGGGATCTGGCCCCCTTCTTATATTGATTCCTTTCTGAACCTGGATCAGGTCTCCAACTTTCGGATTTCCATCTTTTTCTCCTTCGAATAAGTCGAAATAACGACTGTTGTTCATTCTTTTATCCGCATTTAGTTTGCCATAGTACGCCCAGCCTTGTTTTTTTAATAGGGGCTTGATTGCTGCTATGGCCTCATCACGATGAAGTCCGGGACTGTATTCTTTGATATAGCGAAGATAGTCAGATACCGTATTGGTGGTCACTGCCTTTTTCCAAGTCTCATTATCCCTTTCAGCGACCTTAAGCTCCGCTATTTTTTCGTTCGCCGCGACCACATGACTTCCTTCAGGGTAATTATGTACATACTTTTGAAAGCTAAATAAATCATTGTTCTTTATCGCGTTGTCCCATTCCGTATCATGCTTTTTTGCTAGGTTGTCGGCTACGTTGGCGATACTGTCATTTTTTAATTTTTTGATAAAACTGTTGGCCTCGGCCATATATTTCCCATCCGGAAATTGTTGCAGGTATGTGGAAAATGCAGTAATCGTATTTTGGGCCTTGGCACTGTCGTAAGCATCTGCATCGGTTGCATTTTCGTCAATTTCAGTCGCGTCGACCGGAGTTTCAGAGATGATGACTTTAGGTTCATCTTCAGTTGTGGTTTTTACATCTTCAACTATTTCGACTGGATCTTGATCTTTGGCAACTTCATCTTTAGTGTTCACATGATCACGGTTTATAAATATAAACCCCGCCAGACCGATTAAAAGGGCCGCAAGTATGCCTATGGCAATCAACAAAGGTTTTTTGTTGGAAGAAGATTTACCGCTGCCGGTACTGGAAATCGGTTGTGAAGGGGCGGCGGTCGTTTGCCGTATGGTTTGTTTTAATTTCTCCCGAACCCCCCGGGCTTCCTCGTCACGTATAGAAAGCGCCAGCTTTTTAAGCCCTTCTGCGATATTCATATAGGCATTATCGCGACTTCCCCAAGCCGGGTCGTCTACGGGCTTTGACTGATCCGGAAGCATACTGAACTGGGCGTAGGCGTCACTTAACATACAGGCCCTAATTTTGATAGGTACCAATCGAGTTCCCTTTTTTGCCTTTAAGGCAAAGGCCATTTCCTCCAATTCTATACCGTCATCCGAACCGACAAAGTCGGCACTCAGTAGCAATGCAATAATATCGCAGCGACTCATTCTTTTTCGAAGATCACTCATTACATTTGCCCCAGGAAGTATTTCCCCCGCGGTCCACTCGCTAATATAGCCTTCTTCTTTTAGGGCCGAGAGGTGTTTGCTAAGTTGTACCTTGTACTCTTCGTCTTCGGAGGCATAGGCCATAAACATTTTAATTTCCTTCATCAAATTGGGTTTAGTGTTGGTCGTTTGGCGGAATACCGCTATTTCGTTTACGCTATCTATTCTGACAAATGCAAATAATGTAGAACTCCTGTCCAATGAAAATTTCTAAAGCTTACATCTGCTGGTTTAATGAATACAATTACCGGTAAATAACCAATATGGTTTACAATATCGTCCCTCAGTGAAGAAGGTATCTTTTTTTTGTCCAACGGACATGAAAGATTTTTTTGAGGGAACTTATTAAAACAATGCTACTAATATAAGTATTTTTTAGTACATGTTTGGGATGAAAAAAACACTTAAACCTTTAGCCTGACTTATGTAACGGGCTAAAGGTTAAAAATGAAATTAGGGATTCTTGGGTACATATGGGCAGTACCTCCCGAAACCATTTTTAAATTGTGCATGTCTAAAGTGCGTTGTCCATAATTTCTTTGACAACCTCAGGATTTAAGAGCGTACTGGTATCTCCTAAATTCGAAGTGTCTTTACTAGCGATTTTACGTAGAATACGCCGCATGATTTTTCCACTTCGTGTTTTAGGAAGTCCTGAAACGAACTGGATCTTATCCAATTTGGCAATGGGTCCGATATGTTCGGTAATCTGCTGGTTGATTTCTTTTCGGAGGTTTTCGCGGTCACGGGTTTCACCAAATTCCTTTAAAATTACATATCCGTAAAGCGCATTGCCTTTTACGTCGTGCGGGAAACCTACAATGGCCGATTCGGCTACCGCCGGATGCTCATTGATCGAATCTTCGATAGGAGCCGTACCCAAATTGTGCCCGGAAACAATGATGACATCATCGACACGGCCGGTAATGCGGTAATAGCCAACACCGTCTCGAAGGGCACCATCTCCCGTAAAATACTTGTCTTTGTATGCGGTAAAATAGGTGTCACGATAGCGTTCATGGTTGCCCCAAATAGTTCGTGCTATGGCTGGCCATGGGAATTTGATACATAAGCGGCCATCGACCTGATTGCCTTTGATTTCCTCTCCGTTTTCATCCATTAATGCTGGCTGGATACCTATAAAAGGTAAAGTTGCATAGGTGGGTGAAGTAGGGGTCACGTACGGAATAGGCGAAATCATTATACCTCCGGTTTCGGTCTGCCACCACGTATCGACAATCGGGCTATGTTTTTTGCCGACATTGTTGTTGTACCAGTGCCAGGCTTCCTCATTAATAGGTTCGCCTACGGAACCCAGTACTTTTAGAGAGGATAGATCGTGTTTTTCAACAAAATCAAGATTCTCTTTGGCCAAAGCCCGAATGGCCGTTGGTGCTGTATAGAATTGGTTTACCTTATGTTTTTCTACGACCTGCCAAAAACGACCGTAATCAGGGTAGGAGGGAACCCCCTCGAACATCACTGTAGTTGCCCCATTGGCCAAAGGTCCGTACACGATGTACGAATGCCCGGTAATCCAACCAATATCCGCGGTGCACCAATACACATCGTCTTCACGATATTGAAATATGTTTTTAAAAGTATAGGCCGTGTAGACCATATAGCCGCCGGTTGTATGTACCATACCTTTTGGCTTTCCCGTGGATCCCGATGTATAAAGAATAAACAAGGGGTCTTCGGCGTCCATAATTTCGGCTACGCAATCGGCATAGGCTTCGTCAAGTAAGGGTTGCAACCATTGGTCACGGCCTTCTTTCATTTGAATGTCCGAGTTGATGCGCTTGGCTACTAAAACGGTATGAACGCCAGGGCAATCTTCCAAGGCTTTGTCAACAATGCCTTTGAGATCAATCGTCTTGTTGCCACGATAAGAACCGTCTGATGTCAAGACGACTTTACAATCACTATCGTTGATCCGCGTAGAGAGCGCATTGGCGGAAAAGCCGGCAAATACTACGGAATGTATAGCTCCGATACGCGCACAGGCTAGTAACGAAATGGCCAATTCGGGAATCATTGGGAGATAAATGCAGACCCGGTCTCCTTTTTTAACGCCATTATCTTTGAGAACGTTTGCCATGCGGCATACGCGCTCATGGAGTTGGCGGTAGGTGATATGTTCAGCTTCTTCACTGGGGTCATTGGGTTCAAAAAGGATGGCTGTTTTATTACCGCGTGTAGGCAAATGCCTGTCGATACAGTTTTCTGTGATATTGAGCTTTGCCCCTTCGAACCATTTTATTTCGGGCTTTGAAAAATCCCAACTCAAGACGTTGTTCCATTTTTTACGCCACACGAAATGTTCTTCGGCGATTTCTTCCCAAAATCCTTCGGGGTTTCGAACGGACTTTCGATATACCTGAAAATATTCTTCTAAATGTTTGATGTGATAATTGCTCATACTAATATGCTTATAGATACTAAAAAATAGATAAAAAGTTAATGACCCGTGGCTTCACCGGCGCCGCTAGGAATTCTAATGTCTTCTACAATTTCTTGAACGTCTTCGGGCGGTTCGGGAGTAAATCTCATGACGATAACCGCAACAATAAAGTTAAGCAACATTGCGACTGTTCCAAACCCTTCTGGCGAAATTCCAAACAACCAATCTTCAGAAGTACCTCCTCCGAACATATCGAATTTAAATTTCATCATATACAAGAGCATAGAGACAATTCCAACAACCATACCCGCAATTGCTCCTTCCTTATTCATTTTTTTATAGAAAATTCCCAAAACAATGGCGGGAAAGAACGATGCCGCGGCAAGACCAAAAGCCAAGGCGACTACTGCAGCTACAAAACCCGGAGGATTGATACCGAAATAACCGGCAATTACGACAGCGACCGTGGCGGAGAGACGTGCAGCCCAAAGTTCACCTTTGTCGGAAATACTCGGCTTAAATACTTTTTTGATCAAATCGTGTGAAATGGATGAAGAAATTACCAATAAAAGTCCGGCTGCAGTAGACAATGCAGCGGCAAGCCCACCAGCGGCTACCAAGGCGATTACCCAGGCAGGAAGATTGGCGATCTCCGGATTGGCCAATACCATAATATCGTTGTCAATGGTCAGCTCATTGGCTTCTTGGTCGGCAACGTATTGAATTTTGCCATCGTTATTCTTATCATCGAAAGCCAAAAGCCCTGTGGTTTCCCAATTTTTAAACCAGACGGGCATTGAGTCATAAGCTTTGTCACTTACGGTATTGATTAGATTGGTCTTTGCGAAAACAGAAACGGCCGGGGCGGTCGTGTATAATATTGCTATGAGCAAAAGGGCTATTCCTGCTGATTTTCGCGCATCTTTTACGCGTTTTACGGTAAAAAACCGAACGATTACATGCGGAAGTCCGGCCGTGCCGACCATTAAGGCCAAAGTAATGGCGAAAACATCGATAACACTTTTAGAACCGCTTGTATATTGGGCAAAACCGAGCTCGGTCGATAAACCGTCCAATTTGTCCAAAAGAAACATACCTGAACCATCGTTTACGGTTGCACCCATGCCCAACTGTGGTATGGGGTTCCCGGTCATCTGGATAGAGATAAATATAGCGGGCACCATAAAGGCGAATATCAAAACACAATATTGCGCTACTTGGGTATAGGTAATGCCCTTCATTCCTCCTAAAACCGCGTAGAACAATACAATGATCATTCCAATGATCACACCGGTATTGATGTCTACCTCTAAAAATCGGGAGAAAACAACGCCAACGCCACGCATTTGGCCGGCCACATAGGTAAAGGAAACAATGAGTGCGCAAATTACGGCAACGATCCGAGCGGTCTTTGAATAGTAACGATCTCCGATAAAATCGGGCACCGTAAATTTCCCGAATTTACGTAAATAGGGTGCCAAAAGCAGGGCTAAAAGCACGTAACCACCTGTCCAACCCATCAAATAAACGGATCCATCATAGCCCGCAAAGGCAATAATACCGGCCATGGAGATAAACGATGCGGCAGACATCCAATCGGCGGCCGTAGCCATACCGTTTGCCAATGGGGAGACCCCACCACCGGCAACATAGAACTCTTTGGTCGATCCGGCCCTTGACCAAATGGCAATGCCGATATAAAGTGCGAATGTGATGCCCACTAATAGATACGTCCAGATTTGAACACTCATAATTATTGATTTTTTTACTCTCGAGTCAACGGAAGTCTTTGGATTGTTGGTTATTTTGTCTCTGTTCTAATTTTTTTTGGAGGCGGAAAGATTATTCGTTGTAGCCGTATTTTTTATCCAATTTGTTCATCAGCCGTACGTAAACGAATATCAAGATGACGAAGACGTAGATCGAACCTTGCTGTGCGAACCAAAATCCGAGTTTAAAACCTCCGACCTGAATGGTGTCGAGGGCATCTTTAAAAAGTATTCCGGCGCCGTAAGAAACAGCAAACCAAATAAATAGAAGTATAAATAAGTATTTCACGTTTTCTTTCCAGTACGCCGTGGCCTTATCTTGTTTCTCCGACATGGTGTTGGGTTTTTTTAATTGGTTTCCGAATATAGTGATTTGAGTACAAACTCAAACGTTTTCGCACGCTCGTGTTTTAAAAAAAGTAAAAATGGAGGGTTAACTGGGTAAAAAAACCACGCCGCTTGAGGAATCTCTTTTTGCACCCGTTACAGAACTGAGTACGTTGATGTCATTTTCCAAGCGCAAAACACCCATAAGTGCAAAAACAAGCGCTTCTTTAAATTCTATAATTATTTTTGAAGGAATGATCACTTCGATTGAATCACCCAATTTTTCTTGAAGTGTTTCTATCAAGAAATCGTTTAGGGCGCCCCCGCCAGTCACTAGAAGTGTGCTTTTGGGCTTGTCGATGTTCGCTTTTATTTGAAGTGCAATTTGTTCACAGATATGGTGAATACTTGTGTTCAAAAGATTTTGCATGGTATCTAAAGTGCTGTCGACAATTGGCACCACTTTTTGAACAAACCATTCGTAGCCAATGGATTTTGGGAAAGGAAGCTGATAATACTCCAGTGCATTCAATTGTCGAAGCATTTCTGGGTTGGTCTTTCCTTGACGGGCCAGTTTTCCGCCCGCATCATACGATATTTTCTCCTTTTGTGTGATGTGATTTAATATCATATTGGCGAGACCGATGTCATAGGCAAGCCGCTGACCTTCCTTATCAAAGGAAATATTACTGATACCCCCCAAATTCAAGCAAAAATCATATTCATCAAAAAAAAGACGGTCACCGATAGGCACCAAAGGCGCCCCTTGTCCGTCAAGGGCAACGTCGTTAGTGCGAAAATCACAGACCACTTTTTGACGACAGGCATTGGCTAAATGCTGTCCAGATCCTATTTGAAAAGTAAACCCTTTTTCAGGTCGGTGATGTGTGGTGTGTCCATGACTGGCAACGCAATCGACATCAAATTTGTATTCATCGATAAAGATTTTAGTCTGTTCGCCCAACCAGGTGCCGTAATTGGCATTTAGTTCTAACAAATCTTCTGCCGAAAGCGAGATGGCGTTTTTGAGTTTCCCGTGCATTTCTTGGGAATACGATATGCTTTTGGCCTGTTTGATATCAAATGACCAATTTTCAGATGCCTTCCAGATATGACAATATACAAGGTCGAGACCGTCTAGCGAGGTGCCAGACATTAATCCGATAATCTTCTTTCGCTCCATTTAAGAATATTTATTTCACAGTGCATTTTTTCAAAAATACATAAAACTAGGCCAGCTATTTTATGAATTGCATTAACCTTTAGAAAGTACGATAACTCGGTCGAGTACCCTTTTGTGTTCAACTCAAAAAGGTATACATTAGCGCTGTTAATTTTTCAAGGTATCGGTTTGTTTTTTCGTTTTATACGCATTAAATCTAGAATCGTTGCGCTTTTTCCTAAAACCACCTAATGAAATATTCAAAATATCCCATTTGCCTTTTATTGCTTTCAATGGTTGTTTCATGTACCGAAAAAGCTTCGGAAGTAAAGGAATCATCCGAAGAACAACCTATGCAGTTCTTGCCTTTTACTACGCTTGCACTGAACGATATGTCGGGCTTTAAAAAAACTACGGATAATTGGCAAATTGTAGGTAGTGCCTATGTCGACCGAACAAAAGAGAAAACGTTGAGTGGGACACCAGGAAAGGGCGTGTTGGCCAATATTCCTGGTGACACAAAGAAAGACCATCTTTTTACCATTTTTGAGCATGGTGATATCGAATTGGAATTGGATGTAATGATGCCTGTTGATTCGAATTCGGGATTATATTTTCAGGGCCGCTATGAGGTTCAACTTTTTGACAGTTGGGGGAAGAAAGAACCTGAGTATTCTGATATTGGTGGTATATATCAAGGTGATGATGAAGAAGGAAGAAAAGGTTTCGAAGGTCAGGCCCCTATGGTAAATGCAGCAAAGACACCCGGTCTTTGGCAGCACTTTAAAATTATCTTTCATGCGCCCAAATTTGATTCCAATGGAAAAAAAACAAAAAATGCGTGGTTTGAAGAAGTACGTTTGAACGGGGTGCTGTTACATGAAAATTTAGAAGTCACAGGACCCACACGCGCTGCTGCATTTACAGATGAAAAACCTATGGGGCCATTTATGATCCAAGGGGATCACGGCCCGGTTGCAATCAAAAATATAAAGTATAAGCTATATCAAGATAAAGAAGTTTTTTTGATAGGCGTGAAAATGGGGGAATATGAAAATGAATCAAAGACATTCCCGAACATAGATAGTTTAGCACCTATTCGAGAAGTTGCTACCGATTCTATTTCCTCCCTGATGGCTTCCGGGGAACGACCCCAGAAGCTATTGATATATACGGGAGAGTTGTCCGTTCCCGAAGAGGGAGACTACCTCTTTGACTTCAAAGTGAATCAAGCCGGAGGCGCTTTTTTAATCGAGAATGATACACTTGTCAGCTTTAACGGAAATTTCAATTTAGATGACCCTGGGTTTGCAACGGTCACATTGAAAAAGGGCAATGTGCCCTTCAAATTACTCTACAACAAGCATAATCGTTGGGCTCGTGGCTTAAAGCTAGCGGTGGAGGGACCCGGACTGCAAAAGCAAAGTTTGACGGCAGTTGGTTCTATAGACTTAAACAGGGGCAAGCCTGATCGCGAAATCATGGTCGAGGTTGCCGACGAACCGGTAACCCAGCGTGGTTTTGTAATGCACAAAGGCCGTAAAAGAACCCATGTCATTTCAGTAGGTATGCCCGAAGGCATCCATTTCGCTTATGATTTGGCCTTTGGTTCGCTTTTAAAGTCTTGGGATGGAGATTTCCTCAACACCACCCAAATGTGGCATGCCCGCGGAATCGAACAACTGGCCGTACCGTCAGCTTTTAATGTTTCGGTACATGGTGATCCAGATTTTGAGTTCTTAAAGGATGACCTTACGGTATGGCCTGACAGTATTCCCGAGAACGTGGTACAAAAACAATTGGGTTATGAATTCGACACTAAGGGAGTACCAACCTTTTCACATGAAATCGACGGCACTATCATTACGGACCGGTTTGTTCCTGTGGCGGCCAATAGAGGATTAAAACGTACAACAACCATTTCTGGAAATAAAGAAATATGGCATAAAATTGCAGATGGTTCCAAAATAGAGGCTCTGTCAGACGGTACTTATGTCATAAATGACGAAAGCTATTTCGTTGAATTTTCGGGCAACGACAGCTTAAAGCCCGTCATACGTCATGTGAACGGAAAAGATGAGTTACTCGTAAAAGTAGGGGCAGGGGGCCATAGTATGAATTACAGCATTATCTGGTAAATAAAAAGGAAAAAATGCAGATCAGTAAAAAAATAGCGGTACTAGTATTTTTAATAAATGTAGGTTCCTTTGTTTCGGCCCAAGATCTCTCGGAAATGGCTAAAAAGGAAGCGGCCTATTATGATATTGTAGATGTTCCCATCCCTGATGACGTGTTGTTGGAAGTCGGCGGATTGGCATTTAACGATAAAGATCAATTGGGGGTTTCGACCCGAAGGGGAGAAGTGTGGGTAATTGATAAACCCTATGGAAAGAACCCTGATTACAAGCGATTTGCCCATGGTTTACATGAGCCACTCGGACTTAATTTTAAAGACAACAGCTTTTATCTTTCCCAAAGAGGAGAACTTACCCGTTTGGAAGACAAAAATGGTGACGGCAAAGCCGATTTGTACAAAACCGTTTACTCTTGGCCATTATCGGGCAATTACCATGATTATTCTTATGGCCCTAAGTTTATGGAGAATGGTGATATGTTGGTGACACTCAACCTCTCTTGGATAGGTCATGGGTCTAGTTTGGTTAAATGGCGTGGTTGGTTGTTAAAAATTACCCCAGAGGGTGAGATGGAACCTATAGCTACTGGTCTACGCTCTCCCTCAGGTTTTAATATCAATACGGAAGGCGATGTATTTTACACCGAAAATCAGGGCGATTGGGTAGCCTCTGGAAGAATGACCCATTTGGAAAAAGGCACTTTTGCAGGTAATCCGGAAGGGCTACGTTGGACTGGAGAGCCCAATTCGCCCCTGAATTTGAAACAAGATGAAATTGAAAAGGAATCAGGGTTGACGCTTTACGAATATGCCGAAAAAGTTCCGGCACTAAGGGCTCCCGCAATATGGTTTCCACATACGATTTTGGGTATCTCTACTTCCGATATAGTTTATGATACTACAAAAGGCAAATTCGGACCGTTCGAAGGTCAGATGTTCGTTGGTGATCAGGGGCATAGCAAAATTATGCGGGTGTTTATGGAAAAAGTAAACGGTGTTTACCAAGGAGCAACATTCGCTTTTCGAGAAGGTTTTTCATCAGGTATTTTACGTATGCTTTGGGGTAGTGATGATAGT
Source organism: uncultured Kriegella sp. (assembly GCA_965368185.1). Lineage (GTDB taxonomy): Bacteria > Bacteroidota > Bacteroidia > Flavobacteriales > Flavobacteriaceae > Kriegella. Next base: position 39,987 of record CBDULZ010000005.1, read on the forward strand.
ATGTTCGTTGGTATGACGAGCAGGGGCTGGTCGTCTACGGGAAAAGCGCCTTACGGACTTCAACGTCTAAAATGGACAGGGAAAATGCCGTTTGAAATAAAATCGATGAAGGTGTTGGATGATGGTTTCGAACTTGAATTTACGAAACCTGTTGATAAAGCCATAGCCAGTAATCCGGCGACCTATAAGCTTACTACCTTTACCTACAACTATCACTATATCTATGGCAGTGATATTATTGATCGCGAGATCGGTATGATAGCGAATGCCGAAGTGGCGCCAGACGGACGTTCGGTGAAATTGACCGCCCACGGCATGCGTCTTGGGTTCATACACCAATTGGAAATCCCAGAGCTGAAGGCGACCTCGGGAGAGTTATTGTTACATGATACCGGTTATTATACGTTGAACGAAGTGCCTGGAGGAACGCTAAAATCTCCTTCAATGTCAACCAGTACAAGTTCCGGTAAAAGCATAGTTCAGCCAAAAAGAACGGTTGAAATGCCCGAAAGTTGGGAAAATGGTGCGGAAAAACAATTGGTAATAGGTACCTCGCCGGGCTTAAAATATGACGTGACCGAAGTACGTGTGAAGCGAGGAACAAAACTCGAACTTACCTTTAACAATAACGACGATATGCTTCACAATCTCGTGATTACGGAAAAAGGAAAAAAGTCGGTTGATGAAGTTGGTAGATTGGCATTGCTTCTTGGTTTAGATGGTCCTGACAACAACTACGTGCCCGATACTGAATTGGTGCTCAGCCACACCGGAATTTTACAACCGGAATCTTCGGAAACTATTTATGTACAGATTCCCGATACTTCCGGCGAGTATTGGATCGTGTGTACATTTCCTGGGCATTCTTCGATAATGCGTGCCAAATTGATTGTGGAGTAGCCTTCTGCTAAAAATGGGATTTTAGGAGAGGAGTTCATCTTCCTTTGAATAATATTGGAGAGAGAAAATTGAAATTGCGAAGCAATTAAAACCCTAGCAAACCTTTATTGAGGTTATAAGTGTACCGGCAGTTTTCCCACTGCGTCAAATTCCCCTAAAAAGTGGGCAGCTGCGACTTTTTGAAACATTTTAAAGTTTTGATATACGATGATAATGCCCTTGGTCTTTTCCGTATCAAAAAGATTGAGCACATACGGATTTCCGAACAGATACAATACTACATTTTTAGTGCTGAAAAGTGCGTTTATCGCTGTGATTTCTTCATCGGTAAACCCGAAATTATGGGCAGGCTTGACTTGTTTCGGGAATAAGGCCAAAAGAATATTTTTCTCACTGACAGCGTTCCTTTTAGTGATATAAAATCGATTAAACTTTTTATTTTCCGATAAATCATTAAAAAAATGATTTTCAATGGGTTGTGTGTTTTCAAGTCCTACAAAAGAGGTAGTAGAGAACTCAGCTATGGCTTCTTTTGTGCCTTTTAAAAGTGTCAGGCTCTTATGGGCTATTTTAAGGTTTAGTTCATCCGCGTTTGTAAGTGCCATGCTAGATTGCGACCCTTGAATTTGAATCGTTTTTTCTTTAAGCTTCCAAATGCGCTGAAAACTTTCTTCAATTTGCTTTTCGGAGGCGTTTTTTAGGATAGTCTGAATGCCTTCGGAACAATTTTCCGAGAAACAGAGCACATCATTTCCCGCATCAAAGGCCAGCCATTCCAATTCACCTTTAATAGGGTAATTTTTCGATACCGCATGCATGTTTAGTGCATCTGAAATAACAACTCCATTATACCCCATTTCTTCCCGCAATATTCCTTTAATAATAGCCTTGGAAATACTTGAAGGTGTCGTTTTTCCCTCCGCTAATGCTGGTACGGATAAATGTCCGACCATAACTGAATCGACACCTTCATCAATTAGTTTTTGAAACGGATAAAGCTCATTTTGTACCAATTCTTCCTTTGATTTGCCGATTAAGGGTAGTCCTAAATGCGAATCGGTGGCCGTATCGCCATGACCCGGAAAGTGTTTGATACTGGTCAAAACACCTTCGCTCTTTGTACCTTGAATGAAGGCCAGCGCTTTTTCGATAACTTGGTTTTTATCCTCTCCAAAAGAACGATAACCGATTACTGGATTATTGGGGTTGTTATTCAGGTCGACCACAGGGGCCAAATTCCAATGGATGCCTGCCGCTTTACAATCCAAGGCGATATTTTTACCTACTTCAAAAATAAGGGCGTTATTGTTCTGAATAGCTCCTAAAGTAATGGCATAGGGGTATTGTGGGGTGTTTTCAATACGCATGGCGAGGCCCCATTCGGCATCGATAGCAATCAAAAGGGGATATTTGGCTACTTTTTGATAGCGAATAATCAAATTTTGCAACGTATTAAAACTCTTCACATTATGAACCACTTTCTTTTTACCCTCGAAATTGGTTGCTGCACTGGCACGACTGTGAAAAAAGCAAAGTCCCCCAACACCTTGTTCTATAATCAGGTTTTCTATTTTTTTTATTTCATTTTCCGTGTCATTTATAAAAGCTGCGGGCATAAATAGTTGTCCTACTTTTTCGGCCGTTGAAAGCTGCTCGTTTGCCTTTTTCAAAGGGAAAATACTACGCATTGGAATCTTCTGTTTTTTTGCCGAAATCGGCTGGATATTTGATATACTTCAACAACAGTAAAGCGGGTAACGCGGCAATGACCACCCAAACAAAAAAACCGCCATATCCCAACCACTGCTGCATATAGCCACTGATCATACCTGGTAGCATCATTCCCAAGGCCATAAAGCCGGTGGCGATGGCGTAGTGTGAAGTTTTCGAGTGCCCTTCGGCAATGTAAATGAGGTACATGAGAAAAGCTGCGAACCCAAAGCCATACCCGAATTTTTCAAAGACCACCGTTGCGGTTACGGCAAATATGTTGGTCGTTTTGGTCATGGCCAGAACGGCATACAGTACATTGGGCACATTCAGGGAGAGTACCATGGGAAGCATCCATTTTTTTAGCCCGTCTCGGGAAATTAAAATTCCTCCTAAAATTCCGCCTAAGGAGAGCATGATTACCCCAGCGGTCCCAAAAATGGTACCTAGTTGTTCTGTCGAATAGCCCAATCCACCTTTTTCAGGAGTATCAAGTAAAAAGGGAGCGGCCATTTTTACCAATTGCGATTCTCCCAAGCGATAGGTAAGAATAAAAGCCAATGCGATTCCGATATTCGGTTTTGTAAAAAAAGACTTGAACACCGCAAGAAAACCTTTCGGTTTTTGTGTAATGATATTAGAAGATGTTTCATATTTCGGTGTAACAAAAAAGTTAGAAACCGTCAAAATCAACATTAAAAAGGCCGCTGCCGTCATGGTAATACTCCACGCCTTGGTGTTGTCGCCATATCTATTTTCAAGAAAGCCGGCCAATATAACGATGAGTCCTTCACCGGTAACCATGGCCAGACGATAGAACGTACTTCGCATGCCTACAAAGAACGATTGTTTTTTTTCCGTTAAACCTAGCATATAATAGCCGTCAGAGGCAATGTCATTCGTAGCTGAGGCAAACGCGGCCATCCAAAAGCAGGCCAATGTGGTCATGAAAAACATGTTTGTGGGCAACGTAAGACCAACGCCGAGCAGGGCCATTGCTATGAGTAACTGCATGCTTAAAAACCATTTGCGTTTTGTGCTTTTGAGGTCTACGAACGGACTCCACAAGGGTTTTAGCACCCAAGGCAGGTATAAAAGACTGGTATAAAGTCCGATATCTTCATTGCTGACCCCTAGCTTTTTGTACATGATAACCGAGACTGTAACGACCAGCACATAGGGGAGGCCTTGGGTGAAGTAGAGAACAGGTACCCAAGCCCATGCCCATTTGTCTTTTTGCACCATTAAATTCAATTTGGTTTAAATGTACCAAAATCGATTTGTTCTTCCATAAAAAAGCCCGTTTCAATTTGAAACGGGCATTTAAAATTTTTGAATCCAAGGTTTAGGCACGAAATTCTACAACATATGTCCTTACATAGTCTTTTGTTGGGTTCGAACCAGTTAGAAACAGGGTCTTAGTTGAATTTATGTCTTACGAATGCTTCCATAGCGGCATAGTCTGATAACCCGAGTGCCCTATAGCGTGACGCAGTATCCTTATTGCGTTCCTCTGCTCGCATCCAGAATTCCCTGGAATCATCACCTTGAAACATAACCCCATCTTTTTGAGATTGATGGCAGAATATGGCATACCGTTTTTTGAGCACCTGATCCGGACTCATTGGTACGGCCATCTCAATTTCATTGATATCCCATTCGTGCCATGCACCTCGGTAAAGCCATAACCAACAATCATTTGCAAAAGGTTCTTCTTTTAGCCGTTCCATGGCTTCAAAAACTGCATCTAGACAAACTTTATGTGTACCATGTGGATCGGCAAGGTCGCCAGCGGCATAGATTTGATGAGGCTTTATTTCTTTGATGAGATCAGCGACAATGGTAATATCTTCATCGGAAAGGTTATTCTTTTTAATGGTTCCGGTTTCATAAAAGGGGAGATCCAAGAAATGGACATTCGCATCATCAAGTCCTAAATATCGGGTAGCAGCATATGATTCACCTCTTCTTATATTGCCTTTTAAGCTACGAACCTCAAGTGAATCAAAACTACTTTCCTTTTTAGCTTTAATCGAGTCGATTATAGTCTGCGCCTTTTCAGATGGTTCTATTCTTTTTGCTATTTCGGCAAATTTTAAAGCTTCGGTGTCTGAAACGGCAATGTTGCCCGAAGTTTGATATGCTACATGAACTTCATGGCCTTGTTCGATCAACCGATCAAAAGTACCTCCCATTGATATGACGTCATCATCAGGGTGCGGACTGAATATAATAACCCTCTTCTTAGCTGGTAAGGCTCTTTCGGGTCGGTGTGTATCGTCAGCATTGGGTTTGCCACCTGGCCATCCGGTTATAGTATGTTGCAATCTATTGAACATTTTGATGTTCAAGTCATAAGAATCTTCTAGTGCCAACAGCCCTGACATACCGTTGTCGTTATAGTCCTTATCTGTTAAGCTTAAAATTGATTTTCCCGTTTCGTTGCAAAGCCATACAATAGCTTTGGCACTCAAGTTTTCCGTCCATTTGAGGGATTCATCGACCAACCACGGTGTTTTGTTTCGTGTGAGTTCAGAACCTGCACCTGTATCTAAGACAAATGTGCAATTATTATGTTGTTGTAAATACGTGGCCGGCACGTGTGAAGAAATATCGCCTTCAACGGTTTTTTTAATGATGTCCGCTTTATTTTGTCCCCAACCAAGTAAAACAATTCTTTTGGCGCTTAGAACCGTGGCAATACCCATTGTAATGGCTTTTCTTGGTACATTTTCTATTCCAAGAAAGGCTGGAGCGGCATCTACACGTGTAATGTGGTCCAATGTAATTACACGCGTCCCGGAATTGTAATGTGATCCCGGTTCGTTAAAGCCAATATGGCCGGTTCGACCTATACCTAAAAGTTGAAAGTCAAGTCCCCCGCTGTTCTTTATTTTCTTTTCATACGCTAAACAATATTGAATGACCGATTCTCCCGAAACCGTACCGTCGGGAACATTAACATTCTCTTCAGGAATGTCGATATGATTGAACAAATGTTCGTGCATAAAGAAATGATAGCTTTGTCGGTTTTCTCGCTCCATAGGCAGATATTCGTCGAGATTGAACGTAATTACGTTAGCGAAGCTAAGACCTTCTTCATTATGCATCCTGACCAGCTCTTCATATACTTTTATAGGGGAAGAACCCGTTGCCAAGCCCAGTACACAGGTTTTGTTCGTGGCTTGTTTTTTTCTAATAAGATCTGCGATTTCCTGTGCAACCTTGATAGAGGCCTCGTTTGAGTTTGAAAAAATAACATTATGTATCTTTTCAAAGCGGGTTTCCTCAAATTGCCCTACAGGTTTATAGCCAATGTCGGTGCCGTCTTTTTTCAATGTGGTTTTCATAAGCTGTTCTATTCTTATTTGTTGTGCCTGGTGGCAATTAGAATCATGCAAATATAGGCAATTTATCTATTGTTTGCTGTTTTGTGCAATATATTTATGCCGTTTTATGCTTCTTTTGGGCAATTTGTAATTTTAAGCCGTTAAAAACAGCAAATTCATTTTAATGGTTATCTTTGTTTCTTTATAATGTATTTAATTCTATATAGTATGTTAAAGGAGGAGCGGCATCAAACCATATTGAGCGAAGTTGAACTACATAATAGAATATTGTTGACGGATATTGCTGAGGCCTTGGACGTATCTATTGACACTGTTAGAAGAGATGTAAAAGAACTCGATGCAGAAAATAGATTGCGTAAAGTCCACGGAGGGGCTATTTCCTTAGGTTTTAGGTCGAATAGTGCGAGAAATGATAATATCTATAAATTAGACCAAAAAATTAAAATTGCCGAAAAAGCGCTGGCTTTGTTAAAAGATGGTGGTGTGATTTTTGTAGACGGGGGAACTACCTGTTTGGAGTTGGCGCGATTGATACCGAGCAATCTTGATTTAACCTGTTTTACCCATAGTTTGCCCGTGGCTATGGAGTTGCTTACCAAAAGTAACATCACCGTAATTTTTGTAGGAGGCCAAGTTTCTAAAGAATCTCAGATTGCAATCGGTGCGAATGCCATTCATAATCTTTCCGAGATTAAGGTAGATTACAGCTTTATCGGAACGGGATATGTCGACTCTTATTATGGACTTACCGAATTCGATTGGGATATTGTTCAAGTAAAAAAGGCGATAATAAAATCTTCAAAGAAGTCGGTGCTTTTATCCATCTCGGAAAAGTTGAATTCGCAACATCGCTATAAGACATGCGATATCAATGCCATCAACACCATGATTACCGAATTGGAGCCGGAGAATGATTTGTTGAGACCTTTCCGAAATCATGACATACGGCTGATTTAATTTAAAATTTCTCGGGGCTCTGCCCCGGGAATAGTCGGTTTCAAGAAATTCTTTATTAGAATAAAGAGAATTTTAGAAACGGACATCCAAGGCTTTTTGTCTTGCTTTTCTGTTTAACTTTGCGACACCAAGCATAAGAACTATGAATTATATAAAAATAACTGAAACACCTTCTAATCACGATAATTTGGAACAATTGGATACCGAGTCCATCCTCCAAAAAATGAATGAAGAAGACCAAAAAGTAGCTAATGCCGTGGCTTTGGTCATTCCGCAGATTACAAAATTGGTCAACGCCCTTGCCGAGCGATTTCGAAAGGGTGGCCGGTTATTTTATATAGGTGCCGGAACAAGTGGTAGATTGGGTATTCTTGATGCTTCGGAGATTCCACCGACTTACGGACTGCCTCATGAACGGGTAATAGGACTCATAGCGGGAGGCGATACTGCAATTCGAAAGTCAGTGGAACATGCGGAAGATGACGTTGAGCAAGCCTGGAAAGATTTGATGGTTCACAAGGTTACCCAAAATGACGTAGTGGTTGGCATTGCTGCATCAGGTACGACTCCATATGTTTTAGGGGGGCTTGCTGAAGCTCAAAAGCATGGGGTTTTGACTGCAGGAATTACAAATAACCCCGGTTCTCCCTTAGCAGAGCTGTCAGACATTTCGATAGCCATAAATGTTGGTCCCGAGTTTGTAACTGGAAGTACCCGGATGAAAAGTGGCACCTCACAAAAATTGGCGCTGAACATGATTTCTACGGCGCTGATGATTAAGATTGGTCGGGTAAAGGGAAATAAGATGGTCAATATGCAATTGAGCAATAATAAACTTGTTGATCGTGGCGTACGTTACGTTTCCGAAGGATTGGGTATTCCGTATGAAAAAGCTGAAATTTTATTAAAGAAACATGGCTCTGTGAAGGCCGCTCTTGATGCAGGGCAGTAATTACTCTTTTTGAATGGCCGCTACTTCTTCAATAGTAACTATGGTTTCTGAAGCATTTCCCCAAGAATTCATCACATAATTCATAACATCGGCTATTTCATCATCTTCCAAGCCTAAGGGGGTCATTATGTTGTTATAGGTAACTCCGTTTACGATAATCTCTCCTTGTTGCCCGTATTTCACTCCACGGATACTAGCTTCCCTATTTTTGCTGAGATAATCGGATGCGGCGAGAGGGGGGAAGGTATGGACGACTCCTTCGCCTTTTTCCAAATGGCAGGGAACACAGAAATCCGTGTATATTACCGCACCACGCGCCATGCTTTCTTCCAGTTCTTTGTCTTGCATAAAATATACAGAAAGACCGACAACTGCCACAGCATAAACGGAAACGAATATTCTCATTTGGCCTATGATTGAAATAGCTGAAACCTCAGCTTATATTACCAATAATAATATTATTTGCAATTTATTTCTTGGGGATCAATTTAAGTATACCCTTACCTTCTACGGCCACATAGATGAGTCCGTCAGGGCCTTCTTTCACATCGCGTACTCGGCCCTCATCGGCGAGCAATTTTTCACGGCGGATCACTTTATTTCCGTCAAGGACCAATCGTTCCAAGTATTGGAATTTCAGCGACCCAATAAGAATACTTCCCTTCCAGTCCCCATAATTGTCTGAGGTTATAAAGGCCATGCCACTTGGTGCTATCGATGGTACCCAATAATGCAAGGGCTGTTCCATACCCGGCATCTCGGTTTTGTCGGTTATGGGCGTACCGCTATAATTGATACCATAGGTGATTACTGGCCAACCGTAATTTGCTCCCTTTTTAATCACGTTGATTTCGTCTCCTCCTTGCGGACCATGTTCATTGTCCCAAATGGCTCCTGTTTCCGGGTGTTTGGCTAATCCTTGCGGATTTCTATGACCATAACTATAGATGGCCGTTTTGGCACCGTTGGTTCCAACAAAAGGGTTGTCTTCCGGAATACGCCCGTCATCGAATATGCGATAGATTTTACCTCCATCTTTTTTGATGTCTTGGGGATTTTCATCCCTTGCGCCACGCTCTCCTATGGAGAAATAAAGATAACCCTCATTGTCGAATTCTATTCTTGATCCAAAATGTTGGCCCTTGGTCGTGTTGGGTGTTGCTTTATACAACAGTTCTTTGTTCACTAAGGCGTTGTTTCTCAGTTTGGCCCGCATGAGTGCAGTATTGCCACCTTTCTCCCCGCCTTCTTCTGAGGCGTAGGTTAAATAGAGCCATCCATTATTCACATAGTCAGGATGCAAAGCCACATCTAGCAGCCCACCTTGCCCTCTTTGATACACTCCCGGCACGTCGGAAACGTTTGTTTTAAAACCGTCCTTGAAGTGAATTAGTTCTCCGGATTTCTCCGTAATGAGCATGCCACCATCCGGTAAAAAGGCCATACCCCAAGGAATTTGTAAATCACTCACCAAAAGTTCTGTGGTAAAGGGTGTCTTTTCTGGCGTATCAACTTGATTCGAAGATTCCTGTGCACAGGATAAATTGAGCGATACAGCGATTAAACATAGGTATACAATACTATTTTTCATAATCCAACGTTAAAAGTAATATTATAATGTGGCTCAAAGAGCTAAGATAAAGAGAAAAATATAAGTTTAAATAATTACGCTAAAGAATGTTCTGATTCCCAAATCAAGAAAGTTCTTTTAAAATATAACTTAACCTATGCTCCCAAAAAAAACACGGCATATTCTGTATGCTGTACTATTGCTGATGTTTTCGGTGATATGTACGTCGGCTATAGCGAACCCTAGGGTCTTTGATATTTTTGAAGGGATTACCTCAGTTTTGGATATTGAACCCTTGATAGTCAAAGAGGCCGACCTAAGGAATAGCTCGTCTGAAAGCTCTTTGACGAAGTCTGTAGCATTGACCAATCAAAAAACGGATGCGGTAATGAGTGCCTCGGCATTCGCAACGATCATTGAAGATGCCGACGATATTGTTAATTGTACCAACAATGGATTTACCATTGCCCGATTCATTTTATGCGGTGATTCCGATGATAGAAATATAACACTATCAGGCGGTCCCTATGGCAGCGTTTCGTGGGAACAGCTTACTGGGGCCCCGGCGGATACCAATTTGGAATGTCCCAATACCAATAGTTCAAATTATACACAAGTTTCGATTGATCAAAGCTTTGATTTAGACGCTTCTTCAATTTCTTCAACTACGGGGGCTGAATTTAGGGTGCGCGTCAACGGCTCGGGAGCTTATTATTATTTTGAAGTTGTCAAGAGTACCATCAATCAAACATATACGAAAAAAGATTTTATTTGTAATAATCCTGGGCGGATAGAGCTAACGGGACTTCCTAATAACTATCAATTTCGAATTAGAGAAGGTTCTGGTGGTTTTAGCCCTTATCAATCATCCTCAATTTTTTCCAATTTAAATCCTGGGTTCTATACTGTCCAGGCTAGATTGAATATTGACGGTCAGGTTTGTGAATATTTATATGATGTAATTGAAGTTAGACAAGTTGATATTCAAATTGACGTAACTTTTACCAATCCTGTCTGTAGCGGAGAAACGGGAAGCATCGATGTAGCAGTGAATCCAGAAGTGCCGGGTCCCTATGTGTATACCTTATTGGACGAGTTTGGCGCCGAAATAGAGTTTACCTCGACGATTTCAAGTAATACGCATACCTTCAGTGCAGTTAGTGAAGGTACTTACGCAGTGAAGGTTGAAACCAACGAGTGTAAGGAAGATATTCCTAATGGTATTCCTGCGCCAATCCAATATAATGATACAAGTGGAAACCCAATTGCGATAGGTACCGGTTTGTCTCCGATAACGGTTACTAGTGATACCAATGGCATGAGTTTTGGTTGCCCTCCGCCGTCAGGTGTTGAGAGCGTTGATATTGACATTTCGGCAACTGGTGGGTCTGGTACTTATAGTTATACCGTTAGCGATGGAGGAGATTCGGGAGGTACTTTCACAGGCACAAGTACGTATAATGTAACTTCTCCCGGGACTTATACGTTTTACATTACCGATGATCAAGGATGTACAGCTGAGAAGTCTGAATATGTAGCATTATTAGATCCGCCAGATGTCACTGCTAGTCCTATTTTGGGTACGTGTACCAATGGTGGCGGTAAAGTGGAATTCACAGTAACGGATCCCAAAGGATTTAATTTAGAATTTAGAGCTACAAATAACGCAGCGGATCCTTGGACCTCGTCACAAATTATACCAGTGGCCGATGATACCTACAATATAATAGAGGTACAATATTCACAAGGTGGTTTTACGTGTGTTTTATCATTACCATCCGTAACCGTAACTTCTGATGGAGGACTAACAGGTAGTGCAAGTTTGACGCAAGATTATACCTGTGCGAACGGTGGAGCTATAATCGATTTTGCACCGACTACGGGTGGTTCGGGTTCCGGGTATGAATATAGTGTCGACAATGTAAATTATCAGTCTGGAACTAATTTTACAGGTTTGCCGCCGGGTACCTATATACCTTATGTTAGAGATGATGCGAATTGTTATCAAGCGTTGGCACCTATAACAGTGAGCGACCCAGAGCCGCCATCTGCCATTGATTTCGTTCAAGATAACTTAGATTGTGCTGCAGGTACCAGTAGCGTCACCATAAATGTAACTAGTACGGTGGCTATTACGCAATATGAGGTAGTTTCACCGGCTCCTACAATTACGCAGGCAGGCAACGTTTTTAATGGCCTGATCTTAGATACTGCCTATCAATTTGAAATTACCGATGCCAATGGGTGCGTGTATCCTGCTAGTTTTACGACTGGTGGACTTAGTTCTATCAGAGCGCAGGTTAAATCGGGCGGTGACCGAAAGGTATGCCCTTTGGCAGCTGATGGAAACGGGGCGTTTTTGATCGATGGTTTTGAGATAGATAGTCCTGGATCGGATTATAATTATACGGTTACACGTACCACACCGCCTCCTTCTAGCACAACCACTGTATTTACAAGTGGAACGAGTAGCGATTTGGAGATTCCGGTTACGGGACTTGGAGCCGGTACTTATGAAATCACTGTTACTGATAATGATACCAATTGTACCTCAACTGCCTCTTTTGATGTAGAAGAAGCTGCTACGCCTTTAAGTGTTACCCCGAATGTAACGCAAATGAGTTGCCAAAACGGAAACGTAGGGAGGGTACAAGCTACTGCTAATGGCGGTTTTGGAGGCTACAAGTATCAATTGGAGTGGCCGGCACCGTCGACTACGGTTCAAGGGCCTAAGAGTGGTAGAACATTTGGTAATTTGACGGCCGAAGGGGAATATATACTTACAGTAATAGATTCCGAAGGTTGTGAGGCTGAAACTAGGTTTACATTGACGGCATTACAGGCTCCTTCCATTTCTTTGGTTAGTGCTTCATATTGCTATGACCCCATAGCAACCCCTACACCTGAGTACGGTTCTATTACCGTGTCTTCCTCAGGAGGTGGCGCAGGCCATCAGTATCGAATAAATTCAGGGTCATTACAGGCCAGTCCAACATTTTCTGGTCTAGTTCCGGGAACATATACCGTAGAAGTAGTTGATTCGAACAATTGTTCCGACCAATTATCCCCCATTACAATACCTCCTCAGATTCAAGTTACCCTTGATATTGCCAATGAAATTCCTTGTGGAGGTGATGGGGAAATGGATATTACAGTAAATGGAGGTGATATATCAAATTTAGCAGCCACTTCATACACTATTGAGTATAGAGATGTGGCTCCCAATCCTTTTGCTCCAGTAGCCGGATATAATGGAGTAACTTTGCCATCAGGTTCTTTTTCATATACGGTTCCTTATGGAGACCATGGGGATTATCGAGTAAGTGTTACCGATATCAATGGGTGTACTACCGCTTCCGAACCTATCACATTTGCTGAACCAACCAATATAGTAGCGACACATCGCATTGTAGGCCCAAGTTGTGGAGACCCGAATAGCGGTTTTGTAGAGATAATACCAACAGTTTCTTCAGGTGTTCCCCCATTTCAAGTGGTTTTTGCACCAGTAGGAGAGCTTAGGGCCAACCCGCTGGACCCGAATATTGTTCCCGACCCAACCCCGGGTACCGTTTATTCCTATTCTTCGCAAACTATTTATTCAGGCTTGGCTGCGGGAGATTATGAATATGTTGTAAAAGATGATCGTAACTGTGTTACTGCAGTGATTCCGATTACAGTGGCCGCCGATCCCTTAGGCCCTCCAGATGCGACGGTAACACCAATTGATGCTACTTGTGGCTCAGGATCACTTTCAGGAGGGGTCACCATAAATACTATTACGGCGGGGAGTCCGGATTATACAGTAATAATTGAAGATAATTTTGGCAATCCTTATGTAACACAAAGTGGAGTTAACCCAGGTGATTCTATTACCCATCCAAGCTTAGTACCCGGGAACTATCAGGTTATCATTTTAGATTCAAGAGGGTGTAGCGACATTGAGCCGATTACCATCAACTCGGCAACTTTGGATATTGTACCTACTTATCCACCTCCTCCAGCAGTATGTGCTCCTTTGGGTACCACTGTTTGTGTAGACATTACCGGTGGCACATTGCCTTTGAATTATGAAATACGCCTGACGGATCCAGATCCCAATTTTGGTTGGACCGCACCGAACAATCCACCTTCAAACCATTGTTTTACTGGACTTTTATTTGGTGTTTCGTATACGGTAGATGTTCGCGACATAAATACGGGTTGTATCTATTCCGAAGTTATAACGCTGCCCGACGGACCGGGACCTGGAGTTACCTTGGATGTAGATGGTGCCACGTGTAGAAATGGTGATATTGGTTTAAACTATACCATTTCATCCGGTACGGGCCCCTATGACGTTGTTATTACAAACTTAGATACTGGTGCCGAGGTTTATAATGTTACGGGTTCATTCGATACCACTCTAGCTTCAGCTATTACAGCACCATCTGGACGTTATGGAATAGCTGTAACCGAATCAACTGGTTGTACTGCAGGGGATGAAGATGAAGCTATTTTGAATACGCCAAGAGTTGATATAATTGATAATCAAAATGCGAATTGTAATGAACTGGGCCAGTTGACGGTGCGCGGTAGTGGGGGAACCCCATTTGTCGTGGGTAGTCCGTATCTATACGCTTTTGTTCCCGCTGGAAATGCTGTTGACAACGATGGTACATTGACCCCTGCAGATCCTTCCGATGATTTTAGTGATGCGTCTACCGTAGCGCTGCCAGGAGCCTTGGCTCCAGGAATCGATTATGACATCTGGGTAAAAGATGCCAATGATTGTGCTTATAGAATTTCAGCGGCGGTTGTACAGCTCAACCCTGATTTACCTGCCCCCGCTATAAGCGTAAACAATCAGTGTGATGTCACCACACCGGTGGGTGGGTTTACAATTACGCTTGAAATGGCAGGTGATATTGATACACCTACATTTACTTTAAACGGAATTAGTCAAACGCCAGCCTATACGCCAGGTACGCCAACTCAAGCTGTATTTACTGTAAATAGCGTCGGATCTTATCCTGTCAATGTGATAGATGCAAATGGCTGTGATGTAGATGCTATTGCGGAGGTTTACCAAGTTTTATCTGCCTCGGGTGACTACACTACAGAACCTACTTGCGAAGATTCCGATGGTATTATTACGATTAATGCGGATGGTGGTAGTGGAGATTTTACATATGTTTTGACTGGAAATGACTTTCTCGGTAACCCCATTAATATTACGGATCCAAATAATGATGGTGTTTTTGAGAATATTCCTTCCGGGGATTATCAAGTAGAGATAACCGATAACCAAGTTGACGATGGTGTGAATAATTGTACTTTTCTTGTTGATGATATAGTTCGCGAACGTCCTATTCAACCTGTAATCGATGATGTTGGGGCTACCGATATCACCTGTAATGGAGCTGCCGATGGAAGCATCAATGTTTCTTTGGTTGTTGATGCAGATCCTAACCTCAATCCAAATATAAAGGAATATAATCTATATAGTGGCACATTGCCTTTGCCACCAAGCCCAGCTCCAATAGTTACAAATGCTTCAGGTTCTTTCCAGAATTTGGGACTTGGAACGTATGTTGTCGAGGTGGTTACCGATAGAAATTGTACGGATCAGGTCGAGGTAGATATAGATGAACCTCCAGTTTTTGAAATCGATGCCATTGCTGGAACTTTGGTCTGTGAACCTGGTGCAAATCGATTTAGCACTACAACGGTTTCCGCAGTAGTGACAAGTGTAGGAAATGGAGCTCCTAATGGTTATAAAATTAACCTAAGCGATAGTTATCAGTCCAGTCCAGATTTCCTAATTGTGGACACGGGATCTGATCAAGTTATTACAATATACGCAATCGACTCGAACGGGTGCGAGTTTAATGATTCTGTAACGGTTTTGGCTCCAACAGCAGTAACGGCGACAATCACACAGATATCCCCTATGAACTGCGAAGACCCCGAGCGAATTCGTATCGATGTGGTAGGATCGACCGATTTTACGATTGAAGATCAGGGGTCATCTACCGCTTTTGTCGCAGATCAGGTTGTCAGTGGCGCAAGTTTTGTCGAATTTGATTTGCCAATGGCGGCCGGTGAGTATCGATTACAGATCAATGATAATGGCGGTTGTACATATCCTATCGAGGCATATTTTGTGAGCGAACCTGTACTGCCAGTAATTACCATTGCTGAATCGAGACCTGTCAGCTGTTTTGGCACAAGTGACGCCGAAATGAGTATTAACGTCACAAATTTTACCGGTGCTTATCATTATGATGTTTATTATGCAAATGACCCCGGTTTTAGTGGAGGAGCCTTTGGAACTCTGTTAGGTTCGGGAGATTTGAATACAAGTACGAATCCAGAAACCATTTCAGGACTTCCTGGTGGAAATTTACGTGTGGTCGTCAAGGAAATTGATAATCCAAAATGTGAGGCTTTTAGTAATTTGATTAATATCCGTACCCCGAGCGAACAGCTTTTGATTACCACGATGACGGAAGTTGGTCGTGTAGGATGTTCAGATGACCTCGGAGAGATTACCGTCACCGCGGAAGGCGGATGGGATGGTTCGGCCTATGAATATATGCTCGAATACGAAAATCCTGTGGGCAGTGGCTTTACGCCTCATGCAACATATGGCACTTTTGCTGCGAATGGCACTAATGATCAATTCATAGGGCTTTCCAGTGGAAACTACCGTGTTACCGCCCGTGATATCGAAGGTTGTACAGCTACTATGGAACGAGAGCTTATAGTGGTTCCACAGATTGAAGCTGAGGCCATAATTACAAGGGAACTTGAATGCCCTCAGGGAAGCGATGCCGTAATTGTTGCCGTAGAACCGGGAACAACAAACCCCGGAGCTATTGGAGGTGTACCAGGTGCTGGCTATCAATACCGTTTATTGCGTTTAAATAGTAATGATAATACTGATATAGCATCTTCCTCGGGGTATCAGGCCAATCCTGATTTTGTAGGAGCGGCTGGTACCGGGGTGATTTCAGGGGGATGGTATGCCATTGAGGTGGTTTCTTCGTCTAATTGTGGTACCGTTACAGCGCCCATTAGAGTAATACCACCTCCACCGATAAGCCCTGCTTTGATTCAAACTTCAGTTCCAGCTTGTGGTAATATTGCCACGATGAAGATCAAAGTGAATAACCCACAAGGCGGTACCTATGAGTATAGGCAGTATAACAATCCCGCCGATCCATGGAAACCAATCGATGAAATTGATATAGTGGATGGCAATCCGGTAAAAACGGGTATTCCGGGTAATATAGGAGCATCATACCGTTTTGAAGTACAAAAGGTAGGGTCTCTTAGTGCTTGTCTGGCGCGAAGCACGAATGGTATTACAATAACCGATGCCGACCCCTTAAGCTTGGATCCGACCTCACCAACTTTTGATATATCGTGTGCGTATGAAGTAGATGGAAGAATCGAAGCCATAGCGAATGGTGGAACAGGAATTTATGAGTTCCGTATATATAATGCCGATCCCGGCCCTGACGCCTTTGCTGCAGAATCTTTACCGACTTACAATGGTAGGGCCGTACAGGATTATGGTACTTTTGAAAACTTAGATCCGGGAGATTACTGGATTTCTGTAATCAGCCGCCAGAATTGTGGTGTTGTTGAAGGTCCTTTCAGCATTGCTCCGGCAGAACCTGTTATAATTGTACCTAGTAGTTCCGATGTTACCTGTAATGGCGCCGAAGACGGCGAGATTACCATGACCGTTACAAGTGCAACGGCCGGACTCGTGCAGTTTGCCATAGAGCCTAATCTTAGTGAATTTTTTAGCGACCCCGACAATCCGACTGTATTTACCTTTCAAGATTTACCCGCTAAGCCTGTAGGGGAGTTTTATACGGTTTTGGCACAGGATGCAGAAGGATGTCCGCAGATTTTTCAAGTTCCCGTTCATGAACCGGAAATTGTGCAAGTCACTAATTTGGAAACAACCCCAGAACTGTGTATCGATGCCAGTGATGGAACAGTAACCTTTAATGTTGAAGGGGGTACTCCTTTTAACGATATTTTGGTTAGTCCGACACCTTATTATGAGTATAAAATAGAGATGATTGCTCCCAATAATGAAACGGGTACGGCTGTATTTGCTCCTTACGATGGGCAGACTATCGGAAATCTTCAAGGTGGTGCATCGTATGCCCTTTATATTCAAGATGTAAATCTTTGTGCCACAACGGAAGTATTTACTATCGGAATGGGCGTAGACCTCATGGCAGAACCTATTGTGCAATATGGTTGTGAAGGTATTTTTCCCAATAGCACGGTAACAGTTGAGATGCAAGATAATAGCGTAATGCCCCAATTACTATTCTCTTTAGATATTGATGATGTTAATGTTGCCGATACGCAACGTGTTTGGGGTGATTTGCCGGCAGGTGACCATACGGTCTATATTTACCACGAAAATGGTTGTGTAAACAATGTGACGTTTAATATTGAGTCTTATGATCCATTAACATTAACAGCAACAAAGACAGCTGCCAATGAGCTTACCGCAAGTGCCGAGGGCGGATATGGAGGATATGAATTTTTCTTCCAAGGTGAATCTACCGGAACGGAAAATGTATTCATCACCAATGAGAGTACCACCGTCACTGTCGAGGTACGAGATCAGAATGGTTGTGTGGCCAGTGTGACAATTCCTTTTGAGTTTACGGGAATGTTGGAAATACCCAATTTCTTTACACCTGATGGCGACAACAATAACGATGTTTGGTTTCCCAAAAACAGGGATTTCTTTCCAAATATTGAAGTGAAGATTTACGATCGATACGGAAGGGTTGTTGCGGTATTAGATCAGGTCATGAACTGGGATGGTACCTACGAAGGCCATAACGTACCTACAGGTGATTACTGGTACGTAGTCAATGCCAATGATAAAAGCAAACTGCGCTATGTAGGCCATTTTACCCTATACAGGTAATTTTTTGGTGATGGTTTAGATAGAGCATTATAAAATTATAGTAAAAGAAGTGGTCCGTGGATAATAAGTTCCCCCCAAAACGGATCATTTCTTTTTTTAATTTGGTTTCAAAAAGTTCAATAGAATATGTAAGCTTTACAATTCACCTCATTCCGATACGTTTTTTAAGGGCTTCTATTTTTGTGTATCTTATCGCCAAATTTGATAACAAAATTCATGAGATTTCCTTTTCTGACTTTGGCATTTACGGTTTTGATACAAGGTTGTGTCGGACAGTCACAATTGATTGAGGATACGCTGGAAACTATGGTCACCGAGAATTTACGGTATTATCTGTACTATCCTGAGAACTATGAATCTAAAGATGATGAGAAATTTCCGTTGCTCTTATTTTTACATGGCGGTGGTGAGGCCGGGGTCGATAGTTTGGGTATCTTGAAGAAGAATGGTCCACCGAAACTTATTGCCGAGGGAAAGCAATTTCCTTTTTTAATCCTTGCACCACAGAATCCACATAGAAGAAAATGGTGGAATACCACAGCGGTAATGCAATTGCTTGATACAGTTGTAAAAAACAATAAAGTGGATAAGAGTCGAATTTACTTAACAGGTCTAAGTAGGGGTGGAGGCGCTGCTTGGGAACTTGCAGTTCAGTATCCCAAGAAGTTCGCAGCGATGGCCGTAGTTTGCGGGATGACCCCGGTACCCTATGCGGCTTGGATAGACAAAAATATGCCAATATGGGTTTTTCATGGAGAGGATGACAAGTCAATACCGTTTTCAGAATCGGAAAATATGGTCAAAAGACTGAAAGGAATGGGTTATGATGTGAAATTTACAAGATACCCGGGTGTGGGGCACAATTCATGGGTAAAGGCCTATAATACCGAAGAACTGTATAGGTGGTTCGTTCAACAGGAACGTAAAGATTAAAACGCATGGCACGGGTATAGTTTTTTCAAATTAGGCCTTTATACATTCTAAAACAATGTATTTCCCTTGGTGGTCAGTGGTAAAAAAGAGGAATGTTTCCCCGCCATCCTTAATTTTAAATTTACTTCGAATCGATTTTACACTTTCCGGAAAGTTTCTAAGCGTAATATTCGCTTTTTCAATTTTCATGGCTTTGAACTTCTTTTTGTTGTAGGGTATCGTTCCAAGTATTTTAAAGCGCCTTCCCGGGAAGATAATCAATTCGTTAGAAGTGTACAAATGGGTGTGTTCATGTAGCTTGTTCAGTTCAAATGCCTTTCCCGTTAATTTGAAACCACCTGATTTTAAAATGCTCGCATTTGGTTCGTACAAATACGCCAAGGGTTGTGAGTAGTTGGAAATTATATTTTTCTCATCGCCCCATTTGAAATTGAAAATTTCGTTTTGGGAAGTCCTAATGTTGATTGTTTTGACTGTTATTGCCTGGGAAAAGTCCTTTTTGAGCACCCAAAGTAATTCTTTGACTTCATTATTGACTGCTACCACATGAATTTCCTTGACAAAACGTAGTTCACCAATCCCCGCCGATATATCGAGAAGCGGTGAAGTTTTTAGTAAAATATTGTCTGATTTACTTAAAAGGAGGTCTAAATGATCAACTACATTGGGTGAACAATCCGCTAGCCTAAAAACTTTTCCTTTGAGGTCATTTCTACGGGACGGATCCACATAGATCCAATCAAAACGCTGATTTTCCTTTTGTAGGAAACTTAGTCCGTCATAGGAAATTATTTCAATGTTTTTTGTGTCGAGTACCTTGAAGTTATGGGCAACGATTTCGGAAAGACCCAAATTCAATTCACAATGAAAAACAGTATTGAATCTTTCACTGAAAAAGTAACTGTCTACTCCAAGACCCCCGGTAAGATCCACTAGTGATTCTCCCTCAACTATCGATGCTTTGTAACGGGCTGACTCTTCCGAAGAAGTCTGTTCGATATTTCGTTTGTTGGGGTAGTAGATTTGAGGTGTTTCGAACCAAAGAGGTAACTTGTTTTGGCATTTTTTTTTAGCTTCCAGTTGTTCGACCAGCTCTTTTTGGGAAACGCCATCGAAAACACGTTTTTTTAATAATACTGACATGATGTCAGTATTGTAATTTTTATTTATAAAATACTGTACATCAGTGTTTAATATTTCTTTATTCAAAGCAAAACTATAAATTATGAGTCAAGGATTTAACAATCTTGTTTTCTGCTAAAAATTCCTTTAGAATTACTTTTATGGCGGTGTAGCCCGGTACGGCCACGATCATTCCGACCACCCCAAAAAGGAGTCCGGCGATAATGATAATAAGAAAGATTTCAAGTGGGTGCGATTTAACACTATTAGAGAAAATTAGTGGTTGCGAAAAGAAGTTATCGACCAATTGGCCAACGGCCAAACCGATCAAAACGTACCCTGTTTTGGGTAGGATTATTGTGCTGAAATCTAGGCCTAAATTACTCGTCATTGTGAGCACTATCATAATGACCCCACCAATTATGGGACCGACGTAGGGTATAATATTAAAGAGGGCGCACAAGAAGGCTATTACAATGGCATTTTCTATTCCAACGAGAAGCAGGGTTATGGTATAAATGATAAAAAGAACAAAGATTTGTAACAACAGTCCAACAAAATAACGCGATAATAAATTGTTGATTTTATCGATTGATTTTACTGTACCTGTTTCTTTATCTTTTGGAACAAAGGCCAAAATGCCACGCTGAAAAAGTTTGCTATCCTTTAAAAAAAAGAAGGAAATAAAAAGTACGGAAAACAAGCCGATGCTTAAAGTACTCAAGGTGTTGAGAAACGAGTTTAGGAAATTTGGGATGAACCCCACGTTCAAACCCTGAAGAATGTTTTTTTCGATATCCGATTCCTCGATAAGCTCATTGACCACTTGTGGTGATGCACCCAGATACTCGGTTACCTCAGTGTATAGGGCGTTTAAATTCCGTTGTAAGGCATCAATATTCAATAGTGATAGGTTTTTGCCCTGTTCAGTTATCAGGGGTACGAATAGTGCAATGATGCCCCCGATCACACCGATCATTAATATCATGGTAATAATAACTGCGAGGGTATTTGGTAGCTTCGTTTTTCTTCTTAGAAAAAGGACAATAGGCCGGCCAATAAGGGCTATGACCGCAGCAAAGGCCAAGTAGGCTAGCACGGATTGAATTTGGTACAAAAAGTAGAGTAATAAGGCGATTCCTACCAAAATGCCTACCGCGCGTAAAATTCCCTGAGAGATGGCTTTTGAGGTCATAGGCTAGTTTTTAAATGCATACGCTATAATATTAGCTCCCATTTTAAGTGCTTTTTCACGAATTTCCGGTGGGTCATTGTGTACGGCAGGGTCTTCCCAGCCATCCCCCAAATCGCTTTCGAAGGTAAATAATAGTACCAACCGGTTTTCATGAAATATACCGAGTGCTTGTGGACGTTCTCCGTCGTGCTCGTGTATTTTGGGAAGGCCTTCGGTGAACTTATAAACCTGTGAAAAAATGGGATGGTCAGTTCCTAACTCTACGAATTTCTTGTCGGGGAATACTTTTACCAATTCCTTCTGCAAATAGGGTTTCATACCGTAGTTGTCATCAATATGCAAAAATCCGCCAGATAATAGGTAATTTCTTAAGTTGTTGGCTTCTTCTTGGGAAAAAAACACATTGCCATGCCCGGTCATATGTAAGAAAGGATATTGAAATATGGTTATATCTCCCACTTCCACCACCTGCGATTTTTCATTGAGCTCGGTACCTATGTATTGATTGCAAAATTTGATGAGATTGGGTAGGGCCGTTGGATTCGAGTACCAATCACCCCCACCTTTATATTTTAGAATAGCCAGATCTTGTCCGTGCAGGCCGCAAGTAATCAAGATAAAAAGTATAAGAATACAAGAAGAAAGAAGTCTCATAATTTTGTTGACGAGATTAAATCGTATCAAATTTAAGCATTCCCTCGCTTAAAAACGCTTTATTTAGCCATTGTTAATTAGGGCTACCGTTGTGCAGGCTACCACTGCAGCTGTTTCGGTACGCAATCGTGTTTTGCCAAGAGAAACGGGTACAAACCCTTTTTCGCGGGCCAAGGTTATTTCACGTCTTGAGAAATCTCCTTCAGGACCTATTAAAATTGTCAAGTCTTTATCAGGGGCTACCACACGTTTTAGTTCTGTTCTTTCATTCTCATCACAATGGGCTATAAATAATAGGTCGCTTCGACTTTGTTCCATAAAGTCTTTGAAGCTGATAGCAGGGTTTAGTCTTGGTAAAAAGGTCTGTAGCGATTGCTTCATCGCCGATAGCACTACTTTTTGCAAACGGTCAGGTTTAACCACCTTTCTTTCCGATTGTTCACATATGATCGGCGTAATTTCGTTTACGCCTATTTCGGTCGCTTTTTCTAGGAACCATTCGAACCGGTCATTCATTTTTGTTGGGGCTACGACCATATGTAGCCAATACCTGTTGGGGTGTTTTCTGTCGTGGGAAACAACTTGGATCTTACACTTTTTGGGGTTTGAATCGACTATTTCGGCCTCAAAAAGGTCACCTTTACCGTTGGTGATATGAAGGAGGTCGCCTTGCTTTTTGCGAAGCACTTTAATGATGTGTCTGCTTTCCTCCGAAGGAAAGACTACTTGAGAAACACTACTATCTAAAGTGGCATTGTAAAATAGTTGCATGGGAACAATATATGTGGTTGTCGATTTATAGTATAATTTCCAATGGTAACCCACCGTTTTTAGTAAAGCCTAAAAAAAGAACCATATCCTAAATTAGGAGGCCTACTAATGCAAATCTATGAAAAAGGTATAATCCTTAAAAAATGAAAATGACTTGCAGTATAACGACAGCCATTAAGAATACCGCTTTTTGGCTATATGTATTTTTGCGTGATTTCTACTTTTGCGGTCCAACAATACTAAAAGTGACGGTATAATTCTAACTAGGATCGCGGATGCGTGTCAAGTACCCAATTATTAGTAAATGAACCGGTATATGTATTTGGATGAATATTTGTTTGAACGCAGAAATTATAGTTCCGAAGTTGCATATTCCTAAACTTCAGGACGGTTTAATCCAACTGATGTTTTCAACAGATCAATCAAATACTCCATTATAGCTGCTGCCCATATAACTACCCCATTTAGGTTGATGCGAAAGGGGAACATCAGTATCGATTCGATTGACCTGTAACCCGTCAAACGTAAAGGTCTGTTTTATGTTGGTACCGTGTATGTAGATTATATCTAAAAAACCGTTGTTGTCCAAGTCGCCCACCCAAGGCGTTGACGCTATGTTGTGCCCCTCACTATTAAGATTTAATTTCGTCACCTTTTTTTTGGCAAATTCAATGACCGCCAGATCATTGTAAAAATTTTTTTGGTTCAGGCTATCTAATACTTGGTAATTCATGGGCATTAAAACCTCATCACTGCCATCATTGTCAAGATCCACTGCCACAGGTGAACTCATTTGATAAAAGCCCAGCGAGTCTTGTAGCATTATCTGGCCATTTTTTCCATCGACCATAAATTGTTTTGACCAATCTAGGTCGGGCCATTTTCCTTGGGCGTACGAAGTAAAAAAGTCAGGAATATCGTCATCGATAAAATTGCCAACGGCGATGGAACTATAGGCTTCGGTGTTAGGTACATCTACACTCCAGATTGGTTGGTATGTGTCTCCGTCAAAGGCCAATAGGCGACCATCGGCAGCATTGGCGACGATATCATGAATACCGTCTTGCGTAATATCTACCCAAACGGCCGGGCCCACAAAGCCATTGGTTTTACTCGAGCACAGCTTGATGGAATGCGATAGGTCGCCCGATTTTATTTCGGCTATTGAGGTCACAAAAAGACTACCCCCAATAGTTTCACCGCCCGTTCCGAAAATTACGGTTTTATTGGTCTGTATTGTATCGGGCAACACTGCCACCGACATATACGTTTCTTTGCCATCGGGCATGGCCGCCCGTTGTATTACAGTTCCATCCTTACTGTTCAGAATAGCCAAGTATCCAACGGGTCGGTCTGGGTCATACGCTTCAACAAGTACATTTCCCCCGTTCGAAACCAGAATATCTTGCTGCCCATCATTGTTTTGATCCGGAATAAATTGGGGGTTATAAAAATTAAACCATTCGTTTTCTTGGCCACTGGGTTTTTTAAACCGCCAGAGTACCTTTCCCGACTTTCCGTCGATGGCCATGAATTCAACTGATCGGCCCCCGATAAAGACATCCAATATGGTGTCACCATTAATATCAAGAAGTGCGGCGGATCCAAAAATTTGATCCTTTGCGGAAACGTGCCATAACATATCTCCGTTTTTCCCATTAATTGCAATAACCGCTGAATCACTGGCTTGTAATTCTTCGCCGCCTGCCCCTAAAATAATATCACCGATACCGTCGGCATTCAGGTCGGCAATGCGCGGAGAAGAAAATGATCCTATGTTCGGAATTTTTTTTAACCATGACTGTTGCGCATAACCAAAATTCCAACAGAAGAATACAGTCAGAATTATAGCTTGAACAGGATATTTGGAGTGGCTCATTTAATTGGCAATACGTAGTAAATTTACAATTTACTTTTGGCATGCTCCAACCCTAATTCAATCCAATGTTGTAGTTGTTCTTCGGTGTCGATGCCTGCGCGGGAGACATAAACGAATTCTTTCATGGGGCGTTTTGTAAAGTCCATGGGTCGCACATGCTTCATTTGCAAAGCATTGTCCATCTTTGTGCCAATTACGCGCACCATAAGGTCTTCTTTTACGACGCCAACAGTCATTTTGCCCTTGTATAGGTAGGCGATGCCCCCGAACATTTTCTTTTCATTAAAATGTTCTTGCACTTTTAGCGGGAAGAATTGCAATGCCGTACGTATTCTTTTTGCTAATTCTTGATCGAACGACATATTCTTGTTATTTTTCACAGATTACGTAGAGTACCCCTTTGCTGCCATTGTGCACAATCTCAGAGCCTTTGTTGGCTTCGATAACGGTATACCCGATAGCTGTTAATTGGTCAATGATATCCGCTTTCTTGACCCAGTAAATACTAGGCTGATCTTTATTCAATAGTTTCCAGTTGAACTGGGTGTTATTTAATTTTAACCAAGGCAAATGATATTTGGACACCTCTTCGCCACGTAATTTTCTTAAAAAATTGGCGCATATACTGAGAAGTGGGTTGTAGTTTTTTGAGTCGTAATCTAAGAAAGTAAAAATGGTAAGGCTTCCGGTATTTGCAATGCGATAGGCCTCTTCCAAAGATTTTTGAAAAAGTTCTTTGGGTACGAAGCATAGCACTTGTTGTGCGTAGACTAGATAATCGAATGTTTCGTCGTCGAACATCTTAAGGTCTGATGCGTCTGCGGCGATAAACTGAATGTTAGAGTCTCTTTTTGCGGCTTCTTTTTGGGCATAGTCCATCATTTCTTCGACAATATCAAAGCCCGTAACATCCTTAAACCCGAATTCTTCAATATAAAAGGTAAGCCTTCCTCCACCGGCGCCTGCTTCGACAACTTTTTTATTAGTATCGGTCAAGTATTTTTTTAGTACTGCCTTCTCCGCAGGAGAAATGTTTTTCCTATAGATGGTGCTATCGATCATGTGTTCTGAATAGAGCTCTTTGTTTCGGTTTTTTGAAGTGTTATCCATAAATAGTACAATTATCTCATTTCGAATTTAATAAATAAAATGGATTTATGGAACCTCAAAAAAAGGAGTATTCAGACAAAAACCCACAAAAACTACTAACGCTCCATCGATGGAGTTAGTCTTTTTGTGTTCTGTTTTTTTGATTTTGGTAATGAATTCTCAGGCCTCTTGTATGGTATATCTAGCTTTTGCCGAAACGTTTTGTCGAGTAAAGTCGCCTTCTTTGTATTTTAGATATCCGACAATGCCTATCATTGCGGCATTATCGGTACAATATTCGAATTTAGGTATATATGTAGTCCACCCTTCTTTTTTCTCAGCAACTTTTATGGCATTTCGAATACCTGAATTGGCAGAAACCCCGCCACCTATGGCGACTTGGGTTACTCCGGTAAGTTTGACGGCCTTTTTTAATTTTTCCATTAATATTTTAACGATGGTATGCTGTATTGAAGCGCATATGTCGTTCAGATTTTCTTGAATAAAGGCAGGGTTGTTTTTGGTCTCGCGCTGAACAAAGTAAAGAATACTTGTTTTTAGTCCACTAAAACTAAAATTAAGATCCGCTACTTTTGGTTTGGGAAAAGTAAACGCCTTAGGGTTTCCCAGTTTTGCATATTTATCCAGTAAAGGCCCACCGGGATACGGAAGACCTAAAATTTTTGCACTTTTATCGAAGGCCTCGCCGACCGCATCATCTAAGGTTTGTCCCAAAACCTTCATATCAAAATAATCTTTGACCAAAACAATCTGAGTGTGGCCGCCGCTTATAGTCATCGCTAAAAAGGGAAATACAGGTCGATTAACTGTAATTTCATCGCTGATAAAGTGCGCGAGAATATGCGCTTGCATGTGGTTTACCTCGATTAATGGAATTTGTAACCCGAGGGCGAGTGATTTTGCAAAAGAGGTGCCTACCAATAAAGAACCCATTAGTCCTGGTCCGCGTGTAAATGCTATGGCTGATAATTGTTTTTTGTCGATATTTGCTTTTATTAATGCTTGGTGTACAACAGGAACAATATTTTGCTGATGTGCCCTTGAGGCAAGTTCGGGCACAACACCCCCATACTCCTCATGAATTTTTTGGGTGGCTACCACATTGCTCAGTGTTTTATCATTACTTAAAACGGCTGCGGAAGTGTCATCACAAGATGATTCAATTGCAAGAATATAAATAGTTTTATTTTCCACAAGGTTTGGAATAAAAATTGGTGTACAAAGGTAAAACATAAAGCCCTATCAAAAAACTTAGAAAAATACTGATCAGAACACTCTTGGTGTTTCTTTTGATATGTGTTTTGGGCACGATAATACTATCATTGCCGGTAGTACAGACTGGTTTTGCGACCTATGCTACAAAGGCTATCAATAAAGAATTTCGAACAAATATCAATATCGATAAGCTCAGGGTTTCACTTATTTCTTGGGATACCTCTTTGGAGGGAATTTACATTGAAGATTATAAAAAAGACACCCTTTTCTATGTAAGTGAACTCGTAACTTCGATTATGAGCGTGCGTAATTTGCTTCAGGGCAAACTACAATTCGGTGATATAAACATTGATAAACTTAACTTTAAACTTAAAACATATCAAGATAACAAGAATACGAATCTTGAGGTTTTTATAGATAAACTAGATGATGGGAAACCTAGGAAACCGGGTACCGACCCTTTCTTTTTCTCATCTTCCGATGTTGAAATTGCCAACAGTACTTTTGTGCTTATCGATGAGAATTTTGAACAGAGCAGAATCCTAGACTTCGAAAGCTTAAATATTTCGGCCAAAGACTTTCAAATCTTAGGTCCCGAGGTGACTACAAGTATACAGGATATGTCGTTCGACAGTCGGCGCGGTATTGTGGTCAATAGGCTGGCCACGGAGTTTAAATATACCAAGCAGATGATGCGGTTCGATTCCTTGAACATTAAAACGTCCGAATCAAATCTAAAAGGAGGTTTGGTTTTTAATTACGAGCGTAAAGATTTTGCCGATTTTGTAAACAAGGTTAAACTCAGTGCCGAGTTTATTGAATCGACTATTGCATTGGACGAGGTAAATCTTCTTTACAACCAATTCGGAAAAGGAAAAGTTGTGAATTTTTCCACAAACGTAGATGGGGTGCTAAACGATTTCACCACTGAAAATCTTTTTTTGCAATCGGATAATACCGGTATCAGGGGCGATTTTAATTTCGTAAACCTTTTTACCAAGCAAAAACCCTTTGTGATGGAGGCTCAAATGAAAAACGTCACCTCGAGTTATTATCAATTGCGGTCGTTGATGCCCAACATTCTGGGAGAATCACTTCCTTCGTCGTTTCAAAAGTTCGGACAGTTTACCATACGGGGTGATGCAACCATTAGCGAGACATCCATAGATGCTAAAGTGAACTTGAATACGGCCATCGGTAGTAGCTATGCCGATATGCAACTAACGAATATTGATAATATCGATAATGCAACCTATCAAGGCTTCGTGTCGTTGATAGATTTTGATCTCGGGGAATTTGCAGAAAACAATAAGCTTGGAAAAACTAATTTAGACTTCAATGTTGAGGGTAAGGGTTTCGTTCAAGAGAATTTGAATACCGAAGTTATAGGTCAGGTTTATTCCGTTAATTTCAATAACTATGAATATAAGGATATTAAGGTATCGGGAATTTTAAAAGATCAACTTTTTGATGGTTTATTGGTGAGCAATGATCAAAACCTAAAGTTTAGTTTTAAGGGGCTTGCCGATTTTTCCGATAGACGTAACGACTTCAATTTTATAGCCTCCGTAGATTATGCCGACCTAAAGAAGCTGAATTTCATCAATGATAGCATTTCGATATTCAAGGGCGACTTAGCCATGGATGTCACTGGGAATACCTTGGATAATTTAGTGGGGGATATAAAGTTTACCAAAACCAATTTTCAGAACAAGAACGATACCTATTATTTTGAGGATTTTAAAATTTCATCATCTTTTCAAAATGACTCGGTTAGAATCATTGACATCAATTCACCCGATATAATTACGGGGTATTTGAAGGGGAACTTCAAAGTGAGGGAGTTGGGTAAATTGTTGCAAAATTCAGTGGGTAGTATTTATACGAACTATAGGCCCTTTGTTATTTCGGGCGGACAAACGCTATCGTTCAACTTTAAAATTTATAATAAAATAGTCGATGTCTTTTTTCCTGAGGTCACTTTTGATCCCAATACCTTTATTAAAGGAAACATAATTGCCGACGAAGGCGATTTCAAACTGAATTTCAGGTCTCCAAGAATTGCGGCTTATGGTAATTCGGCAGATAGTATTGAAGTGAAAATAGATAATAAGAACCCCTTGTTCAATACCTATGTTGCGGTAGGTGATCTCTCCAATAAATATTACGACGTAAAAGATTTTAACTTGATTAACACTACCTTAAAGGATACGTTGTTTTTTAGAACGGAATTCAAAGGGGGCAGCGACTTTAACGACTCTTATAACCTAAACTTTTACCACACCTTCAATAAAAAGAACAAATCGGTTATAGGTCTTAAAACTTCTGATGTCAGTTTTAAGGGAAACAAATGGATTCTCAACAAAAACGGCGACAGTTTGAATAAGGTTATTATCAATAGAACTTTGGATAGTATCAATATCCAAGAAATTGTGATGAATAATAGCCAACAAGAACAGATTCGTTTAAAAGGTCAGTTGGCCGATTCTACGTTCAAAGATCTTGAGCTACAGTTCAAAATTGTTTCCTTGGATAAGATAACCCCTGCCATTGACAGTTTAAAGCTGCAAGGTGAGGTAAACGGTACCTTGAATGTTTTACAAAGAGATGATATCTATTTACCATCTTCGAATCTGGCCATAGCTGATTTCTCGATCAATGGAATGCGAATGGGCGACCTGAACATTGGTATTGTTGGCAATAAGGATTTGACTGATTTCACGGTTAATTCGCGAATAACCGATAAGGGGATTGAAAATTTTGGTGTGGTCGGCAATATTATAAATATAGGCGATATGCCCGAAGCCAATCTTCTGGTTAATTTTCAAAATTTTGATTTACAACCTTTTGCGCCTTTGGGCGATGGGGTAATCGGCAATATTAGAGGTGATTTAAACGGAAGCACCCGAATAACCGGGCCCGTTAATAATCCCGAAATGAATGGGTTGCTTACTTTGAGCCATGCCGGCATCGGCATTCCCTATTTGAATGTTGACTACGACTTCGCGTCAAACTCAAAGGTGAGGTTGTCGGGCCAAACCTTCGATTTTGAAAATATTGCACTGACAGATGTAGACGAAAATACAAATGCGACGCTCGATGGTTCTATTAAACATAGGTTTTTCGGCGACTGGGTCTTGGATCTCGATGTAGATACTAAAGGAGATAGGTTGCTGATTTTGAATACCGATTTTGAGGAAGAAGTTCTCTATTATGGTACTGGTTTTGTAAATGGAAAAGGCCGAATTTTTGGTCCGACCAAGGCACTTACAATAACCTTTGATGGCGAAACTGCCAGGGGGAGTTCGTTGAAGATTCCTCTCAGCGATGTTACCTCGGTCGGTGATTATTCCTTTATCAATTTTATCCAGAAGAATGAGTCCGTTACTATAGAAGATCAACGCGTGCTGAACGAATTTCAAGGTTTGGAGCTTGAATTCGATTTAGCCGTTACACCTGATGCCGAAGTAGAGATTGTTACGGATCCAAAAACCGGGAGTTCTTTAAAGGGTACGGGTGAGGGGCTTCTCCTAATCCGTATCAATACGCGCGGAAAGTTTGAAATGTATGGTGATTTTGTGGTAGTCACAGGTGAATTCAATTATAAGTTTGGAGGGGTGATCAATAAAACTTTTAGTGTAAAACCAGGGGGGACTATTAATTGGGAGAATGACCCTTTAAAGGCACAGCTGAATATGGAAGCCGTCTATGCCCTGAACGCGAACCCGGCCCCTTTATTGGAGAATTCCAGTACGCGGCGCATACCCACTGAAGTGGTCATAAAATTGACTGATGATTTAGAAAGCCCGGATATTCAATTCGGGATAGATTTCCCCGGTACCAACTCCATAGTGCAATCTGAGTTGGAATATCGTCTTCAAGATCCGACAGTTGAAGAAAGAAATGCACTTTTTCTTCTGGCACAGGGATCTTTTGTCGGTGGTCAAAGCGGTATCAACCAGCAGGCCGTCACGGGCAACCTTTTACAATCGGCTTCCGGTCTTTTGAACCAAGTCTTGGGAGGTAGCAACGATAAATTTAATTTAGGCCTTTCCTATGAACAAGGAATTTTAGACAGAAACGCCGATGTTCAGACTGAAAATAGAATAGGGGTGACTGTTTCCACCCAAATCAGTGACCGAATCTTGTTTAACGGTAGGGTTGGGGTGCCGGTCGGTGGTGCTAGTGAAACAGTGGTCGCCGGAGATTTTGAAATAGAGCTTTTGTTAAATGAAGAGGGAACGTTAAGTGCAAAATTCTTTAATAGGGAAAGTGAAATACAGGCGTTTTTAGCGGAACGACAAGGGTATACCCAAGGTGCCGGGCTATCTTATGAAGTAGACTTTAATAGTTTTAGGCAACTCTTCCGTAAAATACTAAGCAAAAACAATAACAGCCCACCAAAGAAAGATATTAGAAAAACAGAGGTCGTGCCGAGTTCTGTGATGGGCAAAGACAGTCTTCTCAGGTTTTATGCGAAGTCAAGCGGAATAAAATAAATTTAGCACATTGATTTGCTATAATGTGTTAAAACCAACATATCTCATCTATAATTTATATACGAAAACGTTTGATACGATTTTATAGTGTAAATACGGTTAAAATAAGGACTTCAACAATTTCTTATTTGGCAGAAGTTTGTTAATTTTGCTAGCTTAAAATTTTCGATGACTTCAAGCATAAAAAAGATTGGTGTTTTTACTTCAGGGGGTGACTCTCCCGGAATGAACGCCGCAATACGATCTGTAGTTCGCACATGTGCCTATATGAATGTAGAATGTGTCGGAATTTACAGAGGATATGAGGGAATGATGGAAGGTGATTTCAAACCTATGGACGCCCGGAGCGTTAATAACATCATTAATAAAGGAGGGACAATTCTCAAGTCGGCCCGATGTAAAGAGTTTAGAACCCCCGAAGGACGCAAAATAGCTCATGATAAATTACTGGAAGCGGGTATTGATGCTTTTGTCGTAATAGGAGGAGATGGTAGTTTTACAGGCGCCATGATTTTTAATCAAGAATACGATTTTCCTGTAATCGGAATACCGGGTACAATAGATAACGATATTTTCGGAACTACATTTACACTTGGTTTTGATACGGCGTTAAATACTGTAGTCGAGGCTATCGATAAAATTAGGGATACCGCCAGCTCGCATAATAGATTGTTTTTTGTTGAGGTTATGGGCCGAGATGTTGGTCATATTGCTTTGAATGCAGGTGTTGGTGCCGGTGCTGAGGAGATTCTGATTCCTGAAGAGAATTTAGGTCTAGATCGACTTTTAGAATCGCTAAAGCGGAGTAAAAAATCTGGAAAATCTTCGAGCATTGTAATCGTTGCCGAAGGTGATAAAACGGGAAAAAACGTTTTTGAGCTCAAAGAGTACGTTGAAGAGCATTTACCTATCTATGATGTTCGGGTCTCTGTATTGGGGCATATGCAAAGAGGAGGGTCTCCTTCGTGCTATGATCGTGTTTTGGCGAGTCGTATGGGAGTTAGGGCCGTAGAGGCGCTATTAGAAGGTAAAACGAATCTGATGGTAGGTATACAGGATAACAAGTTGATTCTGACTCCTATCAACAAAGCCATTAAAGGACATACAAAAATTGATAAGGAGCTCATGCGGGTTTCAGAAATAATGACAACATAATTAATCACTAAAAAAGAGAAAAAATGTCAAATTTGAAAATAGGAATAAACGGTTTTGGTAGAATTGGAAGACTAGTCTTTAGAACTACGGTAAAACGAGGCGATATTGATGTAGTTGCCATAAATGATTTGTTGGATGTTGAGCACCTTGCTTATTTGTTGAAATATGATTCCGTTCATGGCAAGTTCGATGGAACGGTCGAAGTTAAAGATGGTGACCTTGTTGTAAATGGAAAAACGGTTAGAATTACTGCCGAGCGTGACCCTAAGGCTATCAAATGGGATGCTGTAGGTGCTGAAATCGTTGCTGAATGTACAGGCATTTTTACCACTTTGGAAACAGCTCAGTACCACATTGACGGAGGTGCTAAAAAGGTTGTTATTTCCGCCCCATCTAAAGATGCCCCAATGTTCGTTATGGGTGTAAACCATAAAGAGGTCAAAGCTTCCGATACAATAGTATCTAATGCATCATGTACTACCAATTGTTTGGCTCCAATGGCTAAGGTATTAAATGATAATTTCGGTATTGAAGAAGCATTGATGACTACCGTACATGCCACAACAGCCACACAAATGACTGTTGACGGACCTTCCAAAAAAGATTGGAGAGGCGGTAGAAGTGCCATGTTAAACATTATACCTGCCTCTACAGGTGCTGCCGTAGCAGTAACAAAAGTTATTCCTGAATTGAAAGGAAAGCTTACGGGTATGGCTTTTAGAGTACCTACTGCTGACGTTTCCGTTGTCGATTTGACGGTTAAGTTAGAAAAGGCAACATCTTATGAAGAAGTTAAGAAAGCTTTTAAAGATGCTTCTGAAGGAGATTTAAAAGGTATTTTAGGATATACTGAAGAAGCTCTTGTGTCGCAGGATTTTGTTAGTGATGCAAGAACAAGCATTTTCGACGCCGGTGCTGGAATTGAATTGAATTCTAAATTTTTCAAATTGATTTGCTGGTACGACAATGAGGCCGGATTCTCTAACAAATTAGTGGATTTGACGCAACATGTTGCAAGTTTGTAAGTAGTTCGTGTTAGTTCTTTAAATTATTAATAGAATTTCCTGTAGGCGAAATATTATTTTCGCCTTCAGGAATATTCATTCTAATTATTGATCCATGGTTGTTATTGTTGATAGTGGTGCCACAAAAGCGGATTGGATTGCCTTGGATTCCAAGGGTGACAAGCTTTTTTTAACCCAGACCTTGGGTCTTAGTCCAGAGGTTCTGACTCGAGAGGTTATCGAAGATAGATTGGCGAATAACTTTGAACTTGCGCAGAACAAAAAAAAGGTGTCCCAGTTGTTTTTCTACGGTGCCGGATGTGGTACGGACCGTATGAAGAAGTTTTTAAAGAAAATTTTCAAAGGTTTTTTTCCGAATGCACAAATCGATGTAAAGGAAGATACTTTTGCCGCCATTTATTCTACTACCAAAATTGGCCAACAAGGTATTGTGTGTATTCTTGGTACTGGCTCGAATTGCAGCTATTACGACGGTCATCAACTTATTCAGAAAGTGGTTTCATTGGGGTACATTCCAATGGATGATGGCAGCGGGAATTTCTTCGGAAGAAAATTAATACGCGATTACTACTATCATAAAATTCCCCAAGACTTGGCGGTTAAGTTTTCTCAAGGTTACAATCTTGAGGCCGATGTTATTAAGGAAAACCTGTATAAACAGCCCAATCCGAATACCTATCTTGCTACTTTTGCACGGTTTTTAGTAGAGAATAAAGAACATCCCTATTGTAAGGGAGTAATCGATAAAGGGTTTCAGCAGTTCATCAACAATCAAGTGATGCAATTTGAACTAGCCACAAAGGTACCAATACATTTTGTGGGCAGTATTGCGTATTTTTTGCGGGAAGAGTTGACGGCGGTACTGGAGCGTAACGATTTAATTCCGGGTGTAATACGCCAAAGACCTATTGATGGATTGGTGGAATTTCACAAAGGCACTATTTAACCGCTATTGCCGAAATTTCCACGTTTACGAATTTGGGTAGATTTGCGACCTCAACGGTTTCCCTGGCTGGTGCACTTGCTTCATTAAAATAAGAGCCGTAAACTTCGTTTATTTTAGTGAACTGGTTCATGTCTTTAATGAAAATGGTTGTTTTTATCACGTTTTCAAAGGTCATTTCCGCAGCGTTAAGAATTGCTTTTAAGTTGTCCATCGAACGTGCGGTTTCTTTTTTTATATCGCCTTCCACAAGTTTTCCTGTTTTTGGATTTAAGGGTATCTGTCCTGATACGTATAGCGTATTTCCGCTTAAAACAGCTTGGTTATAAGGACCAATAGGGGCAGGGGCATCGGGTGTGTTGATTATTTTTTTCATAGTATTTTATGATTATTCAATTAAAATTGAAACTCTTAGATGTGGAATACGCGGAGTTCTATTTTGATTACTGGCTTCTATTTTCCCATTTCAAATCACTGAGTATTGAACTCTTTATACCGATAAAAAAATACCATCGCTCGTATTGGCCGAACGGAGACCAGTTAAAACGCATGGTAAAACTCTTTAAATCACGTTCGAAACGTAGCTGAGTAAGCGTGAAGCCCTTATTTTTGAAATCGTACCCCGAGGAACCCCCGATTTTCCATCGGGGCGATAGTTCAATATTTCCCGAAAACATCAAAGAATGGCTACTGAACTCATCTTGCCTATTGGAGTTCGAATAGGTGGCCGAATAGGCCAATCGGAAATCCCACGGTATTTTTGTGCCGTAAATCGGGTTTTCAACGTCTTCACCCTTCCTGTTTTGTTCTTCCTCTTGTCGCCTTGGGTCGTTAAAGTTATCCGCTTGACCAAAAAGGTCATCCGTACGGCCGCCACTTTGCGCTACGTAGTCATAAGGGTTTTCCTCATCTTCTTCCTTCTCATCCTCCTTTTTCCCAAATGTTTTACTATCGATTGAATAACCTACGTTTACGTTCGCCCTAGTAAGTCGTAAAAGACTGCCGCCGTTGTCGATATTCCAGGTATTTATGCGCCTGCCATTGTTGTCAATAGCATAAGGGTCTAAACCTGCCGAAAAGTTGACCGACATTTTGTTGTTCAAGATATTGGTGCCCCCGTTAACGCTTAAGGGACTTAATTTCAGGGAGTCGGCTTCTAAATTGTATCCCGTCGATATATTAAAATTGCTCAGTATGGGTACTTTCTTTGGTTCGAGTGCGGTAGAGTCTTTATCACGTACTTTTGCTTCTAAAGTATTCGCTAGTGAAAAACTAAGGCTGTTCGACCGGCTCAAACTGGGAGCTCCATTTAAAGTACCTGTAAATCTGCTATATTGTACAACTTCCCCGTTGGCATCTAAATATTCATCATAAAATTGTTCAAAGGAAGGTGCGTACCCATAACTCAACGATGGGCGCATTACGTGTCGAATGGCCTGTATCTTTTTATCTTCACCAAATTCGAAGGTTCCGTACAGCGTAGTTCCGATACTGGCGCTTAGGTTATATTTGTTGTAACGGTCAAAACCAGAGATAGTGTCTCTTACGACCGCGCCCGCCTCAGCGTCATAGCGTTGTGCGAATGTCTCCAAAGTCCACACATCTTCGTAGCTACCTCCCATGGAAACACTGAAAAATTTAGCCACTTTGAAGTTTGTACTTATAGGCAAACGGTGCCGGGCGCCGACCCGTGCTTCTTCGAACATGCCACTTTTGAAGAACTGGTCTTCTGTAATCGATAGGCTGTTTCGGGCATTTACGTCATACTGAAAGTTAATGTTCTGTAGGGCACCTTTTTTGATGCCGTCCCTTTTTGCGAAGGGAAAGATACGCTCCATGCTGGCTTGAAAGGTAGGTAGCGTCATTTCTATGTTTTCTGTATTCGTATTTTGACTATGCGTGGCGGTCAAACTCATGTTGACCGATGGGTAGGCCGGAAAAGTTTTTGAGTATGATATCGAGGAGCTCAAGGTATTATTTTGGGTGTTGGGCAGGTTGCGTTGCAACAATGAATTTTGATAGTATGAGCTACTTCCTAAATTTACAGATGCCGAGAACCGCGAATTGGGACTGGCTTTTGTGTCTTGAGAGTGCGAAATCTGCAAATTGTAAATGGTACTACGGCTATAATCGCTGAACCCCTTTTGGCTACTGACGAGATTTTCGTATCTGAAATTAACATTACCACGATATCGGTAACGTTTTGAGTAGACCGACTGCGTTCTAAAGCCATAGCTCCCGTTCGTGTATAAATCTCCGGTGAGGGTTAGATCTACATAATCACTAATAGGAAAATAGTATCCCCCATCTTGAAGAAAGTAGCCGCGAT
The DNA here is from genome assembly GCA_965368185.1 of uncultured Kriegella sp. Taxonomy (GTDB): domain Bacteria; phylum Bacteroidota; class Bacteroidia; order Flavobacteriales; family Flavobacteriaceae; genus Kriegella. Next base: position 77,206 of record CBDULZ010000005.1, read on the forward strand.
TGGGGTCGTTACCAAAAGTTGGCATCATAAGGCCTGCAGTTCTTCCCACCGTAAGTGGAAAATAAGCGAAGGGCAAGGCTATTGGTGTAGGAACATCGGCAATGTAAAGATTGCTAAAACCGGCGATTACCTTTTTTTTCGGTACAAATTTCGCTTTTCGAATTCTAATGTAGTAATCCGGATTGATAGTGTCTTGCGAGGTGGTGAGTTTACCTTCGTGTAGAAAATATACGGAGTCGTTCTCCTTTTTGGTTATTTCGGCGTAGACTTTCATGGCGTCACTGCCCATCTGGCCCAAACCGGCCTGCTGTTCTGTACGGGAGTTCCATATCAACGCTTTTTCGGTATCAAAATTAAAACGAATAGAGTCGGGTCTCACCTCATTGTCACCTTGCTTGAAATAAGGTAACTGGGTGTAATTGCCCAAGGAGTCTTTAATACGTCCGGCATACACCTCATTTTTCACATAGTCCATAATGATAATGCCCGCCTTCAGTTCTGTGTCTTGATAGTATATCTCTGCTTCATTGTATAAATATATCTTCTGTTCTTTTTGGCTAAGTTTGACGTAATCCTTGGCCTTATATTTAATTTTGTCTAAAAGAACAGATTGGCTGGCTGTTGACGAGTCGATAGCTGAAGAGTCTTTTACGGTAGTGTTAGTCAATGGGTTAGCCCTGAGAATAGGGGCAACTAAACTATCTTCTTGAGCTTTTATTGGAAGGGGTACAATTTGGTCTTCTTGTGCGACGGCAAAAAAGGTGCCAGTAAATAGCAGTAATAGGAAAAGTAGATAATGTTTGTTTGATTGCAAGGCTATATATCCTATTTTTGTAACCGTTTGGTGGTGTCCCGCACTATGGTAACTGGTAGTATTCGGGCAAACTTACATATATTTTTTGTTCCTCTTGTAGGGTATTACAATAAATTTAACCATCGGTAGAATATCAAAACATGATGAAGACCCATATATGAAAAAACCTTTTTTAGTCCCTTTTTTTGTATTATTTTTTTTCCTAATATCCTTCAATATTGGTTATGCTCAACAGACCGACACGAATAAATTTGTAGTCGTTCTCGATGCCGGTCATGGTGGTCACGATCCCGGTAATTTAGGCAACGGTTATTTTGAAAAGAATATTGCATTAAATATTGTACTCAAGGTAGGTCGTATTCTTGAGCAAAATCCCGATATACAAGTCATATATACCCGAAAAGATGATACTTTCATTGATTTGTATGTTAGGGGTGAGATTGCCAATAAGGCCAATGCAGATCTTTTTGTCTCGGTACACTGCGATTCCCATACTTCCGATGCCCATGGAGCAGGTACTTTTGTATTAGGTCTGCACGCCAATAAACAGAATTTTGAAATTGCAAAAAAGGAGAACTCGGTTATTTATTTAGAGGATAACTACGAGAGCCGTTATGCTAATTATGATATTAATTCCCCTGAGTCCGTCATTGGGTTGACGATTATGCAGGAAGAGTTTTTGGATCAAAGCATTGCCTTGGCGAAGATGATTCAGGACAATTTCTCAGGAAAGCTCAAACGTAACAATAGAAAGGTCAAGCAGGCCGGATTCATTGTGTTGCATCAAACCTTTATGCCCAGTGTTTTGGTCGAAACCGGTTTTTTGACCAACAAAAAAGAAGGAGCTTACCTCAATTCAAAGAAAGGCCAATCCGAAATGGGAGAAGCCATTTCAGACGCCATATTGAACTATAAGAATAGTGTTCAATCCAACACTAGTTTTGCTGGAATGTCCGAGAGTATACCTTCAACCCCTGAATTGCCTTCAGATAATATAGAAAACAAAAAGGAAGATAAGAAGACCAGCAATGATATTGCGTTGGAAACTACGACAAAATCGACTCCTGCAGTAGAAAAAGAAGTAGTCGGGCAAAAGGTGCCAGTTGCAGAGGAAGAAAAAGATGTTGCGCCATCGGCTTCGGTAGAAAAGGAGATAATTGTTCTGGAACAACCTAGCAAAGAAGAAGCCGAATTGCCAGAAGCGCAGTTGGATGAGAAAAAGGAAACGGTTAAGCCACACGACATGCGAAAAGCCAATGATAAGACAGATTTGGTTTTTATGGTCCAAATATTCGCTAGTTCCAAAAATATACCCCTGAACCCTGATTTCTTTAATGGATTGAACAGAATAACGAAGGAGCCCGTTAAAAATCTGTATCGCTACTTGTACGGTAGTACAAATTCGGTAAGCGAGGCCAAATTGTTAAAGGCGAATGCAGATTTAAATGGATATCCTTCATCATACATTGTTGGGTATAGAAATGGTGTAAGAATTCCTGCAAAGGAGGTAGCTAAATACGTTTCGGAATAAATAATGCTGTCATCTAATTTTTATTTCTAATTTTGTTAGGCACTAGAAAAACGAGCTTTTGAAACTATCGAGGGAAATTAAGACGGGAATTATCGTTGTAGGCGGTATTCTCTTGTTTATTTTAGGATTCAGTTACCTGAAATCTACACCGCTTTTTGACAATAGTAAAACTCTATACGCGATTTACGATCATGTTGGAGGACTGCAGCCCGGTACTCAGGTATCGATAAACGGGTTTAACGTAGGTACCGTGAACAGTATAAAGTTTAAAGACGCCTCTGGAAAGCTAATCGTTACCTTTTCTGTAAACAATGACTTTACGTTTTCAAAAAATAGCAAGGCTGAACTTTATGATACGGGTATTATCGGAGGTAAGGGCATACAAATAAAACCCGTTTTTGATGATGCTCCAGTGGCCAAATCCGGAGATACCTTGGTTACAAACACAAGACCAGGGTTGACCGATTTGTTACAACAGAAATTGACCCCCTTGCAGTTAAAAGTAGAAGATGCCTTTACCAATGCAGACTCATTACTGGTGAATGTAAACCAAATTTTAGACACTAAGGCAAAGAAAGATTTGCAAGAGAGTCTTAGTGGTTTGAACAGTACAATCAGCAGTTTTAAACGAAGTGCAGATATACTTAGTAATATATTGAGTGACAATCAAAGCAAATTAGACAGTTCGTTGACGAATTTTCAAAAGTTGACCTATAATTTTGCCAACCTATCCGATTCACTTAACAATGCCGGTCTGGGCAGAACGTTGGCGAGTTTAGAATCTACTGTAGCCAATCTTGACCAAGTTTTGGCAAAAATAGAAAGAGGAGATGGTACTTTGGGCAAGTTGATGCATGACGAACAATTGTATACTAATTTAAGTAATGCCTCAAAGGAATTGGACTTACTGCTTCAAGATTTTCGTTTGAATCCGAAACGGTATGTCAATGTTTCCGTTTTTGGTAAAAAACAGAAAGAATATACAATTCCTGAAGATGATCCGGCCGAAAAAATCGAAGACCAATAATGAACTATCTTCCTAATATCGTATTTGTAGTAGTTCTGACGATAGGTATTGGCTATTTCATAAGCAACGTGAAAAAGCTCAGAAGAAATATTAAACTGGGCAAAGAAACTGACGTTTCGGACAATAAACCCCAACGTTGGAAAAACATGGCTAGAATTGCACTTGGCCAAACAAAAATGGTGGTAAGGCCCGTGGCGGGACTTCTCCACGTCATTGTGTACGCCGGTTTTATTATCATTAATATAGAAGTGTTGGAAATTATCATCGATGGTATTTTCGGCACCCATCGCATCTTTGCTCCATTGGGCCCTGGCTATGACTTTTTAATCGCTTCGTTCGAAATCTTGGCATTGTTGGTGATTGTGGCGGTAAGCATATTTTGGGTGCGTAGAAACATCATTAGATTACAACGGTTTATAAAACCCGAAATGATAGGTTGGCCCAAAATGGATGGCAATCTTATTTTATATATAGAGTTGGTATTGATGATTTTGTTTTTGACGATGAACGCCGCCGATTATCAACTGCAGCAATTGGGCGCCTCGCATTATACCCAAGCTGGATCTTTTCCGGTAAGCCAGTTTATCGCACCGCTTTTCGAAGGTTTTTCCATTCCAAGTTTGATTGTTGTTGAACGCGTTGCTTGGTGGCTTCATATTACGGGTATTTTATTTTTCTTGAACTACTTGTATTATTCGAAACATCTACATATTCTTCTTGCTTTTCCCAATACCTATTTTGGAAAGTTGGGGCCAAAAGGTAAATTCAAAAACTTGGATGCCGTTACGCAGGAAGTAAAATTGATGCTTGATCCATCTGCTGATGCTTTTGCCGCGCCTGCTGATAATGAAGCCGATCCAGAGAAATTTGGTGCTTCCGATATAATGGATTTGAGTTGGGTGCAATTGTTGAATGCCTACACATGTACCGAATGTGGCCGCTGTACTAGCGAGTGTCCGGCCAACCAAACAGGCAAGAAACTCTCCCCTAGAAAGATCATGATGGATACCCGTGACCGTATGGAAGAGGTCGGTAAAAATTTGGACGCCAACAAAGGTAAGTTCGAAGATGATGGCAAGCAATTACTCGATGACTATATTTCTCGAGAAGAACTTTGGGCATGTACCTCTTGTAATGCTTGTGTCGAGGCTTGTCCTGTAAGTATAGATCCATTATCCATCATTATGGATATGCGACAATATTTGGTTATGGAGCAATCGGCGGCGCCTTCCGAATTAAACAATATGATGGCGAATATAGAGAACAATGGTGCACCCTGGCCATTCAATCAAATGGATCGGTTAAACTGGAAAGAAGAACTATGATATGGAAAGTAAATTGAAGGTGCCTACGATGGCCGAACTTTTCGCTGCTGGTCAACAGCCCGAAGTTTTGTTTTGGGTGGGTTGCGCAGGTAGTTTTGACGATAGGGCTAAGAAAATTACGAAGGCATTCGTAAAAATACTGAATCAGGCAAATGTTTCTTTTGCGGTTCTAGGAACAGAGGAAAGTTGTACGGGCGATCCTGCAAAACGTTCTGGAAATGAATTTTTGTTCCAAATGCAGGCGATGACCAATATAGAGGTGATGAATGCCTATGAGGTGAGAAAAGTTGTAACTACATGTCCCCATTGCTTTAATACTTTGAAAAATGAATACCCTGGCCTGGGGGGGAACTACGAAGTTGTTCACCATACCCAATTTTTAAAGCAATTGCTGGAAGAAGGAAGAATCTCTTTGGAAGGTGGAAAATTTAAAGGAAAAAGAATAACCTTTCATGACCCCTGTTATCTTGGTAGGGCCAATGGTGTTTATGAAGCTCCACGTGAATTGATCCGAAAGCTTGATGCCGAATTGGTAGAAATGAAAAATTGCAAAAAAAAGGGCTTATGTTGTGGTGCCGGAGGCGGACAAATGTTCAAAGAACCCGAAAAAGGGGATAAGGATGTAAACGTAGAACGTACCGAACAGGCCTTGGAAACCCAACCGGAAATTATTGCCGCTGCATGTCCTTTTTGTAACACAATGATGACCGATGGGGTGAAAAACAAGGAGAAGGAAGCTTCGGTGGTAGTGATGGATGTTGCTGAACTAATAGCCAATGCCGAAGATTTATAAATTTTAATAGAATTCCAATTAAGGATTATTACTTTGGTACGACTTTGGTACTATGCAACCGAATTTTAATGCATTTACCTTTTTAAAACTTATAGTATTACTATTTCGACCTTTGAATAAATATACTCAAAAAGATCAATAGAAGATGTTAGTAGAATTTGATGAATTACCCGATACCTCAAGGGTGTGGATATTCCAGGCAAGCAGAAGCTTCTCCCCTGGGGAGCTTTTAGAAATTGAAAAAGAGCTTGATGGCTTTATTCATCAGTGGACAGCGCATGGAACCGATTTAAGGGCGGGATATACAATAAGGTACAACAGATTTATAATTTTGGCTTTAGACCAATCGATGGCTGCGGCTTCCGGTTGCTCAATAGACGCCTCTGTTCATTTTATACAACAATTGGAAAAGAAATATGATGTCGAGCTTTTGGATAAAATGAACGTTTCCTATAAACAAGGGGAATATGTAGCCTACAAACCATTGACCGATTTTAGGAAAATGGCCAAGCAAAAAGCAGTTTCGGCAAATACCGTCGTATTCAATAATTTGGTAGCTACCAAAGCAGAATATCTTGAAAACTGGGAAGTGCCCGCTTCTGAAAGTTGGCATGCACGGTTTATGTGATTTATGCGATATTTTGTTGAATTGGTATTAGGGCACATGTCCTTTCTTTTCAATACAAATCCGATGAAATGCAATATTTTTATATGGTTTGAGTTATTCCCCTAGATGATTTTAATATGCGCTTTTATATAGCACTCATTTTCTTTTCTTTTTTCCTTTTAAATGTTTCCGGCCAATCCAATCCCTTAGTGGCAAGTGACAGTCTCTTGCAGCAAATATGGGTAGATACCCAGTATAATGAGATGTCGTTGGATGAAAGGCTCGGGCAGCTATTCATGGTCAGTGTGGCATCCGATCAAAGCAAGGAAAGTACCGATAGAATAACCTCACTTATTCGCAAACAACATATTGGAGGAGTTATTTTCTCAACTGGTGGCCCAGTGCGACAAGCCAAACTGACGAATGAATATCAGGCAGCTTCTAAAATACCTTTGCTAATTGGTATGGATGCCGAATGGGGACTCTCGATGCGTCTAGATTCGACCTATGCTTTTCCTTGGAATATGACTTTGGGGGCCATAACCGATAGCAATGTCGTAGAAAAAGTGGGGCATCAGATTGGAAAGCACGCCAAACGACTAGGAGTTCATATCAATTTTGCACCCGATATCGATATCAATATCAATCCGCAAAACCCTATTATCGGAAATCGTTCTTTTGGGGAGGACAGGGATAATGTTACAGAGAAAGGTATCGCTTATATGAAAGGCATGCATCGGGCAGGTATATTATCAAGTGGCAAGCATTTTCCGGGACATGGGGATACCGCCACAGATTCACATCATGCGTTACCAACAATCAATTTTTCGAGGTCACGGTTAGACAGTATTGAATTATATCCGTACGAGAGATTAATAAAAGAGGGCCTAAGTAGCATTATGGTGGCCCATTTGAACGTGCCAAGCTTAGAAATAAAGGAAAATCTGCCGTCTTCGCTGTCTGAGCAGATTATTTCAGGCTTGCTCAAAGAGGAGATGGGCTTCAAGGGATTGGTCTTTACCGATGCCCTGAATATGAAAGGGGTGGCCAATAGCGGAAAAGATGGTGATGTCGAGCTTGCCGCTTTTATGGCTGGAAACGATATTCTTTTGATGCCGACGGAAGTGGAAAAAGCAAAGGAAAAGCTTCTTAAGGCCTATAATAAAGGAAGGATCTCTGAGGAAAGGTTGTCAAGTTCGGTAAAAAAAATATTGCTCGCGAAATACAAAGTAGGCCTAAATAAATATCGACCAATAGAACTTGAAAATCTATATGATGATTTGAATTCATTGGAAGATGATTTGGTTTATGAAGAGGCAATTGAAAATGCGATAACCGTTGTAAAGAACAATTTTTATCTCATGGGGATAAAAAAGCTTGAGAACAAAAAGATTGCGTATGTTAAATTCGGTGATGCGAATAGCGACCCCTTCATAAATGAATTGAACAAGTATGCCGACGTCACTCAAGTCAATGGTAAGGATATCGTGACTTTGAAGAAAAAATTATCAGACTACAATTTGATTATCATCGGTTTTCACAAGAGTAATGAAAGTCCATGGAAATCGTATAAATTTTCAAAAAATGAGTTGTCGTGGTTAAAGTCAATAGCCTCTGAACGAAGCTCTAATTTGATATTGTCGGTCTTTGCGAAGCCTTATGCTTTGTTAGATGTCGACTCCTATTCCAATATCGATGGGGTGGTAATGGCGTATCAGAACAGCAAATTGGCACAAGAAAAAACGGCCCAATTAATTTTTGGGGCAATACCAGCCAAAGGTGTGTTGCCAGTTACTGCCCATAAAGATTTTCCTGTCAACACAAATGTTCAGCTAAAGTCTTTGATGCGATTGGGGTATAGTTATCCGGAGCGGGTAGGGCTTAGTTCTTCGAAATTGGCCCACGTAGATCATTTGGTTCAAGATGGGCTTGACTCTTTGATGTATCCCGGTGCCCAGGTTTTGATTGCTCGAAAAGGCAAGGTCGTATACAATAAAGGTTTTGGAAAGCCCACATATGAATCTAAGGATACCATAACAACAGAAAATATTTACGATTTGGCGTCAATGACCAAAATACTGGCAACACTGCCGTTGCTCATGAAAATGGAGGAAGAAGGGAAAATAGCGCTCAATGATACTTTTGAAAACTTGGTACCCGAATATGCCGATTCTGAATTAAAGAACGTTACAGTACTTAAAGCCCTGTCCCATTACGGGCGACTTCCGGCGTGGATCGCCTTTTATATCGATACCTTGGATGAAAATAAAAAACCGTCTTCCGAGTTCTATAGAAACGCTCCCACCAAAGGGTTTTCGTTTAGGGTAAGTGACAATCTGTATCTTAGTGACGCCTACAAAGACTCTATCTACAATCGTATCGGCAGGCAAAGTTTAAAGTCGAACAGATACCGATATAGTGATGTGGCTTATTATGTGATGAAGAAATACATTGAAGATTTCTATAAAAAAGGTATGGACCAATTGGCCGATGATTTTTTATACAAACCCTTGGGCACCTCACATACCAGTTACAATCCATTGAAAAAATTTCCGAAGAATATTATTGTGCCATCGGAAATAGACAAATATTACAGGTATCAGACAGTACAAGGTTATGTTCACGATATGGGTGCTGCGATGCAAGGCGGAGTAGGGGGGCATGCCGGATTGTTTAGCAATGCCAATGATGTAGCTAAAATCATGCAAATGTATTTGCAAGGTGGGTTTTACGGGGGTAACCGATTTTTGGAAGATAGAACCATAAAAAAGTTCAACAACTGCTATTTTTGTGATAAACACGTGAGAAGAGGTGTGGGTTTCGATAAACCCCAATTAGAAAATAGTGGTCCTACTTGTGGCTGTGTTTCTCGTAAGAGTTTTGGTCATAGTGGTTTTACGGGAACGTATACTTGGGCTGATCCAGAGGAAGAAATAGTCTATGTTTTTTTATCGAACAGAACTTACCCTACCGCATCGAATACGTTATTAGTTAAATCGGGGTTAAGAACGCGTATTCAAAAGGCCATTTACGACGCTATTCTAAATTAAACTGTAATTTTGTCTAGATGAAAATAGCAATTGTTTGTTACCCAACCTTCGGTGGTAGTGGTGTTGTTGCCACAGAACTTGGCATAGCCTTGGCCAATAGAGGGCATGAAATACATTTTGTGACCTATCGGCAACCCGTACGTTTAGAGCTTTTAAGCAATAGAATTCACTTTCATGAAGTGAATGTTCCCGAATACCCATTGTTTCATTATCAGCCGTATGAATTGGCATTGTCGAGTAAGTTGGTCGATACCATTAAGTTATACGGCATCGAACTTTTACACGTTCACTATGCAATTCCGCATGCGTATGCCGGGTATATGGCAAAAAAGATGTTGGAGGAGGAAAATATCCATGTTCCGATGATTACAACATTACACGGAACGGACATTACTTTAGTGGGCAAGCATCCATTTTACAAACCCGCCGTAACCTTCAGTATAAATCAATCTGATGTAGTAACCTCGGTTTCCGAGAGTCTAAAACAAAGGACACTAGAGTTATTTGCTATCGAAAAGGAGATTGAAGTAGTGCCAAATTTTATTGACAAGAGTAAATATAAAGCTTCCTTTACCGATTGTCAGCGATCTATTATGGCCAATGATGATGAGAAAATTATTACACATATAAGCAATTTTCGAAAGGTAAAGCGCATACCCGATGTTATACGAATATTTGAAAAGATACAGCGAAAAATATCCTCTAAATTGATAATGGTTGGTGAAGGACCTGAAAAATCAGGAGCTGAGGAGTTATGTGATGAGTTGGGAATTTCTGAAAAGGTTATCTTTTTAGGAAACAGTAATGAGATAGATCGTATTTTGTGCTTTTCCGACCTCTTTTTGCTTCCTTCTGAATCCGAGAGTTTTGGGTTGGCGGCTTTGGAGGCAATGGCCAATAAAGTTCCGGTAATATCAAGTAATACAGGCGGGATTCCCGAAGTCAATATACAAGGAATTACGGGCTTTTTGAGTGAAGTCGGAAATGTAGATGAAATGGCTGATAATGCTATACGAATTCTCAGTGACGATAGCACCTTGGAACAGTTTAAGGAAAATGCATATCGAGCATCCTTAAAATTTGATATTTTTAAAGTGTTACCACTATACGAAGCTATTTATGAAAAAGCATATAAAGGACGCTTTAAAGAGTCGTACAGCTAACTTAAAAATCGTTGTACTTGGCATTTTAGGGATTCTTTTGTCGTGTCATGCACAAAAGAAAATATCGCCACAAACAGCGGCTATCGAAAAAGACTCTGGGTTGACTTTGATCCTACAAGATAATTATGGCGGAAATGATTCCACCGAAGTTTTAATCGTCAAGGACGCCAAAAGATTACAAAGTTTCTTCTCAAAAATAAATAGAACAAGAAAACCCGGACTTCCTGTTCCAAAAATAGATTTCGATAATGATATGGTGGTTATCTTTTATGGCGGTCAGCAGCAAGGAACCAAAACGCCGGAACTAACCCTAGTTAAGGAAACACCGACTACTTTAATATTGAACTTGAACAGGCCTAAGAATACTTCAGGTACGGCGCTTATTCGCCCTTTTAGCCTATATACTTTGCCCATTACCCAAAAGGAAATTATCTTGAAAGAAGAGTGACCTAAATCGATGATTTTGGCACTTCATCTATCTATCGAATATTCTTACTTTTGAAAGGTTTTTTTCTGCACAAAAGACTGATTTGCATAATTTTACCTATTAATTGTCCCAAATTATAAACTTATGCACATTCATAGAAAGGCTTTGGCTATATGCTTATTATTTACTTTCAGCCATATTCTAGCGCAGGAAGAAGATTTAAAACTTTCCTCAAAAGATAGTATTGTAACCAGTTCTTGGATGATAGGAGTAGGTTATAATATAGTTGATGATTCTGGGGATGCTTTTAATGATTTTACTACTATAAAGAACCAATGGAATGCCGTAGCTTTTCCTTCTAGGGTGAGCGTAGGACGATATTTTAAAAGCGGTTTGGGCTTGGAAGTATTAGGAACATATAACAACTACAAACAAGGTTTCATTATCGATGGGGTGGTAAATCCTGAAGATATTAGCTTTTTCGCTATAGATTCCAGATTAAGTTATGACCTCAATAAAATTATAGGAGAAACGGCTTGGTTTGACCCCTACATAGGCATTGGTCTGGGTTATACAGATGCGAACAATACACCTCGCGGTACCTACAATGCCGTAATCGGTTTCAGAACTTGGTTATCGGATAAATGGGGCTTGGACCTCAATTCTAGTGGAAAATGGGCCATGGGAGACAATGGGGCTACGAATTACATTCAACATGGCGCAGGAGTAGTATACCGTTTCGGCATAGAGAAAGGTTTGTCGAAGAAAGGTTTGGAAAAGTTGGTATCCATAGAAGAAATAGCGAAAGAACGAGAACGTGTACAAGATTCTATAGCTTCGGTCAATAGGGCCAAGGAAGAGGCTGCTTTAGCGGAACGATTGGCTGTGGAAAAAGAACAGAAGAGGTTAGCCGATGTAGAAAAGGCTAAAATCGACGCAGAAAATAAACGCAAAAGTGAAATTGAAGATAGAATAAAGCGATTAGGGTTTATTTATTTCGCTTTAAACTCTTCATACATTAGAAAGGAATCTCTTGGTGTTTTAGATAAACTAGCCAACTTAATGAATGAAATTCCTGAGTTGGAACTCAAAGTGACCTCACATACCGATTCTAGGGGCGCCTCTGAATACAATCAATGGCTTTCCAAGAAAAGGGCGGATCAAACCAAAAATTATTTGGTTAAAAAGGGAATAGATTCAAAAAGACTTCAGGTCGAGGCCAATGGTGAAGATAGACTACTGAATGACTGTGATGACAATACCTACTGTACAGAAGAAAAGCATAAAATAAACCGAAGATCCGAGTTTATTGCAACAAAATTCTAGTATAATTAAGTCATTGGGGGTTTGGTATTTTAGTTAACAAAGACCAATCAAGGCTTCTATAAATTGGTAAAAGGGCAGCCTTATTATATAAAAGCGGCCCTTTTACAGTTCTACGATGCATATTGAATGAATGATTATTTGGCATCCAAATATTTGAGAGTAGGACTGCCACGGTTATAGACTCCAATTAAAAATCATGTAGCGGGTAAAGAAGCATCATAAAATCGACCGTTGGGTCTTTCTTTACCTAAGACACTTGTTTTAATCTAAAATTCCTCGGGACTCTGCCCCGGGGTTTCCTATTTACACCTCCTTGGGAGAGGTCGGATTCCGTTTTTTATGGAATTGGGGTGGGGCAAAATACGGTCCCGAAAGCTTTCGGGACGGTTTTTGACCCCCAAGGTAAAAACGAAACCTACGAAACCCGCCAGATCGACCACTGTCGCGCTAGTACACCTGTGGCTTTGCCTTGGGGATAGTCGGTTTAAAGAAATTCTTTATTGCACCCAGATGATTTAAAGTATAAATCCTGGACACTCGAAAATTTGAAATTAGTTCGATTCCTATTTGTTGAACAGAAAGCCCCTTAGCGTTTTTTGAGGATTTTGAAACGCATTCATTGTCGACTTGGGAAAAGGATGAGGGTGAGCTTGTATTCGTTTACGATGTGATAATCGGAATCCCTCGGGTGAATTCATTTAAGGGTTTGGGTATAAAAAAAGGGTCGGACTTTAAGTCAGACCCCTTGCTAATCGGACAATGTTACGATTTTAGATTCCCCTTGAAAATAGGATGGTTGTAAATGTTTTAAAGATAATTCTCAAATCTAGGGTTATTGTACGGTTTTTAATATAGTAAAGGTCATACTCTAATTTTTGTATCGAATCCTCGAGATTCTCACCGTATCGATATTTTACCTGAGCCCAGCCGGTCACGCCTGGTTTGACTAAATGTCTAATATTGTAGTAGGGAGTTATTTCATTCAATTTACGAACAAACACCTTTCTTTCAGGTCGAGGTCCAATAAACAACATATCACCGTTTATTACTGACATAATTTGAGGGAGTTCATCAACTCTGAACATCCTGAGAATTTTACCAAAAGGTGTAATTCTCGCATCATTTTTCTTTGCCATTTTAGCTCCGGATTCTTCGGCATCGACAACCATTGACCTGAATTTATAAACTTTAAATTCCCTGCCAAATTGCCCCACTCTTTTTTGAGTATAAAATAAGGGACCCCTATTAAAGAAGAAGTTCAGAATGTATACAAAGGGAGTGACCAATGCGAATACAAACCCAACAAAAAAACATAAAAGGAAATTCACGGTAAAATTGAAAATCTTATACAAATACCTGACACGGGTATGCTGTAACTGTAATATTTCCGCACAACTTTCATTGGGGTTGTAAGATACAATAGGAATGGCTTCATAAATATTTTCATAAAAGGATGAAAATGTAATAACCTCTTTACCTTTTACCAAGGAATTCAGCATCGTTTTTTCAATATACTTCGGCATTGGCTGCTGAGTATCGATGTTGATAATCCAAGAATCAACTTTTTTAGATAATCTACGAAGATCTTTTTCTGAAAGCCACGATTTCGAATCATCGATATTTATTGACTCTTGAACTTCATAAAAGGTGTGAATGCCTAGACCGTTTACTACTTCTATTTCTTTTTCCTTATTCTCTTTCGATTGATCATTATAGAGGTAAAGAACATGCTTTGTTGAAGATATAAATTTGAATACATAGGTAAATATACGTCTCCAAAGAAGTATCGTAAACGGAAGTCCAAAAAGAAAAATAAGAAGATTAACACGCCAAAAACTAAGATCGAAGAGAATTACCGCGCTCAAAATTTCCACGAAAATGAAAAGAACGGTTACCACAAGCCCTTTCATGATTAGTCCGACCGAATAGCGAGATTCTTTCCCTAGGTAATAGAAGTTCAGTACATAGGCTAGAAAGAAATACATAAAGAAGCCTATGAAGGTCAAGGCAATATTGGCGATATCCGCTCTGGGGCGCGAATCTATAACTGAATTTATAAAGAAAAACAACCCAAATGAAATAATGACAAGATCTCCAAAAAAAAGAATAAGTTTTCTCTCGGGTATGTTAAGTTTAGAACGTTTAGACATGGTTTTAGATTCTGGTGGCGAGAGTAAAAATAAGTTGAAAATATTAAATCGTTTTCTTCCCAGGGCAAAATTAGATGAATGTTTCAAAAAAAAGATAAGATGTTGATCGTAGGTCGTTTATCGATTTTATCTGTACACACAAGGTAATTCGTAAAAAATTAGGTTGATATTTTAACGTATACCATAATACAATGCTGTAGTTATTGTTCATTAACTTGTCCGACTATTTCCGTAAAAATAAGTCGTCGCAGGCTTACATTTATACAAATCAAGTTGTATTTACGTTATTCAACACCAACTTAGATCATTGATTTAAGAAGTAGCTTAAAAATGTAGTTCTATTAGTAGTTTACTTCCGGTTAAGGTAGAGTGTATAATTTTCATTTAAAAATGCTAAAGACATTCAAGTTCCCAATCAACGAAAATAAATCTATCTTTGCCGCCTAATAATTGGTAGAATGTACTTTTTACCTAGATTAGTGCAATTAAAATAGATTGACTAAGTCTATAATAATTGTTTCAAACTTTTAGTTTGTTACTTTTGAGACAAACTAATTGAATCAAATTAAATAATAACTACAACGCTTCTCTTTTTTCATGCAAAAATTAGTTTCAATTATAACACCTAGTTACAATTCAAGTAGTTTTATTTTGCAGACCATTCAATCTGTTGTCGATCAAACCTACTCAAATTTTGAATTGATAATCGTTGATGATTGTTCTGCCGATAACACTTCGGAAATCATTAAAAAGCATCAAAAGGAAGACAGTCGGATTCATTTTATTCAGTTAGAAGAAAATTCGGGACCGGCCATAGCCCGAAATAAAGGAATTGAAAAAGCCACCGGAAGTTATATGACGTTTTTGGATGCAGATGATATCTGGAAATCCGACTTTATTGAAAAGAGTATTCAAACCATAGATAGAACTGGAGTCCCTTTTGTTTTTTCGTCATACGAAAGACGAGATGAGGACCTCAATCCATTATTGGATGATTTTATAGTACCGAATAAGGTTACCTATAAGGATATTCTGAAGTCTAATTCTATTAGCTGTCTTACTGCTTTTTTAGATATTGAACAATTGGGTAAAAAATACATGCCATTGATTCGAAAACGGCAAGATATGGGCCTTTGGCTTAGGTATTTAAAAGAAATAGATTATGCTTACGGTATAGAGGAGCCACTAGCAATCTACCGTATCAGGAAATCGTCATTATCACGAGATAAAAAGGCCCTCATAAAATATCAATGGGAATTCTACACCAAGGTAGAAGAGCTGGGTTTTCTATCTTCTATTTACTATATGGTGCAATGGATGGCCAGAGGTTTTCTAAAATATAAAAATTAAATTGTCTCTGGTCTAAGTTAGGACTCTCTGCTGTAATTGTAACAAGAATAGTTTTCTTGAATGAAAAAAGGGAAAAGGGTTTATAAGTCCCCGTGTTTTCTACTATTATGTATTTTGGTGTAGATTGGGTATAAGATAATTTTTGCTGTCTTTTTTAGCTCTCGTATAATTTTTTGTTTAGCGATACCTCTAAAATTGCTCAGTTTTTCTATTTCCGAGTATTTAGTACCCGTCTTCGGGCAGAAACGCCCTAATATATAAGCACCGTCCATATTTCTTATTTTCACAGTTGGCTCAGAATCGAATATGTATTTATAACCACATGCAATGGCTGATTTATAGGCATCCATATTGGCATCCCCTCCTGGAATCGAACAAGAATCTATGGGGCATTTCAATAGGTTTTCAAGAATGTTCTTGCTTTTAGACCATTCCTCAACCATTTCATCATACGAAAGACTTTTGAACACATTGGGGTGGGTATGCGAATGTGATCCAATAATATGCCCCTGCCGGTGTAATTCAACAAGTTGAGTTTCGTTCATAAAATAGGGGTCTCCGATAAGATTGGTCGTTATGAAAAAATGCCCTTTTACGTTATACTTTTCTAGATAGCTAGCACTGGTAATATTAGATTTTCCACCATCGTCGAACGCTACCAACGTTGCTTTGTTATTTGTGTTGGTTTCTAACTGCTTTATAGTGGTAATCAATTCACTATTTTTAACAATGATATCAATATTGTCCTTAAATTCCTGAACACCATGTTTGTAGGGTATGGCAGATTTTCTTTGAAAGCCTGAATCCGTAGGTGAATCAACTACTTCGTGGTACAGAAAGGTAAGGACTTGTAGTTTTTTATACATATCTTTTTGCTTTTCATTTTGGCGTTGACGATTTCTAAAAGACAGGTTAAGTCTATTTAACTTCACTTCTTAAAGTGTGCAATGTGTGCTTTGATAGTTAAATTCTAGGACTACTAGATTGTTCAGGTTCCTTCAATTCCGAAAAAATATTTGTTTGGTTGTTCAT